>NZ_JBFAAJ010000031.1:0-91054 GCF_040639695.1 Amycolatopsis sp. NPDC023774
ACAACCCCAGGCCTTTCAGCTGGACCAAGACCGCCGCTGAGATCCTCGAGTCACTCGCCAACTTCTGCCGACGAATTTCTGACGCAGGACACTAGAGGGGCTGCGGCGGTTCCCGGAGATCGGCCGGGAGGACCTGTTCCGGTTCTTCACCCTGGCCCCGGCGGACGTCGCGTTCGTCGACCCCGGCCGGGGCCGGGGCACGCGAGAACGCTAGCGGGCGGGTTGAGGGGTGTCGGCGAGTAGCCGCGCGAGCTCACGCGGCCGCGACCAGAACGGCGAGTGTGACGCGGCCAGCTCGACGATCGACGCACCGTAGCGTTCGTGGGTCAGCCGTGCGCTCTCGCGGGGGTCGATGGCGCGGTCGGCAGTGCAGACGATGTGCCGCGTGGGCACTCCCGGGTGTGCGTGGTGCACACCCGGCGCCAGCGCTCCGATCCGGTGGGGGACGAGTCGCTCGATCGCCGAATTCGCGTCGGCGCGTTCGCAGTCCTGGTAGAAGAGGTCGTAGGCGTCGTCGGAATCCCACGCGACGCCGTCCTCGGTCCGCCCCTGCCGCGCCAGCGCCTCTGCGAAGCCGGGCGCGATCGCCGCCGGCTCGCCGGGGACGATCGGCGCGAGCAGCACCAGCTCCCGCACCGGGCGTCGGCTCGCGACCAGCGGAGCGATCGCCGCGCCCCCTGAGTGCGCCACGAGCACGGTCTGTCCGGGCGCGGCGAGGGTCCGCTCCACCGCCTCGACGAGGGAGTCGAACGTCGCCCCTGGGCGGGCGAGCCCGAGGTCGGCGGCCACTGCGTGGTGCCCGAGCGCGGCTAGCTCAGGGATCAGCCGCTCCCAGCACCACGCGCCGTGCCACGAACCGTGCACCAGGACGAAATCGGTCATCGACGCCTCCTCAGCTGATCATCAGAGGCTATCCGCGTCCCGCTGTCGTGGGGAATGTCAAAGCCCAACACCCGATCCCCCGTGCACGTGCACGGCAGGGATCCCCTCGGGGTTCTCCGACTCCTCCCTCGCTGCCGGCGAGCACACCGAACGCAATCTCATCCTGGACATGGCGCTGGCGTTGGCCGAGGACCGCCGCCGCGACATCGTCCGCAAAACCCGCAACGGCCTGGACGCCGCGCGGGCACGCGGCCGGGTCGGCGGCCGGCCCCGCGTCGTCGATGCCGACAAACGCCGTGTCATCCTCGCCCGTCACGCCGACGGCGAGTCCATCCGCACCATCGCCCGCGCCACCCAGCTCTCCGTCGGCCCCGTCCACCACGTCCTCGCCGACCACCGCGCCACCAACAACTGAATCATTGCTGGTCAGCCATATCCGCCCGATTTTCCGCGGGTACTACGGGGACCCCAGGACCGCCGGTGTGGCCTGGTCAACACCACTCTTTTGTGTCATACGGCGATGACGGCGTGGGTGCGTCGACGCGACTTATCGTGAGAAAGCGGGGATCCAGGTGTGCTGCGACAGCGGCTACGAGGCGGGGGAGGCGTGATGAGCGATGCGATGAGTGGCCACTGCCCGGCCGAGCCGCCGGCGGTCGGTCATCGAGTGACCTACCTGCTCGGGGAACGCTGCTCGGGGGCGCGCCAGCTGTGCCGGCAGGGCGTGGTGGCCGGACCATCAGTCCTCGACCCCGCCACCAACCGCACGTGGGTACCGGTACAGGCCGACGGACGAGCACGCGATGCCGACCCGGAGTGGGTCCGGTCCGAAATGATCATCGACGTGGTGCCGGCGACTTGACCACACACCACACCGCCCGCGACGCGACGACCCCGATCTTCGACGCCGTGGTCGCCGACCGGCCTCGTCTGGTGGCCGCCTGCCGAAACCCGCGAACCGGAAGCCGCTACACACACCACCGCCCAGGCGGATAGGGGTGACCAGGCAACGCCTGGTTGACGGTGCGCGCGGCGTCGAGATCCACCAGCTCGCCGAGAAACGGACGGATATGCCTGAGGAGGCTCCCGACCTGCGGATCTGACCCGACGCGGTCTTGGCGGTGCTCCGCGCACCGGCTGTGGTCGACAACGAGCGCACCCACGGCGCCCAGTGACGCCGTCCGTGCTGGATTCGGCTCGGCCGTGTGCAGGTGGGTGGGCCTCGGCCTCGTCGCTCGCCGCGCGGGCGGCCACGCGCGCTGCGGCGCACGCGCTGGCCTGTTCGATCAGCATTGCGCGCCGGGTGGGACCGGCTGGAAGGCATGCGCCTGGCTTTAACGGTGATCAGAGCCGGCGGATGCATGCACCCTCACTTCGAGCGGTAGGCGCCGTTGTGAAGAGGTGATTCGGACCGGAGGCGCGAGCCTGGCGGTAACCCTCATGCCACTAAACTGGGCCATTCGGTTGATTGGTTCTCTTGCCTATTTCCCGTGCGCATGCGCATGACCCGGGCGCAGGGGAGGCGTCCCACCTGTCCCAACCAATGTTCTCGCAGCTAGAGCGTGAGCGTGAGGTGTCACGCTGCTGGGACGGATCGGGACGGCTGGGACGGGTTCGCCCAGGTCACATGTAGGTAAACAAAAGGGGGTCCGCCTTTCCCGCCTTGACAACGGCTCACCGGCCGTCAACACAATTCAGCTTCGGGGTGCACACCCCGCGCAAGACGCCCCGCGAGAACCACATCACCCCACGACCCGGCCGCAACACGTCCCCGCGAGAACCACATCAACCTCAAACCCGCCGCAACGCGCCCTACGCCGACCGAGAACCCTCACAACCTCCGATTGGCCAACGCCCCAGTAGCCCCCCGAGCCTTCCCCGCCACCCCTGGGTCCAACTCCACCACCGCCGTCTCCGGCCCATCGCCCAACTCCACCAGCACGCGCCCGAACCCATCCGCCACCACCGAATGCCCGATCCCCGTCGGCGCCTTCGGATTCACCTCGATCGCCGACGCAGCGGGATCAGCCTGCCCGCACCCCACAACCCAGCACCCGGAATCCAACGCCCGAGCCCGCACCAGCACGCGCCATTGATCCAGCTTCCCCTCACCCGCACCCCACGACGTCGGCACCAGCACGATGTCCGCACCGTCGTCCGCCAACCTCCGGAAGAGCTCCGGAAACCGCATGTCATAACACGTCGCGACCCCGAACACGGTCCCCTCGATCTCGAAGGTCACCGGACTGTCCCCAGGCGCCACCGTGTCCGACTCCGCGAACCCGAACGCGTCGTACAGGTGGATCTTGTCGTACGCCAGGCGCTGCCCGAGCCCGGTGATCAGCAGGGTGTTCCGTACCCGCCCGTCGTCGGCGGGGGTGAACATCCCCGCCACCACCAGTACCCCGTGCTCGTCGGCGATCGCCGACACGGCCGAGGCCCAGGGCCCGTCCAGCGGCTGCGCGACCGGCTTCAGCGGCCGGCCGAAGCGGGCCATCGTGGCTTCGGGGAACACGACGATCCGGGCGCCGTCCGCCGCCGCGGCCTCGACTCCGGAGCGAACCAGTTTCAGGTTGTCCTCCGGGTCGTCGCCCGAGTTCAGCTGGCACAACGCGATCCGCGGCACGGCGGCCTCCTTCATGGGCTTCCCTCATCGTGGGACGGCAAGTCACCACCGAGTATCCCTGCCCGGACGCTGAGAGCCACCTCGTACCCTGGTCACCATGCTGAACCGCACCGACCTGCGCGGGCAGGTCCCGACCGCCGCCGAACTGCGCGCCGCCCTGCCGCGCGCCGAATACGACGTGGACGCGGCGCTGCATCACGTTCGGCCGGTGGTGGAGGCGGTTCGTGACCGCGGTGTGGAGGCCGTCCTCGAGTACACCGAGCAGTTCGACAAGGTCCGCCCGGCGACCGTGCGCGTGCCCGTGGCCGAGCTCACCAAGGCCCTCGAAGCGCTGGATCCGCAGGTGCGCGCCGCGCTGGAGGAGTCGATCAGCCGCGCCCGCAAGGTGCACGCCGACCAGCGCCGCCAGGACGTGACCACGCAGGTGGTTCCCGGCGGCACGGTCACCGAGCGCTGGGTGCCGGTGGAGCGCGTGGGGCTGTACGCGCCGGGCGGGCTGGCCGTGTACCCGTCCACCGTCGTCATGAACGTCGTCCCGGCGCAGCTCGCGGGCGTGCGCTCGCTGGTGGTCTGCTCGCCCCCGCAGGCGGCTTTCGGCGGCCTGCCGCACCCGACGATCCTCGCGGCCGCCACGCTGCTGGGCATCGACGAGGTGTGGGCCGTCGGCGGCGCGCAGGCCGTGGCTCTGCTCGCGTACGGCGGCACCGACACCGACGGCGCCGAGCTCGCCCCCGTGGACATCGTCACCGGGCCGGGCAACATCTACCTCACCGCCGCCAAACGCCTGGTGCGCGGCGTGATCGGCATCGACTCCGAGGCCGGGCCCACCGAGATCGCGATCCTCGCCGACGAGACGGCCGACCCCGTTCACGTGGCGGCCGACCTGATCAGCCAGGCCGAACACGACCCGCTCGCCGCGAGCGTCCTGGTCACCACGTCGGAGGAGCTCGCCGACGCGGTGGACAAGCAGCTCACCGAGCGCGTCGCGGCCACCAAGCACAGCGAACGCGTGGGGCAGGCGCTGGGCGGCAAGCAGTCCGGCATCATCCTGGTGTCCACTGTGGACGACGGCCTGCGCGTGGTCGACGCCTACGCGGCCGAGCACCTCGAGATCCAGACCGCCCACGCCCGGGAGGTCGCCGGCCGCGTGCGCAACGCGGGCGCGGTGTTCGTCGGGGCCTACGCGCCGGTGTCGCTCGGCGACTACTGCGCCGGCTCCAACCACGTGCTGCCCACCGGCGGCTTCGCGCGGCACTCCTCGGGCCTGTCGGTGCAGAGCTTCCTCAAGGGCATCCACGTGGTCGACTACAGCGAGGACGCGCTGCGTGAGGTCGCCGGCCGCGTCGTCGCGCTGGCCGACGCCGAGGACCTGCCCGCCCACGGCGAGGCCGTGACCGCGCGGTTCGCGGGGGAGGGCCGATGACCGAGGAGACCCCGGCCGTGCCCGGCGCCGAGGTGACCCTCGACGCCCTGCCGCTGCGCGAGGACCTGCGCGGCACGAGCCCCTACGGCGCACCGCAGCTCGACGTGCCCGTGCGGCTCAACACCAACGAGAACCCGTACCCGCCGCCGCCCGAGCTGGTGGCCGACGTGGCCGAGGCCGTGCGCGCCGAAGCCGCTTCGCTGCACCGCTACCCGGACCGCGACGCCGTCGCGCTGCGCACCGAGCTCGCCGACTACCTCACGGTGTCGACGCGCGTGGTGCTGTCGGAGGCGAACGTGTGGGCCGCCAACGGGTCCAACGAGATCCTGCAGCAGATCCTGCAGGCCTTCGGCGGGCCGGGCCGCAGCGCGCTGGGCTTCGAGCCGTCGTACTCGATGCACCCGATCATCTCCTCCGGCACGCGCACGGAGTGGGTGCCGGTGCCGCGCCGGCCCGACTTCACGCTCGACACCGCGCGTGCCGCGGAGCTGGTGGCCGAGCGGCAGGCGGACATCGTCTTCGTGACGAGCCCGAACAACCCCACCGGTGGGTCGATCCCGCTGGAGCAGCTGCGCGGGGTCCTCGAGGCGGCGCCCGGCATCGTGGTGGTGGACGAGGCCTACGCCGAGTTCTCGTCGCAGGCCAGCGCGGTCCAGCTCATCGCCGAGTACCCGGCGAAGCTGATCGTCTCGCGCACCATGAGCAAGGCGTTCGCCTTCGCCGGCGGACGCCTGGGCTACCTCGCGGCCGCGCCGGCCATCGTCGACGCGCTGCAGCTCGTGCGCCTGCCCTACCACCTGTCCAAGCTCACGCAGGCCGCGGCGCGCGCCGCCCTGCGCCACGCCGACGCCACACTCGCCACCGTCCACAAGCTCTCCGCCGAACGCGACCGCGTGGTGGAAGCCTTGCTGGGCCTCGGGTTCACGCCGGTGCCGAGCGACGCGAACTTCGTCCTCTTCGGACCGTTCGCCGACGCGAAGGCGAGCTGGCAGTCCTATCTGGACCACGGCGTGCTGATCCGCGACGTCGGCATCGAAGGCCACCTGCGCGTGACCATCGGCACCCCGGAAGAGAACGACGCGTTCCTCGAGGCGAGTAAGGAAGTACCGCGATGACCCGCATCGGCAAGGTGGAACGCACGACCAAGGAGTCGTCGATCCTGGTCCAGCTGGACCTGGACGGCTCCGGCCAGGTCGAGATCTCCACCGGCGTGCCGTTCTACGACCACATGCTCACGGCGTTCGGCGTGCACGGCTCGCTGGACCTCAAGGTCGAGGCCACCGGCGACATCCACATCGACGCGCACCACACCGTCGAGGACACCGCCATCGTCCTGGGCCAGGCCCTGCGCCAGGCGCTCGGCGACAAGAGCGGCATCCGCCGCTTCGGCGACGCGTGGATCCCCATGGACGAAACCCTGGCCCACGCGGCGATCGACGTCTCGGGCCGGCCGTACTGCGTGCACGTGGGCGAGCCGGAGCAGTTCAACACCTTCACGATCGGCAACAACTACCCGTTCGTGCTCACGCGCCACGTGTTCGACTCGTTGTCGTTCCACGCGCAGATCGCGCTGCACGTGCGCGTGATCCACGGCCGCGACCCGCACCACATCGCGGAGGCGGAGTACAAGGCCGTCGCGCGGGCTCTGCGCGCGGCCACGGAACCCGACCCGCGCGCGGGCGGCATTCCGTCCACCAAGGGCGTTCTGTAGCGAAAGCGCCCCGGGTCGGTACCACGCCTGGCTAGATCTCGAGGTGCGAGTCGACTCCGTCTTCACGCAGGTCGATATTCGCGCCGACGGATTTCATCAGGCGTTGTGCCGCCTTGTTGTCCGTGGTGGTGGAAGCGACGTACCGGCCCCCGCCGCCTTCGCGGGCCGCGTCGATCAGGGTCTCGGTGACCCACTTGCCGATCCCGCGGCCCCGAGCCCGGCGGGCGACCCAGACCTGGGCCTCGATCTCGACCGACTTGCCACGGTGGACGGGGTGCAGCCGCGCGCCGCCGACGATGGTGCCGCCGACTTGGATGGTCCAAGCGGTGGTGGTCGCCGTCTCCGGGTCGAGCGAAAACCGTCGGTGGAACACCAGGAACGCCTCACGCCGCTCGGGTGTCCAGCCCGGCGGGCCGTCCATCGGCGGCATCACGTCAAGCGGGTCGGCGCCCTCGACCGCGACGTCGAGCAGCCGGATCAAGGCTTGCTCGTCGAGGGGGGTCAGGACGATCTCGGTATCGGCGGCACCACTCACCCGCAGAGCTTGCCACGTCGAGCCGCCGGACGCGACGGTCGGCTCGATCCTGAGGCAGCGAGGGAGACGTGCGTCACGCTCGACGCCGGCCGGCGTGCGTGCGCACCGGTGCCGAAGAGCGCCGCTGCCCAGTCCCGGCCGGGCCAGGGCCGTGTGGCACGCTGAGCCTCGTGAGCAAAGAGGTTGTCGCCGTCCTGCTGCTGGCCCTCGCGGGCTTCCTGGCCGGTGGCGTCTACTCCACGTGGAAGACGGCGAAGTTCATCGCCGTGGCGCTGGGTGTCGCGGCACTGCTGGCGATCGGCGGCGCCGTCGCCTGGCTGGTCGGCTGAGCGACCCGCCGGACGGCCGGCGCGGCCTCACACGCGAGCGGGCTCGCGCTCGTCGTCACCGCGGCTGCCGCGGGCGCCGGACGCTTCGAGCGCCTTGGCCAGGCCCTCACCCTCCACGTCGACGTTCGGCAGCACCTTGTGCAGGCCGCGCGGCAGCGACCAGGCGTGGCGCCCGAGCAGCGACATCACGGCCGGGACGATCGTCATCCGGATCACGAACGCGTCCACCAGCACACCGAAGGCGAGCGTGAAGCCGATCGACTGGATCAGCGTCGACTCCGCCAGCACGAAGCCCGCGAACACGCTGATCATGATCAGGGCCGCCGCTGTGACCACGCGCGAGCCGTGGCGGAAGCCGGTGACCATGGCCTCCTGCGGGTCGGCGCTGTGCACGTGCTCCTCGCGCATCCGCGTCACCAGGAACACCTGGTAGTCCATCGCGAGGCCGAAGAGGACCCCGATGAGCAGGATCGGCAGCATGCTCATGATCGGCCCGGTCGACGCGACGCCGAACAGGTCGGTCAGCCAGCCCCACTGGAACACCGCGACCACGGCGCCGAACGTCGCGACCACCGAGCCGAGGAAACCGAGCGTCGCTTTCAGCGGCACGACGATCGAGCGGAACACCAGCATCAGCAGGATGAACGCGAGGCCCACGATCAGCGCCAGGTAGGGGATCATCGCGTCGGACAGCTTCTCGGACACGTCGATGTTCGCGGCGGTCTGGCCGGTCACGGCCAGGCTCGCGCCCGTGGTCTCGTGCAGTGGCTCGGACTGCGCGCGGATCGCCGCCACAAGGTCCTCGGTCTGCTTGCTGCTCGGCCCGCTCTTCGGGATCACAGTCAGCAGCGCCGTGTCCCCGTCGGCGTTCACGCGAGGCGGGGTCACCCCGGCGACGTCGGGCAGCGTGCTGATGCCCGCGACAGCCTGCTTCAGCGCCTCGGGGTCGTGGTTCACCCCGGTGTCGACGACGACGAGCAGCGGGCCGTTGGCCCCGGCTCCGAAGCTCTCGCTCACGAGGTCGTAGGCCTTGCGCTGCGTCGAATCCGGCGCCGCGGTGCTGTCGTTGGGCAGGCCGAGCTGCATGCTCAGCGCCGGGATGGCGACCACGACGAGACCGGCGAGCGCCGTCAGCAGCACGGACCGGCGGTGTCGGGCGACGAACCAGGCCCAGCGCTCGCCGTGCGAAGCCTTGTCCGTCTTGCGGCGCAAGCGGATCCGGCCGCCCAGGACGCGGGCACCGGCGATGCCGAGGATGGCCTGCAGCAGCGTGAGCGCGATGAGCACGGCGATCGCGACGGTAGCGGCCGCGGCGAGGCCCATCTGGCCGAGGAACGGGATGCCGACCACGGTGAGCCCCGCCAGGGCGATGATCACCGTGAGCCCGGCGAACACCACCGCGGACCCGGCTGTGCCCGCGGCTCGGCCCGCGGCCTCCTCGGGTTCTCGCCCGATGCTGAGCTCGTGCCGGTAACGGGAGACGATGAACAACGCGTAGTCGATGCCCACGGCGAGCCCGATCATCAGGGCCAGCACCGGGGTGTTGGAGTTCAGCTCGAGCGAACCCGAGGCCAGCATGATGCCCGCCATGCCGATGCCGACGCCGATCAGCGCGGTGAGCAGCGGGATGCCGGCGGCCAGCAGCGACCCGAACGTGATGATCAGCACGACGGCCGCCACGGCCACGCCGAGGCCCTCAGTCGCGCCGGTCGCGGGCATCGCCTGCACCGCGTCGCCGCCGAACTCGACCTCGAAACCGCGTTGCTCGGCGCCGTTCGCGCTGTCGAGCAGAGCCTGCCGGTCGCTGTCCGTGAGCTCGAAGCCCTTGACCTGGTAACTCACCTGGGCGAGCGCCACGCGGCCGTCCGGCGAGATCGACTTCGCCTGGAACGGGTCGGCCACGCTCGCGACCTTCGGCGCCGTCTTCAGGCTCGCCACTGTCGACTCGACCGCGGTCTTGCCGGCGGCGTCGGTCACGGTGTGGCCCTGTGGGGCCGCGATCACGACCCGCGCGGTCGCGCCACCGGCCGCGGCCTGCGGGAACTTCGCCTGGAGTCGGTCGATCGCCTGCTGGGACTCGGTGCCGGGGATCGTTACCGAGTCCGAGAGCTGGCCCGACAGCGTGAGCGCACCGATGCCGAGTGCCACGAGCACGGCCGCCCACACGGCCGAGACGAGAGCGCGTCGCCGGAACGACAACCGGCCGAGCCGGTACAGAATGTCGCCACGAGTGTTTCTCCGTTTCGCCCGGATAGGGCCTTCGTCACACGAACCAGTGAGGCCGAAGCTAGCCGATCGGCAAGTATGTGACTAGCCGCACGGCTAGTAGATTGCTTGTCGATCGGCAAGTATCTCGGTTTGCCGATCGACTAGCTCTCACGTACGCTTCCCGGGCTTGACGAGGAGGAACGATGACTACCGCCGCCCCGGCAGAGGACACTCGGACGCGGCTGCTCGGCACCGCGCTGCGGCTGTTCGCCGAACACGGCGTGGAGGGCACGTCGCTGCAAATGATCGCCGACGCGCTCGGGGTGACCAAGGCGGCCGTGTACTACCACTTCAAGACCAAGGCGGAGATCACCGAGGCCGTCGCGGCGCCCGCCATCCGCGAGCTCGACCACATCGTGTCGGAGGCCGCGAAGCAGCGCCGCCGCGGCACGCAGGTCGACTACCTGCTCGAGGGGTTCGTGGATCTGGTGGTGCGCCACCGCGTGCTCGTCGCGCTGTTCTCCAGCGATCCGGGCATCAACCGCGCGATCGAGAACTCGACGCGCGGGATGGAGGGCTTCAAGAACGCCCTCATCGACATCCTGGCCGGGCCCGAGCCCGACATCTCGTCACGGGTGGCGGCGCTGGTCACGCTCACCGGCCTCGCCATGACGGGCGGCTCGCCGGACATCGCGCAGCTCGACGACGAAAGCCTGCGCCGCGAGCTCGTCGACGTCGGCCGCCGGCTGCTCGGCCGGCCCCGCCGGCACCACGACTGAGCGCCACCACGACCGAGTCGGCTTGGTCCGGACGTGCCGACGGCACCGCGGGCGGGGGTTCTCACTGCGCTGGAACTGTGCCTGCAGTGCGCCACCGGCATGACGTCGAGTTGGACGGGCGCGGTGGCCATTCGCCGCGATGGCGGGGCTTCGGTGATCGCGCGTGCTGCGTCGCCGGGCGGCGGGGCCCACCCTGCCCCGATGACCGGGCTAGTTCTGGGTCAGAAACTCCGGCGCGACGGCGGCGGTCAGCCACACCCCGTTCTCGCTGCGCTGGAACTCGTGTCCGGCGGCGGCCATTTCGCCTGCCGCAACCCGGAGCACCACCGGACGGCCGTGCCGGGCCCCGACCGCGAGCGCGGTTTCGACGGCGGCTGACAGGTGCACGGCGTGGCGGCGCATCGGGCGCAGGCCTTCCCGGCAAATCGCATACAGGAAACGCGTCGCGGTGCCGTGGTAGAGCACCTCGGGCGGAGCGAGGCTCTCCAGCCCCAGCTCGACGCTGACGCTGTGCCCCTGGTTCGCGCGGATCCTCGTTCCGCTCCGGTCGAAGGCGAAGCGCTGTTTGTTGTTGCGCTCCACCACTTCCGCCAGCTCGGTCCGGCTCACCCGCACGCCGTGGGCACGCAACGCCGCCAGGAGCTTGTCGACCCCGACCCAGCCGGCGGAGTCGAGCGTGAGGCCGATCGCTTCGGGTTCGTGGCGCAGGTGGCGGGAGAGCCGCTTCGAGACGCGGATCAGCTGTTTCTCATCCATACGACACCCAGTGACTCACATCGGCTCCGTCACCACAACGGAAATTCAGATGCCGCCCTCGGAAACCGGACGCAGCTTGCTCGCGCCGGGGCCGAAGCGGGCCAGCTCGTCGTCGGCGTTGTACAGGCTGCAGCTGCGCAGCGAGAGGCAGCCGCAGCCGACGCAGCCGGTGAGACGGTCGCGCAGGCGCTGCAGGGCGTCGATGCGTGCGTCGAGCTCGTGTTGCCACTCGCGCGAGAGCCGCGCCCAGTCGGCTTTCGTGGGCGCGTGGTCGGCGGGCAACGTGGCAAGCGCGCCGCTGATGTCCTCCAGGGAAAGGCCCACGCGCTGTGCGGCCCGGATGAACGCGATGCGCCGCAGCACCGAACGCGGGTAGCGGCGCTGGTTGCCCGCCGAGCGCTCGGACGTGATGAGCCCCTTGTCCTCGTAGAACCGCAGGGCCGTGTGCGGGACGCCGCTGCGTTCGGCGACCTGCCCGATGCTCAAGTGCTCCGCCAACCTCGTCATTGGTCCAGGTTAGCGCTTGACCTGGACATTGGTCGAGGTTGCACCGTGGGAGCATGACCACCACAGCAACGGCATACGCGGATCTGCCCCGGCTGATCTCGCTGATGACCGGCGACGACAAGCACCAGGCCGCGGCAGAGTCCACAGTGGATGTTCTCTGGGTGCTCTACGACCGCGTGCTCGACATCTCGCCCGAAAACTTCCACGACCCCGGCCGCGATCGGTTCCTGCTCTCCAAGGGACACGGGCCGATGGCCTACTACGCCGTGCTCACCGTCAAGGGCTTCCTCGACGAGGCCGAGCTCGCCGACTGGTCCTCGGCGCGCTCCCGGCTCGGCCACCACCCCGACCGCAAACGCGCGCCCGGTGTCGAGATTTCCAGCGGTTCGCTCGGCCACGGCCTGCCGATCGCCCTCGGCACCGCGCTCGGCCAGCGGGCGCGCGGCCACTGCGGCCGCGTGGTGACGCTCGTCGGCGACGCCGAACTCGACGAAGGCTCCAACTCCGAGGCGATCGTCGTCGCCGCGCGCCTCGGCCTGGAAAACCTGACCACTGTGGTCGTGGACAACCAGTCGGCCACGCACGGCTGGCCCGGCGGCGTCGCGCGCCGGTTCGAGGTCGAGGGCTGGGCCACGCGCACCGTCTCCGGCCGCGACCACGAAGCGCTCTACGACGCGTTCACCACCGAACACCCGGGGCGCCCGCTCGCTGTGGTCGCCGTTGTCGAACCGAAGGGCTGACGGACATGCCGACCACGCTGAACATGCGCGAAACCTTCCTCGCCACCACCGAAGAGATCGTGGACGCCGACCCGGACGTCGCCGTCGTCCTCGCCGACATCTCCGCCGCCCAGCTCGCCGGCGTGGCGCGGCGGCACCCGGACCGGGTGGTCAACGTCGGCATCCGCGAGCAGCTGCTCGTGAGCACGGGCGCGGGGTTCGCGCTGGCCGGCCTGCGCCCGATCATCCACACGTTCTCGTCGTTCCTCGTGGAGCGCGCGTTCGAGCAGATCAAGCTCGACCTGGTCCACCAGGACGCGGGCGCCGTGCTCGTGTCCTACGGCTCTTCCTACGACATGCCGGCGGAAGGACGCACGCACCAGTCGCCGGGCGACGTCGCGCTGATCGACTCCCTGCCGTGCTGGTACGTCCACGTGCCCGGCCACCCCGACGAGGCCCGCCGCCTGCTGCTCGACTCCGTGCCCGGCGACAGCCGCGTGTACCTGCGGCTCTCGGCCGACCAGAACGCCGAACCGCACCTCGGCGTCGGGTTCCAGCGGGTGCGCCGCGGTGGCAACGGCGTCGTGCTCGCCGTGGGCCCGGTGCTCGACCGGGTGCTCGCCGCGAGCGAAGGCCTCGACGTGACGGTGCTGTACACGTCGACGATCCGCCCGTTCGACGCGGCGGGACTGCGGGCCGCCGTGGGGGACGTCGCCGACGTCGTGCTCGTGGAGCCGTACCTGAAGGGCACTTCGGCGCACCACGTGAGCGAGGCGCTGCGAGACGTTCCGCACCGGCTGCTGTCCGTCGGCACGCTGCGCGACACGGAAGTGCGGACCTACGGGACGCGGGCCGATCACGACCTCGTGCACGGCCTCGACGCGAGCTCGATCGCGTTGTCCCTCAAGGATTTCCTACGGCCGTGAGCTTCGGGTCGCCGGGGCTGGGGGTCCCGGCGACCCGTCCGCTTCGGACGGTCAGCGGAACGCCGCGATGCCCGTGACCGACTGGCCCAGCGACAGCGCGTGCATCTCTTCGGTGCCCTCGTACGTCAGCACCGTCTCGAGGTTCGCCATGTGCCGCATCACCGGGTACTCCAGCGAAATCCCGTTGGCGCCCAGCATCGACCGGGCGGTGCGGGCAACGTCGAGCGCCGAGCGGACGTTGGCCAGCTTGCCGAAGCTCACGTGGTTGTGGTGCAGCTGGCCGGCGTCCTTGAGCCGGCCGATCTGCAGCGCGACGAGCCCCGAGCGGTTGACCTCGACCAGCAGGTCGGCCAGCTTGCGCTGCGTGAGCTGGAAGCTCGCCAGAGGCTTGCCGAACTGCTCGCGCGAAAGCGTGTAGTCCAGCGCCGCTTCGTAGCACGCGCGGGCCGCGCCGACGACGCCGAACAGGATGCCGTAGCGCGCTTCGTTGAGGCAGGACAGCGGGCCACGCAGGCCGCGCACCTCCGGGAACGCCGCGGATTCCGGCAGGCGCACGCCGTCGAGTACGAGCTCGGCCGTGAGCGACGCGCGCAGCGACAGCTTGTGTTTCACCTCGTTGGCGGTGAAGCCCGGCGTCGACGTCGGGACCACGAAGCCGCGGATGCTCTCGTCGGTCTGCGCCCAGACCACGGCCACGTCGGCGACGGTGCCGTTGGTGATCCACATCTTCGTGCCGGTGAGCACCCAGTCGGAGCCGTCGCGCACCGCGCGGGTGCGCATGCTGCCCGGATCGCTGCCGGCGTCGGGTTCGGTGAGGCCGAAACACCCCAGTGCTTCACCCGCGGCCATCTTCGGCAGCCACTCCTGCCGGTGTTCCTCGCTGCCCCAGCGGTGGATCGCGAACATCGCGAGCGAGCCCTGCACGGAGACGAAGCTGCGCAGGCCGGAATCGACGGCCTCCAGTTCGCGGCACGCGATGCCGTAGGCCACCGCGCTCGTGCCGGCGCAGCCGTAGCCCTCCAGGTGCATGCCCAGCAGGCCGAGCTGCCCGAAGCCCTTGGCCAGGTCGCGCGCGGGCAGCGAGCCCGACTCGTACCAGTCGGCCACGTGGTCGAGGAGCTGGTCGCGGGCGTAGTCGCGGACCGCGTCCCGGATGGCCCGATCCTCGTCGGCCAGTCCTGCGTCGAGATCGAGGAAGTCGTGTGGATCCGGGTTCTTGCTCATCGGCTGCTCCTACTGGCTCGCGTCGACGCGGTGCCAGCAGGAAATCACAGATGACCCCGGTTCCAGTGCGTGGGATTCATCACGTTCTCTTTGCGAGCGTCACGAGAACGACATGCGTTGACTTGTGCACGGGAGGGCTGCGGAGGGATCACCAGTGTCGTGAACTGCGGAAACGGCACGCTGTTGATGTCGTCGCGCCACGCTTCGAACATCTGGCAGAGGAGGTCCGACTCGGACATGTCTTCCTCTTCCCTTGTCCGGGGGCGCCGGCGGCGCCTCAGCCGAACGGGTGAATACCCAGCGGGGCCTCCGGTGAAACGGGGTCGCGTGCAAAAATTCGCGGCCGCCGCCAAGGTCACGTTCGCGAAGGAGCGAACCATGCGTCTGTCGACGTCGGCGGCGAAAGCCCTCGTACTCTCCACCGCGGCCCTGCTGGGCTGCGCCACCTTCGCCTCGGCGAGCCCCGCCGCCTCCCTCGGCGGCTGGCACCAGGTGGGCAAGACCGCGGTCGCCAACTCGATCAGCGGCGAAGGCATCACCACGCTGCGGCTGCCGGGCCGGGCACCGCAGACCGTGTACCGCAACGGCACCACGATCCCGCAGCCGCTCAAGGACGAGGGATGGGGCCACGTCGGCGACCCCGACTCCCTGCGCGGATACACCTTCGACGTCTACCAGGACACCGTCACCACCCCGCCGGTGTCGAAGATGTACCTGGTCACCTCGCCGTCCGGGCAGACCACGCAGTTCGTGCACCCGCTCGCGGCCGATGAACCCGCGGCCAACGCCAACGCCCAGGTCGCGGTGAGCCCCGACGGCCAGTGGCTCGTCTCGGGCGCGCTCGGCGAGGCGACGGAGCTGTTCGTCTCGCCGACGCCGTTCCTCAACCGCCGCGCCCCGCGCGTGGCCGGCGACCTGCCGCTCGCGGCGCGGATCCACCTCGACGACCCGATCCGCGCGGCCCAGGGCTGCGACTTCGTCTCGGCGACGCGCCTGTTTTGCGCGACGTCGGACTCCAACAACGACCTGTACCCCGCGAGCTACCAGCTGCTGCAGGTCGACCTGCAGCACGCGCTCACCGGCCACGACGTGCGGGCGCACGTGAAGGAGCTCGGGCAGCTGCCGCTGTCGAGCACCTGCGCCGGCGCGTTCACCCCGGAAGGCGTGGACTACGACGCGCCGACGGGCACTCTGCGCGTGGAGGTCGTGCCGCCCGCGCCCTGCAACACCGTGACGGACGTCTACTCCTTCCGCCGCGGCTGACGTGTGCGCCCATCCCGGGACTACGCTTGAGGTGTGTCTCGTGTGGTGATCCTCGACTACGGTTCCGGCAACCTCCGCTCAGCCGAACGCGCCGTCGCGCGCGCCGGCGCCGAGGTGGAGGTCACCGCCGACCCGCATGCCGCGCTCGAGGCCGACGGGCTGGTCGTGCCCGGGGTGGGAGCCTTCTCCGCCTGCATGGCGGGGCTGCTCGACGTGCACGGGCACCGCATCATCGGCAAGCGCCTCGCCGGCGGCCGTCCCGTGCTCGGCATCTGCGTCGGCATGCAGATCCTCTTCAGCCGCGGCGTCGAGCACGGCGAGGAGACCGAGGGCACGGGGGAGTGGCCCGGCACCGTCGAGCGACTGCACGCCGACGTGCTTCCGCACATGGGCTGGAACACCGTCCGCGCGCCCGCGGACTCACAGCTGTTCGCCGGCCTCGACCCGGACGAGCGCTTCTACTTCGTGCACTCCTACGCGGCGCGCGAGTGGGAGCTGGAGTCCGGCCTGGCGGGGCGGCAGCCGAAGGTGACCTGGGCCAACCACGGCGAGGACTTCGTCGCGGCAGTGGAGAACGGCCCGCTCTGGGCCACGCAGTTCCACCCTGAGAAGTCGGGCGACGCGGGCGCGAAGCTGCTGCGCAACTGGCTGGCCACTCTCTAGTCCGGTGCGGTAGGTCGGCCCGGTGGTTCGGCACCGTGACCGGCGCCTTTACGCTGTCGCAGTGACTTTCACGCTCTTTCCCGCAGTTGATGTGGCCGATGGCCAGGCCGTCCGACTCGTCCAGGGTGAGGCCGGCACCGAGACCTCCTACGGCAGCCCGCTCGACGCCGCGCTCGCCTGGCAGCGCGACGGCGCCGAGTGGATCCACCTGGTCGACCTCGACGCGGCCTTCGGCAAGGGCTCGAACCGTGAGCTGCTGGCGGAGGTGATCGGCCGCCTCGACGTGCAAGTGGAGCTCTCCGGCGGCATCCGCGACGACGCCTCCCTGGAAGCCGCTCTGGCCACCGGCGCGCGGCGCGTGAACCTCGGCACCGCGGCCCTGGAGGACCCCTCCTGGACGGCCAAGGTCGTCACCACCTACGGCGACCGCGTCGCCATCGGCCTCGACGTGCGGATCACCGAGGCCGGCCACCGCCTGTCCTCGCGTGGCTGGACCTCGGACGGCGGCGATCTCTGGGAAGTCCTGGAACGCCTCGACCGCGACGGCGTGGCCCGCTACGTGGTGACCGACGTCAGCAAGGACGGCACCCTCAAGGGCCCGAACCTCGACCTCCTCCGCGAAGTCGCCGCCCGCACCGACGCCCCCGTGATCGCCTCCGGCGGTGTGTCCAGTGTGGACGACCTGAAAGCGCTGGCCGGACTCTCCTGCGACGGCGTCGAAGGCGCCATCGTCGGCAAGGCCCTGTACGCCGGGGCCTTCACGTTGCCGGAAGCCCTGGCCGCCGTCCGCTGACGCCCCCGCCCCACTCACTCAGCGCCTCCTCACCTCACTCCAATGCGGCGTTGGTTGCGTCCAGCGCACCCAATGTGGCGTTCGTTGCGCTCAACGCACCGAACGCCACATTGGGGCCGCTCTTGCCCCCGCCGAACCGCCGGCCGCCTGCATCACGTCGGTGCCCCCCGGCCGTGCGCGCTCTTGCCCCCACCCAACCCCCACCCGGCAACGCAACCCGCGAACCCCAACCCCTCCCCGCATCCTTGCCCCGGCCGGCCCCCCGATTCTTTTCCCCAACACGGTAGAGACAATCAAAAATCGGGGTGCCCCCCACACCCCGCACACCCCTCGCGCGCTCCTGCACGCCGTGATCGCCTGGATCAAGGCTTGTCAGAACAGCCCTGGTCATTACCCCGCGGGTAATCGACATGCTTACCTCTTCTCGGCAGGATCGGTTCTCGACAGGGAACCGATCCGACCGAGGAGACGGAGATGACCGCCTACGCCATCGCCCACCTTCGCCAGCCTGGTGTGATCCACCCCGAGGTGGGTGAGTACCTGCGGCGCATCCAGTCCACTCTGGACCCGTTCGAGGGACGGTTCCTGGTGCACGGCGCACAAGCGCAGGTTGTCGAGGGAGTGTGGCCGGGTCCGATCGTCGTGATCGCCTTCCCTGACCTGGGCCGGGCCCGAGGCTGGTACGCCTCGCCCGCGTATCGCGAGATCCTGCCGCTGCGCACCGACCACCTGGTGGGTGACGTGGTGCTGGTCGAGGGCGTGGATCCGGGGCACGACCCGGCGAAGCTGTCCGAGGGGCTGAGTGTCGCCCGGTGACCGGGACCGCTCAGCCTTCGTCCAACTTGACCGCGATCCCGATCGTCCTCCGTGGACCACCACGAAGCTTGCTGAAAAACATCGACACCGGCCCCACCAGCGGGTAGTGGCGGCGAAGGGCCTTGCGCACCCGCTCAGTCCCGGCGTCGTCCAGCAGCCGTGCGGTTCCGGCGACCGTGGGCCCATGTGTACGACCGCGAACATCACTCGCCTGGATCTCCACCCGGCCGCTGTTGCGAATCCGCTTTACCTTGCCCGCCTTGCGTTCCGAGTACACCAGCAGCTCAGCACCGTCAATCCCGAACCAAACAGCGGTAGGCACAGCCCGCCCGTCCCGGCGAAACGTGGTGAGAACGACGTACTTCTCACCGGCAAACCGGCTCAGCTCCGTGGGCATGCGCCCACACTAGCCGCGATCAAGACCCCAGCCAGCCGTAATCCGGGACAGGGTCCAACACCACGGCCGCGGCGACGGCCACCAACTCCGCCCGCGGCACCTTCCCCGAAACCGTGAGCCAACGACCCGAAGCCAGCCGCACCGTCACCAGATCCGCCACGGCCGCACCCGGCACGCCGCGCACCATGACCGGCACCGACCCACCGATACCAGGCGAGGCCGCCCCCACCGTGGCTCGCACCGGCCCCGCCTCCAACGTCGTCGTCGCTTCCGCAGCACTCATCCCGCTGACCGTCGTCGCCGTCTCCCGAAGCCCGGCCGGCAGCGGCCCGAACCGCGCCTCCCCGCGAACCGGGATCGGCTCGCTCTCCGAAACATCCTCGGCGATCCGCTGCGCGACCGCCCTCGCCGAGGGCACGGCATCGACCTCGGCCCGCAGCACATGAGTCTCGTCGGGCGACCAGGTCAGCACCGCCGACGTCGTGGAGCCGGTCAGCATCGCGATGCGCCCGTGGATCAGCACCTGGTCACGGAGGGCGGCGATGCGCAGCGCGGTCGCCGACCACTCGGGGTCCTTCGTCGAAAACGCGGACAGTTCGATCCGGCTGGGCCCGGCGAACCACCGGCGTACCTGTGGTGTCGTTGCCGGGCCGGCCGACCGGTACTGCTCGGTGAACCCGGCGGGCAACCACCCCGGCGCATATCCCAGCACAGGCTCACCCGCGGCAGGCGGCACTCGCGAGGGCCACGTGACCACGACCGACACCCCGACAGTCACCGCGACCACCGCGGCGGCCACCGCCACCAACGCCAACCGGGGCCGCCGCCGTGCCTGGCGGGCGCGGACCAGGGCGTTGCGGACTTCGCGACCGTCGGGAGCGCGTTCGGCAAGCCGTTCGAGGCTGTCGCGCAGCAGCGTCTCGGTGTCGCGGGCGGGCTGGCTCATTCTCCGGCTCCGGTCGTCAGGATGGTGGGCAAGGGGCGCGCCGTGTCGCGCAGAGTCGCGAGCGCGCGCGAGATCTGGCTCCGCACGGTGGAGGTGGCGCATCTGAGAACGTCGCCGATCTCCTCGTCGGAGTAGCTCTCGTAGTAGCGCAGCACCAGCGCCGCACGCTGCTTGCGCGGCAGCGTCGCGAGGCGGGCCAGCATCTCGTCGCGCTCGTCGTAGGCCACCGACGGGTCGGCCGCCGGCGGGCTGATCGCGTCGAGTACCTCGTGGCTCGACGGCACCACGCGCCGGACCGCGCGGCGCCGCCAGGACAGGTACTCGTTGGTGACCATCCGGCGCACGTACGTGGGCGGCGAGTCGATCTTCGCCCAGCGCTCCTGGGCCCGCAGCAACACGTCCTGGACGATGTCCTGCGCCAGGTACGGATCGTCGGTGAGGACGGTCGCGTAGCGCAGGAGCCCGTCGAGGCGTTCCGCGACGAACTCGTCGAAGCTGGTGGTCACAATGCACAGACGCGCGAGGGGGCCGTTCTGATGCGTTTCGATCAAATTTCAGCGGTGACTAGCCTATGCTGACCTACATGGACGACGAGGTGCTCGACTGGGTCGAGCGGGTCGCGGGCTTCCTCACGCAGGAGTACGGCCTGCCGCCGATCGCGGGGCGCGTGCTCGGCTGGCTGATGGCGTGCCACCCGCCGGAGCAGTCGGCGGCGCAGCTGGCCGAGGCGGTGGCCGCGAGCCGCGCGTCGCTCACCACGAACCTGCGGCTTTTGCTCGACGCCGGGCTCGTCGGCAAACGGCTCGGTCGCGGCGAGCGCACCGCCTATTACCGCGTGGACGACGACGCGTGGCAGCGCGTGATCCGCCGCCGCATCGCCACGCTGGGCTCGTTCCGCGACATCACGACCGCCGGCATCGAGCTGCTCGAACGCGACGGCGGCCGGGCGGCGCGCGTGCGCAGCGCCGACGCGGCGTTCGCGTGGCTGGCCGAGGAGTTCGCGGACGCGGGTGAGCCGCAGTGAAGGCCGCGGTGGTGGGCGGCGGGATCGGCGGACTGACGGCCGCGATCGCGTTGCGCCGCAGGGGACACGAGGTCACGGTGCTGGAGCGCGCGCCCGAGCTGCGGGAGATCGGGGCCGGGCTTTCCCTGGCACCCAACGCGATGCGGGCGCTCGACGCGTTGGGGATCGGAGAGCGGGTGCGGAAGCACTCGGCGCCCTCGGAGGTCACGGGGACCCTTCGGACGTCCTCGGGCCGCTTCCTGCGCCGGTTCCGGGCCGGTCGGGATGAGCCGCTCGCCGCGTTCCACCGTGCGGAGCTGCATTCGGCTTTGCTGGCGGAGCTGCCGGAAACCATGGTGCGCACGGGAACCGAAGTGACCGAATCGTCCGGAGTGGACGCGGACGTGATCGTGGCGGCGGACGGTGTCCACAGTGGACTTCGCGGCCGGCTGTTCCCCGCCGCGCCCGGGCCCGGGTTCCGCTACACGGCCTGGCGCGGGGTCACCGAACGCGGTGCGGCGCCGCCGGTGCGTGGCAGCTTCACGATGGGCCGTGGCGCGTACTTCATGATCCATCCGCTGCCCGGCGGCCGCGCCTGCTGGGCCCTCGGCGCCGCCGAGGCCACACCCGGCGTGCGCTACCCCGGTGAGCACGCCGAGGTGACCCGCCGCGTCGAGGACTGGTCCGCCGAGGCCCGCGAGCTCGTGGCGGCGACGCGGCCGGACGCCGTGCTGCACAACGACATCCTCGACCTCGATCCGCTGCCCGCGTTCACGAGCGGGCGCGTCGCGCTGCTCGGTGACGCGGCTCACGCCGTGCCGCCGGACCTCGGCCAGGGCGCGTGCCAGGCGATCGAGGACGCCGTGGTCCTCGCCGCCTCGCTGCGGGACCACCCCGTGCCCGAGGCGCTCGCCGCGTACGACGCCGCGCGCCGCCCGCGTGCGGCGTACGTCACGAAGCAGGCGCGCGGCAAGGCGGTGGCCGACACGTCGTCGGCGTGGTGGCTGCACGCGCTGCTGGCGGTGACCGTGCCGCTGATGCCCGCGTCGGTGATCCGGCGGCAGGCCGCGCCCCTGTGGGATTGGACTCCTCCCGTCCTGTGACCGCCCGTGCTCCGACCGGGCGGGCGGACCGTCGCAGGTGGACGGCTACCCTGGTGGCATGGCTGTGGCGGTGAGGGTGATCCCGTGTCTGGACGTCGACGCGGGTCGCGTGGTGAAGGGCGTCAACTTCGCCGATCTGCGCGACGCCGGCGACCCGGTGGAGCTGGCCCGGCTGTACGACCACGAAGGCGCCGACGAGCTGACTTTCCTCGACGTCACCGCGTCGTCGGGTAACCGCGAGACCACCTTCGACGTGGTCCGCCGCACGGCCGAGCAGGTCTTCATCCCGCTGACCGTGGGCGGTGGCGTGCGCTCGAACGACGACGTGAACCGCCTGCTGCGCACGGGCGCGGACAAGGTGAGCATCAACACGGCCGCGATCGCGCGTCCGGAGCTGCTGCGCGAGGCGTCGCGCCGGTTCGGGGCCCAGTGCATCGTGCTGTCGGTCGACGCGCGGCGCGTGCCCGAGGGCGGCGAGCCGACAGCGTCGGGGTTCGAGGTGACCACCCACGGCGGGCGCCGCGGCACCGCCATCGACGCGGTCGAGTGGGCCGCGCGCGGCGAGGAGCTGGGGGTCGGCGAGATCCTGCTCAACTCGATGGACGCCGACGGCACCAAGTCCGGCTTCGACCTGTCGCTGATCGAGCTGGTCCGCCGCGCGGTGCGCGTGCCGGTGATCGCCAGCGGTGGCGCGGGCGCCGTCGAGCACTTCCTCCCGGCCGTGGAGGCCGGCGCCGACGCGGTGCTCGCGGCAAGTGTGTTCCACTTCGGACAGCTGAAGATCGGCGACGTCAAGGGCGCCTTGCGTGAAGGCGGGGTCGTCGTCCGATGAGCCTGGACGCGACCCTGTCCCAGCGGCTCAAGCGCAACGCCGACGGCCTGATCGCGGCCGTCGTCGTGGAGCACTCGACGTCCGACGTGCTGATGATGGCCTGGATGAACGACGAGGCCCTGGAGTCCACCCTCACCACCCGGCGGGCGACCTACTGGTCCCGCAGCCGCCAGGAGCTGTGGGTCAAGGGCGAGACCTCCGGGCACGTCCAGCACGTCCGCGAAGTGCGGATCGACTGCGACGGTGACACAGTGCTCCTGCGCGTGGACCAGACCGGCCCGGCTTGCCACACGGGCACCCACACCTGTTTCGACTCCGCGGAGCGCCTGCTCCTCGCCGACGATAGTGAGAACACCCCGTGACGGTTGTCGCGAACGTGCTGGTGGGACTGGTCGCGCTCATCCACATTTACATCGTGGTGCTCGAAATGTTCCTCTGGACGACCCCGCGCGCCCGAGCGGCGTTCGGCACCACCGAGGCGTTCGCGCAGGAGAGCAAGGCGCTCGCCGCGAACCAGGGGCTCTACAACGGTTTCCTCGCGGCGGCCTTGATCTGGAGTCTCATCGCGACCGACCCGACGGGCTTCCAGTTCAAGCTCTACGGCCTGGCCTGCGTGATCGTCGCCGGCCTGTACGGCGCCGCGACGGCCTCGAAGCGGATCCTGCTGGTGCAAGTGCTGCCGGGTGTCCTCGCGCTGGTATTCGTGCTGCTCGCGCGCTGAGCGCCGATCTGGCCCGCGAGACGCGGCGGCTGCGCGCCGTCGCCTCGCGAGCGTGGGCGCTCGCGGCGCTGTGGTGCCTGGTCTGCGCGGGCGGGCTCGTCGCGGTGCTGGGGTCCTCCATTCGGCGGATACCCTGCTGGCGACCGGCACGCGCGTGCCGGGGACGGTCGTTTCCGCCGCCACCCCGCCGAAGGGCACCCGCTGGATCGACTTGTCCCTCCGTGCCGGCGGCCGCGTGCTGACCGAACGCGTCGACCGCAGCTCCACGGCCGCCTGCACCCCGGGCGAGTCCGTGACGGTGGTCTTCGACCCGGCCGACCCGCCGCGCGTTCGCACAACCGCCGAGGACGGCCTGAGCGAGAACGGCGTCGACTTCGCCTGGATCGGCGTCAGCCTGGTGCTGCTGGCTTCCTGGTTGCCGCGACGGGCTCCGTCGGCTGGTCCCGCCGCTCCCGCGCCGTGCGCCGCACGGGCCGGCACGAGGGCACGGCCACCGTCGTCCTCGCGCCCCGCACCGGCCGCGGCGTGAACGCGCCGTACTTCCACGTGCGCTGCCCTCCGGTGAAGCCATCCGCCTGCGCGCCGTGCCGTCCACACACGGCGCCCGCTTCCTGCGCACCTACACCGACCGGCCCCGCCTGGCTGGGCGGCACGGGGTCGGCGTCGGTGGTCCTCTTCCGCCACGGCCGCGGCGAAGCACCGTACGCCCTGCCGACCGTGGTCGCGCGCGGGTGAGTCGAAACGCCTCGCTGGTCCGCCTCCGCCGGGTCGAGCGGCGCCGATGAGCGCGCCGACGTGGCCTCGGAACGCCCGCGCGCCGGCGGGCCAAGCGGATCGAGGAGCAGCACCGTCGGTGGGACGGCGCGGTTCGCCGCCGTTCCGGCGTTCCGTGTGGACCGCGTGGCGTGGCTGGCCGTGCTGCCCGCCGGGTGCACCGGTCTGCTGCCGGCGAGCGCCGCGGCCGAAGCGCTCCTGATCCACGGTGCCCGCACGGACGGCGAGGTGACGGACGTGAGCGACCGAGTCGTCGCCGTCGACCACGCGCTCGCCGACGTGAGTTCGCGCGCGGAGATCGACCGCCTCTCCGGGCACCGGTACACCGCCGGCGAAATCATGCCGGTGTTCTACGACCCTGCCAACCCGCACACCGCGCGCTTGCGGGACGACGTGAACCTCAGCCGACGGGGATGACGTGGGCGCCCCTCCTCGCCGTCCTCGTGAGCCTGGGCCACGTCACCGTCGAGGCGAAGACCGCCTCGGTCCTGTCCGGCCCGCTGGCCCCCCGCAACGACGAGCCGTACGCGATCCCGCTTCGCCCGACGTCCACCTCGAAGTGGAAGCTCACCTGAACCGGCGGCGAACGCTTGCCGGAGCGCGGGGCGTGGGTCACCGGCACGGTCCTCGCCGTGGGACGGCCGCGGCCGCGGTGCAGAGGGCCGTCGTACGCTTTGGCCGTGGCCCTGGGGAAGACCGATAAGAGCGCCGGTGAACCGCTTCCTGCGCCCTCGACCGCCGTGCCCGGACTGGAAGATCGCGCGCTGCGCCGGCAGTTCTGGCGGGCCGTCGGCTTGGCGGTGCTGTGCGCGCTCGTGGTGCCGGCGTCGGCGCTGGGCATCGGGTGGCAGGGCCTGCGCGCCGACTGGCTCCTCGACCACGGCGACGAGGTCACCGGCAAGGTCGTGGCGGTGGACACGCCCCGGGACGGCGACGGCACGCCCACCGTCACGGTCTCCTACACCGCCGCCGGCGTTCCCGAACAGGCCGAGATCAACCGTGACTCCGACCGCGACTACGAAGTGGGCGAACCGGTCTCGGTGTTCTACGACCCCGACGACCCGGCCCGCGTGCGCACCGCAGACGAACAGAACGTCGGCGACGGCTGGATGGCGGTCTTCTCCATCCCGCTGATCTTCGTGGTGATCCTCCTGCCGTGGACGATCACCCTCGCCGTGGGCTGGGCGCGTCGCCGCCGGCTCGCCGGCCGCACGGGGTGGCGGCCCGTCCGCGTCCAGGCCTACGACCCCGCCGACCACGCGCAGGTCGTCCGCTTCTCTGTCGGCGGCCGTCGGGTGGCCGCTCGCACGACCTCGTTGACGCGAGTGCCTCCTGCCGAGGGGAACCGTCGGGCCGGAGCGAAGGTCGCGGGGTCGGGGCGCCGGTTCGTTCTGGTGCTGCCCAACGGTTCCCGACGCGGCGGCCCGCGCGTGGTGGCCTTGCGCGCGTTCGATCCCCGCCGCGGCGGATGACCGCTGAGGGACCGTCAGCACGCTCGACAGGCCCTCTCGGTTGCCTTCCCCGCCGATGTTCTGGATCGCAGCTTTTTCACTGATGGAACGAGATTTCCCGGTCGTACGCTCTCCTGATGGCTCTGGGGACGACCGGCGCGGGCGAAACCGCGCGCCAGGAAGACGACGAACCTCTCCTACCCCGCACCGGGCCGCTGCCGAAGCCGGACCCGGTGACGTTGAACCGGGCCGTGGGCTCGCGGATCTGGCAAGCTCTCGGCGCGGTCGCCCTGTGGGGCCTCGTGGTGGCCGCGACGATCGCAGGCTCGTTCGTGCTCTTCAAGCGGGCGGACCGCCGGCTCACCGTGAGCGGCATGATCGCCCTGGACGCTTCCGCGGAAGCGCTGCTCGTGAGCGGGATGCGCGCGGTCGGCCGGGTCGTCGACGTGAAGGACCCGCCCCGCGGCACGCCGACGATCGCCGTCGACCACACCGTGGGTGCCACGCCCCTGCCCGGCCGCTACTCGTTCTTCCGGCGTCACGAACCCCAGCGCGCGTGGCTCGGTGGCGAGGGCCGCGACTGGTCCTGATGCTCGCGTGCGGTCCGCGCGCGGGCCGGCCGGTGGGCCGATGAGCAAACGCCCTGTCGGCAAGAAAAGGCGCGGCCTGCCGAAGTTTCCAGCGGTCCGCGCGACACCCGGTGACGGCGAGCCGTGGCTGCCGCCCGGGGACGAGGCGCGGCCCGGGGGCGGCGAGCGAGTGGTCGAGCGGATGGGCGGGCGAGCGGCCTTGTTCGTCGTGGCCGTCGTCGTCTGAGTCGGCATGATGGTCACCGGAGCGAACCGGTTCGCCGCCGAGGAGGCGAGGTCCGCTGCGGCGCACCAGCGCGATCTCACGGTCTAGCCACGGTGTGGGGGCAGCGCCGGCGCGCGGCACGGCGGACCGGCTGGCGAGCCGTGAACGCCGACTTCGACGAGCCCGGCGTCGTCACCCGCGACGTTCACCGACCGCAGCCGCCTGCGGTTGCGGCCGGCCAACGGTTTGTCCCGGGCGTACGCACGCTTCGGCCGCGGACGCCACCGGGGCTTCCTCGCCGGCGAAGGCGGCCGCGTGGTGCTGTTCGTCCCGGGAGCCGACGCGCTCGTGCTGAAGGCGGTCAGTACCCGGTGGCGGTGACCACCGGTGAACCGCTCAGAGCCCGAGATCCCCGGTCAGGTACCGCTGCAGGTTCGGCGCGATCGCCGTGACGAGCGTTTCGACCTCGGCCGACGCGATCGGCTCGAAGCGGGCGATGTAGCGGACCATGCCGAGTCCCACGACCTGTGAGGCGCACAGCGTGGTCCGCAGCCCGGCCTGGTCGGAGCCGATGTCGCCGATCACCTCGGCGAAGAACCGTGAGAAGAACTCCCTCAGCACGGTGGCGGCCAGCTCGTGGCCCGCGACGCTGCGGATGAGCGCCTGGAACGTGTCGCCGCCGGCGCCGTCCCAGCGGGTGACGAAGACGCGGACGATCCGTTCGCCCAGCTTGTCGTCGGGGCCGTCGCGCAGGGTCGCGAGCAGCTCGAGCGGGGAGAACGGCAGCTCGAGCACGGCCTGGGCGAACAGGCCCTCCTTGCCGCCGAACCAGTGGTTGACCATGGCCGCGTCGACGCCGGCGCGCGCGGCGATCGCGCGCACGGTGGCGCGTTTGTAACCGTGCTCCGCGAACACCGCGCGCGCGGCCTCGATCAGCGCCGTGCGGGTGTCCTGTCCGGCGGGCCGGCGGCCGCGCCTGCGGGAGGTAGTGTCTTCGGTGCTCACGGGTCCACTATGACTCCTCGTTTCCTCGAATTCAACAGGTGCTGAATTCGAGGGCCGCCCAAGGTCCGCCGAGGCCCGCGCGGCACAATGGGGCGCATGGTCAGCTCAGCAGCCGGCAAATCCGCCGGGCCCGGCCCGGTCAGCCCCTCGCGCGCCGAGTTCCGCGCCCTCGCCGAAGGCCGCCGCGTGATCCCCGTGGTGCGCAAGGTCCTCGCCGACGGGGAGACCCCGCTCGGGATCTACCGCAAGCTCGGCGCCGACCGGCCCGGTACGTTCCTGTTCGAGTCGGCGGAGAACGGCAAGTCCTGGTCGCGCTGGTCGTTCGTGGGCGTGCGCAGCCCGGCCGCGCTGACCGTGCGCGACGGCAAGGCCGTGTGGACCGGCACGCCGCCCGTCGGCCTGCCCACCGAGGGCGACCCGCTGCAGGTGCTGCGCGCGACCGTCGAGGCGCTGCACACCGAGCCGCTGCCCGGCCTGCCCCCGCTGACCGGCGGCATGGTGGGCTACATCGGTTACGACGCCGTTCGCTGGCTGGAGAAGCTGCCCGAGCTCGCCGAGCGCGACCTCGACATCCCCGAGCTGACCATGCTCCTGGCCACCGACCTCGCGGCGTTCGACCACCACGAGGGCACCGTCACGCTGATCGCCAACGCGGTCAACTGGGACGACTCGCCCGAGCGCGTGGACGCGGCCTACGACAGCGCGCTGGAGCGCCTGTCGGCGATGACCGAGCAGCTGCGCGTGTCCGCGCCGCCCACCGTCGCCACGTTCGACCGGCCGGCGCCGGAGTTCAAGCGCCGCCGCACAAAGGCGGACTTCCACGCCGCGGTCGACAAGGCCGTGGAAGCGATCAAGGCCGGCGAAGCGTTCCAAGTCGTGCCCTCGCAACGGTTCGAGATCGAGACCGGCGCCGACGCGCTCGACGTGTACCGCGTGCTGCGCACCTCCAACCCGAGCCCGTACATGTACCTGCTGCGGCTGGAGGGCTTCGACATCGTCGGCTCCAGCCCCGAGTCGCTGGTCACCGTGCGCGACGGCCGGGCGACCACGCACCCCATCGCGGGCACGCGCTGGCGCGGCGCCGACCCGGATGAGGACGCGCAGCTGGCCAAGGACCTGCTGGCCGACGAGAAGGAACGCGCCGAGCACCTCATGCTCGTCGACCTCGGCCGCAACGACCTCGGCAAGGTCTGCCGCCCCGGCAGCGTGCACGTGGTCGACTTCTTCCAGATCGAGCGCTACAGCCACGTGATGCACATCGTCTCCACCGTCACCGGCGAGCTGGCCGAGGGCAAGACGGCGTTCGACGCCGTCACCGCCTGCTTCCCGGCCGGCACGCTCTCGGGTGCGCCCAAGGTGCGGGCGATGCAGCTGATCGAAGAGCTCGAGCCCGTACGCCGCGCCCTGTACGGCGGCGTGGTCGGCTACCTCGACTTCGCGGGCGACGCCGACACGGCCATCGCCATCCGCACCGCCCTGATGCGCGACGGCGTCGCCTACGTCCAGGCCGGCGGCGGCGTGGTCGCCGACTCCGTGGCCGACTACGAGGACACCGAGTCGCTCAACAAAGCGCGCACGGTGCTCTCGGCCGTCGCGGCGGCCCAGACCATGGTTCCCGCGGGCGAGCTGGATCCGGCCGAGGACTCCGCCGGTGTCTGAGCAGGGAGAACCGCAACCAGCCGGCCGGCCGCAGGTACCGACCGAGGCCAAGCCCTCGCGCCGTCCATTGTGGATGATCGTCGTCGGCCTGCTGCTGGGCGCGCTCGCGTTGTGGGGCGCGTCCAAGCTCGCGTGGTTCGCCGAGTTCCGCGACGGCGGCGTGCTCGGCATCCAGCTCTACACCGAGGACGGCGAGCAGCGCGCCACAGCACTCGTGCCGCTGGCGTTGCTGGCGCTGGCCGGCGTCGCGGGCGTGATCGCCACCGGCGGCTGGGCGCGGCGGATCCTGGGCGTCTTGCTGGCGCTCGCGGGCGTCGCGGGCATCTGGACCGGCGTGAACGGCGTCAAGTTCAGCGGCTGGGCGCCAGGACTGCCCGTCACCGAGATGCTGCTCGGCCGCGGGCTGGCCGTGCTGGGCGGAATTCTCCTCGTCGTCGCGGGGTTGGTGGCCGTCAAGGGCGCGGGCACCGCGCGGCGGCTCGGCACCCGGTACGCGGCACCGGGCGCCCAGCGCGCCAAGCGTGATCCGGACATCGAGCTGTGGGAGGCACTTTCCGAGGGTGAGGACCCCACCGCGGGCAGGTGAACGCGGGATACCGAAGCGCATTCGGAGCAAGGCGTGCACCCGGAACGGGCCGGTCTTCGAGCGGGGGTTAGCATCGTTTCGGCGGGAAGGGGAAGGTTTTTGTGAGCGAACTTGCGACAGGATCGATGGTTTCGCCGACGGGCGGGTGCGCCCGGTGAGTGTGCTCGAAGACATCGTCGCCGGTGTGCGGGAGGACCTCGCCGTGCGCGAGTCCGCCCTGCCCTTCGACGAGCTGAAGGCCCGCGCGGCCAAGTCCCCGGCGCCCCGCGACGTGATGGCGGCCCTGCGTGAGTCGGGCATCGGCGTGATCGCCGAGGTGAAGCGGCGCAGTCCCTCCAAGGGCGACCTCGCCCCGATCGCCGACCCCGCTTCCCTGGCCAAGGACTACGAGGACGGCGGTGCGCGGGTGATCAGCGTGCTCACCGAGCAGCGCCGCTTCGGCGGTTCGCTCGCCGACCTCGACGCCGTGCGCGCGGCGGTCGATGTTCCGGTGCTGCGCAAGGACTTCATCGTCAGCCCGTACCAGGTCCACGAGGCGCGCCTGCACGGCGCGGACATGGTGCTGCTGATCGTCGCCGCGCTGGAGCAGAACGCGCTGGCCGCGCTGCTCGACCGCGTGGAGTCGCTCGGCATGACCGCGCTCGTGGAGATCCACAACGCCGAAGAGGCTGACCGCGCCCTCGAGGCCGGCGCCCAGGTGATCGGCGTCAACGCCCGCAACCTGCACACACTGGAAGTCGACCGGGACGTGTTCTCCCGCCTCGCCCCGGGGCTGCCGTTCGAGGTGTTCAAGGTCGCCGAGTCCGGCGTCCGCGGCCCCGGCGACCTGATGTCCTACGCCGGCCAGGGCGCCGATGCCGTGCTGGTCGGCGAGGGCCTGGTGGCCTCCGGTGACCCGAAGGGCGCGCTGGTGAAGCTCGTCACCGCCGGTTCGCACCCCGCCTGCCCGAGGCCGTCGCGGTGACCCAGGAGCACAGCAAGCACGACCCGGACGAGCGCGGCTACTACGGCCCCTACGGCGGGCGGTTCATGCCGGAAGCGCTGATCGGCGTCGTCGACGAGGTCGCTGCCGAATACGACAAGGCGCGTCGCGACCCGGAGTTCACCGGTGAGCTGCGCCGCCTGCTCAAGGACTACGCGGGCCGCCCGTCGCTGCTCACCGAGGCCAAGCGCTTCGGCGAGCACGCCGGGGGCGCGCGGGTGTTCCTCAAGCGCGAGGACCTCAACCACACCGGATCGCACAAGATCAACAACGTGCTCGGCCAGGCGCTGCTCACCAAGCGCATGGGCAAGAAGCGCGTGATCGCCGAGACCGGCGCGGGCCAGCACGGTGTGGCCACGGCCACCGCGTGCGCGCTGCTCGACCTCGAATGCCTGGTCTACATGGGCGAGGTCGACACCGAGCGCCAGGCCCTCAACGTCGCTCGCATGAAGCTGCTCGGCGCCGAGGTCGTGCCGGTCAAGACCGGTTCCCGCACGCTCAAGGACGCGATCAACGAGGCCTTGCGCGACTGGGTGACCAACTCCGAGACCACGCACTACCTGTTCGGCACCGCCGCGGGCCCGTACCCGTTCCCGATGATGGTGCGCAACTTCCACAAGGTCATCGGCGAGGAAGCGCGCGAGCAGATCCTGGAGCAGGCCGGCCGGCTTCCCGACGTCGTCGCCGCGTGCGTCGGCGGCGGGTCCAACGCCATCGGCATCTTCTCCGGCTTCTACGACGATCCGTCGGTGCGGCTGGTCGGCCTGGAGCCGGGCGGCGAGGGCCTCGACGGCGACCGTCACGGCGCGACGCTCACCAAGGGCAGCCCGGGCAACCTGCACGGCGCGATGTCGTACCTGCTGCAGGACGAGGACGGCCAGACGGTGGAGTCGCACTCCATCTCGGCCGGGCTTGACTACCCGGGCGTCGGCCCGGAGCACGCGTGGCTCAAGGACTCCGGCCGCGCCGAGTACCGCCCGGTCACCGACGCCGAGGCCATGGACGCGTTCCGGCTGCTCTCGCGCTCCGAAGGCATCATTCCGGCCATCGAGTCGGCCCACGCGCTGGCCGGTGCCCTGGTGCTCGGCCGTGAGCTCGGGCCCGAGGGCCTCATCGTCGTGAACCTCTCGGGGCGCGGCGACAAGGACATGGACACCGCGGCCAAGTGGTTCGGCCTCGTCGACGGGGAGGATCAGTGAGCGCGCTCGACGACGTGTTCGCGGCGACGCGGGCGGAAGGCCGGGCCGCACTGGTCGGGTACCTGCCCGCCGGATTCCCGTCGGTCGACGGCTCGAAGGACCTCCTGGCCGCCACGATCGACGGCGGCGCGGACCTGCTCGAGATCGGCGTCCCGTACTCCGACCCGGTGATGGACGGGCCCACGATCCAGGCCGCCGCCGAGTCTGCGCTGGCCGGTGGGTTCAAGCTCAAGCGGCTCTTCGAGGTCGTCGAGTCGGTGTCGGCGCGCGGCGGCAAGGCCGTGGTGATGACGTACTGGAACCCCGTGCACCGCTACGGCGTGGACCGCTTCGCGCGCGACCTCGCGTCGGCCGGCGGGCTGGGCATGATCACACCGGACCTGATCCCGGACGAGGCCGCCGAGTGGACGGCCGCGTCCAAGGCGCGCGGTCTGGACCGGATCTTCCTGGTGGCGCCGTCGTCGTCGGAGGAACGCCTGGCGTTGACCACCGCCGCGTCGTCCGGCTTCGTCTACGCCACCGCGGTCATGGGTGTCACGGGCGCCCGCGACGCGGTGGGCGTGCACGCGGAGGACCTGGTCCGTCGCACGCGGGCCCACACGCACCTTCCGATCGGTGTCGGCCTCGGCGTCCGCTCCGGCGACCAGGCGGCCCAGGTGGGCGGCTTCGCCGACGCGGTGATCGTCGGGTCGGCCCTGGTCACGGCCGCGGCCGAGGGCAGCGTGGACGGGGTGCGGAAGCTGGCGGAGGAGCTCGCGGAAGGCGTGCGCCGGGCTCCGGCTCGGGCCTGACTTCGGCCGATTCGGCGTTTTGCTCCGCAGGGCCGTGTTCGCTGGCAGGATGCGGGCCATGACCTGCACCGCCCGTCGCATGCACGAGCTCCTGGAGCCGATCTGCCTGGTCACGTTCTTCTCGGAAGAGTGCAACGAGGAGCTGGCCGCGCTCGGCCACCGCACCTACTGGGACGGCTACTTCGCGAGCCGTGCCGCGCCGTTGGGGCGCGTGCCGGCTCAGGTCGTGGACGCGGCTTTCTACAACTTCGCCGACGGTGAGGTCGCGCGGCACATCCCGAGCGCGTGGGAGACGATCCCGCCCGAGGCGTCCGTCGCCGCGCGGGAGCGGGGCAGCGCGGCGTCGCTGCGGCGGATCCTCGGTGACGGGCTGGCCGGCTCCCCGGGCCTGGTGCGCGCCGCCGACCTGACCACCCAAGCCGCGGCGAACACGCCCACGGCGGGCCGGGTGATGTTCGCCGGGATGCGAGCCCTCCCGGTGCCGAGCGACCCCGTCGCGCGCCTGTGGCATTCCGCGACCACGCTGCGCGAGCACCGCGCCGACGGCCACATCGCCGCTCTCGTCGGCGCGCGCATCGGCGGCGCGGAGGCCCACGTGCTCTCCGCGCTCGACATGGGCATCCACCCGCCGGAGTCGTTCGGGCGCATCCACCACCTGCCGAAGGCACGGCTGGCCGCGGTCATGTCCGGGCTGCGCGAACGCGGCCTCGTCGACGCCGACGGCCATTTCACCGACGCCGGCCGCGAGACCAAACACCGCATCGAGACCATGACTGACGAGCTCGCTGCTGCGCCGTACGACACGTTGTCGCCTGCAGAACTCGACGAGTTGATCGCCGCACTCGAACCGATCACGGCGAAGGTGGCGGCCACGGGGTCCCAGTGACGAGTGGCGACTGATCTGAGTTGTCCACACCCCGGGCCGAGTTGTGGACTCGGCCGCCGATTGGCTTCATCACGGGTTTTGTCGGTGGGGGCCGATAGGCTGGACATGGGCACGCCCCCCTGGGACGGCGGGGACTGTGTTCGGGCGGGGACTGTGTTCGGTATGGAGTTCACCCACCTCCCTCGGCGCTCGTTCCTCGATGGCGCCGTCGGCCTCACCGCCGCGACCGGCCGGGCTGCTCCTGTCCGGACCCCGAGCCCAACAGCAACCGAGCCCCGCGTCTACAGCTGCGCCGAGTGGGGCGCGCGGCCGCCCGCCGATCCGTTGACGACGCTGGACCATCCGGCCAACATCGCGTGCCCCAACAGCACGGATTACTCGCTGTCCCACGCGTTCCAGGTCGCGCGCGACGACCAGGCCGACCACATCGACAACAACGGCTGGTCCGACACCGGCCAGCACTTCACCATCTCCCGCGGGGGCTACCGCATGGAGGGCCGCCACGGCAGCCTCGACGCGCTGCGCGACGGCAACCGGATCGTCCGCGCCGCGCACTGCCCGGGCCAGAACGACAACGCGATCGGTATCGAGAACGAAGGCACGTACACGTCCGTCGAGCCCCCGCAGGCACAGTGGGACTCGCTGGTCGTGTTCATCGCGTATGCGTGCGGGTAGTACGGCATCCCCGTCGAGGAGATCAAGGGCCACCGCGACTACTACAACACCGAATGCCCGGGCGACCAGCTCTACGCGAAGCTGCCGCAGCTGCGTTCGGAAGTCGCCGGACTGCTGGGTGAGGTCAGTGGAGCCAGCGCATCACGGCGCACAGCTCTTCGGCGTCGAGCCCGCCCAGTTCGTCGATCTCGCCGCGGCGCACGTCCATCAACGTCGTCGCCAGTTCCGCACCGAAGGCCGATTTCAGCACGTCGTCGGCGACGAACGCGGCCACGGCCTCCTCCAGTGAGCGGGGGAGGCGCACCACTCCCGCGGCGGCGGCGTCCCCGGCCGACAACGTCCCCGGATCCACCTCCACCGGCTCCGGCAACCGTGCCGCGGAATCGAGCCCCGCGATTCCCGCGAACAGCAACCCGGCCACGACCAAATACGGATTGGCCGTGAGATCAAAGCATTTCACTTCGAAATTCGCGGCCGTTTCCCGTTTCCCCACCGGGCCGCGCACCAACCGCAGCGGCGCTTCCCGGTTCTCCAGGCCCCACGCGGTGAACACGCCCGCCCAGCGGTGGGGTTCCAGCCGCAGGTAACTCACCACCGAAGGCGCTCCGACGGCCAGCAATGCCGGCAACCGCCTGAAAATGCCCGCGGCGAACGACTCGGCGACCTCGTTCAGCCCGCACATCCCGGCGCCGCCGGCGCACAGGTTCCGCCCGCCCTCCCACAGGCTGCAGTGCACGTGCCCGCCGTTGCCCACGCCGCCGGGCGCGAACTTCGGCGTGAACGACGTCCTCAGCCCGTGGTTCGCCCCCACCGCGCGGATCGTCTCCCGCGCCAGCACCGCGACGTCCGCCGCCCGCACCGGATCGTCGGCGGACACGGAGACCTCGAACTGCCCCGCCGCGTATTCCGGGTGCACTTGCTCGACCCCGAGATGCTGACTGTCCAAAGCGGACACCAGATCCCGCGCGTACGCCGACTGCTCGGCCAGCCGCGAATACCCGTACGCCGGCCCCGCCACCGGCGCCCCGCCCGGTCCGGCGATCACCCACTCGAGCTCGAACGCCATCCGCGCCGAAAACCCGCGTTCGGCCAGCTTCGCCACCGCTGTCGTCGCCAGCGCCCGCGAGTCCTGCGGATGCGGCTCGCCCTCCTGGTCGTAGCGCAGCGCCGGCGCCCACGCCCACCCGGGTTGCGCGGCGAGCACCGTGAGCGCGTCGAGGTCCGGGTGCAGCCGCAGGTCGCCGACGGGGCCGCGCGAGTAGGCGCCGGCTGTGATCGTGTCCGTGCACAGGAAGAAGTCGAACGAGTTCGACGCGCCCACGCCCCACGCCGCGACCTCGGCGAGCCGGCTCACCGGAACCGCCTTCACCCGCGAGATCCCGGAGTTGTCGACGAAGGTCAGCGCCACCAGCTCGACCCCCGAACGGCCCAGCCGCGTCGCTTCCTCGGCACCCCGCCTGGAAAGTTCAACCCGATCGAGCTGGCTCATCCTGCCCCCGCGATGTTCACTGTTTACTTCACGCCGTCGTCCTCGCCGGCCGTGGAACCACCTGCTGCCTCCGGACGAAGGAGCGCATCGTGTCAGACATCGTCGAAACCCGTCCAGCGCTGCGGCGCACCCTCTCCGTGTGGCAGGCCGTGGGCCTGTCCGTGGCGCTGATGGCGCCGAGCATGGCCGCCAACATCAACCCCCAGCAGACGGCGGCCGCCGCCGGGCGCGCCGTGCCGCTGGCCTTCCTGCTCTCGGCCGCCGGCGTGCTGCTGGTCGCATACGGCTTCGTCCGCCTCTGCCAGCACTACCACCACGCGGGCTCGGTCTACGCGTTCGTCGGCGCGACGCTCGGCCCGCGCGCCGGCGTCGTGTCCGGCATCGGGCTGCTCGGCACGTACACTTTCTACGCCGTGGTCACGAGTTCCGCCGCGGGCACGCTCGGCACCGCGTTCCTCACGCAGGTGGGGATCTGGCCGAATCCGCCGTGGTGGGGGCCGTTCGTGCTCACGGGCGTCGCGCTCGTCGGCAGCTGGCTGCTGGCGGTGGCGCCCGCGCGCCGCGGCACGTCGACGCTGCTCGCCGTGGAAGGCGCCACGATCGCGGTGATCCTCCTGGTCACCGCCGTGATCCTGGTCCGCCTGATCGCCGGCAACGCCCCCGGCGACGCCCACTTCACGATGTCGGTGTTCACCTTCACCCCGGACATCGGCCTGTCCGGGGTGTTCCTCGGCGCGGTGTTCGGCTTCCTGTCCTTCGCCGGTTTCGAAGCCGCCGCGACGCTCGGCGAGGAGACCCGCGACCCGCGCCGCAACATCCCGCGCGCCATCCTCGGCACGGCCCTCTTCGGCGGCGCCTTCTTCGTGATCGTGACGGCCGTGGAGATGATGGCGTTCCGCTCCGACGCCCAGGCCTTCCACGACTCGCCCTCGCTGCTCGGCGACCTGGGCAGCACGTTCGTCGGCTCGTGGGCCGGCGACGTCATCAGCGTGGGCGCGGCGATCAGCGCGTTCGGCTGCTGCCTCGCCTGCGTGGTCGGCGGCTCGCGCCTGCTGTTCGCCCTGGGCCGCGACGCCTTCGACGGCCGCGGCATCGGCCGCACGTCCCCGAAGGGCACGCCGGTCACCGCCGTCACCGCCGTCGCCGCGGCGGCCGCGCTGATCATCGTGGTGTGCGCCGTCTTCTTCGGCGCGACGGCGGCGGATACCTTCGCCTGGTCGGGATCCATCGGCACCTTGATCCTCTTGGTCATCTACCTGCTGACCACCCTCGGCGCCATCCTGTTGCTCTTCGTGCGCCGCCGCATGCATGTCCCGTGGTGGCACCTGATCTTCCCGCTCGGCGCGCTCGCGCTGCTGGGCTACACGGTCTACGTCAACGTCGTGCCCTACCCGACCGAGGGACCGGCCCGCTGGTTCCCCGTCGCGGCGGGCGCGGTCCTCGTGCTGGCCGTGGTCTTGGTTCTCGCAGCGCCAGGTTTCGCCCGTAGGGTGGGGGAACGGCTGGGCGTCAGCGAAGGAGGCCGATGAGCGAGGTGCTGGACTTCGTCGCCGAGGCGCCGCTGGTCGATCACCACTGTCACGGTGTGGTGACCGGCAAACTCCAGCGCGAGGGCTTCGAGCGGATGCTCACGGAGGCCGACGCGGTGTCGCCGCTGGGGACGTCGCTGTTCGACTCGCTCATCGGGCTCGCCGTGCGCGAGCGGTGTGCGCCGGTGCTCGACCTGCCGAAGCACGCGCCGGCCGACGAATACCTCGCGCGGCGCGCCGAGCTGGGGGCCGGGGAGGTCAACCGCCGGTTCCTGCGCGGCACGGGGACCACCGACTTCCTGCTCGACGGCGGTTTCCAGCCCGGCGAGCTCACCGGTGCCGCCGAGTTCGCCGGTCTCGCCGGAGCCCGCGCGCACGACGTGGTCCGGCTCGAGCAGGTCGCCGAAGACGTGGTTCGGGCCGGCACAACCGCGGGCCGGTTCGCGGAGGCCTTCGGGGCGGAGCTGGAAAAACGGGCGAAGTATTCGGTCGGGGTGAAGTCGATCGCCGCGTACCGGGTGGGCCTGGAGCTGTCGGGTGAGCGGCCCGACGCCGTGGAGGTGGTCGACGCGGCCGGGCGGTGGCTCTCGCGCGTCGGGGCCGGGCTGGGGCTGCGTCTGGCCGACGAGGTGCTGCACCGCCACCTCGTGTGGGCGGGCCTCGACCTCGGGCTGCCCGTGCAGTTCCACGTGGGCTACGGCGACTCCGACGTGGACCTGCACCGCTGCGATCCCTTGCTGCTGACCGGGTTCCTGCGCGCCACGCGCGGGACGGGCGTGCCGATCCTGCTGCTGCACAACTACCCGTTCCACCGCAACGCCGCCTACCTCGCGCAGGTCTTCGAGCACGTCTTCGTGGACACGGGCCTCATCACGCACAACGCCGGCTTGCGCGCCCCGGCGATCCTGGCCGAGACGCTGGAGCTCGTGCCGTTCGGCAAGCTGCTGTTCTCCACCGACGCGTTCGGCCTCGCGGAGCTCTACCACCTCGGCACAGCCCTGTTCCGCCAAGGGCTTTCCGACTTCCTGCGGTCCGCTCTGGCGGCCGACGCACTGTCCGAAGTGGACGCGCAGCGCCTCGTGCGCCTCGCCGGCCACGAGAACGCCACCCGGATCTACCGCCTGGAGCCCTGATGACCGACCTGGCCGCGCGCTGGCGTGCCGCCCTCGCCGACGAGCTGCCGAATGCCGTCGAGCTGCGCCACCGGCTGCACGCCGACCCGCGCGCGTCCGGCGACGAGGAGGACACCGCCCGCGTGGTCGCCGCCGCGCTGGGCGCCGGCGAAGGCGTGCGCGTCGCCAAGACGGGACGCCTGGTCGAGCTGCCCGGCGAGCACCCCGGCCCCGCCGTCGCGCTGCGCGCGGAGATGGACGCGTTGCCGATCGTCGAGCGCACGGGTGCGGCGTGGGCTTCGGGCTCCGGGCTGATGCACGCGTGCGGCCACGACGTGCACCTGGCCTCGCTGGTCGCCGTCTGCCGGGCGGCGCAGCGCGTGGGCCTGCCGCGGCGGCTGGTCGCGGTGCTGCAGCCGCGCGAGGAGACGGCGCCTTCGGGCGCGCTGGACATCGTCGAGTCGGGGGCGCTGGAGGAACTCGGCGTGGACACCGTCATCGGCGCCCACGTGCAGCCGCGGCTGTCGCACAACGTCGTCTCCGCCGCGCCCGGTCCGGTGAACGCGTCGACCGACGAGTTCGAGATCGTGCTCCACGGCCAGGGCGGCCACGCGGGTTACCCGCACCTCGTGCGCGACCCGGTGCTGGCGCTGAGCCAGCTCGTGGTGAGCCTGCAGCAGGTCGCGAGCCGCCGGATCGACCCTGTGCATGGCGCCGTCTGCACGATCGGGCGCATCCACGCCGGCACGGCCGCCAACATCGTCCCCAACACCGCGACCGCGCTCGGCTCGCTGCGGCTCATGCGCGCGACCGACCGCGCGCACGCGCTGGACGTGCTGGCCGAGATCGTGCACTCCACCGCCCGCGCGTACGGCTGCACCGCCGACGTGCAGATCAGCCCGTGCGAGCCCGTGCTGGTCAACGACCCGGCGCTGGCGACGGCCGCCCAGACGTGGCTGCTCGACGGCGGCGCCGACGTCGACGTGGACTTCCGCTCCTTCGGCGCCGACGACTTCGCCCACTACTGCGGCACCGGCACGCGCGGGCTGATGCTGTTCGTCGGCCTCGGCGACACCGCGGGCGCGCCCAGCCTGCACGACGAGGTGTTCCTGCCGGAGGACGCCGCCGTCGGCCAGGTGGCACGGGCACTGATCGCCGGGTACCTCGCCGCTCTGCAGCCGGGCGGCTACGAGTAGTCACCGTCGCGACCGGACCGTGACCGGTCCTTCACGAACCCTTCGGCAGCTCCCTCACCACACCGGAGCCTTGACGCGCTACGGTGACCGCGTGTATTCCGCCTCGGCAGCCTTCCTGGCCACGATCCCGAGCCCCGACCGCGGTGTGTGGCACCTGGGGTTCATCCCGATCCGTGCCTACGCACTGTGCATCATCGCCGGCATCATCGTGGCGATCTGGTGGGGAGAGCGCAGGTGGGCCGCGCGCGGGGGCACCAAGGGGACCGTGATCGACATCGCGGTGTTCGCCGTGCCGTTCGGGCTCGTGGGCGGCCGCCTCTATCACGTGATCACCGATCCCGAGCTGTACTTCACCGCCGGCAAGAACCCGTGGAACGCCTTCGCCATCTGGGACGGCGGCCTCGGCATCTGGGGCGCCATCGCCCTCGGTGGTGTCGGCGCCCTGATCGCCTGCCGCCGCAAGGGCATCCCGCTCCCGGCGCTGGCCGACGCGATCGCGCCCGGCATCGTCACGGCGCAGGCCATCGGCCGCATCGGCAACTACTTCAACCAGGAGCTCTACGGCGCGCACACCGACCTGCCGTGGGGCCTGGAGATCTACCAGCGCATCGACCCGACGACCGGGCTGCCCAACGAGCTCACCGGCATCGCCACCGGCCACATCCCGCTGCCGGACAGCCCCGTGCACCCGACCTTCCTGTACGAGCTGATCTGGAACCTGCTCGTCGCCCTGGTCGTGGTGTGGGCCGACCGCCGTTTCAAGCTCGGCCACGGCCGCGCGTTCGCCCTGTACGTGGCCGGCTACACCCTCGGCCGCTGCTGGATCGAGTTCATGCGCACCGACACCGCGAACCACATCCTGGGCCTGCGCGTCAACGTCTGGACCTCGATCCTGGTCTTCCTCGGTGCGGTGATCTACATGATCGTGGCCAAGAAACGTGGTCCTCGCGAGCTGCCGGAAACGCTGCGCAGCCGGGGTGACGAGCGGGACGCGGTGGCGGAGTCCCCGGACCTGGGCTCGTCTTCGTCGGACTCCGCCCCTGGTTCGTCGGAGGCCGATTCGCCCGACGGCGGCCCCGAGGCGGAGGCCCGCGACGAGATCACCGTGGACGCCGGTTCCTCCGGCCCGGACTCGGACAAGCCTGAGAAGTCCTGACCCGGTTTTTTCACCACGCACGAGGTCCCCGGCCCGAAGTCGAGCCGGGGACCTCGTGCGTTGCGAGTTCGGGCACTCGCCGTCGGCCGCGCGCGCCGGGAGCTGGTATCGAGCGTTGCGGGCCCGATGCGGTGGCCGGTCGGAGGTGAGCTTCGGGGGTTGCGCCGGCTGGTCGAGCGCGGCTCTTCTCAGCACTTGCTCGGCTGAGGTCCCAACCTGAGGCGGGTCGGACCTCGTGCGTTGCGGGTTCGGGCACTCGCCGTCGGCCGCGCGCGCCGGGCTGGGCGCCGGGAGCTGGTATCGAGCGTTGCGGGCCCGATGCGGTGGCCGGTCGGAGGTGAGCTTCGGGTGTTGGCGGTGCCAGGCGCGGAAGTCCCGCGTGCGGCGCTGCGGGAGGCAGGTCCCCCGCGTTGCGGGCCCGGTGTGTGGCGGCCGGTCCAAGGCCGCTCTCGCGGGCTCGCGGCTCGGATTCCCGGCGCTCGTGCGTGGTGGTGCCGGGTGAGCACCGGCACCACCACCCACGAGCCGGGCTCAGCCGAGCGGGGAGCCGCCGAAGTAGTCGTCGTCTCCGTCGGAGCGGTCTTCGCCGCGGGGGCGACGCGGGGAGGGCGGGTCCTGGCGCTTCGGGGTGCCGCGGTCGGCGAGGGGGTTGGTGAACTCGTCGTCGTCCGGGGTGGTGAAGCGCAGACGCGGGTCTTCCTGCCGGGGCGCGGCGTGCCGGCCGTGGTCCGGCTCGGGCGAAGGCGGCGAAGGCGCGGGCGGTGCCGTCGGCTTGCGGTCGGCCAGCGGGTCGGCGAAGTCGTCGTCCGGTGGGGGAGCGCTGTGGCGGCCAGGTGGCGGCGGAGCCGGGTGCGACGGTGAGGTGCTGCTCGCCAGCGGGTCGTCCGTCGAGAAGCCCTTCGGCTCCTGCGCGGCGGCCGGGTAGGTCGAGCGGTTCGAGTCGGCGAGGAAGTCGCGCGAGCCGGTGCGGGCTTCGAGCACCTCCTCGGGCGACAGACCCTCGCGCATCTCCTCGTACATGTCCTTCGCGTCGCCGAGCTTGGCGTCGGCCAGGGCGCGCACCTCGGGATCGGCGAAGGCCTTCCCGGACGCGACGTCCTTCCACGTCAGCTCGCCGGCGTCGACCTTGCGTTTGACCAGACGCAGCGCGGCCGGGGCGTCGGGCTTGGAGGCGGCAGTCTTGAGCGCCTCGATGCGCTCGGGAGTGTCGGTCTGCGGCAACGGCTTCAGGCGGATCTTCTCGAGGTCCTTCAGCAGCTGCCGCGACTTGCTCACGGTGCTGTCGAGCGCCGATTCCGCCTCGCGGATCTCCGGCGTCTTCCACGCGTCCTGCGCGGGGGTGGGACGTGACATGACGGCGGGTCCTCTCAGTCGTCGATGCGGCCGCTGATCCGGCCGCTGCCCGAGTGCGCGGGCGTGCGGCCGCGGCGGCTGTCCCAGTGGTCCTTGTTGTCCTGGTGGTTCTCGCGCGTCTCTTTCACGCCGTCCTTCACCGAGTCCTTGATGTCACCCACGTCGCCGGCGATGTCGGAGGCGTTGTCCTTGATGTCGCCGACGTCGCCCGCGATGCCCTTGCCGATGTCGATCACGTCGGAGATGCTGCCGACGTCCTTGATCTTCGCCAGCTGCGACCCGATGTCCTTCACCGAGTTCCACAGGTCACCGACCTTCTGCACGATGTCCTTGATCATGTCGATGATCGAGATCAGCGCGTTGATGAGCGGCAGGATCTCCGACAGCCCGGTGATCGCGTCGGCGATCCACCCCGCGATCGGCACGCACGCCTCGGCCGCCATCACCAGCAGCCGGTCGATCAGGCTCTTCAACAGGTCGAGGGCCTTGGCCGCCAGCTTCTGCGACGTGTCCGAGAGCAGCTCGAACCCCTTGGCGATCAGCTCCGCGATCCCGGCCTCCGCGGCCAGCCCCGCGCGCCACCCGAGGTCCACATACGCCTTGTGCGCCAGCGACGCCGGGCCCGACCAGCTCTCGCCGAGGATCTTCTCGTTGCTCACCATCACGGTCGAGAACGCCTTCATCGCCTCGGCGATGTTGCGCCACGCCTCGGCGTCGGCCGAGATCTTCGAGAAGTCGCCCGTGATCGGCTCGATGAACATCTGCGTGAGCGTCTGGCCCGTCAGCTGCTGGAAGATCCACTCGACGGCCATGACCTCGACGCCGGCCTCCTTGACGAGGTCCTGGATGTCCTCTCCGGACGTGTCCTCGGGCGGCTGCAGCTGCTCGCTGATCGAGCTGCCCTCGTCGAACCCGCTCGGCGACGTTGTCGGCGCGGCGCCGGGATCCCCTCCGGACGACGCGGGCGAATCGCCACCGTCATCCGAGTCGTCCGAGTCCTCGTCCTCGTCCCCTTCTTTTTTCTTTTTGGGCTTTTCCTCGTCGTCATCATCGTGGTCGTCGGGTGGCTCCGGAGGCTGACCGCCGGCCCCGTGCCCACCCGGACCGTTAGGCGGCCACGGCCCGTTGCCTCCGGGAGCGGCGCGAGGACCGTCCTCGCCACCGTGTGGTTGAGGTGAGCCACTGTGTCCTCCGGCCGGGGTGCCCGGGTTGCCCTGCTGCGGCGGAGAACCCGGCCGGTTCGGCGGCGTGTTCGGGTGCTGCGGCGGTGTGTTCGGGTGCCCTTGCCGGGGCGGGGCAGGGTGCGTCGGCGTGTGGTGCGTCGTTCCGCCGGACCCGCCCGGGTGGCTGTGCCTGGCCATGTCGTTCCCCCTCAGTGGTGGTCGGAGTCAGTGGTGGGTTCACTTCGCGGGCGTGCCGACCTCGTCGATCGCGATGCCGAACTCCTTGAGGATCGCGGCGACCTGGCCGTCGTGGTGGTCGTAGGAGTCGGCGGCGGAGCGGACGCCCTGGCTCAGCGAGGTGAGCCGGTTGTCGCCGAAGTCGAGGGTGCTGCCGTAGAGGTTGCCCACGAGGTCGACGACGGGGCGCAGCAGCGCGAACAGGCCGGTGAAGCCCGAGGTGTCGCACGCGGTCGTGCGCATGTAGTCCCTGATCTTGCCGACCTGGGCGTGCAGCCCGTCGACGACGTCCGCGTACTCGCGCATGACGTCGGTGTGTACGTCGAAGTCCGACACCGATTCCCTCCCCGTGATCGCCGGTCGACGGACACTATGGCAGGAAGTGATCACCCAGCGTGGGGTGTTTGGGGAAATCCACCGGTTCGAAAACGGCAACCCGGCAAAGAGGTCAAATCAGGCAAAGATCTACAAAGGACGGTCAGAGGTCCGGCAGCCCGAGCTCGAGGTTCGGTGCCTGGAGCCCACCGTCCACTTCGAGCACCTTGCCCGTCACGTACGCGCCGGCCGGCGAAGCCAGGTACAGCACCGCCGAAGCCACGTCCTCCGCGGAACCGATGCGCTGAAGCGGGGTCGCGCTCTCCATCTTCACGCGGATCTCTTCGTTGCCCGCCACCAGTTCCAATGCCGACGTGAGCACCGAGCCGACGCTGATCGCGTTCACGCGCACCTTCGGCGCGAGGTCCACGGCGGCCAGCCGCGTGTAGTGCGACAGCGCGGCCTTCGCCGTGCCGTAGGCGAGAAAGCCGCGGCCCTGCACGCGGCCCATGATCGACGAGATGTTGACCACCGCGCCGCCGCTGTCGAGCAGCGCCGGGGTCGCGGCGACGGTCAGCGCGTGAGCCGTCGCGACGTTGAACCGGAACGCTTCCTCGAGGAAGTCCGTCGTCGACTCGACGAACGGCCGCGGGTATGTGCCGCCGACATTGTTGACGACGATGTCAAGTCGCCCGAACGCGTCCAGGGCGGCCGAAGCCAGCGCGCCGGCCGCTGCCGGGTCCGACAGGTCGGCCGCCACCACGTGCGCGCGGCGCCCGGCCGCGGCCACGCGGGCGGCCACCTCGTTCAGCTGGGACTCGGTGCGCGAGGCGATGACCACGTCGGCACCCGCTTCGGCGAGCGCCACGGCGGTGGCCGCGCCGATGCCGCGACCGGCGCCGGTGACCACCGCGACCCGGCCCGTGACGCGGAACCGATCGAGGATCATGGGGCGGACGCTAACACGTTCCACCGGCGAGCGGCATCAGTCACACAGGTGGTCGCGCAGGCCCGACCGGCGCCGCGAAGACCCCAGGAAAACCGCCGGAAACGGCCGTGCCGGGACGGATGCGTAAAAACGCGGTTACACTTGACGACATCCGCCCAGATCCGATAGTTAGCTAAGCGAACAACCTGGGTGCCATCAAGAACTGTGTCGTTCCGCGCAGCCAGATCGTTACCGTTCACCGCTGTCCGGGGCGCTCTGAGGTGCTGCTCCGGTGTTTCCCAGGTGTTAAAGTCGCGCTAACAAGCGGGCCATCGTCGTCCCGTGCGCTCCCCACGGCCGGTCCGCCGGCCTCGCACGAAGACGACGAAGGAGGTCCCTTTTCCATGATCTTCTCCGCCATTCCCGGCAAGCAGGGTCTCTACGACCCGGCGACCGAGCTGGACTCCTGCGGTGTGGCCATGGTGGCCGACATCCAGGGGCGCCGCTCCCACGGCATCGTCGCCGACGGGCTGACCGCGCTGGCGAACCTCGAGCACCGCGGCGCCGCGGGCGCCGAACCCACGAGTGGTGACGGGGCGGGCATCCTGCTGCAACTGCCCGACCAGCTGTTGCGCGCCGAAGCCGGGTTCGCCCTGCCCGCCGCGGGCGCCTACGCCGCAGGTATCGCGTTCCTGCCCGGCGAGGCCGAGCAGCGCCGCAAGGCCGTCGAGCTGGCCGAACGCGTCGCCGCCGAAGAGGGCCTCGACGTCCTCGGCTGGCGCGAGGTCCCCGTCGACGTGGACCGGGCCGGAATCGGTCCCACGGCGCGTTCGGTGATGCCGCACTTCGCCATGCTGTTCGTCGCGTCGCCGGGCGGCGAAGCCGGGCTGGAGCTCGAACGGCTGGTCTTCTGCCTGCGCAAGCGCGTGGAGCACGAGAGCGCGGCCTCGGGCTGCGGCACGTACTTCCCGTCGCTGTCGGCGCGCACGATCGTCTACAAAGGCATGCTCACCACCGCGCAGCTGCCCGCGTTTTTCACCGATCTCACCGACGAGCGGCTCGAGAGCGCGATCGCGCTGGTGCACTCGCGGTTCTCCACCAACACGTTCCCGTCGTGGCCGCTCGCGCACCCGTTTCGGTTCGTGGCGCACAACGGCGAGATCAACACCGTGCGCGGCAACCGCAACCGCATGCGCGCCCGCGAGGCGCTGCTGGAGTCCGACCTGATCCCGGGTGACCTCACGCGGCTGTACCCGATCTGCTCGCCGGACGCGTCGGATTCGGCGTCGTTCGACGAGGTGCTGGAGCTGCTGCACCTCGGTGGCCGGTCACTGCCGCACGCGGTGCTGATGATGATCCCGGAGGCGTGGGAGAACCACGCCACCATGGATCCGGCGCGGCGCGCGTTCTACCAGTTCCACGCGAGCCTGATCGAGCCGTGGGACGGCCCGGCCTGCGTCACGTTCACCGACGGCACGCTCGTCGGCGCGGTCCTCGACCGCAACGGCCTGCGCCCCGCGCGATGGTGGCAGACGGCCGACGGCCGCGTGGTCCTCGCCAGTGAGGCCGGTGTGCTCGACGTGGCCCCCGGCGACGTCGTGGCGAAGGGGCGCCTCAAGCCGGGCCGCATGTTCCTGGTGGACACCGAGGCCGGCCGCATCGTCTCCGACGACGAGGTGAAGTCGGCGCTGGCCGCGGAACAACCCTACGAGGGCTGGCTGCACGCCGGGCTGCTGAAGCTCGCAGACCTGCCCGACCGCGACCACGTGGTGCAGAGCCACGACTCCGTGCTGCGCCGCCAGCTCGCCTTCGGCTACACCGAGGAAGAGCTCAAGATCCTGCTCGCGCCGATGGCCGCCAAGGGCGCCGAGCCACTCGGTTCGATGGGCACCGACACCCCGGTCGCCGCGCTGTCGAAGCGATCGCGGCTGCTGTATGAGTACTTCAAGCAGAACTTCGCGCAGGTCACCAACCCGCCGCTCGACGCGATCCGCGAAGAGCTCGTGACCTCGATGTCCCGTATCATGGGCCCGGAGCGCAACCTGCTCGCGCCCGGCCCCGCGTCGTGCCGGCACCTGAACCTGCCGTACCCCGTCATCGACAACGACGAGCTCGCGAAGCTCATCCACATCAACGACGACGGCGACCTGCCGGGCTTCGCGTGCAGTGTCCTTTCCGGACTGTACGAAGTGGACGGCGGCGCCGAGGCGCTGGCCGCCGCGATCGAACGAGTACGCCGGGAAGCGTCGGAGGCGATCGCAGCCGGCGCGCGCACGCTCGTGCTGTCCGACCGCGACTCCGACCACCGCATGGCGCCGATCCCGTCGCTGCTACTCGTCTCCGCGGTGCACCACCACCTGGTGCGCACCAAGGAACGCCTGCGTGTCGCGCTCGTCGTGGAGACCGGCGACGCGCGCGAGGTGCACCACATCGCCGTGCTCCTGGGCTACGGCGCCGCCGCGGTGAACCCCTACCTCGCGTTCGAGACGATCGAGGACATGATCGCGCAGGGCGCGGTCACGGGGATCGAGCCGGCCAAGGCGATCCGCAACTACGTGCAGGCGCTCGTGAAGGGCGTCCTGAAGATCATGTCGAAGATGGGCATCTCCACCGTCGGCGCGTACACGGCGGCGCAGGTGTTCGAGTCGCTCGGCCTGAGCCAGGACCTGCTCGACGAGTACTTCACCGGCACGTCGTCGAAGCTCGGCGGCGTGGGCCTCGACGTGCTGGCCGAGGAGGTCGCGGTGCGCCACCGCCGTGCCTACCCGGACAACCCGACCGACCGCGTCCACCGTGGACTCGACACCGGCGGCGAGTACGCCTACCGCCGCGAAGGCGAGCTGCACCTGTTCACACCGGAGACGGTGTTCCTGCTGCAGCACGCGTCGAAGACCGGCCGCGAAGAGGTCTACCGCAAGTACACCGAAGAGGTGCACCGCCTCTACCGCGAGGGCGGCGCGCTGCGCGGGCTGTTCAAGTTCCGCGACAGCGTGCGTGAACCCGTGCCGCTCGACGAGGTGGAGCCCGCGTCGGCGATCCTCAAGCGCTTCAACACCGGCGCCATGTCCTACGGCTCGATCTCGGCCGAGGCCCACGAGACGCTCGCCATCGCGATGAACCGCATCGGCGGCCGCTCCAACACCGGTGAGGGCGGCGAGGACCCGGAGCGCCTGTACGACCCCGAGCGGCGCAGCGCGATCAAGCAGGTCGCGAGTGGACGGTTCGGCGTCACGAGCGAGTACCTGGTCAACGCTTCCGACATCCAGATCAAGATGGCCCAGGGCGCGAAGCCCGGCGAAGGCGGTCAGTTGCCGCCGAACAAGGTGTACCCGTGGATCGCGCGCACGCGGCACTCGACGCCGGGCGTCGGGCTGATCTCGCCGCCGCCGCACCACGACATCTACTCGATCGAAGACCTGGCGCAGCTGATCCACGACCTCAAGAACGCCAACGACCAGGCCCGCGTCCACGTGAAGCTGGTGTCCTCGCTCGGGGTCGGCACGGTCGCGGCCGGCGTTTCCAAAGCCCACGCCGACGTGGTGCTCATCTCCGGGCACGACGGCGGCACCGGCGCCTCGCCGATGAACTCGCTCAAGCACGCCGGCACCCCGTGGGAGATCGGCCTCGCCGAGACCCAGCAGACGTTGCTGCTCAACGGTTTGCGCGACCGCATCACGGTGCAGGTCGACGGCGCCATGAAGACCGGGCGCGACGTGGTGATCGCGGCGCTGCTCGGCGCCGAGGAGTACGGCTTCGCGACGGCCCCCCTCGTCGTCGCGGGCTGCGTGATGATGCGCGTGTGCCACCTCGACACCTGCCCGGTCGGCGTCGCGACGCAGAGCCCCGAGCTGCGCAAGCGGTACACCGGCCAGGTCGAGCACGTCGTGAAGTTCTTCGAGTTCGTGGCCGAGGAGGTGCGGGAAACGCTGGCGCAGCTGGGTTTCCGCACGCTCGACGAGGCCATCGGGCACGCCGAGATGCTCGACACCGCCGAGGCGCAGGCACACTGGAAGGCGGCCGGGCTCGATCTGAGGCCGATCTTCGAGGTGCCGGCCGAGACCCCGTACGGCGGGGCGAAGCGGCGCGTGCGGGCGCAGGACCACGGCCTCGAGCACGCTCTGGACCGCACGCTCATCCAGCTCGCCGAGGCGGCGCTGGAAGACGCGCACCCGGTGCGCCTGGAGCTGCCGGTGCGCAACGTGAACCGCACCGTCGGCACGCTGCTGGGCGCGGAGATCACCCGCCGCTACGGCGGTGAGGGCCTGCCCGAGGACACGATCCACGTGCTGCTGACCGGTTCGGCCGGGCAGTCGCTGGGCGCGTTCCTGCCGCGTGGCATCACGCTCGACATGGTCGGCGACGCCAACGACTACGTCGGCAAGGGCCTCTCGGGCGGCCGCATCATCGTGCGCCCCGACCCGGAAGCGATCTTCGCCGCCGAACGCCAGACGATCGCGGGCAACACGCTCGCGTACGGCGCCACGGCCGGCGAGATGTTCCTGCGGGGCCAGGTGGGTGAGCGCTTCTGCGTGCGCAACTCCGGGGCCACGGTCGTCGCCGAGGGCGTCGGCGACCACGCCTTCGAGTACATGACCGGCGGCCACGCCGTGGTGCTCGGCCCGACGGGCCGCAACCTCGCGGCCGGCATGTCGGGCGGCACCGCCTACGTGCTCGACCTCGATCGCGCCAAGGTCAACGGTGACATGGTGGATCTGTCCGCGCCGGGTTCCGAGGACCTGGCGTGGCTCAAGCAGATCGTCCAGCAGCACTACGACCTGACCCGCTCGACGGTGGCCGCGTCGCTCCTCGGCGACTGGACGCGGCGCTCGGTGGCCTTCACCAAGGTGATGCCGCGCGACTACCAGCGGGTCCTCGACGCGGCCACGGCAGCTCGTGCCGCCGGCCGCGACGTCGACGAAGCGATCATGGAGGCCGCTCGTGGCTGACCCGACGGGTTTCATGAAGTACCGGCGCGAAGAGCCGAAGAAGAAGTCCAAAGAGGACCGTCTCGCCTCCTGGGGTGAGGTCTACGCCGACGTGGAGCCGAGCGAGCGCAACGAGACCGTGCGCACGCAGGCCTCGCGCTGCATGGACTGCGGCATCCCGTTCTGCCACTCCGGCGGCTCGGGTTGCCCGCTCGGCAACCTGATCCCGGAGTGGAACGACCTCGTCCGGCGCGGCGACTGGGCCGCGGCGAGCGACCGGCTGCACGCCACCAACAACTTCCCCGAGTTCACCGGGAAGCTGTGCCCGGCGCCGTGCGAGGCCGGCTGCGTGCTGTCGATCTCGCCGCTGTCGGGCGGGCCGGTGGCCATCAAGCGGGTGGAGGCGACGATCGCCGACCAGTCGTGGGAAGCCGGGTATGTGCAGCCGCAGGTGTCCGAAGTGTCCTCGGGCCGCCGCGTCGCCGTGGTCGGCTCCGGGCCGGCCGGCCTCGCCGCCGCGCAGCAGCTCACCCGCGCGGGCCACGAGGTCACGGTGTTCGAGCGCGACGACCGCCTCGGCGGCCTGCTGCGCTACGGCATTCCCGAGTTCAAGATGGAGAAGAAGGTCCTCGACCGGCGCCTCGCGCAGCTGCGCAAGGAAGGCACGCAGTTCGTCACCGGCTGCGAGGTCGGCGTGGACCTCACGGTGGAGGACCTGCGCGAGCAGTACGACGCCGTGGTGCTCGCCGTGGGCGCGCTGCGCGGCCGCGACGACCGGACAACGCCGGGCCGCGAGCTGCGCGGAATCCACCTCGCCATGGAGCACCTCGTGCCCGCCAACCGGTTCGTGGAGGGCGACGGCCCGCCGCTGATCGACGCGGCCGGCAAGCACGTGGTCGTGATCGGCGGTGGCGACACCGGCGCCGACTCCTACGGCACCGCCACCCGCCAGGGCGCGCTGTCGGTGACGCAGCTGGACCAGTACCCCGTGCCGCCGACGAGCCGTGACGACGGCCGCTCGCCGTGGCCCACGTGGCCCTACATCCTGCGCACCTATCCGGCGCACGAGGAGGCCGGCGAGCGCAAGTTCGCCGTGGCCGTGAAGCGGTTCGTCGACGACGGTGCCGGGAACGTGAAGGCGCTGGAGCTGCAGCAGGTCCGTGTGGTGAAGGACCCGGAGACGGGCCGGCGCGAGGTCGTGCCGACCAACGACGAGGTCGAGGTGCTGCCGGCCGACCTGGTGCTGCTGGCGATCGGCTTCGAGGGCGTGGAGCAGATGCCGCTGCTCGACGGTCTCGGTCTTTCCCTGACGCGGCGCGGCACGTTGTCGTGCGGCGCCGACTGGCAGACGGGGACGCCGGGCGTGTTCGTCTGCGGCGACGCCCACCGCGGCGCGTCGCTGGTGGTGTGGGCCATTGCCGAGGGCCGGTCCGTGGCCAACGCCGTGGACGCGTTCCTGATGGGCGACTCGGACCTGCCGGCGCCGGTGCACCCGACGGCGTTGCCGCTCGCAGTGGTCTGATCCCCGCTTCTCCAGGCCCCCGATTCGCAGGCCCCCCAGCGCAATGGCGCGCTGGGGGCCTGTTTTTCACCGGTGCCCCCCGCGCGGACGAGATCTCCGACGAAGAACTCCGGGACACTAGGTGAGCTGGGCCAGGCGATGGCCGCCGACCACCCGGAGTCGGCAGTGGCATCGGCGGGTGCGATCACGAATGAGTGGCGTCCGACTCGGTCTTCGCCGAGGCAGCGAGGAGCCTTTTCCGGCACAGTGAGGCAGCGTGGGCTCAGGATCTGACCGAGAGTCGTGGCACGACGGCCGCGCTCCGGCACCTCGAGCTCGCTTTCGACCTGGCCGCGTCGGAAGATCTCAGGAAGGCAGCAGGTCGGCTGGGCCAGGGGCTCACCGAGGCAGAACGGGAACGGGAGTTCCTGCCGACCTTGGTGCGGGTTCTGATCGCGGCAGGGCCGCCTGTCCGACGTCCCCGCCGTGCTGACCTCGATGACCAACCCGTTGAGCCGGGACGAAGCGACGATCCCGTTCATTCGGGCGCTCGTGTCGGCGGACGACACCGAACGCGCTTTCGACTGGGCCGCGAGGTTCCGCTCGAATCTCTCGTCCGTTTTCGACTTGTGCAATGACCTGAACCGCTTCAGGTCCTCGCGGACGGGCTCCTGGCAGCAGGCGACCGTGACCGCGCTCGCCGAGCTGCCGAGCGAGCGGAAGCGCTGACCCGCCGCCCGGCGGGGGATCAGCGCATGGTGGATGCGATCAGCGAGCTGACCGCGACGGTCGTGGCGGCCGGTGACGTGCGGCGAGCCGGACTGCTCGCACCTTTGGTGCAGAAGGACCGGCAGTCGCCGAGCGCCCTGACGGAACTTGCGGAGCTCCTCGCCGCTGAGGGAGACCCCCGGATCGCCGAAAAGCTGATCTGCGGTGTGGACTTCTGGCAGAGGATGCGCGACCCCCTCGTACTGCTTGCCCGCCGGCTCCGAGCCGCCGGAGACGACCCGGCGTTGACACGGCTGGCGGCGTAAGTCCGCAGGCGGGTGAAGAAGCTGCGAGAAGAACCCGGTACGGCAGGGACGCTGCGATCGTGATGCTGTGCGCGGTTGGGGGAACCTGCCGAGGTCACGGCGCTGGTCGCGGCGTACCCCGAGGAAAAGCCGGCCTGGACCTGGCGATTGCCGAGGGGATGGTGGATCTGGCGGCGCGTGGGGAGACTGCGGCGGCCTCGGCTTCCGGCGTGGTCGAGGCTGTGGTCCGGGTAGCCGCGGCCGCGTTTGCGCCGCCGCTCCTGGCGGAACAACGCCGGCGGATCCTCGCCGAAGCCGTGCGCCTGCACCACTGGTCCGTGGTCGTTCCCGCACTCGACGCGGACGAGCTGGGCGGGCTGCTCGGCGTCATCGACCGGTTCGGCGCGCTCTATCACCAAGACGACCACCAAGACGACCACCAGGACAACCCGGACGTGTGACCCGCACCGCCCTCCCGGAGCCACGTGGGCGGCGAACCTTATCCTGGGTGCCGTGAACTGGACAGTGGACGTTCCCGTCGACACGCTTCCCGAGCTCCCGCCGCTCCCGCCTCAGCTGCGCGAACGCCTCGACGCGGCGCTGGCCCTGCCCGCCGCCCAGCAGCCCGAGTGGCCGGACGTCGAGCTGGCCAAGCGCGTCCGGGGCGTGCTGGAGAGCGTGCCGCCGATCACCGTGCCCGCCGAAATCGACCGGCTGCAGAGCCGGCTGGCGATGGTCGCGCGCGGCGAGGCCTTCCTTCTGCAGGGCGGTGACTGCGCCGAGACGTTCGAGTCCAACACCGAGCCCCACATCCGCGCCAACCTGCGCACGCTGTTGCAGATGGCCGTGGTCCTCACCTACGGCGCGAGCCTGCCCGTGGTGAAGATGGGCCGCATCGCCGGCCAGTACGCCAAGCCCCGCTCGGCGGCCACCGACGCGCTGGGCTTGCCCGTGTACCGCGGCGACATCATCAACTCGCTGGTGCCCAAGCCCGAGCTGCGTGTGCCCGACCCGGGCCGCATGATCCGCGCGTACGCCAACGCGGGTGCCGCCATGAACCTGGTCCGCGCCCTCACCGGCGCCGGGATGGCCGACCTGCACCAGGTGCATGACTGGAACAAGGACTTCGTGTCGGCGTCGCCGGCGGCGCAGCGCTTCGAGGCGCTGGCCAACGAGATCGACCGCGGCCTGCGGTTCATGAACGCCTGCGGCGTCACCGACACGTCGCTGCAGTCCACGGAGATCTTCGCCAGCCACGAGGCGTTGCTGCTCGACTACGAGCGCGCCCTGCTCCGCCTCGACAACGCCGACGCGGCCAATCCCAAGCTGTACAACCTGTCCTCGCACTTCCTGTGGATCGGCGAGCGCACCCGCCAGCTCGACGGAGCGCACATCGCGTTCGCGGAGCTGCTGTCGAACCCGATCGGCCTCAAGATCGGCCCGACGACCACGCCCGAGCAGGCACTGGAGTACGTCGAGCGCCTCGACCCGCGCCACGAGGAAGGCCGGCTGACGCTCATCTCGCGCATGGGCAACGGCAAGGTCCGCGAGGTGCTGCCCGCGATCGTCGAAAAGGTCGAGGCCTCGGGCCACAAGGTCATCTGGCAGTGCGACCCGATGCACGGCAACACGCACGAGTCGTCGACCGGTTACAAGACCCGCCACTTCGACCGCATCGTCGACGAGGTGCAGGGCTTCTTCGAGGTCCACCACAAGCTCGGTACCTACCCGGGCGGCATCCACGTGGAACTCACGGGCGAAGACGTCACCGAATGCCTCGGTGGCGCCCAGGAAATCTCCGACGTCGACCTCTCCGGCCGCTACGAAACCGCCTGCGACCCCCGCCTGAACACGCAGCAGTCGCTCGAGTTGGCGTTCCTGGTGGCGGAGATGCTGCGAGGCTGAAGCCCTACAGGGTGTTGAGCAGCGTCGCGGTGGATTTGAGGACCGCGTCGCGCAGGCCGCCGAGGTCGGGGACGGCCTCGGCGTTCGCCTGGAGTCCGATGTGGACGCCGTCGCGGTAGGTGGCGACGGCGATGCCCACGGCGTGGCGTGGGGCCAGCGGCACCAGCGGGTACACCTGCGCCAGCGGGGCGCCCCCGAGCGTGAGACGTGCGGCCGGCAGCGGCACGGTGGTCACGACCAGGTCGAACAACAGCGGCGCGGCCAGTCCGGCCGTTTTCGTGCCGAGGCGGTGCAGCGCCGTGGGCACCCGGTCGGCCAGCAGCGGGAACGCGCCGGCGCCGCGGGCCGGGCCGGCGGCTTTGTTGCGCGTCATCGCGCGGCGCACCACGTGCAGGCGCTCCACCGGGTCGTCCTCGCCGATCGGCAGGTCGCACAGGTAGCCGGACAGCTTGTTGCCGCCGATCCGGCCACCCGGACGGCCGCGCACGCTCACCGGGATCAGGGCCCGCAGAGTGCGTCCGTCGGCGCGTTTGCCGCGGTTGACCAGCCACTCGCGCAGCGCGCCGGCCAGCACGGCGAGCACGACGTCGTTGCCGGTGCCGCCGTGGGCGCGGCGGATGCGGCGGATGTCGGCGGTGGGCAGCCGCACGAAGGCCAGGCGCCGCTCGGCCGACGCCGGCGCCGACACCGGCGACAGCGGCGGCCGCGCCGCGCGGACGAGCGAGGTCGCGATCCCGGCCGTCTCGCCGGCGTGCGCGAGGCCGTCCTTCACGCTTTTTTTCACGCTGTGCAGCACCGAGCGCGGCCGCGGGATCGGCGCCGGCCCGGATGCGCGGGCGAGGGTGCGGTCCGCGACGGCCAGCCCGTCGAGCAAGCCCACGGTCACCGCGTACGCGCCTTCGCCGTCGGTGAGGGCGTGGTGCAGCTTGAGCAGCACGGCGAAACCACCCTGGGGCAGCCCGGTCACCACGGTCAGGTCCCACAATGGACGACTCGTGTCGAGCGGCTCCGCGATCCACTGCGCGGCGAAGTCCGTGAGTGGGTCGGGGTCGTACAGCGTGCTCAGCTCGTGGTGGTGGATATGTTGCGCCGCAACGAAACCCGGGTCATCCGCCCAAGTCGCGGAACCGGGTGGAAACAGCTCGGCCCGCGTTTTCCTGCGCAGCTGCGGCATTTTCTCCGCGCGCGACGCCAGCAGCGTCGCGAGCTCCGCGCCGTCGGCTCGCCCGCGAGAGGTGAACACCAGTACCGCACCCATGTGCATCGGCGCGGTTTCGCTTTCCAGGCACAGGAACGCGACGTCGAGCGGGCTGAGCGGGGTGCGAACCATCGCGACCGTCCTCGTGCGGCGGGGCAGGGGTGAGATCCGCCTCCACGACACCACCTTGACATGACGGGAGGGTGGTCACTGTGTTTCGCGGGCGCTAACGACCCGGGTGTCACTCACCCGGGTCACGCGCACCCCTCCGCCACACCCACCCGCCCCGAGCCGGCTTCTCCTTCTTCGCGGGCCTCGACGGCTGCGGCAACGCCGGCGGCTGCGCCACCGTGAGCCCTTCAGCAGCCGCGTGTGGCGCCGCCGGCCGGGACGGCTGGGGGAGTGGCGCAGGGGTGTTGGTGGCGGCGTTGGGCTGGGGTGGTGTCTCGCCAGTCGAGAGCGGCGGTGTCGGCTGGGGGAGCGGGTCGGGGGTGTCGGTGGCGGCGTCGCGCCGGGGTAGCGGCGGTGTTTCGCCGGCCGGCTGCGGCGGTGCCGGTGGGGAGGCTTGCGGCTGCGGGTCCGCGGCGGAGGGGGTGGGCGGCGCGATCGTCGGGCTGTCGCCGGTGGCGGCGTTGCGGTGGGGGATCGGCAGTGGCTCAGCGGGCGATTGCGGAGGCGCAGGCTGCTCGGCGTGCGGCTGCGCCTGGGCCGGGCGGGTCACGGGAGGTGCGGTGGGCGCGCCACCGGCGCGGGTGGGGGTGCGCCGAGGGAGTGGCGAAGCCGTGCCGGGCGGGCGCGGTGCTGGGCGGTCGGGGCCGAGGGCGACGTTGCGGCGGGGGAGCAGCGAGGCTTCGCCGGCCAGGTGGGGGAGCAGCACGGAGGGGGACCGTTGCGGCAACGGCTCGCCGGGTGCGGCCACCTGCTGAGTGGCGTTCTCGACCCGGTTGCCCTTCGAGGCGTCGGCGGCGCCGGAGTCTGGGCGAGGTGCAGCATCGGCGGCGCCGGAGTCTGGGACAGGTGCAGCGTCCGTGGCGCCGGAGTCTGGGAGAGGTGCAGCGCCGCGCGGGTTGCGGAGTGATTCTGCGCTGTCTTCCGCAGCGCCGAAGGCGACGCGGCGGGGAAAGGGCTCGCCGGGTGCGGCGCTGTCGGCGGCGCCGCTGCGGGGAAGCGGTTCGTGCGGGGTGTCGGTCGCGTTGCGGGGGATCGGACCGGCGGCTTCCGAGGCTCGCACCGCAAGCGCGCCGACGGAGGCCGAAGCCGCGCCGGAACCCGTGACCCCCGCGTGCCGCAGCGCCACTCCGTGACCTGGCCGCTTCGGCAACCCGGGCCACAACTCCCCGGCCTCCACCGCCGCCGCTCGGATGGCCGCGCCCTCGAGTTCGGTGTGCGTTTCCTTGATGTGCCGGTCGAGCCACTGCACCACGAGCGTCAACGGGCCGTCCCCTGGCAGCGGCCACACGAAGATCTGGTGGTCCAGGTGGAACTGCGTCCCGCCCCCACCGACAGCACGCAGCACGGGCGAAGCGGGCTCCGAAGCCGACGGCACCGAGATCGACTCCGAGCTGGCCCGGCGCCCGTCCGGGTACAACACGCCGACGAGCAGTGCGTTGTAGTCCGGGATCCGCCGGTGGTCGATGAGGGAGCCGCTGCGGCCCTCCTGCAGGCTGTCGCGCGAATACACCGCGATCCGCAGCGTGATGGCTTCCGGCCAGACCTCGATCCCGCGCAGGGCGATGATCGTGCGTGCCGAACGGCCGAGCGGCCGGGCCCACGGCAGGAGCGCGGGGACGATGTGGTCGTTCGGCGGGCCCATCCACGGACGGCCCTCGTAGCCGAACAGTTCCTGCTCCCGCACGGGGAACAGGGGGCGTTCACGAGGACCGTCCGTGAAGAAGCTCATGGGCTACTCGCGCGGGGAGAGGTCGCCGTTCGACAGCGCCTGCTCGGAGTCCGTGGCCGCCGGCGGTTTCGAGGGGCTGCCCATGGCGTCCATCAGCTGGCGGGCCAGGCCGAGGCCCGTACCGCCGAGCGACAACGCCTTGGTGAACATGTCCGACATCCCGTCCGCGCCGTTCAGGACCACCATGTGGTCGACGTTGCCGAACGCCTGCGCGCCGGCCTCGACGATTTCCGGCCAACGTTCGGCCAGCTGCTGTGCTACCACAGCTTCCTGGTTCTCCGCCAGTGCCGCCGCCCGCGCCTTGATGGACTCGGCCTCCGCCAGACCCTTGGCCCGGGCCGATTCGGCTTCGGCGAGACCCCGTGCCTTCGCGGCCTGGGCCTCCGCCAGACCGCGCGCCTGCGCGGCCGCCGCCTCGGCCTCACCGGTGGCGCGTGTGGCCCCCGCCGACGCCTCGGCCCGGGCCTTCGTGGCCTGAGCCTCCGCCTCGGCGGCCGTCTTCACGCGCGTCGCGTCGGCCGCGGCGCGCAGCTCGGTCTCCTTGGCCTCGGCCTGCGCGCGGGCGATCTGGGCGTCACGGTCGGCGTCGGCCGTCGTGCGGGTCTCGTACGCCTTCGCGTCGGCCGGCTTGCGGACCTGCGACTGCAGCCGCTGCTCGGCCAGTGCGGCCTCCAGTTCGGCCGCCCGCGTCTCCTGGACCACGACCTCCTGCCGCGCCGTCGCCTCGGCCAGCGGGCCCGACTGGCTTGCCTTCGCCTTGGCCTGGTCGACCTCGGCTTGGTAGCCCGCCTGCTTGATCTGGCTCTCCCGCGTCGCGCCCGCCTTCTGCGCGGCGGCGACCTGCTCCGCCTGCGTGGCCTCCTGGTCACGCTGCGCTTCGGCGATGCGCGCGGCCGACGCGATGGCCGCGGCGTGCGGCTTGCCGAGGTTCAGGATGTAGCCCGACTCGTCGTCGATCTCCTGGATCTGCAGCGAGTCGACGATCAGGCCCAGCTTGATCATCTCCGTCGCCGACGACTGGCGGACCTCGCCGGTCAGCGCGTCGCGGTTGTGGATCATCTCCTCGATGGTCAGCCCGCCCACGATCGAGCGCAGGTGGCCCGAGAACAGCTCGTGGATGGTGTCGTTCATGCCCTTCTGCTGGTCGAGGAAGCGGCGGGCGGCGTTGGCGATGGAGGCGTAGTCGTCGCCCACCTTGTAGATCACCACCGCGCGCACGGTCACGGGCAGGCCCTGCTTGGTCACGCAGGACACCTGCAGGTTGACGCCGCGCGTGTCGAGCGAAAGCCGTCGCGCGGTCTGGAAGCCGGGGATCACGTTGACGCCACGGCCGGTCACGATCTTGAACCCGAGGCTGTCGGCGGTCTCGGTGCGCTCCACCCGGATCCCCCACCCGGAGATGATGAGCGCTTCGTTCGGCTCCGCGACTTTGTACAGGATTCGCAGCAGGCCGAACAGCACGATCACGGCTGCCACCGCGATCACGACGATGAGCCAGATTTCCATAACCCCTCGCAGCCCGATTTTCGGTTGTTGGTAGCTCTTCGACGCCGCTAACGCTTCAGCGGTTGCCACCGTTCAACGTAAACCGTCCGTGGGGGTTCGAAATCCACCACAAGGACCTGAGTGCCGGTCGGGAAGCTGACCTCGGGGTCGGCCGCGTAGGCGTAGAAGGCCTCGGTGCCGCCGCGGACGCTGAGGAGCACCTCACCGATGAGGCCGGGGCCGACGGCGCCTGTGACGCGGCCTCGGTTGCCGATCATCCGCCGAAGCCCCGGATCTTCACCTTCGTGCCCTTCGGCACCAGCGAGCCCGGCTGCGGGTCCTGCTGGAAGACGAAGTTGAAGCCGCCGCCACCGTGGCCGCGGCCACCACCGCCGCCCTGCTTGTCGACCTCGAGTCCGGCCTGCTTGAGGATGTTCTCCGCCTCGTCGAACTGTTTGAACCGCACGTCGGGGACCTGCACGGCGTTGGAGACGAAGACCTTCACCTGCTTGCTGCCCGGCGAGTTCGCCGGCGGGTCGGTCCGGCTGACGGCGCCGGCCGGGATCGTCTGCGAGAACTCCTCGCCGCCGTCCACCGGCTGGAAGCCCGCCTGCTGCAGCAGCTGGAACGCCTCGTCCTTCGGTCGGCCCGTGACGTCGGGCACCGGCGGGAGCGGTTCCGGGCCCTTGGACAGGACCACGGTGACCTGGCCACCGATGTTCACCGGCGTGCCGGCCGCGGGGCTCACGCTCACGACGGTGCCCTGGGGTGCGGTGTCGCTGAACGCCGGCGTGCCCTGCACGACGGTGAGCTGCTGGCCCTGGATTGCCTTCGTCGCGTCGGCCAGCGAGGCGCCGACCTGGATGTTCGGCACCACCGGCTTGCCCTTGGACACGACGACGGAGACGTTCGCGTCCTTCTCCAGCTGCGTGCCCTCGGCCGGCGTCACCTTGACCACCGTGTTGGCCGGCACGGTGTCGCTAAACTCCTGGCTGTACTGCGGCGTCAGGTTCGCCGCGCGCAGCTTGTCACCGGCCTCGGCCTGCGTCAGGCCCACGAGCTTCGGCACGGCCGACGTGGTGGGTGCCGACTCGCTGAGGATGAACGCGAACGCGCCGATCAGTCCGCCGAGCACCAGCACCCCCACCGCGATCAGGGCGAACATCTTCCGCCGGTCACGCGGTTTCGGCTCGTCGGCAGGCGGGCGCGGGCGCGGCGGCGGAGGCGGCGTGGCCGGCGGGGTCACCGCGACCTGCTGCGTCGGCATCGGCTGGCCCGCCGGCGGTGAGGGCGGCGGGCCGACCGGGACGGCCCGGGTCAGCGCCCGCGTGCCCTGCGGACCGGAGACCGGCATCGTCTGCTCGGCCACCGGGATGCGCGGCATGGTGCGTTCGGCGTCGGACATGCGATCGCCGTCCGGCGGCGGGGGCACGGGCACCGGCACGATCGGCAGGCCCAGCTCCGCGCGCGCGGCCTGCAGCTCGGCCAGGAACAAGCCGGCGTCGGCCGGGCGCAGCTCGGGGTCGCGGCGGGTGGCGCGCAGGATGAGGTCGTCGAGCGCGGGCGGCAGGTCCGGCCGCTGCTCGCTGGGGCGCGGCACGTCGTCGTTCACGTGCCGGTAGGCGACCGCCAGGGCCGTGTCGCCGGTGTAGGGCGCATGGCCGGTGAGCATCTCGTACAGCAGGATCCCGGCGGAATACACGTCGCCGCGGGCCCCCGTGACGCCCGTGGTGACCTGCTCGGGCGAGAGGTAGGCGACGGTGCCGAGGATGACGCTCGAACTCGTGGTGCCCGCGCTGGCGACCGCGCGTACCAGGCCGAAGTCACCGACCTTCACCACACCGCCCGACAGGGCGCTGCTGCTGCGGCCGATGAGCACGTTCTCCGGCTTCACGTCGCGGTGCACCAGGCCGGCGGCGTGCGCGGCGGCCAGGGCCGACAGCACGGGCTCGGCGATGCTCAGCGCGAGCGCGACGTCGAGCTTGCCCTGCTCGGACAGCAGGTCGCGCAGCGTGCCGCCGTCCACGAGCTCCATCACGAGGAACGCGAGCCCCGCGTCCTCACCGGGCGGGACGTCGAAGCCCTGGTCGTGCACGGCCACCACGTTCGGGTGATGCAGCTGGGCGGCTGAACGGGCTTCGCGCACGAAACGGTCCACGAACGAGCGGTCGTCGGCGAAGCGGGGATCCATGATCTTGATCGCGACCGCGCGGTCCAGCCGGGTGTCCATCCCCCGGTAGACCGACGACATCCCGCCCCGGGCGAGCAGCCTGTCCACGCGGTAGCGGCGGTCGAGCAGCGTGCCGACGAGGCTGGGGTGCGTGCGTGTCACGGCTGGTTATCGTACGGAACCACGCCCGCGCAGGTGAGGTGAGGAGGCGGTCACCCGTGCGTACCAGTCGGGAAACCGGTCGAATGTGGCACAGTGTCACGTGTGAGTGGGATTCCTGTCGCCGATGACGTCCTCGACTCCGCTGTCACCGTCCTTCCCCTGAATCAGGTGGCGGCCGTGCTCGGGATCTCGTCCAACAAGGTGCGCCAGATGCTGCGCGACGGTCACCTGATCGCCGTGCGCCGCAAAGGCGAGCTGTGCGTGCCCAGCGACTTCTTCGTCAAGGACGGAGTGGTCAAGGGCCTGGCGGGCACCATCACGGTGCTCGCGGACTCGGGGTTCAGCCGCACCGAGATGCTGCGCTGGCTCTTCGCGGAGGACGACACGCTGCCGGGCGTGACCCCCGTCAACGCCCTGCGGACGAGCCACGGCACCGAGGTGAAGCGGCGCGCCCAAGCCATGGCTTTCTAGGCTTTTCGCCCGATTCGCTTCGCGCTGGTACGGCCACGCGAAGTAGTCGATCACGGTCTGCTGCCGTGTCCCTTGTCCGAATGTGTCCGAACCGCCCGAAGGCCTCCCCGCTCGCGCGAGGAGGCCTTCGGCGAACTTCGTGTGTCAGCCGTTCTGCTTGTCGCGCCAGGCCACCCAGTTCTTGAGGGCCGTGAGGTCGTAGTCGGGACCTCCGACACCCACGGTGAAGGTGCTCACACCCAGCTCGACGAGCTTCGGGCCGAGCTCGTCCGGGTCGCCCTGCACGCCGCACGAGCGCTCGATCTCGAGCGGGTCGCGGCCGAGGTCGGCGCAGTGCCGGTCGAGGATCTTCACCTTGCGCTCGACGACCTCCGGGTCGCCGAAGCCGTGCCAGATGTCGGCGTGCTGGGCCACGAGCTTGAGGGTTTTCTTCTCGCCGCCACCGCCGATGAGCACGGGGATCTTGCGCGTCGGCGCCGGGTTCAGCTTGCCCAGGCGGGATTCGATGCGCGGCAGCGATTCGGCGAGGTTGTCGAGGCGCCCGCCGGCGGTGCCGAACTCGTAGCCGTACTCGTCGTAGTCCTTCTCGAACCAGCCCGAGCCGATGCCGAGGATGAGCCGGCCGCCCGAGATGTGGTCGACGGTGCGGGCCATGTCCGCGAGCAGCTCCGGGTTGCGGTAGCTGTTGCACGTCACCAGCGCGCCGATCTCGACCCGGGACGTCGACTCCGCCCAGGCGCCGAGCATGGTCCAGCACTCGAAGTGCATGCCGTCGGGATCGCCGTAGAGCGGGTAGAAGTGGTCCCAGTTGAAGACGATGTCGGCGCCGATGTCCTCGGCCGCCGAGGCGGTGCGGCGGATGGTGTCGTAGTCGGCGTGCTGCGGCTGGAGCTGGAGCCCGACCCGCAGCCGCCGGTTCGAAGCGGAAGTCATGGCTCAGAGCCTACGCAAGCGGCCGCGGGCCCACACACTGAGCAGCTGCGGCAGAGCCACGGCCAGGCGGCGGCCCTTGCCGACGACCGCGCGCCGGTTCAGCACGTCGTAGTCCAGCGCTTCGATCTCGTCGAGGATCCCTTCGTACAGCGTGATCGCCATGCGCACGCAGGGCCGGGATTCGGGGCGCAACAAGGGGATTCCGGCTTCGGCGCGCCGGTACACCGCGCGGGCGCGCGACACCGCGACGGCGAGCGCGCGCCGCACGCGCGGGTCGGGCACCCCGCGCCGGCGCGACTCGATCAGCAGCTCGCGGTCCACTCCGAACGCGGAAAGTTCTTCAACGGGCAGATAAAGCCGGCCGCGGTCGAGGTCTTCGCCGATGTCACGTAAGAAGTTCGTGAGCTGGAACGCTTCCCCGAGCGCCGCGGCGCTGGGTTCGGCTTCCGCCAAGGGAACGACGGTGCCGAACACCGGCAGCATCTGCAGCCCGATCACGCACGCGGAGCCGTGGACGTACTCCGCGAGATCCGCGTACGTGGCGTACTCGGTGACGGTGAGGTCCATCCGCATCGAGTGCAGGAACGCGTCCACGAGTTCGCGCCGGATGCCGTAGCGGCGCACGGTGTCGGCAAGCGCGGCCGGCACGGGGTCGGCGGGCGCGCCGCCTTCGTAGACCTCGTCGACCATCCCGGCCACGTGGTCCAGCGCGGCCTTGGGATCGGTGCCGGGTTCGGGGTTGTCCACGAGTTCGTCGGCCATGCGCGCGAAGCCGTACAGCGCGTGCGCGGCCGGCCGGGCCCGCGCGGGCAGGAGCCGGGTGGCGAGGAAGAACGTGCGGCCGTGGTGGGCGTTGATGCGGCGGCATTCGGTGTACGCTGCCTGCAGGCCGGGGTCCGTGATGCCGGCGGCGTCCAGTTCTGTCACCGGCCGGTGATCCTTTCCGCGGCGAGACGTCCGGAGATGAGCACCGGCGGGATGCCGACGCCGGGGGTGGTGCCGCAGCCGGCGAGCACCACGTTGCCCGCGGCCCGCACGAGGTTCGCAGGCCGGAACGGGCCGGTCTGGGTGAACGTGTGGGCCAGCGAGAACGGCGTGCCCGCGGACAGCCCGCGCGCGGCCCAGTCGGCGGGCGTCACGACCTCGTCGACGGTGAACTCGTCGGCGAACCCCGTGAGCCCGCGGGATTCCAGTGTGCGCAGCAGTTCCGCGCGGTAGGCGGGGCCGACGCGCGGCCAGTCGATGCGGCCGCGGCGCAGGTTCGGCGCGGGCGCGAGCACCGACACGATCTCGCCGCCGTCGCCCGCCAGCCCCGGTTCCGTCGCGGTGGGGCGCGTGACGAGCAGCGAAGGATCGCTCATCAGCCGGCCGTCGCGCACGACCTCGGCGAACGTCCGGTCCCAGGCGCGGCCGAAGAAGATCGTGTGGTGCCCGAGCTGCGGCCACGACCGCTTCGCGTGCCCGTGCAGGACCACGGCCGAAGGCGAGTAGCGCAACGGAAGCACGCGGCCGGGCCGGGCACCCAGCAGCCGGTACGCGGTGCCGAGCTCGGTGGCGAGCACCACCGCGTCGCACTCGATCCGCTCGCCCGAGCGGGTGCGCACGGCCCGCACCCGCGACGACACCCGCTCCAGCCACGCGGCCTCGATGCCGAAACGCAGGTCGGCGCCGGCTTTCGCGGCGGCCCCGGCCATCGTGCGCGCGACCGCGCCCATCCCGCCGCGCGGGTAAAAGACACCGCCGACGGTGTCCATGTACGCGATCACGCCGTACGCGCCGAGCGCCCGTGCCGGGTCCAGCCCCGCGTACAACGACTGGAAGGAGAACAGTCGCCGTACGCGTTCGTCTCGCAGGAACCGCGCGACTTTCGGGCCGAGCCGGCCGAACCCGCCCAGCGCGGCGAGCTTCACCAGCTCCGGGCGCACCAGGTCGAGCGGCGAATCGAAGTTGGCGCCGATGAAGTGGTCCTTCTGCGCCGCGTACAGGTCGGTCAGCCAGCGCCGCAGCGCGCGGTAACCGGCGGCCTCGGCGGGACCGGCGAACGCGCGGATCTCGGCCTCCATCGCGTCGCCGTCGGTACGCAGCGCGAGGGTGCTGCCGTCGGCGAAGCGGGCGTGGTAGGCGGGGTCGAGCTTGGTGAGCGGCAGCGTGTCCGCCAGCGATTCGCCGACGGCGTGCAGGGCCTCGTCCACCAGCTCCGGCATGGTCAGCACGCTGGCGCCGGTGTCCACGGCGTTGGCACCGAAGTCCTGCTGCCCGGCGCGCCCGCCCGGCACCTTGTCCTGTTCCAGCAGCGTCACGCGGCGGCCCGCGCCGAGCAGGTGCAGCGTCGCCGACAGGCCGGCCAGCCCCGCCCCGACCACCACCACGTGGTCGGTGGGCCCGGAGACGGTCTTGGTCACGAGGTCCGCCGCGTCGCCTTGCCGACGAGGTCGGCCAGCGCGGCCGGAGCCGGCTCGGCCAGGTGGGCCCGCTCGAGGGCGGCCATCGCCGAGGCGGTGAGGTCGTCGATGCGGTGCTCCACGGCGTCGACGGCACCGACGCTCGTCAGGGCTTCGCGCACGGCGTCCACGGCCGTGTCGGACAGGTCGGCCTTGCCGATGGCGTCGGCGATCACCTTGGCGGCGGTGCGGTCGCCGCGTTCGTCGGCCAGCTGCAGGCCCAGCGCCACGAGCAGGGTGCGCTTGCCCTCGCGCAGGTCGTCGCCCGCGGGTTTGCCGGTCACCGACGGGTCGCCGAACACGCCGAGCAGGTCGTCGCGCAGCTGGAACGCCACGCCGACGTCGCCGCCGAACTCGAGCAGCGTGTCCACGAGCCGGTCGTCGGCTCCGGCGAGCGCGGCGCCCAGGTGCAGCGGGCGCTGCACGGTGTACGCGGCGGTCTTCAGCCGGTCGATGCGCAGCGCGGCCTCGGGTGACGCGTCGCCGACGGCCTGGGTGCGGACGTCGAGGTACTGCCCGGCGAGCACCTCCGTGCGCATCGCGCGCCAGGCCGGGCGGGCTTTCGCCAGGGTCCGGGCGGGCAGCGGGGCCTCGGCGAACATGTCGTCGGCCCACGCGAGCGCGAGGTCGCCGACGAGCACCGCCGTGGCCAGCCCGAACGTCGCGGGCGAACCCAGCCAGCCGTGGTCGGCGTGCACCTTGGCCGACGCGACGTGCACGGTCGGGTTGCCGCGGCGCGAGTCGGAGGAGTCGATGAGGTCGTCGTGGATCAGGGCGCACGCCTGGATCAGCTCGAGGCTCGCCACGACCTGCAGCGCGCCCTCGGCGGCTTCCCCGGAGGCCGCCCCGCCGGCTCCGCGCCAGCCCCACCACGCGAACGTCGGCCGGATGCGCTTGCCACCGCACAGCACGAAGCCCGACAGCACCTCGATGCCCGCCGCGACACTCGGCTCCGTGCGCACGATCTCGTCGCCCGCGCGGCCGAGGAACGCGGTCAGCGCACGCTCGACGTGGGCAGGCAGATCGTCGTCGAAACCGGGCGCGTCCATGCCGCCATCATCCGGGGCGCGGGCCCGGCCGGTCGCGCCGGGTGCCCTCGATGTGGCGCACGAGACGTCTGCTGCCGGGTGTGCTCGGCCGGTCGCGGGCGTGCGCCGCGGCGGCAGCGCCCGGCGCGCGGCGGCCGGGCTCCGGGCGTCTTCCGAGCAGGCCCGGCTCGGCGGACGCGAACCGCCGCGCGGACTTCGGCCCGCCCGGCGGCCCGCAACCGGGTGGCCGGGGTTCTCAAAACCGCCCGGTCCAGAACCCGCCGGGCAGCCCGGCGGCGGTGAAGTACGCGGCGGCTTCGGCCGGTTCCCGGCGCCGGTAGCCGTGCTCCAGCCGTCCGGCGTACCAGCCCTCGGCCAGGCTCCACAGAGCCGGGAGCCCGAGCACGGCGCCTTTCGCCATCCCCGTGCGCTCGGTCCATTCGTCCACACAGGACTCGCCGCAGAACAGGCGCTGCACGGAACACGTGTGGCGCACGTCGTCCCACATCCGGGCCGTCGGCACGGGGAAGTGGGTGACCTGCGGTCCTTCCGGCGGCGCTTCGCGGGTCACGACCAGGGCCGTGGGCTCGGTGCAGCACGGGCAGCGCGTGGCGACGAGCACTTCGGGCTCGGCGGGCACCAGGTGCGGGATCGCGAACGAGTCCCACGCGCAGCCGCCCCACCACAGCGTGCGTTCGCCCATCACGGAGAAACCCAGCGGGATCGCCGCGAACGGGTGGGCCAGCACCACGTGCTCGCACTCGTCGAGGACCAGGTGACGGGCGTCGGCGAGGCGGTGCAGTGCCTGCTTGGCCACGGCCAGCGAGCCGTGCGCCGCGTCGGCCAGCTCCGGCGCCGTCGGCGCGCGTCCGTGGGTGGCGAAGGCCCGGTACACGGCCACTCGCACGTCTTCGTCCCAGTCGGTGTCGTCTTCGCGGCTCATCGCTGGCTCCTCGCCGGAGGGTGCGAGTCCGACGGTACCCGTGGCCAAGGCCACGCGCCGGGGCTCCCAGCGTCCGGTTTCGCCCACTAACATGTCCGTTCATGACGTCGGTGATCGAGCGGTTGCAGGGGAACGGGCCCCGGTTCTCCATCGAGTTCTTCCCGCCCCGCGACGAGGCCGACGAGGCTGTGCTGTGGCGCTCCATCCGGGAGCTCGAGCCGTTCGACCCGGCGTACATGTCGATCACCTACGGCGCGGGCGGCTCGAGCCGCGACGGCACGATCCGCAGCATCGCCCGCGTCGCCACCGAGACCACGCTCTGCCCGATGGCGCACCTGACCGCGGTCGACCACTCGGTGTCGGAGCTGCGCAACGTGATCGGCTGGTACGCGGCCGTCGGCGTGCGAAACATCCTCGCGCTGCGCGGCGACCCGGCCGGCGAGGTCTACGGCGACTGGGTGCCGCACCCCGAAGGCCTGACGTACGCCGAGGAGCTGGTGGAGCTCATCCGGTCGCTGGGCGACTTCTGCGTCGGTGTGTCGGCGTTCCCCTACGGCCACCCGCGGTCGCCCGACCTGGAGTCGGACACCAAGTACCTCGTGCGGAAGTTCCGCGCCGGGGCCGATTTCGCCATCGCGCAGCTGTTCTTCGAGGCCGAGGACTTCCTGCGGCTGCGCGACCGCGTGGCCGCCGCGGGCTGCGACGCGCTGGTGCTGCCCGGCATCATGCCGCTGACCACGCTGCGCACCCTGCACACCACGATCAAGCTCTCCGGCGCGCCCGCGTCGCAGCGGCTGCTCGACCGGCTGGAGCCCCTTTCGGATGATCCGAAAGCGTTCCGCGCGGCCGGGATCGACGCTGTCACCGAACTGGGTGAGAAACTGCTCGCCGAGGGCGTGCCGGACCTGCACTTCTACACCTTCAACCGGTCCAAGGCCACGCGCGAGGTGGTGACGCGCCTCGGGCTCGTGCCGGCCCGCGCGTAAGTCCGTACCTCCGGCGGGGCCCAGGCCGGTACGGTTCGGCCCATGGCTTCCACCGAACACAGCGTGCACGGGATTTCCGACCGGTACGTCGACGACTACGCGGCCGTGGACCCGGTCGCGGCCACCATGCTCGGCGTCGCGGGGTACGACGACCAGCTCACCGACTACTCGCCCGCCGGCCACGCGGCCCGGGCCGCGCTCGCGGCCAAGGCGCTCGCGGACGTCACCGCCGCCGAACCCACCGACGCGGGGGAGCGGGTCGCGAAGGCGGTGTTCACCGAGCGCGTGGGACTGGACGTGGAGATCCACGATGCCGGCCTCGACGTCGCCGCACTGAACGTGATCGCGAGCCCGGTGCAGGACCTGCGCATGGTGTTCGACCTGATGCCGATGGACACGCCCGAGCAGTGGGCCGACATCGCGGCCCGCCTGCGCAAGGTCCCCGACGCGCTCGCGGGATTGCGCACGTCGCTGCTGACCGCGGCCGACGCGGGGCGCGTGTCGGCGCTGCGGCAGGTGGGCAAGGTCGCCGAGCAGTGCGACACCTACGCCGGCCTCGGTGAGGGGCCGAGCTTCTTCACCGGCCTCGTGGGCAACGCGGGCGAAGTGGGTTCGTCGCTGGTGAACGACCTGCAGGCGGGCGCTCGCGCGGCCGACGAGGCGTTCGCGGAGTTCGCCGGCTTCCTGCGCGCCGAGCTCGCGCCGAAGGCCCCGGCCAAGGATGCCGTGGGCGAGGACGTCTACCGGCTGTGGTCGCGTTACTTCATCGGCGCGGAGCTGGATCTGCGCGAGGCGTACGAGTGGGGCTGGCACGAGTTCGCCCGCATCGACACCGAGATGCGCGCGGTCGCCGAGCGGATCCGTCCGGGCGCTTCCGTCGCGGAGGCCGCCGAGGTGCTCGACGCCGACCCGCGCTACCGCGTGCACGGCCGTCCGCAGTTCGAGGCCTGGATGCAGTCGCTGTCCGACGAGGCCCTGAAGTCCTTGCGCGGCAAGCACTTCGACATCCCCGACCGGCTCATGGCATTGGAGTGCCGCATCGCCCCGCCGGGCGGCGGCGTCGGCGCGTACTACACCGGGCCGAGCGAGGACTTCACCCGTCCCGGGCGGATGTGGTGGTCGCTGCCGGCGGACAAGGACGAGTTCACCACCTGGCGCGAAGTGTCCACTGTGTACCACGAGGGCGTGCCGGGCCACCACCTGCAGATCGCGACGGCCGTCAACCAGGCCGCGTCGCTCAACAAGTACCAGCGGCTCATGACGTTCATCTCCGCCCACGGCGAGGGCTGGGCGCTGTATTCCGAGCGCCTCATGCAGGAACTCGGCTATCTGTCGGACGACGGCAACCTCCTGGGCATGCTCTCGGAGCAGCTGTTCCGCGCCGCCCGCGTCGTCGTCGACCTCGGCATGCACCTGGAACTCGAGATTCCGCGCGGCACGGGCTTCCACGAGGGCTCGCGCTGGACCCCGGACCTCGGCCTGGAGTTCATGCTCACGCGCACCATCACCGACCAGGCCCACGTCCGCGACGAGATCGACCGCTACCTCGGCTGGCCCGGCCAGGCCCCCGCGTACAAACTCGGCGAACGCCTCTGGCTCGCCGCCCGCGACGACGCCCGCCGGCGTCTGGGGGATGCGTTCGACATCAAGCAGTTCCACACGCGGGCGCTGGAAATGGGCGGGATGGGGCTGGACACGTTGCGGGAGCAGCTGGCTCTGCTGAGCTGAGCCCTGCCGTCGGCTCGGGGGCTCGTCCCTGCTGAGACGGCGGGTTTCTCCTTGCGCAGCCCTGAATTCTCGGGTTGCCCACAGCTCCCGGCGAGTTGTGGGCAACCCGGCCCCAGACCGGCTCGATGCCGGGTTTTGTCGGTGGGGCCGGCAGAGTGGAAGGGGGACGCCCCTCGGGAGGGCGGGCGGTTCCGGCAAAGTCCTTTTTGGGCCGTGTGCGGGGCGGGCACGGTTATGGTCGATCGTGTGAGTGTCCAGGCCCCAAGATCGTGTGAGAGAGCCGTGCGCGCTGTTCAGTCGTGCCTGGTCCTGCCGTGGTTGGTCGTCTGGCCCCGGTCATGGATGGTGATACTGGTCCGGGGTGGGTCGTGGACCGGCGTGTGCGGTGGGTGCCGGATCCGCGGGATCGGCTTGGGGCGCGGCATTCGGTGGTGTCGATCCTGGCGCCGGCCGCGGCGGCGGGGGCGCGGTCGTTCGCCGCGATCAGGGAATGGGCCGCAGACGCCCCGCAGCACGTGCCGGCATTGCTGTGATCCATGCCTGACTGAGAAGACGAGTCCCGGCAGAGTCCGATCCCGCCGTGCTCCCGGCAACGATCGCGGAGGACGGTGAATCCCTGCGCGGCACCTTCAGCCGCGCCGGGGCGCACCTGCTCGCCGCGAGCACCCACGACGACGCCGTGGTGCTCGTTCAGCTCCAGGTCCGCGTCGAGGCGACCGAAATCACCTGGTTGCCGCCGTTACCGGACCCGATCGACCTGGCCGGAAAAGTGGTCATGGCCGATGCCCTGCCCGTCACCGCCGACCACGCCCGCTACCTGCATTCGCGCGCCGCGGCCTCCGTGTTCACCGTCAAAGGGAACCAGCACCGCCTCCACGGTCTGCTCGACACCCCGCCCTGGCGCCAGATCCCTGCCCACAGCACCGACAACCGCTGGCACAGCCGTAGCGAGCGACGCGTCACCGCAGGTCACGCCAATCGGTCAGTTCCTGGGCTACCCCACGATCGACTTCCCGCACGCCGCGCATCCCGAGCCCGCACCGGCTCCGCACCCCGCGTCACGGCCGGCTCGCGCGACCTCGACACCAGCGCATCCCGCAAAGCCGGACACGCCACCATCGCCGCCGCACTACGCCACCTGACCGACACACCACCCGAGCCCTCACCCTGCCCGGAATCCACCACTGAACACCACCAAGACTTTGCCGGAACCCTGTTTCGGGAGGGCGGTTGATGTGTGCCTCGGGTGGTGGCCTCGCAATAGACCAAAAGCGCCCTTTTCCCTTCCGCCACCGCGAAAATCCCGTCGCCCCACCGTCGCTCCAATCCCTAGACTCCTGCCCGTGCATCGGATCTTCCTCGTCACCCCACCCCCCGCGCTCTGAGCGGGGTGGTGCCCGCCGCGTGAGTCCGCTAGAGGACCCCGCGGCTGATCAGTGCTGCACGAAAACTGCACGAAACACCTGCCCCGCGTCGTCGATGTCCGAAATCTTTCGACGTTGGAGCGTTGTCCATGTCAGTTGTCCTGTCCGAGCGCGCCCGCGGGTCGGTCGCGCTGGTTGTCGCCGGGGTGTTGTGGGGGACCGGGGGGTCGGCCGGGTCGTTGCTCGGGCAGCTCGCCGGGCTGCACCCGCGGGCCGTCGCCGCGTATCGGTTGCTGCTGGGGGGTGCCGCGGCGATCGCGGTGTCCGGCAAGGGGATTCCGCGGACCCGCATCCACCTCAAGCGGGTGTTCGGCGTCGGCGTGTTGTTCGCGTTCTTCCAAACGACGTACTTCGCAGCCGTCGCGCTCGGGTCCGTCGCCACGGCGACCATGACCACCATCGGCGCCGCGCCCGTGATGCTCACCATCGCCACGGCGATCCGGACGTGGCGGGCGCCGCGGTCCTGGACCGTGCTGTCGGTCGTCGCCTCGCTGATCGGCCTGGTGCTGCTGTCCTGGGCGCCGCACTTCGAAACCTCGAAAGCCTCCGTCGTCCTGGCGCTCGCCGCGGCTGCCGGGTTCGCGGTCCTCACCACCCGCCCGGTCGACGACCCCCTGGCCACCACCGCGTACGGCTGCCTCACCGGCGGCCTCCTGCTCACCCCGGCCGCCCTCACCCTGGGCATGGCGCTGCCCGCCCGGCCCGACGTCCTGCTCGTCGCCGTCTACTTCGGCGTCGTGCCGACGGCGCTCGCCTACGCCGCGTACTTCAAGGGCCTCACCACGGCCCACCCCGTGCTCGGTGCGCTGTCGGCGCTGCTCGAACCGCTCACGGCGACGATCCTGTCCGTCGCCTTCCTCCACGAGCACCTGAGCCCGCAGGGCTGGGGCGGCGGGGCGCTCCTGACCGCGGCGCTGGCCGTCGGCTACTGGCGCTCGGAACCTACTTCGGGTCGAGCGGCAGTGGACGGCCGAGGATCGCGAACGGACGTGGGTCGCCCGCGAACTGGTAGTCGCGCAGCACGTCGACGAACCCGGTGCGCCGGTAGAGCTTCCACGCGCGGCTGGTGCCCTCGGGCGTGGACAGCAGCACGTTGGCGTTTCCGACGCCGTCGAGCAGCCGGCGCAGCAGGTCCTCGCCGATCTGCTTGCCCTGGTTCTCGGGGCGCACGTGGATCTCGGTGAGCTCGAAGTAGTCGCTCATCCACCGCTCGGCCTCCTCGGGGCCGGAACGGCGGGTGAGGCCGTGGCGCACCTGCTCGTGCCACCACTGCCCGGCGCGGCCCTTGTACCCGTAGGCGAGGCCGAGCAGCACGTCGTCGGTGTCGAGGGCGGCCATGCAGCGCCAGCCCTCGCGCAACGCGTGGGTGAGCCACATCGGCGCGCGCTGCTCGGCCGTGCCTTCGGGGTACTGCATGGCCTTGACGTAGATGGCCAGCGCTTCGGGCAGGCGTGTGCGGAACTCGTCCGCGGACAACTGCACGTATCGGGAACACCCGGAGGACATGGCGGTCACGGCTGTCCATCCTCCACTCCCGCCGCGAGCGCGCCGGGGGTGCCCCCGGTCAGCTCGACGAGCCCGGCGAACGTCGTCGGGAAAACCGACTTCGGGTGCCCGGCCGCGGCCCATACCTCGTCGTACGCGCGCAGGGCCGTGTCCACGACGGTCACGAGCCGCCGGGGGTGCCCGACGGGGGCGACGCCGCCGATGGGCTGGCCGGTGTGCTCGCGCACGAAGTCCGCGTCGGCCTTGCCCACCTCGGCGAGGCCGGCGAGCGCGGCCAGGCGGGCCGGGTCGGCGCGGTGCGCGCCGGAGGTGAGGGCGAGCAGGGCCGTCTCCTCGCCGCCGGCCGTGCGGGCGCGGAACACGAGGCTGTTGGCGATCGCGCCGACCTCCACCCCGAGCGCATCGGCGGCCTGGGCCGCGGTACGGACCTCGGCCGGCAACACGCGCACACCCTCGGCGGCGGCCTGCTGGCCTGCTTCGCTCAGAGCGGCTGTGACCTTGGCGACGGCGGGATGGTCGAGGGAGCTCATGCGGTTATGAGACCACGCCGACGGCGCCGTGTCCCGCACCACGTCCCCGGATTCCACCGGCGGGGTTGAGAGAACGCGGCACCGGGGGTTACTCTGGAAATCGTTCGAACAGACGTTCGACATCCGGTGAGTGTTCACCGGCAGGTGCCCGGCGGAGGGGCGGGGGAAGCGCCCCGCAGCCGGGCACCTGCCGGACTCGCCCGAGCGGGAGGAGGGTCGTCATGTCCGTCTCGGTCGTGTCCCCTGACCCCGGGCAGCCCCAGCTGCCCCTGTCGCTGCGTCCGCCGGCACCCCCGGCGGCGGCAACCCTGCTCGCCCAGGCCAAGCGCGGTCTGGCCGACGCCGAAAACGAACGGGATCCCGCCGAGCGGTTCATCGGCGCCTACCTCTCCGCTCTGCGCGGTGCGGCGGCGGTGCTCGCCGTGCGCGGGCGGCCGCGCCGGGGCCGTGGTCGTCCGGCCAGCGGTTGGGTGCTGCTCGACGCCGTGGCGCCGGAGCTGCAGGAGTGGTCTGCCTTTTTCGCGGCCAACTCGGCCACGCGCGCGGCCGCCGAAGCCGGCATCACCGGAAAGGTCACGGCCGAATCGGCCGCGAGCCTGCTGCGCGCCACCGGTCTGTTCCTCGAGCTGGTCCGCCGGCTCGTCCACGGCCTGCCCATCTCCGGCGAAGCCCATGTCGCGTGAGCTCGGTCCGGTCGACCACGGCCGGTTGCTCGAAGCGCTGGAGATCGAAGCGCGGGTACTGGGGGAGGTGGCGCACGCGGCGTCGGTGGAGGCGCCGGTGCCCACGGCCCCCGGCTGGACGCTGGGGGAGCTGCTGCGCCACGTCGGCAGCGTCCACCGCGTCACCCTCGGCTGGCTGCGTGAGGGCCACAAACCCACGCAGTGGCAGCGCATTCCGCACCAGGACGAAACGGTCGCGGAGTACTACGTCTCGGGCCGCGACGCGCTGATCGCCGAGCTGGCCGCCCACGATCCGGCCGACCCCGCGGCCACCTGGTGGTCCGCCGATCCCACCTACGGCTTCTGGCGCCGCCGCACGCTCCACGAGACGCTGATCCACCGCGTCGACGCCGAGCGAGCCGCCGGTGTCGACCACCCGGCCGTGCCCGCCGACCTCGCGACCGACGGCGTCGACGAGGCCCTCGCTCTGTACTTCGGCCACAAGCTCGCCCTGCTCGGCCTCACCGGCACCCGCCACGGCACCGTCGGCATCCAGACCGGCGGCCACAGCTGGATCGCCCGCGCCGGCCCCGAAACGATGGACGCGTGGCGCTGCTCACCCGAGGAGGCCGAATCCGCCGACGAACTCGTGAGCGGCGAACCGGCCAACGTCTACCTCTGGTTGTGGGGCCGCGCCGCCCCGACCGCCGTCGTCTCCTCCGGCGGCCACGACCTGGCCGCCCAACTCTGGGCCTTGCTGCGGCTGGCCACCCGCTGAACCGGAAAGTGGGGAAGCTTCCCCGGTTCCTGTCGGTGGCCCCCGGTACCTTCGGCCCATGACGACGCCGCCGTCCGCCCTCACTGTCGACGCCGCGCAGCCCCAGGAGCTGGCCCGCTTCTGGGCCGGGCTGCTCGGGTGGCACCTCGCCACACCGGCCGAATTTGCCGGCGGTCCGGACGCTGCGGCGGTGCGGCCGGGCCGTTCGGTCGGCGGGTTGGCTTACGCCGCCGGGGAGGAGCGGCTGCTCGGCCTCGACGAAGCGCCTGCCTCGCCCGGTGCGGCTGTCGGTGCGGGGCTGGGCAGGTTCACGAGGCAAGAGGCGCCGAGCGTCGCTGCGCCCGTGGTGCGGCCGCCTGCTGAAGACGGATGCGAGTTCGACCTCGTGTTCGTCGCCGAGGCGGAACCCAAGGGGCACAAGAATCGCCTGCACCTCGATCTCGCGAGCCGCACGCCGGAGCACCAGCGCGAGGTGGTGGAGTGCGCCTCGGCGTTGGGGGCGCGGCACCTGAACCTTGGCCAGGGCGACGTTCCGTGGGTGGTGCTCGCCGACCCCCAGGACAACGAGTTCTGCGTCCTCGAACCGCGCCCGGAGTACGCCGGGGCGGGGGCGCTCGCCGCGCTGGTCGTCGACACGAACGAACCCGCGCGGCTGGCCGGGTTCTGGTCTGTGCTCACCGGCTGGCCGGTGAGCACCGATCAGAACCCCCAGACCGTCGGCCTGCGCAGCCCGTCCGGCCGTGGCCCGGCGATCGAGTTCGTGCGTTCCACCAACGCCAAGCAAGGCAGGAACCGCCTACGACTCGAACTGGCCGCCGACCCCGGTGCGGATCCGTTGTCCCCCACACAGGATCCCGAGGGCAACGAGTTCTGCGTCCGAACTCGCCCCGAACCCGCCTGAAAGAGCCCTCACCGCCCGACGGTCTCAGCCGGTTCCTGTGGACGCCCCCGCGGCCGCAACGCCTCGGCCGCGAACATCCGGTGGAGCAGCTGGATCGCGACCGAACCCTCTCCCACCGCCGACGCCACCCGCTTCACCGAACCGTGCCGGACGTCGCCCGCCGCGAACACGCCGGGCAGGCTCGTCTCCAGGGGCAACGGGTCCCGCGAGAGCGGCCAGGCGCGGAGATCGGAACCCGTCATGATGAAACCGCGGTCGTCGCGCTCGACCTCCGGGGGCAGCCAGCCGGTGTGCGGGTGCGCCCCGATCATGACGAACAGCCCGTCGGCGCCCACGGTCTCTTCGCGTTCGGTCAGCCGGTCGCGAAGCACGAGGTGCTCCAGCCACCCGTTGCCCCCTCCGCCGACGATCTCGGTGGCGAGCCGCACCCGCAGCCGTGGGGTGGCCTCGATCTCCCGGGCCAGGTAGTGCGACATGCCCGCACCCAGCGCCCGGCCGCGGACCAGGAGCGTGACCTGCTTGGCGTACCGCGCCAGATACAACGCGGCCTGGCCGGCCGAGTTCCCGCCCCCGACGACGTAGACCTCGCGGTCGGCGACGCCGGGCGCCTCGGAAGCCGGACCGCCGTAGTAGACGCCGGCGCCGTTCAACGCCTCGAGGGCCGGTACGCCCAGCCGGTGGTAGGTGGCGCCCAACGCGAGCAGCACCGCGCGGGACCGCACCCGGGTGCCGTTGGACAGCGTGATCGACAGCTCGTCGTCGCGCCGCAACTCGGCCGCCCGCTGCATGAACACGAACTTCGCCCCGAACACCCACGACTGGTCGTACGCCTGCTGTGCGAGCCGGCGGCCGCTGACGCCCCGGGGGAAACCGAGGTAGTTGCGGATCAGCGAACTGGACGTCGCCTGGCCCCCGAGCCCGCCCTCGTCGACGACCAGAGTGCCGAACCCTTCCGACGCGCCGTACATGGCCGCCGACAACCCGGACGGGCCGGCTCCGACGATCACCAGGTCGAACTCCATGCGGTCCGGGTTGACCGGGGCGCCCGAGGCCACGGCGATGTCGGCGTCGGTGGGGTTGCGCAGGACCGTGCCGTCGGGGAAGACGACGATCGGGAGCTCGCCCGGGCCGGCCTTCGCGATGCGGGCGCGTCCTTCGCTCGAGTCGGCCAGGGAGAACGAGTGCGGGATCGCGCACCGCCCGAGGACCTCCCGCAGCCGGTATGCCCGGCCGGACCAGGAGTCGCCGACCACGTGGATCGTGTAGGGCGACGTGCGCCGCAGCTCGGCCCATTCGAGCAGCAGGTTCGAGATCGCGTGGTGGAAGACCTCGTCCGGCGCGGCCAGCGGCCTGAGCACGTAGTGGTCGATGTGCCCGCGCGCGATCGCGTCGAAGATCGCCTCGCCCGTCGCGCGGTTCCCCCATTCGCCCCAGGCGATCAGCAGCCCACGCTTCGCGTGCGGGTGCAGCCGGCGCGCCTGGCCCAGCACTTCGCCACCCGTCGTGCCGGAAAGCCATTGACCGGCCAGTACGAGCGCGACGTCTGCCCCATCCGCGGCGAGTTGTTCCAGTAGCGCCAACGCTTCCTGCGCCGAAGAAAGGCTCACGATGCGGTAGTGGCGCGCGTAGCGCTCGCGCAGTTCCCGTTCGACGTCACGCAGCGCATCCGCGTTCTCGTCGACGGCGAGAAGCACGGCGCCGGACATGCACCCGACAGTAACCGCGATCCACACCCGCGCGAACGCATGGTTTTTCAGAACCGGTCAGGCCCGGAACACGAACACCCCGCCGTCCTCGCCGTGCCGCGGCCAACCCGGGTCACCGGTCGCCGCGAACGCGACCCACGCCGCCTGCACCCGATCCGCGAGCTCTCGCGGCGGCATCGGTCCCTCGAGCGCCGACAACCCCAGGTTGCCGAACACGAACCCCAGCTCCAGCCCGTGCGCCGCACCCACCCCGGGCAGCGGCGAGGGCCACGCGAACTCGTACACGAAAGCAGACCGCGCCCGAGCGATCTCCGCGACCGGACGGCGGAACAGGGCGTCGGTCAGCACGTCGGCATAGAGCTCGACCGGCGTGATCGCTTCAGGAGCGGCTTCCACCGCGAGACCCAGGCGCCCCAGCAACTCCCGCACCTCCGAATGCGAGACGCCGTCCGGTAGCGACGCGCCGGCCAGCGCCAGCAGCTCGTCGGCGTTGGTGCCGATCAAGAGATCCACCCCGCCGCCGCGCACGACCACGTCGAACGGCGGTTCGGCCAGCACCTCCCCGTCCACCACCGGCAGGAACGGCTGCGCGGCGGCCACGGTCGTCGCACCCCAGCGCGCGGGGTCGAGGTCGGCCGTGAGGTCCGTGACGGTCGCCGTCGACAGCGCGGCGAGCTTCTCCGGCGAGACGCGCGCCAACCCCGCCACCGTCGGCTCCACGCCGGCCGCGCGCGCGATCTCCCCCGTGACCAGAAGCGCGTCGGACGCGGACAGCGCGGCTCGCGCGTTGGCGCTCTGCACGATCGCCCGCCGGAACAGGCCGCGGTCCATCGCCACGTGCGCCAGCGTCGCGCCCGCGCCCGCCGACGTCCCGAACAACGTCACCGTGTCCGGATCCCCGCCGAACGCCGCGATCCCGGAGCGCACCCACTCCAGCGCCGCGACCTGGTCGAGCAGCGCGCGGTTCGCGACCGCGTCCGGCAGCAGCGCGAACCCTTCCGCACCGAGCCGGAAGTTCACCGACACGAACACGACCCCGCGCCGCGCGAAGGCCGCGCCGTCGTGGATCGGCATCGCCGACGAACCGGTGACGTTCGAGCCGCCGTGCAGCCACACCAGCACCGGCAGCCCCGCCGCGTGCGGGTCGGGCGTCCACACGTTGAGGTTGAGGCAGCCCGGCCCCTCGACCACCGGCTCCGCCAGGAAGGACCCCGGGAGCGGCACCGAAGGCGCGGTCGGCCCGAACTCGAGCGCGTCACGCACGCCGTCCCACGCCTCGGGCGGGCGCGGCGCCCGGAATCGCGCCTCGCCGGACGGCGCGGCCGCGTACGGGATGCCGAGGAACCGCGTGACGCCTTCGCGCACACTGCCCCGCACCCGGCCGTACGGGGTGGCGACGACGGGATCAGTCATGCCCCCACCATTACCAGGGCCGGGCACCCGAGCAGGCGCACCTGCCCGAATCACCAGGGATTCCTGTCCCGAACGGACGAGGCCCCTGACCGGCGGTGAAGCCGGCCAGGGGCCCCTGAGAACTCAGCCCGCCAGAACAATCAACCGGGCCGACAATCAGCCGTGCGGAAAATCAGCCGTCCGAATCAGCCGACGGGATGTAGGCACCCGGCACCTGGTCCGGCGAGAAGACCTTCTGGTCGCCGGGGTACGGGGTCTTGAACCCGTGCGTCTGGTACCACGCGAAGCGGTTCATCTGCTCGGGGTTGGCGTAGTCCGCCGTGGCGTTCGGACCGGTGAAGCGCTGGTTCTGCTGCCACTGCGTCCACTGAGCCGCGACCTGCTTCTTGTCCGCCGGCACCGTGGTGTCGGGCTGGACCGAGGCGAACTGCGGAGCCACCACGTCCGGACCGCACGACGGCTGCGTCGCGAGGCCGCTCGTGAGCGACGTGCGGTTGGCCACCGCGTTGTACGGCGTGAAATCCGGCTTGGCCTGGAACGCACTCGCCATCGGCGTGGCCGCGCTGTCCTTCTGGTTCATCGGCTGGATGCCGAGGATCTGCTCGATCGTACGGATCATCGTGATCTGCGAGTAGTACGTGCTGTCCACGGCACCGTGCTGGGCGTACGGGCTGATGATCTGAACCGGCGCCCGGTGTCCGTCGACGTGGTCCAGACCGGCCTGGGAGTCGTCCTCGACCACGAAGATCGCGGAGTCCTTCCAGTACTGGCTGTGCGAGATCTCGTCGACGATCTTGCCCACCGCGAGGTCGTTGTCCGCCACCTGCGCGGCGGCATTGGCCGGACCACCGGTGTGGTCACTGGAGAGCCAGAACATGTTCAGGTTGGCGGGACCGTTCTTCTCGAAGTCCTGCTTCCAGATCTGCTCCCGGTAGACGTCCGGCACGCTGGTGTCGAACTTCGGGAAGCCGTGCACCGACACGTCGTTGAGCGACGGGATCGGCGACGACGACACGAGCGGGTAGGCGCTGGGCTCCCCGGTCGCGGCCATGTTCTTGCTGTCGCAGTACAGGTTCTGCCACGACGCGCCGGCCGGCTTGGTCAGGAACTGCTGGAACTCGCCGAAGTCACGGACGGTGTTGCCCGCGGCCTCCGCGCCCGACCACAGCGTGCCGGAGGCCTGGTGGCCCAGCACGTCGTCCTCGGTGTCATAGCTGCGCAGGTACTCGCCGGCCGAGGACTCGGTGTACTCCGGGTCGTCGGCCTGCATGAGCCAGTTGTGGCCCTCCGCGGAGTTCGTGCCGATGTCGTACGTGTTGTCGTACAACCCGAACTGCTGCGCCAGCGCGTGCTGGTTCGGCGTCACGTTCTCGCCGAACTGCGCGAGCGCCGCGTCGCCGTTGCCCTGCGGCATGTCCCCGAGGACCTGGTCGTAGGTCCGGTTCTCCTTGACCAGCAGGAACACGTGCTTGATGGTCGAGGGGTCGCCGAGGCGCTGCGGAACCGGAACGGCCTTCTTGTTGCGGTTGCCGTTCGCCACCTGGACCGAGTTGGCCGTCCAGCCGTTCTGCTTGAACACCTTTGGCGTGTACGACTTGATCGTCCGGTCGTCGGGCAGCTGGAAGCGCTGCACGCTGGCCGTCGTGTCGTGCGTGGCGTGCCCGGCGGCCGTGGTGGGGCGCTGGGCGTCGATGCCGCGGGTGTTGGAGACGACGATGTCCTTGCCCACCGTGGCGATCGCGGTCGGGAAGTAGTCCGTCGGCAGCAGGCCCACGTAGCTGGCCGGGTCCTTCGCGCCCGAGTACTTGTAGACGGCGATCGCGTTGGCGCGGCCGAGCGTCACCAGCAGGTGCCCGTCCTGGGTGAGGGTGATGCCGTCGGGCTCGTACCCGACCGTCGCCTCGGGCCACGGCTGGGTCGCGATGGTCTGAGTGACTTTGTCCTTGGCCGAGTCGATCACCGATACGTTGTTGCTGGAAGTGTTCGCGACGAACACCGTGCCGTTGTTCGCGTATACCGCGGTCGGGTGGAGCCCGACGTTGATGGTCGCCACCGCGGCGGCCGGCGTCGCGGTGTTGATCACTGAAACCGTGCCGGTGGTGGAGGCACCCGTGAACGGGTCGGCCGGCACCTGGGTGTTGTACGAGTTGATCGTCGTCTCGCCCGGGAGCGGCATGCGGCCGCCCTCGTTGCTGACGTAGAGCTTCTTACCCACCAGCACGAGGTCACGCGGGGCGATGCCGGTGTTCCAGCTCTGCTGCACGACGCCCGTCGACGCGTTGATCGCGACGACGCGGTTCTGGCCGTTCACCGCTGCGTAAACGACTGCACCGTCGGGCGAGAACACGGCCTGGGCGACCAGGGCGTGCTTGGGCCCGTCGGCGGGGATCTTGATGGTGACGGGGTTGGCGAGCGAGCCGTCGGCGTTCACCGTGAACTTGGTGTAGCCGTCGGTCCGGGCAAGCCACAGGAACTTGCCGTCGGGGGAGTACGACGGGCCTTCCTGACCGACGTCGTTGCCGGTGATCTTGAGGTTCGCGCTCGCCGAGGTGCCGATGAGCTGCTGGACCTTGTAGGTCTTCAGGTCCACGATCGTCAGATCGATGTTGCCGTCGGTCGTCAGGGCGGCGAGATGCGTGCCGTCCGGGCTGATCGACGAGGCCATGATCTTGCCGCTGTTGACGACGAGCCGGTCACCGATCGGGGCGAGGTACTGGTCGCTGGAGACGACCATCCCGTCCTTGGTTTCCTGGCCGACGTGCTGAGTGCCGAACTCTTGCGTCGAAGCGGTACCGATGCCGGTGCCGGTCACGACGAGCGCGAGAGTGGCGGTACCGGCGGTGACCAGGCGGACCTTACGCGATCTGCCTGCCGAACCGGTACCGGATCTCTCGCCACGCCTGCGGCGGCGTGTTACCTGCATTGAGTTTTCCCTTCGTGGTGGGTCACAGCAGTTCGACGTTGCCGTCGAACTGCCACATCGGGTTGGGTTGGTCCCCGATCGGGGTCCGCACCTGGAAGTAGCCGTTCACTTCCTTCGGCCCGTCGCCGTCGGCGACGAACCGCCCGTCGGAGGTGACGTCGAGCTGGTAGATGGCCTGACCAGTCGCTGCGACGCCGGGGAGATGCCAGGAGACGACGCACCGCCAGTCGTTGCCCGGGCCTTCCTGGGCGACCATGCCGCCGCCCTTCGTGCAGTCGGACGTGGCACCGAGCTGCGCTTCGGTGACGGCGGGGCGGTGCAGCTCGTCGGTCTGCAACCGGTAGAGGTGGGCGAACGCCGTGGAAAGCGACTGCTGCACCTTCTCCTTCGTGACGCCGGACCCCAGCGACGGCGTCGCGACGGCGAGGACCGCGAAGGCCACCACGATGAGCCCGGCCAGCGGCAGCGCGCCGACGGTGGTGGTGCGGCGCGTCGAGCCGTCGTAGTGGAGGTTGGTGAAATCGCGGCGCAGGAAGAGGAAGTAGGCGAGCGCGGTCGCCCCGATCGTCCACACGAGACAGACGGCGACGCTGATCAGCACCGGGCCGAGCTGTGCGGGGCTCGTGAACAGCCCTTCCCACGAGATGAACGCGTACGTCGGCAGCGCGAAGCGGAGGGCGACAGGCAGCGGCAGCAGCTGCGCGACCGCCATGGCGAGCGCGACGACGGCGGGCAGCAGCAGGCCCATCGGCGACCGGCCCAGCGCGACGGAGCCGAGCAGCCCGACCGCGGCCAGCGCCAGCGTTGGGGCAAGCGCGACCACCCAGGCGAGCAGCACCGTGCCGGCCGCGGCACCGGGCGAGAGGAGGTGCCCGTCGAGCCCGACCAGCTGCTCGTTGCCGACGCCGACGACGCCACCGACGGCGCTGGACACGGCCATCCCGGCCACCAGCACGAAGATCACGGTGAGGCTGGCCAGCGCCTTCGCCGCGAAGATCCGCCGGTACGACCGGACGGCCACGAGCAGGTGGCGCCACGTGCCGAGCCGGTCCTCGGAGGCGAACACGTCACCGGCGACGACCGACGTGAGCAGCGGCAGCGCGTAGCTGCCCGCGAAGCCGAGCATCACGAGCGGGCCGGCCCAGCCGGTGGCATTCATCCAGCGGCCGAACAGGGTGTCGACGGGCAGGTCGCTCTGCTGGCTCACGGCGCCGACGAACAGGGCCGGGGCGATCCAGCAGGCGAGCACCAGGAGGCGGATGCGCCACTGGGAGACGAGCTTGACGAGCTCGAAGCGGTAGCCCCGCCCCACCGAAGCGGGACGAGTGGTGACGGGCGCCGGCGGGGCGTCCAGCGTTGCGGTCATCGGTCGGACTCCTGCTCGGGCTGCTCGGTGAGGGCGAGGAACGCGGCTTCGAGGGGCGATACCACGGGGGCGAGTTCGCGCACCGCGACGCCGTCGCGCACCAGGCGCACCACGAGTTCGTCGAGGGCGGGCACGAGCGTGCGCACCACGAGCACCCCGGTGTCCTTCCATGCCGGGGAGCCGGGCTCGGCCACGAGCTTGATGCCGGGGGTGTCCTGCGCGATCCGGTGGGCGGTGTCGGCGTCGGACGTGATCAGGCGGTAGTCGAGCTCCTGGCTCTCCGCCGAGAGTTTGCCGAGGGGACCGGTGAAGACGACACGGCCCGTGGCGATGATGGTGACCTCGGAGCAGAGCGCCTCGAGGTCGTCCATGCGGTGGCTGGAGAGCACGACCGACGCGCCTTCGGCCGCGAGTCGCGTGAGGACCCCGTGCACGTGCTTCTTGCCGGCGGGGTCGAGGCCGTTGGCGGGCTCGTCGAGCACCAGCAGCCGAGGACGGGTGAGCAGGGCGGCGGCGAGGCCGAGCCGTTGGCGCATGCCGAGGGAGAAGCCGCGCACGCGGTCGTCGGCCACGTCGGTCAGCCCGACCTGCGCGAGCGCGTCGTCGATGTCGGCGGTGCGCCTGTCGCCGCCGCGCAGGGCGGCCAGCGCGGCGAGGTTCTTGCGCGCCGTGAGCGAGGGGTAGAGGCCGGGGCCGTCGACGAACCCGGCGACGCCGCCGGGAGCATCCAGGGTCCGCCCGACGGGCGAGTCGAGGATCTCCAGGCGGCCCTCGTCCGCGACGGCGAGGCCCAGCAGCAGGCCCAGCAGTGTGGTTTTGCCCGCACCGTTCGGCCCGGCCACTCCGTGGATCTGCCCCTGTGCGACATCGAGATCGATCTCGTCGAGCGCGACGACTTCGCCGAAACTTTTGGTGATTCCCCGAGCCCGGACTGCCAGAGGTGTGTCCATGGTCCCTTTGCTTTCGTCGTGAAACGTGCGTCAGGAACTTAGGGACGGTAAATTAATCTCGAACCGGGGCCGGGTGAACGATCGGGGAACGGGGACCGGACGAAACAAGTCGTACTCGTGGATTGTCCGAGTTAAATCGTGATCTTGCCTTGAGTTAACTGTCACCTTGCATTGCGGGGCCCGACAGGACGCGCGCGTCGTCGCTGTCGACCTTGCGGCGGCCGGGTTCGGCGAGGGCGTGGAGTCGAACCAGCCGGCCAGAAATTGCCGGACGTCGTCATGGAGAAGTGCTCGGTGGAGTATTCCGTGACTGGCCCTGTGAAAGCTCCGGTGTTGGTCCATTTGTTGCGATGGTCAATCCGCCAAAGGGAGTAGAGCGGCCCTTCGCCGAGATGGCCCAGAATTGCACAACCCCGTGCGCGTCACGCGGATCCAGTTCGAAGACAGAAAAATCGCCTTCGAACAACACTTCGTCACAGGGCGCACGCTCGGCGAATCGGAGCCTTGCGGAAGGGTGTCGCGATCTCCGGGGCCGCGGCGGTTGTCGCGACGGTGCTGCCGGGCGGGGATCGCGAGCGCGCCCCGGCGTCTCGCGGGTGCTCAGCGCGTACTTCCTGGCCAAAACCGGGAACAACCCGAAGCAACGATGGCGCAGGTCAACTACCTCGACGCGCTGACCGGCGAGAACCTGGCCGTCTTGGCAGTCGCTGCCCGGCCTCTTCGTGAAGAACATGCCGGTCCGCCGACGGAAGTCCTACGCCACACGCATCCTCGGCGACGACCGCAGCGCCATCGTCTTCTTCTCCCATACTCGCAGCCTGGACGCGCCCGGTGAGATTTGTGCCGCCGGCGTGGTCACCCTGCAGGGCGGCAAGATCGCGCGCTGGGTCGCCTACTGGGACGGCCGGCACGTCGGCCGTGGATTTCCAGGAGGCGACCGTCAGCGAGACGGCCGCCCCCGTAATGCGGTGCGGGCGACGGCTCCGCAGCAGTTCTTCGCGGAGGACGCGGTGTTCGAGGACATCACGGCAAACCTGTACGTTGTGGGCCCGGTCGCGATCCCGCGGTTCCTGACTTCGGCGCGTGACCGGCTCCCGTACGCCGGCCCGGGCTCGGCCGAGCGCCACACCCCGGGCCGCGCGGTCGGCGGCGGGTACGAGTGGACCTCTCGCGGTCCCGTTCCCCACGGTGTCACCGGGCTCGAACTCGACGCGCGCGGCCTGACCACCCGCGCCACGCCATCTGGGACGGCTCATCGCCGACGACGCGACGCTCGCCGAGCCGGCGCAGAGGACGGTCGAGCGCTGATGAAGGCGGGAGCCCGGATTGTGCCGCTGAGGTTTGCCGGCGGGAAGAGGCGGGTTCGGCGTAGTTCGGCGAACCCGCGCGTGATCAGGCGTGAGCGGTGGTCCAGGTGTCCACGGTGCGGAAGTCTAGGGTGCGGGCGATCTATTGGCTCTACGGAAAACGTTTCCGCAGAGGCGAATTCTTTTCGCCGAGGTGCTCAGCGGTTCCAGAACCAGTCCTTGCCCCGCGCCTGCTTGAGCGCCTGCTTCTTGCGCTCGGGCGTCAGCCGGTCCAGGTAGAGCATGCCGTCCAGGTGGTCGGTCTCGTGCTGCAGGCACTGCGCCAGCACGTCGACCCCCTCGACCTCGATCGGCTCGTTGCGCAGGTCGACGCCCCGCACCACCGCGTGCTTGGCGCGAACGGTGGGGAACCACAGCTCCGGCACCGACAGGCAGCCCTCGTCGATCTCGTGCGTTTCCTCCGACAGCGAGACGATCTCGGGGTTGATCACGTATCCCGTCAAGCCGCCCACGTCGTAGCTGAACACCCGCAGCCCGACCCCGATCTGCGGCGCCGCCAGCCCCGCGCGCCCGTCCGGCTTCACCGAGTCCATGAGATCCGTGACCAGCGCCTCGACCTTCTTGTCGAAGGTCGTCACAGGATCGCAGATCGTCTTGAGCACCGGGTCCCCGAAGTAGCGCAGAGCGCGCATCGCCATGATCGAACGTCCTTTTCCCGCCGAGTATCCGGACGAAGTCTAATGACCACCGGGCCCGCCCCCGTTCGGGACCCGCGCTGGTCAGCCCCTCAGCACGGGCCCGCCGACGGCTGCGGCCGCTCTGCGGCGACACGGCCGGCACGCGGGGGCTCCTCGGTGGCGGCCTGTGCCCGCGCCACGCGTGTCGGCCCTGCCGCAGTCGCTCCGGCGTCGGCCGACGTCTGCGCAGTGGTCAGGCTTGCCACGGCGGCCGCTTCATCGCCGGCCCGCCTCTGCGGAACTCTGCCAGGTAGCCGCGGGTTCCCCGGTGTGGGCGAGTGCTTGCGGTGCCTGGACCCGCCGCCGCAGGTTCTTCGGTGCCGATCGAACCGCGCCTGGCCGGGCTCGCGGTCGTGAGGACTTCGGCTTCGCCGTTGCTCGCGGAACTCGGCGGTGCGGTGGTAGGTGTTCGGTGTCGCGGCTTCTTGCTATGACTGCCGAGCGTGCGGCCGTCTTGGCACCCGTCCGGACCCGCGGGCGCTCAGGCGCGCAATCGCGCGGGTGGGTGTGGCCGTTGGTCGCGGTACCCGCGGTACCCAGCGGTGCGGTGGTAGGCCTTCGGTGTCGCGGCTTCTTGTCCGCGGCCGCCAGGCGCGTTTGCTGTGGATCCGGTGTCCGTCCGGGCCCGGGGGGTGCTCAGGCGCGCAATCGCGCGGCTGGGTGTGGCCGTTGCTCGCGGAACTCGGCGTTGCGGTGGTAGGCGTTCGGTGTCGCGGCTTTCCTGCGGCCGCCAGGCGCGTTTGCTGTGGATCCGGCGTCCGTCCGAGCCCGGGGGCACTCAGGCGCGCAACCGCAGCCCCTTCGGTGTCGCCCGGAAGCCGGCTTCCCTGAGGATGTCGGCGAGTTCGGAGGTGAGGGCTTGTTCGCCGTCGGCGCGTTGGACGGCCAGCTGGCCCAGCCAGCCCTCGCGGACGGCGGTGGAGAGGCCCGCCGCCGCGGCTTGGAGGGGGGCGCGGTCCTCGGTGAAGCTCAGCAGCGAGCGGCCGCCGCGTTCCACGTAGAGGACGGGTACGCCGTCGACGAGTACCGCGAGCGCGCCCGCCTTGCGCGCCGGGCGGTGTTTCGTGTCGCCGGTGGCGGCGGGCCAGGGCAGGGCCGCGCCGTAGGGCTGGGCCGGGTCGGCGGCGGCGAGCACCACCGCACGGTCGCCGCCCGCTCGCGCGGGGGAGCCGGACCAGCCCTCCGTGCCGGGCGCGGGACCGGACAAGGCGCGCAGCCGGTCGACCGCGCCCTTCGCCGCGAACTGTGCCGCGCCGAGGCCCTCCACCACGTAGCCGCGCACGACCTGGCCCGAGTCCTCCATGCCGCGCAACACCTTGTAGATCCCCGAAAACCCGCCCGTGACCCGTTCGGTGTCCAGTGCACCGCGAGTGAGCACGCCGTGTCGTTCGAGGAACGCCTCGGTGCGCGCGTGGGCGCGGCGCGTCGGCTCGGTCTCCCGGGCCGGTGTGAGAGCCCAGCGGCCCGCGACCGTCGGCGGTCCCGTGCGCGACGGCATCGCCGGGCGGCCCGCCCGCAGCCGCGCATACCGGCCGCGCGGCGCCTGCCGCCGCGGTTTGTGCGCGCCGTGGCCCGCGACCTGCGCGCGCAGCGGCGCCAGTGTGTCGCCCGTGACCAGACCGGCCCACACCAGATCCCACAGCGCGCCCGCGATGTCGCCATCGTTCGGCGGCGACTCCAGCTGCGGCGAAACCCGGTCCACCAGCTGCCGGAAGAACAGCGCGCCACCCTCCAACGTGGACAGCAGAGCCTCGTGCACCGGACTCGACGGCGCGTTCTCCTCGACCTCCGGCAACAGCAGGTCGGCCACGTCCGTCGGGGCCAGCGCCAGCCACCCGTCCCCACCGGACAGCGCGCCGCAGCCCGCCCACGTAACCTCACCGGCCGCGGTCAGCTCGTCGAGCAGCGCAGGCGAGTAGCCCGGCAGCCGGCTCGGCAGGATCAGCGACTCCACAGCACTCGCCGGCAGCGGCGCGCCGGCCAGCTGTTCGACCACCGACAGCACGTCGTCGGCAGTCGGCGCCGAACGCACCCGTGCGCCGATTCCGTGCCACGACGGCAGGAACCGGCCCAGCGCCGCGGGCTCCACGGGTTCGACCTCCGCCCGCAGCTTTGCCAGCGACGCCCGCCGCAGCCGGCGCAGCACCGCGGCGTCGCAGTATTCGAGCCCCACGCCGTGGGTGTCCGGGTGCCCGACCGGGCTCAGCTCACCGCGAACCAGCCGGCCCTGCCCGGTCATCCGCTCCAGCACACCCGTGACCACGGCCGGCCCGAGCCCGAACCGCGCGGCCGCCGCCGAAGCCGGGAACGGCGCGCGGATCCGCGCGTACCGCCCGAGCAGGTCGCCCAGCGGATCCTCCACCGGTTCCGTGAACGCCTCGGGCACCCCCACCGGCAACGCGACCCCCAGCGCGTCGCGCACGCGCCCGGCGTCCTCGATCGCCAGGTACCGCTCCTCGCCGGCGATCCGCACCCGGATCGCCCGCCGCGCGGCTTCCAGTTCTTCCAGCCACTCGGGCTGGATACCACGCTCCAAAGCCTCCACAGTGGACAGATCGCCGAGGAACCGCAGCAGGTCGGCCGCGTCCTCTGCCGAACGCGCGTGCCGATCGGGATCCAGCCGCTGCAGCGACCGCTCCACCTCGCGCACGGCGTCGGGATCCAGCAGCTCCCGGATCGCCTCTGTGCCGAGCAGTTCGGCCAGCAGCCCCGAATCCAGCGACAACGCGGCCGCCCGCCGCTCGGCGAGCGGCGCGTCGGTCTCGTACAGGAACATCCCGACGTAACCGAACAGCAGGCTCCGCGCGAACGGCGACGCCGCCGGCGTCTCCACCTCCACCAGCCGCACCCGGCGCGCGCGGACGTCGGCCATCAGCTCCCGCAGCCCGCCCACGTCGTAGACGTCCTGCAGGATCTCCCGCATCGCCTCCAGCACCACCGGGAACCGCTCGTACTTCGCCGCAACCGACAGCAGCTGCGACGCCCGCTGCCGCTGCTGCCACAACGGCGTCCGGCGCCGCGGGTCGCGCCGCGGCAGCAGCAGCGACCGCGCCGCGCACTCGCGGAACCGCGCGGCGAACACCGCCGACCCGCCGACCTCCGCCACGATCAGCTGCTCGACCTCCTCCGGGTCCAGCAGCACGTCCTCGGCGCCGATGGTGACCTCCCCGCCTTCGGCGTCGAGCGCGTCGGGCAGCCGCAGCACGATGCCGTCGTCGGAGTGCGCCACCTGCGCGTCGACACCCCGGTTCTCCCGCAGCCGCGCGGCGATCGCCAGCGCCCACGGCGCGTTGACCTGTGCCCCGAACGGCGAGTGCACCACGATCCGCCAGTCGCCCAGCTCGTCGCGGTAGCGCTCCAGCAGGATCGTCCGGTCGTTCGGCACGTGCCGCGTCGCCGACTTCTGCTCCTCCAGGTACGCCAGCAGGTTGTCGCACGCCCGCTGGTCGAGCCCCGCCGCCGCGGCCCGGCCCCGTGCCGCCACGCTGTCCGAAGTGGACAGTTCCCGCACGAACGCGCCCAGCGCCCGCCCCAGCTCCAGTGGCCGCCCCGCCGCGTCGCCCTTCCAGAACGGCATCCGCGCGGGCTCGCCCGGCGCCGGCACCACGATCACGCGGTCGTGGGTGATGTCCGTGATCCGCCACGACGACGTGCCCAGCAGGATGGTGTCGCCGACCCGCGACTCGTACACCATTTCCTCGTCGAACTCGCCGACGCGCGAGCCGGGTTTGTCGTCGGCCCCCGGCGTCATCACCGTGAACAGCCCGCGGTCGGGGATCGTGCCGCCCGACGTGACCGCGAGCCGCTGCGAACCCGGCCGCCCGTGCAGCTCACCGGTCACGCGGTCCCACGTGATCCGCGCCCGCAGCTCGCCGAACTCCTCGCTCGGGTACCGCCCCGCCAGCATGTCGAGCACCGCGTGCAACGCGTCGTCGGGCAACGCGGAGAACGGCGCCGCCCGGCGCACCAGCGCCGCGATCTGCGGCACCGTCCACGATTCGAGCGCCACCATCGCCACCACGTGCTGCGCCAGCACATCGAGCGGGTTGCGCGGGTATCGCACGGCCTCGATCGCGCCCGCGGCCATCCGCTCGGCGACCACCGCGCAGGACACGAGGTCGCCGCGGAACTTCGGGAACATCACCCCCGACGACACGGCCCCCACCTGGTGCCCGGCGCGCCCGACGCGCTGCAGCCCCGACGCGACCGTCGGCGGCGCCTCGATCTGCACCACGAGGTCGACCGCGCCCATGTCGATGCCCAGCTCCAGCGACGACGTCGCCACCACGCACGGCAGCCGCCCGGACTTGAGCTCCTCCTCCACGTGGGTGCGCTGCTCCCGCGACATCGACCCGTGGTGCGCCCGCGCGATCGTCGGCGCCGCACCGGTCGTGAGGCCGGACTGCCCGATCGCCTCGGCCGGGAACGCGTCGCCGGCCCGCAGCTCGGTCTGTTCGGCCGCCAGCTCGTTGAGCCGCGCCGTGAGCCGCTCGGTGAGCCGCCGCGAGTTGGCGAACACGATCGTCGACCGGTGCGCCTGGATCAGCTCCAGCACCCGCTCCTCGACCGCGGGCCAGATCGACGGCCGCTTCACCTCGGCGCCCGCGATCTCCTCCTGCGTGCCGATGCCGCCTTCGGAAGGCAGCTGCGACAACGACGTGAGGTTTTCCAGCCGCTCCATCGGCGACGGTGCCGGCCCGTCGAGGTTCGCCATGTCTTCCACCGGCACCTCGACACGGACTTCGATGGTCTTCGCGAGCTTCGGCTGCACCACCGTGACCGGCCGCCCGCCGGCGAGGAAGGAGCTCACCTCGTCGACCGGCCGCACCGTGGCCGACAACCCGATCCGCTGCGCGGGCTTCGCCAGCAGCGCGTCGAGCCTCTCCAGCGACACCGCCAGGTGCGCGCCCCGTTTGCCGCCCGCCACGGCGTGGACCTCGTCGACGATCACCGTCTCCACGCCCGCCAGCGACTCCCGCGCCGACGACGTGAGGATGAGGAACAGCGATTCCGGCGTGGTCACCAGCACGTCGGGTGGGGTCTTGCCGAACGACCGGCGTTCGGCCGCCGTGGTGTCGCCGGTGCGCATGCCGACCTCGATCTCCGGCACCGGCAGCCCCAGCCGCCGCGACGCCTGCGAGATCCCGGCGAGCGGCGCGCGCAGGTTGCGCTGCACGTCGACCGCCAGCGCCTTCAGCGGCGAGACGTAGAGGATCCGGCAGCGCTTGCGCGGCTCCGCCGGCGATGGCTCCACCGACAGCCGATCGAGTGCCCACAGGAACGCGGACAGCGTCTTGCCGGACCCGGTGGGCGCCACCACCAGGGCGTGCTGCCCTGCGTGCGCGGCCCGCCAGGCCCCTTCCTGCGCCGCGGTCGGCGCGGCGAACGCCCCCTCGAACCACGTGCGGGTCGCGGGGGAGAAGAGGTCGAGGACGTCTGCTGCCACGTCCTCCATGATGCGCGGCACCCCCGACAGTTTCCGGCGCGGCCGCCTCCGGTCCGCTCAGAGCGAACGGCTGTGTCGTTGGCCCCGGCTTCGCCGGGGCGGGCGAGATCGCCGTTGAGCCGGCTTCACGGTGTGGGGGGGGGGGAGACGCCCGCCCGTCCGACCCCCCCCCC
>NZ_JBFAAJ010000032.1:0-90177 GCF_040639695.1 Amycolatopsis sp. NPDC023774
TGTTGTTTGGGCCACCCACTCAATCGCCTGAGGCGAGAGCTTGGTTCGTGTCCCGGTGGCCGCCCGGTTTCCCTGGCGACTTGGAGAACTTTACACGCCCCGAAAGGGCCCGAAACAGGGGGGTACCTTAACCGCGTTCCCGCAGGTCAGAGCCCTGTTTCGGGCCGTCGGCCGGGATCAGCGGTCGAGGCTCACGCCGGCGATGTTCCGCTTGCCCTTCCGCACCACGAGCCAGCGCCCGTGGAGGGCATCGGACGCAGCCGGCTTCCACTCCTCGTCGGTGATCTTCACGTTGTTCACGTACGCCCCGCCCTCCTTCACGGTGCGGCGCGCGGCACCCTTGCTGTCCACCAGTCCCCCGGCGAGCAGCAGGTCGACGATCGTCGACTCTTCCGGCGCCTTGCCGGTCGGAACCTCGGCCATCGCCGCGTCGAGCGTCTTCGCGTCGAGCTCGGCCAGCTCACCGCGCCCGAACAGCGCCTGGCTGGCCGCGATGACCTGCCGCGTCTGGTCCTCGCCGTGCACGAGGTCCGTGAACTCCTGCGCGAGCCGCTTCTGCGCCGCGCGCAGGTGGGGCCGCTGTTCGGTGTCCTCGGCCAGCGCGTCGATCTCCTCCCGCGTGAGGAAGGTGAACATGCGCAGGTAGCGCACCACGTCGGCGTCGCCGACGTTCACGAAGTACTGGTACCAGGCGTACGGCGAGGTCATCTCGGGGTCGAGCCACAGGTTCCCGCCGCCGGTGGACTTGCCGAATTTGCGACCCTCCGCGTCGGTGACCAGGGGCGCCGTCAACGCGTGCGCGCTGCCGCTGTCGACCCGCCGGATGAGGTCGACCCCGCCGACGAGGTTGCCCCACTGGTCCGAGCCGCCGACCTGCAGCGTGCAGCCGTACTGCCGGTAGAGCTGCAGGTAGTCCTGCGACTGCAGCAACAGGTAGCTGAACTCGGTGTAGGACATGCCGTCGGACTCGAGCCGGCGCTTCACCGTCTCCCGGTTGAGCATCACGTTCACCGAGAAGTGCTTGCCGACGTCGCGCAGGAACTCCAGCACGTTCTGCTGGCCGGTCCAGTTCAGGTTGTTCTCGACCACCGCGCCCGTCGGCGACTCGTCGAACTCCACGAACCGCTCCAGCTGCCCGCGGATACGCCCGGCCCACTCGGCGACCACGTCGAGGGTGTTGAGCGTGCGCTCCCCCGTCTCGCGCGGGTCGCCGATCATGCCCGTCGCACCGCCGGCCAGCACGATCGGCCGGTGCCCGGCGCGCTGGAAGCGCTTGAGCATCAGCAGCGGGACGAGGTTGCCGGCGTGCAGGCTGGGCGCGGTCGGGTCGAAGCCGCAATAGAGGGTGAGGGGTCCCTGGTCGAGGTCTCGCCGCAATGCGTCGATGTCGGTGGACTGCGCGATCAGGCCGCGCCAGGACAGCTCGTCAAGGATGTGCTCACTCACACCTGTAGATCCTCCCGCACCAGGTCAAGCGACTAACCCGCGGGGCGCACCTGCCGCCGTTTGCCGCCACGCCGGTAGGCGGACACGGCGGGCGATCCGTCGATCCAGAACCGCCACGGCGTCTCGATCCCCGTGGCGACACCGACCCGCGGACCGCTGCGGATCTGCTCGGGCGGCACGCGCTCTCCCACCCGCAGCCGGACCGGTGACGACGGGTCGGTGAGGTCCACGCCGTTCTGCGTGAGGTCGACGCGCAGCACGGACGTGAGGATGGCGGGTCCCTTGGCGATCTCGCCGTTCCCGCGGGTGTGGGGGCGCCGGGCGCGCACGAGGTCCGCACCCTGAACCACTTCGCCGGCGCGCAGGAGCACCCCGCCGGGCTCGTCTTCTTCCCCGCTGATGACGTTGGCACAGAAGTGCATGCCGTAGACGAAGTACACGTACAGGTACCCCGCCGGCCCCCACATCAGGGCGTTGCGCGGAGTCTTGCCGCGGAAGCTGTGCGACGCCGGATCGTCGAAGCCGCGGTAGGCCTCGACCTCCACGAGCCGCACGCCGACGGTGCCGTCAGGCGCGTCGGCCTCGAGGACCGCACCGAGCAGCAGGTGCCCCAGGTCGACCGGGTCCAGTGCCAATTCCTCGCGCCGGAACAACCGGTCCACGCGTGCTCCCCTCGTTCCACCACAGCCTAACCGGCGGCTGCCGGGTGATCGGGTCGGCCGGGAGGCCCAGGCTCTCCGGCCGACCCGGCGCGCTACTTCAGCCACTGCCGCACGGTCGTCACCCGGTCGACGAGGCGCTCGAGCTGCTCGGCGACGCGCTCGGGCGCAGTGCCGCCGCGGGCGTTGCGCGAACGCACCGACCCCTCGACGGTGAGCACCTCGCGCACCGCCGGCGTGAGGGCCGGGTTGATGGTGCGGAATTCTTCGTCGGTCAGCTCGTCGAGCCCGACACCACGGCCCTCGGCCACGCGCACGCTCTCCCCCGCCGCCTCGTGGGCCACGCGGAACGGCACACCTTGGCGCACCAGCCACTCGGCGATGTCCGTGGCGAGCGTGAAGCCCGCCGGGGCCAGCTCCGCGAGCCGGTCGGTGTGGAACGTCAATGTGGCGAGCATGCCCGCGATCGCCGGGAACAGGAGCTCCAGTTGCTCGACCGAGTCGAACACCGGTTCCTTGTCCTCTTGAAGGTCGCGGTTGTACGCGAGCGGCTGCGCCTTCAACGTCGCCAGCAGGCCCGTGAGGTTGCCGATGAGCCGGCCCGCCTTGCCGCGCGTGAGCTCCGCGACGTCCGGGTTCTTCTTCTGCGGCATGATCGAGCTGCCGGTGGCCCACGCGTCATCGAGCGTCACGTAGCCGAACTCCGCGGTATTCCAGATGATCACCTCTTCGGCGATCCGCGACAGGTTCACCGAGAGCATCGCGACAGCGAACGCGAACTCCGCCACGAAGTCGCGCGAGGCGGTGCCGTCGATGGAGTTCTCCACGCTCGTGTCGAAGCCCAGCTCCGTGGCCACGGCCTCGGGGTCGAGGCCGAGCGACGAGCCGGCCAGCGCGCCCGAACCGTACGGCGACTCGGCGGTGCGGGCGTCCCAGTCGCGCAGGCGGGAGACGTCGCGCAGCAGCGCCTGGCCGTGGGCCAGCAGGTGGTGCGCGAGCAGGACCGGCTGAGCGTGCTGCAGGTGGGTGCGACCGGGCAGGATCGCGCCGGGGTGGCGCTGCGCCTGCGAAACGAGGGCGTCGACCACGTCGAGGGTGCCCGCGACCACGCGGCGCGCGGCGTCGCGCAGCCACATGCGGAACAGCGTGGCCACCTGATCGTTGCGCGAGCGGCCCGCGCGCAGCTTGCCGCCCAGCTCCGTGCCCGCGCGCTCCAGCAGCCCTCGTTCGAGGGCGGTGTGCACGTCTTCGTCGGCCACGGTCGGCGTGAACGCGCCCGAGGCCACGTCCTGCGCGAGCGTGTCGAGCGCCTCGAGCATGCCCGCCAGCTCCGCGTCGGTGAGCAGCCCCGCCTTGCGCAGCACGCGGGCGTGGGCCCGCGAGCCGGCGATGTCGTAGGGCGCCAGGCGCCAGTCGAAGTGGGTGGAGGCGCTCAGCGCCGCCATCGCCTCGGCCGGTCCGCTGGCGAACCGGCCGCCCCACAGGGCCACCGGCTGGTCTTTCGCGCTCACGTTCTGCCTTTCTGCCTCGGGCGTCTCACGACGCCCGGTGGGTCGGGTGGTCCGGGTGCTCCTGCCCGGTCAGGGGACGGTACCGCCGGCCGACGGGACGCAGGTGCCTGCCACGTCCGGCGGGCTCTTCGCCGCGGCGCCCGGTGACGACGGCGGCGCCGCCGTGGAACACCAGCCGGACGTCGCCGCACACGTGCTCCTGGCTGTGCCGCACGAACGCGTCGAGCGGCTCGCGCAGCGGCGACGACCACAACCCGTCGTGGACGAGCTCGGTCCAGCGCCGGTCGACCGAGCGCTTGAACCGGGCCAGGTCCCGGTCCAGCGTCAGGTTCTCCAGCTCCTGGTGCGCGGTGATCAGCACCCACGCGCCGGGGGCTTCGTAGATCTCCCGGTTGCCCGCGGCGAGGTCGAACCGGCCGACGCCGTGGGCGCCGGCGCGATGCCCGAGCCGCAGCACGGCCTCGGCCACGCTCACCGTCTCGCCGTCGACAGCCACGGGAATGCCGCGGTCGAACGTGATCACGGCTTCGTCCGGCGCGTCGATGTTGGCGGCGGCGTCCTCGGTGTAGGCGAAGACGTCGCCGGGTCCGTGCCATGGATCGGAGTCGGTGACCACGACGGCGCGTCCCCAGAGCGTGCGGTCGGGCGACAGCCTTCCGCCCTGTTCTCGTGGCCACACGACATCGACGTTGCGCGCGTGGGCGATCGAGGTCACGTGCTTCTCGACCAGCGGGCGAGCCAGGGACCCGACGAGCGGGTAGCGCTCGTACAGCAACGCGTTGGCCTGCAGGGCGGGCAGGCAGTGCTCGTTCGCGAACTCGGTGCGCGCGTCGACCACGATCGCCTCCGTCGCGCCGGCTGCGAGGGCCCGCTCACGCAGCGCCATGAGGTCGACGTCGCCCGCGCCGAGGTCGACGGAGACCGTGACCACGTCCGTCTCCCGCGCGAGGCGGGCCAGCGCGGCCGTGCCGGCGGGGCCACCGGCGTACGCGAGGACGGTGGTCACAGCTCCTCGCCCTCCGCCGAACGCCGGGCGAGCGCGGTGAACCGTTCCGCGAGATCCCTGCCGCTCAACGGTTCGCGGGCGATGACGGCGACCGTGTCGTCGCCGGCGATGGAGCCGACGACCTCTTCGAGCGCGGCGCGGTCGATGGCGCTCGCGAGGAACTGCGCGGCGCCGGGCGGCGTGCGCAGCACGGTGAGGTTGCCGGACGCGTCGGCCGAGACGAGTAGTTCCGCGAGCAGCCGGGACAACCGCGAGGTACCGCCCTGCACCCCGCGCACCGGGCTGCCGTCCTCGGGGATGACGTAGACCGGCGCGCCCGAGTCGGCGCCGCGTAGCTTCACGGCGCCGAGCTCGTCGAGGTCGCGCGACAATGTCGCCTGCGTGACCTCGATCCCCTCCGCCGCGAGCAGCTTGGCGAGCTCGGTCTGGCTGCGGATGGCCATCGTGGACACCAGCTCCGTGATGCGGGCCTGGCGCCCGACCCGGCTGCCGGTCATCGCCCGCTCTGCTCGAACAACCAGACCAGCAGCGCCTTCTGGGCGTGCAGACGGTTCTCGGCCTCGTCCCACACCGCGCTGGCCGGACCGTCGAGCACCTCGTCGGTGATCTCCCAGCCTCGGTGCGCGGGCAGGCAGTGCAGCACGATGGCCTCGTCGGCCGCGCGTTTGAGCAGATCGGTGTTGACCTGCAGCGCCCGGAACGGGCCGACGCGGTCGAGGCCGTCGTTCTCCTGGCCCATGGACGTCCAGGTGTCGGTGACCAGCACGTCGGCGCCGGCGACGGCGTCGTGCGGGTCGGTGAACACGGCCGCGCTGCCGCCGGTCTCGGTGCCGCGGTGCTTCGCGTCGAGCATCACCTGCTGGTCGGGCTGGAAGCCCTCGGGCGAGACGACTCGCACGTGCATGCCCGCGGTCACGCCGCCGAGCAGCAGCGAGTGGGCCATGTTGTTGGCGCCGTCGCCGAGGTACACCAGCGTCAGCCCGGCGAGCTTGCCCTTGCGCTCGCGGATGGTCATGAGGTCGGTGAGGACCTGGCACGGGTGGAACTCGTCGGTGAGCGCGTTGACGACCGGCACCGACGCGACCGACGCCATGGAGTCGATGCGTTTCTGCGCGAAGGTGCGCCACACGATGCCGTCGACGTAACGCGACAGGACGCGCGAGGTGTCCTCGATGGTCTCCTCGCGGCCCAGCTGCATCGACCGGCCGTCCACGATCACCGGGTGACCGCCGAGCTGGCTGATGCCGACCTCGAACGAGAAGCGCGTACGGGTGGAGTTCTTTTCGAAGATCGCCGTGACCGTCCTGCCGGCCAGGGACTTGTTGCCGAGCGGGTCGGCCTTGAGCGCGTCGGCGAGGTCCAGGAGCGCGGCCTGCTCGGCGGGGCTGACGTCGTCGTCGCGGAGGAAGTGGCGAGGCATCAGTTCGGGTCCTTCGTGGTGAAGTCGAGCGCGTCCGGGAGAGCGGTCAGGAAGGCCTGGGCCTGCTTCGCCTCGAGCACGAGCGGCGGGGCGAGCCGGATGGCATCCGGCGCGACGGGGTTGACGAGGTAACCGGCGTCCTGCACGGCCTTGGCGACCGTGGCGGACACCGGCTCGCGCAGCGTGATGCCGAGCAGGAGCCCGGTTCCGCGCACGCCGGAGACGAGGGGGTGCCCGAGCGCGTCGACGCCGCTCGCGATGTCCTTGCCCAGCGAGGAGACGTGGTCGAGCAGGTTGTCGCGCGCGATGGTGCGCAGCACGGCCAGCCCGGCTGCGCAGCACACCGGGTTGCCACCGAACGTGGTGCCGTGCTGACCCGGCTTCAGCAGCTCGCCCGCCGCGCCGATGCCGATCACGGCGCCGATCGGCAGCCCACCGCCGAGGCCCTTCGCGAGCGTGATGACGTCGGGGACGATGCCCGTCTGCTGGAAGGCGAACCAGGTGCCGAGCCGGCCGATGCCGGTCTGCACCTCGTCGAGCACGAGCAGCGTGCCGGTGGTCTTGGTGATCTCACGAGCCGCCTGCAGGTAGCCGTCGGGCGCGGGGATCACGCCCGCTTCGCCGAGCACGGGCTCGAGGAACACGGCGGCGGTGTCGGTGTCGACGGCCGCGCGCAACGCTTCGACGTCGCCGAACGGCACGTGCGTGACCCCGGGGACCAACGGCGCGAACGGTTCCCGCTTGCCCGGCTGGCCGGTGAGCGACAGCGATCCCATCGTGCGACCGTGAAACGCGCCCTCTGCCGCGACGACCTTGGTGCGGCCGGTCAGGCGGCTGATCTTCAGCGCGGCCTCGTTGGCCTCGGCGCCGGAGTTCACGAACAGGACCTTGCCCCGGTCGGTGAGGCCCGCGACGTCGAGCAGTGCCTCGGCGAGCTCGATGGCGACCGGGTTCCCGTACAGGTTCGACGTGTGGCCGAGCCTCGCGATCTGCTCGGAGACGGCACGCACCACCTCGGGGTGGGCGTGGCCGAGGGCGTTGACGGCGATGCCGCCGACGAGGTCGAGGTACTCGGTGCCGTCGGCGTCCCACACCTTCGCGCCCTCACCGCGGACAAGCGTCAGCCCGGGGGTGCCGTAGTTGTCCATCAGGGCCGACTGCCAGTGCTGCCGGCTCGCCTCGTTCGAGGTCGGGGTGGTCACGAGAGCTCCGTTCGCGGGGCGGGTTGAGTGGGCGCGGGGGCTGGGTCGGGCTCGGGGAGAACCATCGTTCCGATGCCGCGGGAGGTGAACACCTCGAGCAGCACGGAGTGGGCGAGGCGGCCGTCGATCACGTGGGCGCTGCCCACGCCGCCGCGGACCGCTCGCACGCAGGCCTCCATCTTCGGGATCATGCCGCTGGCCAGCTCGGGCAGCATCTTCTCCAGCCGGTCGACCTGGATGCGGTCGATCAGCGACGAGCGGTCGGGCCAATGGGCGTAGAGGCCTTCGACGTCGGTGAGCACCACGAGCTTCTCCGCACCCAGCGCCGCGGCCAGGGCGCCCGCGGCGGTGTCGGCGTTGACGTTGTGCACCACCCCGTCGGTGTCGGGCGCGACCGTGGACACCACGGGGATGCGTCCGGCGTTGACGATGTCGAGCACCGCGTCGGGGTTCACCGCAGCGACCTCGCCGACGAGGCCGATGTCGACCTGCTCACCGTCCACAGTGGCCTGTTTGCGCTCGGCGGTGAACAGGCGCGCGTCTTCGCCGGAGATGCCGACGGCGTACGGGCCGTGGGCGTTGATCAGGCCGACCAGCTCGCGGCTGACCTGCCCGACCAGCACCATGCGGACGATGTCCATCGTCTCGGGCGTGGTCACGCGCAAGCCGCCCTTGAACTCGCCCTCGACGCCGAGCCGGGTGAGCATCGCGGTGATCTGCGGTCCCCCGCCGTGCACCACCACGGGGTGCAGGCCGGCGAGGCGCAGGAACACCATGTCCTGTGCGAAGGCGGCCTTGAGGGTGTCGTCGATCATGGCGTTGCCGCCGTACTTCACCACCACGGTGGCGCCGTGGAACCGCTGCAGCCACGGCAGCGCCTCGATGAGCACCCCGGCCTTCCCGGCCGCCGTCTCGAGCCTTTCGTCCGCGGAAATCAGGTCCTCCGTGCCGGTCATGAGGAGTAGGCGCTGTTCTCTTCGACGTAGCCGTGGGACAGATCGGTGGTGTAGACGGTGGCCTCGGCCGAGCCGACGCCCAGGTCGACGACGACCTCGATGGCACGCTCCGACAGGTCGGCCGCTGAGCGGTCGGCCGCGGTGGTGCCCGAGGCGAACAGTGTGACACCGTTGATCGTGATCGACACCGTCTCGGGGTCGATGCGCGCGGGGGCGCGGCCGAGCGCCATGGCGATGCGACCCCAGTTGGGGTCGGAACCGAACAGCGCGGTCTTCACGAGGTTGTCCTCGGCGATCGTGCGGGCGACCACCACGGCGTCGTCCTCGGACGCGGCACCGCGCACCGTGACGTCGACGTCCTTGGTCGCTCCTTCGGAGTCGGCGCGCAGCTGCAGCACCAGGTCGTGGGCGACGGCGGTGAGCTGTTCGGTGAGCTCGGCCTCGGTCGGCTCGACCCCGCTCGCGCCGGACGCGAGCACCAGCACCGTGTCGTTGGTGGACGTGCCGCCGTCGACGTCGAGCCGGTCGTAGGTGACGCGGGTGGCAGCGCGCAGCGCGCGGTCGAGAACTTCCTTTTCCGCCACCGCATCCGTGGTGAGGACCGACAGCATCGTCGCGAGGTTCGGTGCGAGCATGCCGGCGCCCTTGGCGAAGCCGCCAACACTCCAGCCCGCGGCGTGCTCGGCGAACGCCTGCTTCGGCTTGGTGTCGGTGGTCATCACGCCGGATGCGGCGTTCAGGCTCGCCTCGGCGCTCGTGTCGAGTGCCTTGACCGCACTGTCCACACCGGACAGCACCGCCGCCATCGGGAGCCGCTCACCGATGAGGCCGGTGGAGCACACCGCGACCTCGATCGCGCCGATGTCGAGAACCTCGGCGACCTTCTCCGCGGTGGCGTGCGTGTCCTGGAACCCGCCCGGGCCGGTCGCCGCGTTGGCGCCGCCGGAGTTGAGCACGACCGCCTTGAGCTTCTGCTGCTTCAGAACTTCCTGTGACCACAGCACGGGCGCGGCCTTGATCACGTTGCGCGTGAACACGCCCGCGGCGACGTCGAGCGGCCCGTCGTTCACGACGAGCGTGAGGTCGAGCGCGCCGGAGGCCTTGATGCCGGCGGCGACGCCGGCGGCGCGGAAACCCTTCGGGCCGGTGACGGTCACGGTGCCACTCCCACAGTGGAAAGTCCGGTGGCTTCGGGGAATCCGAGTGCCAGGTTCATCGACTGGACGGCACCGCCCGCGGTGCCCTTGGTGAGGTTGTCGAGCGAGCAGATCACGACGAGCCTGCCCGCGTCGGCGTCCACGCCCACCTGGAGCTGGACGTTGTTCGACCCGAGCGTCGACGCGGTCGCGGGCCACATCCCGGCCGGCAGCAGCTGCACGAACGGTTCGGCGTCGTAGGCCTTCTCGTACACCTCGCGCACTGCGTTCTCGTCGACGTCGCCGATCAGCGGCGCGGTCGCCGTGGTGAGGATGCCGCGCGGCATCGGGGCGAGCACGGGCGTGAAGGACACCGTCACCGGCTTGCCCGCCACACCGGAGAGGTTCTGCGTGAACTCGGGGGTGTGCCGGTGCTTGCCCGCCACGCCGTACGCGCTGGCGGAGCCCATCACCTCGGACCCGAGCAGGTTCGGCTTGAGGCTCTTGCCCGCGCCGGACGTGCCGGTGACCGCCACGACCGTGACGTCCGGCTCGACCAGGCCCGCGGCCAGAGCCGGGGCGAGGGCGAGCGAGCCGCCGGTCGGGAAGCAGCCGGGGACCGCGACGCGCTTGGTGCCCACGAGCTTCTCGCGCGCGCCGGGCAGCTCGGGCAGGCCGTAGGGCCACTGCCCGGCGTGCTCGCCGCCGTACCAGCGCTGCCAGTCGGCCGAATTCGCCAGCCGGTGGTCGGCAGCGAGGTCGACCACGAGCACGTCGGGTCCAAGCTGCGCCGCGACCTCGGCCGAGTGGCCGTGGGGCAGCGCGAGGAACACGACGTCGTGGCCGGCGAGCGTCTCCGCCGACGTCTCGGCCAGGACGCGCCCGGCCAGGGGCGCGAGGTGCGGCTGGTGCGCGCCCAGCGGCGTCCCCGCGCTGCTCGCCGCCGTCAGCGCACCGATCTCGACTTCCGGATGGGTCAGCAACAGGCGCAACAGTTCGCCGCCCGCGTAGCCGCTCGCGCCGGCCACCGCGATCTTCACCGTCATACGCATGATTATGCACGATCATGCAATCTCAAACAAACAGCATTCCGCTGGGCCAGGTGTGTTCCCTGCCATGCCGAGCCGGAGCGAGGTCAGCCATCGTGGTCGTCCGGGCCGTTGTCGCAGCTCCCGGGGTCGCGCCGACCGGACTGATCGGGCTTCACCCGATCGAGTGCTGTCGCCGGAACCGCGCCCGCGGCCACGAGGACCGCGGGCACGGCTGCTCACCCCTCCCCCTTCGACAGAGTCGCGCAGGCTCGGCGGCGCGGGCAGGTGGTGCCCCGGCCGTTCGGGATCGCAGCCGACGCGTGGCAGGCGGGAGCGGATGCCACCCGCCGTGCGCTCGAACCTGCGGGCCAGTTCGGCGACCGTGTCGCCCGCGAGCCACGCGGACTCCAGCTCCGCGTCGAGCTCGGCGCTCCACGGTTTCCCTTGCTGCAGGGGCGTTCCCCCGATCTTCGGCGCGGCCCGCCCGCGAAGGCGTGGAGGCTGCCGGCCAAGAGGTCGGCCACCGCGGGGACCACGGCGGTGTCGAGGTCGAGCCTGCCGTGCACGACGGACTCTCCGCCGGGTCCTTCGCCGCCTATGGTGACCGTGACGCGGCTCTGCTCGGCCGCCTCGCCCGGACGGGCGACGACGGCGATCTGGTACTGGACGTTTCCGGTCCGGACCTCGGTCCGGTGCTCTTCGATGATCGTCATGGCGGCGAAGGTAGCGCCCACCCCCGACAGAATCCGCTCACGGCTCGTGGCCGGGCGACTGCGCTCCGAAATTGTCGGACCCCTGTCGTAGCGTCCTCGAGCGATCACGAACAGCGACCGAGGAGGATCGGTGGACGGGCACGGATCAGTACCGGTGCACAGACAGAGCGCGTCCCGGTCCGGTGGACCGGACCGGGACACTGGGAGGAAGGGATCAGAAGTGCGCCGGCGCGCCCGTTTCGGCCTGGGAGTGGGCTGCGGCCGGTGCCTCGCTCTTCTGCTGCGCGTCGGCGGCCGCCGGAACCGGCGGTGGCACCGGGTCGCACTGCGCGTCGGAGTGGTTGCCCGAGGTGCGCTTCGGCAGCGCGCCGGTCGCGAGGTAGGCGGCGACCTTGTCGTCCACGCAGGCGACACCGGACAGCGAGCCGGCGTGCGTGGTGCCGCGGGGGGCGCTGATCAGGCTCGACCTCGGGAACAGCTTGCGCACCGCGAGGCTGCCCGCATACGGCGTCGCCGCGTCGAGCTCCTCGCTGATGAGCAGCACCCCGCCGACCTTTCCGCCGTCGACCTCGACCGGTTTGCCGGCCTTGGCGGGCCAGTCGCGGCAGGGCGCGTTGAACCACGCGTTGCCCCAGGTCTCGAACGGAGCGCGGAAGTAGGTCGTCCAGTTGTCGAGGCGCCAGCGGTTCCAGCTGGTCGGCCACTGCACGTCGGTGCACTGGACGGCGCTGTAGACGGCGTACCCGTTGTCGTCACCGGGCGGGTTGGCAGCGTCGTAGAGGTTCTTGAGCGTCTGCCAGTCGCCGCGGTGCACCCAGCCGTCGAACGCCTTCGCCAGGTCCTCCCAGCCGAACACGTAGTAGCCGGCCTGCAGGAAGACGTCGGTCCACTCGTCACCGCCGATCACACCACCGGCGGCGGAGCGGTCGAGCTTCTTCTGCTGGTCGTACCAGAGCTTCTCCACGGCGGCCTCGGAGCTGCCGAGGTGGTAGACGCCGTCGTACTTGGCGAGCCAGGCGAAGTAGATCTTGATGTTGCGGTCGAAGGCCACGTCTTGATCCAGGTTCGCCTGGTACCAGACGTTGGCGGGGTCGACGTTGCCGTCGAGCACCATTCGGCGCACGTTCTTCGGGTACCGCGTGCTGTAGACCTGGCCGAGGTAGGTGCCGTAGGAGAAGCCGTAGTAGTTGATCTGCTTCTCCCCCAGCGCCACGCGGAGGCTCTCCATGTCCTGCGCGACGTCGGTGGTCTTGATGTAGTCGAGAATGGCGCCGTTCTTCGCACACGCCTTCGCGTAGCCCTTGGCCTTGGCGAGCCAGGTGCGCTCGAGCTGCGGCGTCGAAGGCACGTACGGCGGGCGGTCGTAGGAGAAATAGCCGCCGTCGCACCTCACGGCCGGTTTGCTGGACCCGACGCCGCGCGGGTCGAAACCGATCCAATCGTAGCTCTCGCCGGCGCCGTCCGGCACGTACTGACCGAGTACCGAGAGCCCGAGTCCGGAACCGCCGGGGCCGCCCGGGTTGACCAGCATCACGCCCTGATACTGCGCGGACTTGTGCTTGATCCGCGACACGGCGACCTGCACCTTGGTGCCGGAGGGCTTCGCGTAGTCCATCGGGACCACGAGGAACCCGCACTCGGCGCCGGCATTCTTCAGGCTGGTGGTCTGGCACGGCCCCCAACTGATCGACGGCGGGGTGTAGCCCGGCTTCGCCGCCTCCGGCACAGCAGTGGCGGCCGGCGCTGCGGCCATCGTCCCGACCGCGACACCCGCGGCGGCCAGGACGGCAAGGATCTTCTTCACGGTGGCCCTCTTCGCTCGCGGGGTACCCGAATTGGTCGAAACTACCGACAACCCGGAACAATCTCCTCGCACGACATGAGTTGCGCCAGCCGTCGCCCGCTGGTGGCCGGCGCAGTGGAGGTAAGCGCGGATGGGTGTGGACAAGGCGTTGATCTCGGCTGTCCGAACCGGACTCGCCGCCCGGGCGGACCCGGAGAAAGCGCCCGCCATGCAGGCCTACATGAAGTCGGCGATGCCGTATCGCGGGGTGGCGAAACCTGGGCGCGCCGCGCTCATGAAAGAGGTCCTCGCCGCTCACGTTCTGCCCGATCGGGTGAGTTTTTCAACGACCGTGCTGGCCCTGTGGCGCGAGGCGGAATTCCGCGAGGAGCGCTACGCGGCGATCGACCTGTCGGGCCACCGCGCGTACCGGCAGTGGCAGGACCCGGACCTGCTCGGCCTCTACGAGGAGCTCATCGTGGACGGTGCCTGGTGGGACTTCGTCGACGAGGTCGCGATCCGCCGCGTCGGGCCGATCCTGCGGGAGTACCGCGCGGAGGTCACGCCGGTGCTGCTGCGGTGGGCCACCGACCCCGACCGCTGGCGACGCCGCACCGCCGTCATCTGCCAGGTGTCGGCGAAGACGGACGTCGACCGCGTCCTTCTGACGACGGCGATCGAAGCCACCATCGACGACCCGAATTTCTTTCTGAGGAAAGGCATCGGCTGGGCGTTGCGCGACCACTCGAAAACGGATCCGGAGTGGGTGCGTTCCTTTGTGCGCGACCACCCGGGGCTGTCACCACTGTCCACACGGGAGGCTTTGAAGAACCTGACCTGACAGCGAGCCACGACCTGATGAAGGGAGAGACCAAGCACGGAGCAGGAGCCGCCAGGTGCGGCATCGGCAGCCGATGACGGTACGGCGAGTGCGCTGTCTGCCCCGCGGCCGGGTGAGCCCTGAGGCGGGATGTGCAGCAACAGCCGTGGTCGCCGAGCGAAGCGCAAGGATTGGATGGGGCGGGCGATCCTGTGACGGAAGCGCGAGTACGGCCACGCCCCGAGCTGCTGAGGCCGGTACCCGGGGCAGGCACCGGGGCACGCGACCGGGTCGCCACCCGCGGTGGACGCCCGGAGCAGCCGCCCGGGGCAGGGGCGCCCGAAGCCGGTACCCGGGTGGGTACCCCGGGCTGGGCCCTGGGGCGGCTACTCGCGGTCAGCGGCGCAGCCGGCACCCGCGGCCGGCACGGCGCAGGCACCCAGTGGCCGGCGCCCGGAGCAGCCGGCCACTGGGTGCCTGCGCCCGAAGCCCGGTATCTGGGTGGGCCCCCGCGGCAGGGCTGCGGGACGGGCGCTCCGGCGAGTAGCCGCCGCAGGCACCGGAACGGCCACTCGCAGCGAGCAGCCGCAGCAAGCACCCACGGCCGGCACTCGGGGCACGGAGCCGAGTCGCCACCGCGGCGGACGCCCGGAAGCGGCAACCGAAGCCGATACCTGGGTGAGCACCCGCGGCGAGCAGCCGACAGCAGGCACCCGAAACCGGCCGGGGCAAGCATCCAGCAGCGGGCACCCAGAGCAGGCACCCAAAGCCGGCGCCGGAGCAGGCACCAGTGGCGGGCGCCCGGGACCGGCACCCGCAACCGATACGTGGGTGAGCGCCCCCGGCGAGCAGCCGCAGCCGGCACCGAAGCAGACACCGGTGGCCAGCCGAGGCAAGCATCCAGCGGCGGGCGCCCGGCGCAGGCACCCGAATCAGATACCTGGGTGAGCACCCGCGGCGAGCAGCCGACAGCAGGCACCCAAAGCCGGCGCCGGAGCAGACACCGGTGGCGGACGCCCGGGCCGGCACCCGAAACCGATACCTGGGCGGACACCCCCGGCGAGCAGCCGCAGCAGGCACCCGAAGCCGGCGCCCGAGGCCGGCCGGGGCAAGGGGCCAGTGGCGGGCGCCCGGAGCAGGCACCGGGTGGAGAGCCGGTAGCGGAGATAATCCAGTGGGCCGGAAACTCCGCGACGAGGCGGTGTCTCCGGCCCACTGGACCGAGGCCGGTCCGGGTGTCGCGGGGGTCAGGCCCGCAGGGTCGCTCCGAAGCGGTCGCCGGCGGCGGAGACGGCGGCGTCGCGGGCCTTGGTGGCTTCGTCGACCGTCAGGGTGCGGTCCGGGGCGCGGAAGCGGAGCTTGTAGGCCAGGGATCGCTTGCCTTCGCCGATCTGGGTGCCGGTGTAGACGTCGAAGAGGGTGATGTCTTCGAGGAGCTCGCCGGCGCCCGAGCGGAGGACCTCGGCGAGGTCGGCGGACGGGACGTCGGAGCCGGCGACCAAGGCGACATCGAGCAGCACCGGCGGGTAGGGCGAGACGCTCGGCGCCGGGCGGGAGTCGGGCAGCGGGATGGCGTCGAGGTCGAGCTCCATGGCGACCGTGCGCGGCGGCAGGCCCAGGGCCTCGACGACCTTGGGGTGCAGCTCGCCGGCGTGGCCCACCGGCCAGTCGCCCACGCGCAGCTGGGCGCAGCGGCCCGGGTGCCACGGCGGGAGGTCGGCCGCCTGCACCGTGAGCTCCACGCCGGCGGCCTCGGCCACCAGGCGGGCGGCCTCGACGGCGTCGGCCCAGCCGGCCGGCTCGCCCTTGCCCCACCAGCCGGCGCGGCGGCGCAGGCCGGTGAGCACGACGGCGACGTGCACCGGCTGGGCGGGCACGGCGGCCTCCAGCACGGCGAGCTCCTCGTCGCTCGGCCGCTGCTCGACGCCGAGGTCCGGCACCTTCAGCTGGTGCGGCTTCGGCAGCACGACCTGGCCGATGTGGAAGAGCGACACGTCCTTCATGCCGCGGGACACGTTGCGCTGCAGCGTGTCGAGGAGGCCTGGCAGCAGCGTCGTCGACATGCGGTCGTGGTCGGCCTCGAGCGGGTTGCGCACGCGGACGGTCTTGCGGCGCACGTCGTCTTCAGGCAGGCCGAAGGCGTCCCACACCGAGTCGCCGACGAACGGGAAGGGCAGGACCTCGACGTAACCCGCCTCGGCCAGGGCGCGGGCGACGCCGCGGCGGCGCTTCTGCTCGTCGGTAAGACCACGGCCCGCAGGCGCCGCGGGCAGGACCGATGGGATGCTCTCGTAGCCCTCGAGCCGCAGCACCTCCTCGACGAGATCGGCGGGCTGCACGAGGTCGGCGCGCCAGCTCGGCGGGGTCGCGGTGACCGACGAGATGCCCGCGTCGCTGGTGCTCACCTGGACCTTGCAGCCGATCTGGGTAAGCCGCCGGACGGTGACGCCGCGCTCGTAGCGCACGCCCGCCACCTGGTCGGGCAAGTTGATCGGCATGGTGACCGGCGCGAGCGGCGCGACGCCGCCCTCGTCGGTGCGGCCGGGCTGGATGGCGCCCTCGCCGTACTGGCGCAGCAGCCGAGCCGCCAGCTCGACCGCGGCCGCGCACAGGCCCGGGTCGGTGAAGCGCTCGAAGCGCTTGGCCGCCTCGGAGAACAGCTTGTGGCGACGCGCCGTGCGGCTGATCGACGCGGGGTTCCAGTGCGCCGCCTCGAGGAGCACGTCGGTGCTCGCGGGGGTGATCTCCGTGCTGGCCCCACCCATGGTGCCCGCGAGCGAGATCACGCCGGAGTCGTCGGCAATCACGATGTCGTCGGCGTCGAGCGTGCGCACGACGTCGTCCAAAGTGGTCAGCTTCTCCCCCGCCTTCGCACGCCGCACCACGAGGTCGCCCTGGATGGCGGTGGTCGCGAACGCGTGGAGCGGGTGACCGAGCTCGAGCATCACGTAGTTCGTGACGTCGACGGCCAGCGAGATCGACCGGATTCCGGCCAGCATCAGCCGGCGGCGCATCCACCACGGCGACGGGGCCGTGGCGTCGAGGCCCTTGACGCGGCGCAGCACGAACCGCGGGCAGCCTTCGGGGTCCTCGACCCGCACCGGCCACGCGTCGCCCTCGGCTTCGGGGATGTCGAGCATCGCCGGGTCGCCGAAGGGCACGTCGAGCGCATTGGACAGCTCGCGCGCGAGGCCGCGGATCGACAGCGCGTAGCCGCGGTCCGGGGTCGGCGTGACCTCGATGACGGTGTCGGCGAGGCCCAGCAGCTCCTTGGCGTCGTCGCCCGGGCTCGCGGTGCCCGGCGGCAGCACGAGGATGCCGCTGTGGTCCTCGCCGAGGCCCAGCTCCTTGGCGGAGCAGATCATGCCGTCGCTGACCTTGCCGTACGTCTTGCGCGCAGCGATCTCGAAGTCGCCCGGCAGCACGACGCCCGGCAGCGCCACCACGACGAGGTCACCCTCGGCGAAGTTGCTCGCGCCACAGACGATGCCGCGGGTCTTGATGCCGTGGGGGCCCTCGTTCTCGATCGGGCCTTCGTCGTCGTCCTCGTCGTCGTCCTCATCGGACGCGGCGGTGTCCTCTTCGGACTCCGGCTCCTCGCCGACCTCGACGCGGCAGAACCGCACCGGCTTCTTGAAACCCGTCAGCTCCTCGATCTCGGCGACGCGCCCGACCACGAGCGGGCCGGTCACCGGCCCGAGTTCGCTCAGCTCGTCGACCTCGATCCCGATCCGCACGAAGGCGTCGGCCAGGTCCTGGGGCGTGACCTCGTCACCCACGTCGAGGTGCTCGGTCAGCCAGCTCACCGGGACTCGCACTACGCCTCCGTTCCGAAGGGAAGGGTGAACCGGACGTCGCCTTCGACCATGTCGCGCATGTCCGGGATGCCGTTGCGGAACTGCAGGGTCCGCTCGATGCCCATGCCGAACGCGAAGCCCGAGTACACCTCGGGGTCGACGCCGCACGCACGCAGCACGTTGGGGTTGACCATGCCGCAGCCGCCCCACTCGACCCAGCCGGGGCCGCCCTTCTTTTCCTCGAACCACACGTCCACCTCGGCGGACGGCTCGGTGAAGGGGAAGAAGTGCGGGCGCAGCCGCGTCTTGGAGCTCTCGCCGAACATCGCGCGCGCGAACGCGTCGAGCGTGCCCTTGAGGTGGGCCATGGTGATGCCCTTGTCCACGGCCAGGCCTTCGACCTGCGTGAACACCGGCGTGTGCGTGGAGTCCAGCTCGTCGGTGCGGTAGGTGCGGCCCGGGCACACGACGTAGACCGGCAGGTCTCGGTGCAGGAGGCTGCGGGCCTGCACGGGCGAGGTGTGCGTACGCAGCACCAGCCCGGAGTCCTCTTCGCCCACGTAGAACGTGTCCTGCAGCTGGCGCGCAGGGTGGTCCTTGCCGAAGTTCAGCGCGTCAAAGTTGAACCACTCGGCCTCGAGCTCCGGGCCTTCCGCGACCTCGTAGCCCATCGCGATGAACGCGTCGGCCACGCGCTCGGACACGGTGCTGATCGGGTGCCGGGCACCGCGCGGGATCTGGTCCCACGGCAGCGTGACGTCGACGGCCTCTGCGCGCAGCACGTGCTCGTCCCGCTCGGCCTGCAGCACGGCGCGGCGCTCGTCGAACGCGGCCTGGGCGGCCTGGCGGGCCTCGTTGACCCGCTTGCCGGCGTCGGCCTTCTCCTGCTTGGACAGCGCGCCGATGGCCCGGCGCGCGAGCAGCAGCGGCGCCTGGTCCCCGAGGTGCGCCGGCTTGACGGCGGCGAGCTCCTCCAGGTCGGCGGCGCCCGCGAAGGCCTCTTCGGCCGCCTTGATCGCCGCACGCAGGGTTTCCGGTGCGAGCACGTCGACCGGCTTGTCTGTGGCTCCGGACATGACTCCTCGGCGTCCGCTGGGACGGGTTGAGCGGCAGCGCACGGGCAGGAAGCCGCACGTGCACATCGGGCAGCCCAGTCTAGGGGATCGGCCGACGGCCCCGGCCGCTCACCCTCCGCTAAGGAGCCCGCCTCCGCACCGGCCGCGATCGGCCGTGCGCGACACCGCCGGTCAGCGGTGCGCGGCCATCGCGGCCGTGTACACGCAGACGGCGGCCGCCGTGGCCAGGTTGAGGCTTTCGGCTTTGCCGTACAACGGGATGCGGACGGCGGTGTCGGCCGCCGACAGGACCGCCGGGGACAGGCCGTGGGCCTCGTTGCCGAAGATCCACGCGACCGGGTCACCGAACGTGATCTCTTCGAGCGAACGGTCCGCGTAGCCGTGGGCGGCCAGGGTGCGCAGGCCGGCGGCGCTCAGCGACGACAACACCGACGGGATGTCGCGCTCGCGCGCCAGGGGGACGTGGAAGGTGCTGCCGGCGGCGGCGCGGACGCTCTTGCCGTTGTGGGGGTCGACGGTGTCGCCCGCGAGGATCACGGCGTCGGCGCCCGCGGCGTCGGCGACGCGGATCACGGTGCCGGCGTTGCCGGGTTCGGCGACGTCCACGAGGACGACCACCAGGCGAGCACCGGTCAGCACCGTCGGGAGTGGACGGTCGACCAGGGCGCACACGGCCACGAGGCCTTGGGGGGTCACGGTTTCCGACAGGCCGTCGGCGGCGCGGTCGGTGACGAGCGAGACCGCCACCCCGGCCGAAGAAGCCGCGGCGATCAGCTGGGGGTGCGCCGAAGCCGCGCGCTCGGTGGCGAACAGTTCGAAAACCGTGCCGTGTTCCAGCGCCGCCTCGACGGCGTTGACGCCTTCGGCCAGGAAGCGGCCGGTCTTTTCGCGTTCCGCGCGGCGCGTCAGCTTGCGCGCAGCAACGACCCGGGGGGTCCGTTCGGTGAACGGAACCGCCCCGGGTCGCGGAAAACTGCCGGTCAGGCCGACTTCGCTTCGCCGGTGTTGACGTTCGCCTTGGCGAGCTCGGCGAGCGCCGTGAAGGCGGCGGCGTCGTTGACCGCGAGGTCCGCGAGGATCTTGCGGTCGACCTCGACACCGGCGACCTTGAGGCCCTGGATGAACCGGTTGTAGGTCACGCCGTTGGCACGAGCGGCCGCGTTGATGCGGGTGATCCACAGCTGGCGGAAGTCACCCTTGCGCGCGCGGCGGTCGCGGTAGGCGTAGTTGAGCGAGTGAAGCGTCTGCTCCTTGGCCTTGCGGTACAGCCGCGAGCGCTGGCCACGGTAGCCGCTGGCCAGTTCGAGAGTTGACCGACGCTTCTTCTGGGCGTTGACCGCCCGCTTGACGCGTGCCACTGGTCCATCCTGTCGATTCGGGGGGCGCGGTGGCGCCCGGGGTGATCAGTACGTGTGCGGAGGGTGGCTCAGGCTCAGATGCCGAGCAGGCGCTTGACGCGGCCGGCCTCGGTCTTGGCGAGCTCCGTGGTGCCCTCGAGGCGCCGGGTGAGGCGGTTGGACTTCTTCTCCATCAGATGGCGGCGGCCGGCCTTCTGGCGGCGCAGCTTGCCCGTGCCCGTGACGCGGATCCGCTTGGACGTACCGCTGTGCGTCTTCATCTTCGGCATGGTTGTTGTGTCCTCTTCCGTGCGGCGGCACACCGGTGCCCCGGTGTGCCGCTGACTGTGCTGGGCGCTGCGGGAGGCGTTACGCCTCGGAAACCGGCTCGGCCTTCGCGACCTTCGGCTTCACGTTCTTGTGCGGGGCCAGCACCATGATCATGTTGCGACCGTCCTGCTTGGGCGACGATTCGACGAAGCCCAGCTCGGTCACGTCGTCGGCCAGCTTCTGCAGCAGCCGGAAACCGAGCTCCGGCCGGGACTGCTCGCGACCGCGGAACATGATCGTGACCTTGACCTTGTTGCCGGCCGCCAGGAACCGCGACACGTGACCCTTCTTGGTCTCGTAGTCGTGCTGGTCGATCTTCGGACGCAGCTTCTGTTCCTTGATGACGGTCAACTGCTGGTTGCGGCGGGACTCGCGGGCCTTCTGCGCGCTCTCGTACTTGAACTTGCCGAAGTCCATGAGCTTGCATACGGGCGGGCGGGCCTGAGGCGCGACCTCGACGAGGTCGAGATCGTTCTCCTGTGCCAGCCGCAGCGCATCTTCGATCCGGACGATGCCGACCTGCTCGCCGTTGGGTCCGACGAGCCGGACTTCCGGCACCCGGATACGTTCGTTGATGCGTGTCTCGGAGCTGATGGGGCCTCCTTGGTCCGAGTGACTACTTCTCTTCTCGACCTGGTGCCCACATGATTCAGGCCCCGTCTCCGGCATCCAACCGGTTTACGGGGCCCGCTCTGTCTCCGATCGCGCCCGATCACAAGGATCGAACGCTTCGCCAAGGTGACGGATGTACCGACATCCACCACTTCGGCGAGACCGGACCCGGACACCTGAAGCGGTGACGCGGGTGGGAGCGGGGCTCCACTTGCCGCCCCCGATTCCTCGGGGACTGGTCGCTCGTGGAAGGGTACCAGACGTGTCAGAACAACCTTCGCAACAGCCTCGCTATTCCCCGGACGTCCGCGACCTGGAGGACATCCCGAGCGTCGAGGTGATCAGCCGCGCGGCCGTGATGCTGATGTCGGCCGCGGCCGAACGCCTGGGCCTGGCCGACGCCGACCCGGACGCCTCGCCCCACCGCGACCTCGACGAGGCGCGCCGGCTCATCACCGCGCTGGCCGGGCTCGTCACGTCGTCCGTAGAGTACCTGGGCCTGCACGCCGGCCCGCTGCGCGACGGGTTGCAGTCGCTGCAGAAGGCGTTCCGCGAATCCTCCGCCGTCCCCGACGCGCCGGGCCAGGGCCCGGGCGAGAAGTACACCGGCCCGGTCTACTGACCGTCGTTTCCGAGGCCCGTCCGCCACCCGCGGACGGGCCTTCGTCGTCACGGAGTCTCGGCGGCCTTGCCGACCTGCCGGAGAGGCATCTAACATGTTAGATGTGAGCCCGCTTCCCAAGGTCACCCGGCCGTTGCTGCGCGACGAGGCCTACGACCGCATCCGCCAGGCCATCATCGACGGCAGCCTCGCCCCCGGCACCCCGTTGCGCGACGCCGACCTGGCCGAAGAGCTCGGCCTGTCCCGCGCTCCCGTGCGCCAGGCCCTGCTGCGCCTGGCCGGCGACGGGCTCGTGGAGTCCAAGCCGCAGAGCTACACGCGCGTGGCCGCCATCGCGGGCGACGAGGTGCGGGACGCCGTTCAGCTCGTCCGCGCACTGCACGAGTTCGCCACCCGCCAGGCCCTCCCCCGGCTCGGCGCCGAGCAGGTCGCCGCGATGCGCGCGGCCAACGAGCGCTTCGCCGCCGCGGTCGGCTCGGGTGACGTGGCCGCGGCGATCGCCGCCGACGACGAACTGCACGACGTGCCCGTACGCGCGTGCGGCAACCGCGCGGTCGCCGCGACGCTGGAGCGCTACACCCCGTTGCTGCGCCGGCTCGAGTACGCACGCTTCAGCTCCCTGCCCGCGCACCGCTCGATCCGGCGGCACACCGAGCTCGTCGACGCGATCAAAGCCGGTGACGCCGAAACCGCCGCCGCGGTCACCTCGACCATCTGGTCCGACCTCGAAGCCAGTCTGGAAACCGCCGAACCCCTGGAGACCCCGTGAGCCTCGCCGACTTCCCGCGTTTCCCCCTGATGATCGGCCCGTCGCCGATCCACCGGCTCGACCGGCTCACCGAGCACCTCGGCGGCGCGGCCGTGTGGGCCAAGCGCGAAGACCTCAACTCCGGTCTCGCGTACGGCGGCAACAAGACCCGCAAGCTCGAGTACCTCGTGGCCGACGCGCTCGCCCAAGGCGCCGACACGCTCGTCTCCATCGGCGGCGTGCAGTCCAACCACACCCGCCAGGTCGCCGCGGCCGCAGCCCGCGCGGGACTGAAAGCCGTGCTGGTACAGGAAAGCTGGGTCGACTGGCACGACCCGCTGCACGACAAGGTGGGCAACATCCAGCTGTCGCGGATCCTGGGCGCCGACGTCCGGCTCGTCGAGGCCGGCTTCGGCATCGGCTTCAAGGAGAGCTGGGAACAAGTCCTCGCGGAGGTCCAGGACGCCGGCGGCAAGCCGTACGCGATCCCGGCCGGTGCGTCCGACCACCCGCTGGGCGGGCTCGGCTTCGCGGGGTGGGTCGCGGAGCTGGAAGAACAGGAGCGCGAGCTCGGCGTCTTCTTCGACACCGTGGTGGTCTGCTCGGTCACCGGCAGCACGCAGGCCGGAATGGTGGCGGGCGCCGCGCTGAGCGGACGCCCTCGGCGGATCCTCGGCATCGACGCATCGGCCCAGCCCGCCGAGACGCGCGACCAGATCACCCGTATCGCCAAGAACACCGCCGAGCTCCTCGGCGCACCGGCCATCGATGACGTGCTGCTCGACGAGCGTTACCACGCGGGGGTCTACGGCATCCCCGACGAGTCCACTCTGGCCGCCATCCGCACGGCGGCGCGCCTCGAGGGCATGATCACCGACCCCGTTTACGAGGGGAAGTCGATGGCCGGGCTCATCGACCTCGTGCGCACGGGCGAGATCCCCCGCGAGTCGAACGTGCTCTACGCGCACCTCGGCGGCCAGCCGGCGATCAACGCCTACACGAGCGTGCTGGGCTGACCGGGGCGCCTGGGCCCGCCACCCCGGCGAGCCCAGGCGAAGAACGTCAGTCGAGCACGCAGAGCACGTCGATCTCCACGAGGAGGCCGGCGGGCAGGCCGACGTAGACGGTGGTGCGAGCCGAGTGCGGACCTTCTCCGATCAGCTCGTTGTAGACCTCGTTGAACGGCGCGAAGTGGCTCGTGTCGGTGAGGTACACGCGCACCATCACCGCGTCGGCCCAGCTCGAACCGGCTTCGGCGAGCAGGGCCTCGATGTTCTTGAACACCTGCCGCGTCTGCGTCGCGATGTCGTCGCCGACGACCGCGCCGGTCGCGGGGTCGAACGCGACCGTGCCCGCGACCTGCAGGATGTTCCCCTTGCGGACGGCCTGCGAGAACTTCGCCGGCGGCTTCGGCGCGTTCTCGGTCGTGATCGCCGTCTTGCCCATCATTACCCCTTTCCGTTCTCCGCCCATCCACTGTGGACGGAAGCCTCGTCGGCGGCGGCCCGCAGCTCGGGCACGAGCGCGAGCAGGCCGTCGTAGTCCAGCAGCACCTTGGGCACCGACATCGACGCCGCCGCCAGCACCTCGCCGCCCGCACCGCGCACCGGCGCCGCGATGCAGTGGATGAAGCCCTCGTGCTCGGCGTTGTCCACGGCGTAACCGCGTTCGGCGACCTTCGCCAGTTCTGCCAGGTACGCCTCGGGCGAGGTGATCGTGTTCGGCGTGAGCACCACGTAGTCGAGCGAACGCGCGATCTCCTCGCGCCGCGCCTGCGGCATCGCGGCCACGAGCACCTTCCCGACGGCCGTGCAGTGCAGGGGCGCGCGTTTGCCGATGCGTGAGTACATCCGCACGGAGTGGTGGCCCTCGAACTTGTCGATGTAGACGACTTCGCCGTCTTCGTAGGACGCGAGGTGCACGGTGTGGCCGGTGCGGATGTTGAGCGCCGCGAGCGAGTCGTGGGAGCTGCGGCGCACGTCGTGGCCTTCCAGCGCCTGGTTGGCGAGGTCGAACAGCGCGCTGCCGAGGCGGTAGTGGCGGGTCCCCTCGCGGCGTACGAAATGGTGCGACTCGAGCGTGCGCAACAACCGCAGCACGGTCGTCTTGTGCACGCCGATCTCCTCGGCGAGCTCGTCCAGGGTCTTCGCTCCGCGCGCGAGCCCGGCCAGCACGGTCAGCGCCCGGTCCAGGCTCTGGCTCACCCCACCACCACGCCCTCTCCCGTCAGGCGGGCCGCGCCCCACGCTTCGGCATCTGCGCGCAGCAGCGTATCCACCACGGGCGCGGGCAGGGGCACGCCGACGTCGTCGTGGGTCAGCAGGGTCGCGGCGGCCTGGAGGTGCCCGCGGCGCAGCCGGGTCGACGGGTCGGCGCCGCGCAGGGTGGCGGCGAGGAATCCGGCCGCGAAGGCGTCACCGGCCCCGACCGGCTCGACCACGTCCACGCGCAGCGCGGGTTCGAACACCGGCGGCGCATCGCCTTCGACGAGCGTCGCGCCGCGCTCGCCGTGCTTGACCACGAGGGTGCGCGGCCCGGGCAGCAGCTCGCGCAGCCGCGCGGGGTCGCTGGTCCCCCACACGCGGCCGGCCTCGTCGTCGCCGGTGAGGACCAGGTCGGCGCGCCCGGCCAGCTCCGCGAGCACGGAGACATCCTGCCCCAGTGCCGGCCGGTGGTTGACGTCGAACGACACCAGTAGTTCCGCGCGCGGTGCCTCCAGCAGCGCGCGCACGAGCGCGAGGCAACTGGCCGACAGCGCGGGCGTGATCCCGGACAGGTGCAGCACGCGCACGCCGTCGAGGCGCAGCCGGTCCACGAGATCCGGCCCGAGCGCCGAGGCGGCCGAACCGGTGCGGTAATAACGCACCGGGCTGCCCTGGGCGCCGCTTTCCTTGACGTACAAGCCCGTCGGACGCGCCGGATCGATCTCGACGGCGCTCACGTCGACGCCGGCCGACGCGATCTCCTGCACCAGCGCACGGCCGAACGGGTCGTCGCCGACCGCGCTCACCCAGGCGCTCGCCACACCGAGCGCGGGCAGGTGGCACGCGACGTTCGACTCGGCACCGCCAAAGGTGCGCAGCCAGCTGCGCACTCCTTCCGGCGGCCCGGGTTCGGCCGGCACGAACAGGGCCATCGACTCGCCGATGCAGAGCACCTCGGGCGCGCTGGTCACTGACTTTCTCCCCGTTCCGTCACCCCGTTGACCTGTGGCGAAGCGGATGCTACACCTAGGTCGCGCATTTTGCGCAACGCCCATTGCATAATACGCAACCATGTTCGGCCCCGAGGTCTGAATCGATGAACAATTCCGAGCACGCCGCCCTGACCGTCGCCGTCCGCGCGGGCCGGGAAGAGAAGATCGACTGGCGCTTCCGCTCGATCGCACCCGCCCTCGCCGGCCTCACCCTCGACGAGGCCGCGGCCCAGCGCGCGAACCTGTTCACCGACGGCTTCTTCGGCCCGTTCGTGGTGCTCGACGCCGCGGCGCTGGAACACAACCTCGCCACGATGGCCGCGTGGTGCGCCGGGCACGGGGTCGCGCTCGCGCCGCACGGCAAGACCACGATGGCGCCCGAGCTGTTCGCGCGCCAGCTCGAGCACGGCGCTTGGGGGGTCACCGCCGCCAATGCCGGACACCTGCGCGTCTACCGGGCGTTCGGCGTTTCGCGGATCCTGCTGGCCAACCAGCTCGTCGACCCGGCAGGCCTGCATTGGCTCGCGGGCGAGCTGGCTGCGGACCCGGCGTTCGAGTTCGTGTGCTGGGTCGACTCCGTGCGCGGGGTCGAGCTGATGACCGATGCGCTGGCCGGGTCCGTGCGTCCGGTCGACGTGCTCGTGGAGCTGGGCGGGGCCGGCGGCCGGACCGGCGTGCGCGACCCGGAGACGGCGCTGGCCGTCGCCGAGGCGGTCGCGAAGAGTCCCGCGCTGCGGTTGCGCGGGACCGGCGGCTACGAGGGCGCGCTGTCGCACGACACGGACGAGGCTGCGCTGACCAAGATCAGTTCCTATGTGGACACCCTGCGCGACTCGGCGATCGCGTTCGCGGACCGGGGTCTGCTCGCCGAGGGCGAGGTCTACGTGACGGCCGGCGGCAGCGCGTACTTCGACCGCGTGGCCCAGGAGCTCACGAAACCGTGGCCGGACGGCATGGCCGTGCTGCCGATCCTGCGCAGCGGCGCCTACATCACGCACGACGACGGTTTCTACCGCGAGATCTCGCCGCTCGGCGTGCACCCGCGGCTGGCCGGTGTCGAGCCCTTCCACGCCGCGTTGCACGCGTGGGCCCAGGTCACCTCGAAGCCCACGCCCGAGCTGGCGCTGCTCACCGCCGGCAAGCGCGATCTGCCCTACGACGAGGGCATGCCGGAGCCGCAGCTGCTGCGCAAGAACGGGGCCAACGCCGAGCTGGCCGGCCACGCCGTGACGAAGCTCAACGACCAGCACGCTTTCCTGGCACTGCCCGCGGACTCCCCCGTCGAGGTCGGCGACTGGGTTCGGCTCGGGCTTTCGCACCCGTGCACGACGTTCGACAAATGGCCGCTACTGCCGGTGGTGGACACCGACGGCGAAACCGTCGTCGACTTCGTGCGGACGTGGTTCTGATGGACCTGGTGGTCCGTGGCGCCCAGGTCGCGGACGGCACCGGCGACCCGCTGACCCGCCAAGACGTCGGGATCACCGGCGACCGCATCACCGAGGTCGCCGGACCCGGCTCGCTCATGGGCACACGCGTGCTCGACGCCGACGGGCTCGTGCTCGCGCCGGGGTTCATCGACATGCACTCGCACTCCGACCTGCAGCTGCTCGCCAACCCGGACCACCTCGCGAAGGTCTCGCAAGGCGTGACCACCGAGGTGCTCGGCCAGGACGGTCTCTCGTACGCGCCGGTGGACGACATCGTGCTCGAGACACTGCGCCGGCAGCTCGCGGGCTGGAACGACGACCCGGCCGGCTTCGACTGGAACTGGCGCTCGGTCGGCGAGTACCTCGACCGGCTCGACCGCGGCGTCGCCGTGAACGCCGCCTACCTCGTGCCCCAGGGCACCGTCCGAATGCTCGCCGTCGGCTGGGAGAACCGGCCGGCGACCGAGCCCGAGCTCGACCGGATGAAGGAACTCGTCGCGACCGGGCTCGAAGAAGGCGCTTTCGGGCTGTCCTCGGGACTCACCTACACGCCAGGCATGTACGCGGACACGGCCGAGCTCGTCGAACTGTGCCGCGTGGTCGGCGAGCACGGCGGCTACTACAGCCCCCACCACCGCAGCTACGGCAAGGGGGCGCTGGAGGCGTTCGCCGAGATGGTCGACGTCTCGCGCCGCGCGGACTGCCCCCTGCACCTCGCGCACGCCACGATGAACTTCGCCGTCAACAAGGGCAAAGCGCCGGAGCTGCTGAAGCTGCTGGACGACGCCCTCGACGCCGGCGGCGACATCACCCTCGACACCTACCCGTACCTCCCGGGCGCCACCTACCTGTCGGCGCTGCTGCCGAGCTGGGCCACCGAGGGCGGGCTCGACGCGACGCTCGCGCGACTGTCCGATGCGGACACCCGCGAGCGGATCCGCGTCGAGATCGAGGAGACCGGCTCGGACGGCGCGCACGGCGTGCCCATCGACTGGTCCGGCATCGAGATCAACGGCGTGCGCCGCCCGGGCAACGCCGGTCTCGTGGGCCACAGTGTCGCGGCATCCGCCTCTGCTCAAGGAAAAACGCCCGCCGAGCTGTACTTCGCCACGCTGGTCGACGAGCGGCTGGGCACCTCGTGCCTGATGCACATCGGCCACGAGGAGAACGTGCGGGCCATCATGCGCCACCGCACCCACACCGGCGGTTCCGACGGCCTGCTCGTCGGTGACCGGCCGCACCCGCGGGCCTGGGGCACGTTCCCCCGTTACCTCGGCCGCTACGTCCGTGAACTGGGCGTGCTCGGGCTGGCCGACTGCGTCGCGCACCTCACCGGGCGCGCGGCGCGGCGGCTGCGCCTCGCCGACCGGGGCCTCGTGCGCCCCGGGTACGCGGCCGACCTGGTGTTGTTCGATCCCGCCACGATCACCGACACCGCCACGTTCGAAAACCCGAGACAGCCCGCCAAGGGGATCTCCCACGTCTTCGTGAACGGCGTCGCCGCGATCGAGGACACCCACCCCACCGGCGCCCTCGCCGGCCATTCCCTTCGTCACCCCGGGAGGGGCCGATGATCCACTGGGTGCAGACCACGACCGGCGGTCTGCTCACGCTCGCCGCGGTTTCGATCGCCGTCCTGCTCGTGCTCATCATCAAGGCCAAGGTCGAGCCGTTCATCGCGCTGATCGTGGTGGGTGTGCTCACCGCGCTGGCCGCCGGCCTGCCCGTGGGCACGCTGGTCGGCACCGCGCAGAAGACGTCGGACTCGCTGCTGGAAAAGGGGTTCGGCAGCATCCTCGGGCACATCACGGCGATCATCGGCCTCGGCACCCTGCTGGGGTCGATCCTCGAACGCTCCGGCGGCGCCCGCGTGCTGACCTCGGCTCTGCTGCGCGCGTTCGGCGAGAAGCGCGCACCGCTCGCGATGGGCGTGTCCGGCTTGATCTTCGGCATCCCCGTGTTCTTCGACATCGGCATCTTCGTGCTCGCGCCGCTGGTCTACGCGGCAGCCAAGCAGGGCGGGCGCTCGATCGTGCTCTACGCGATGCCCCTGCTGGCGGGCCTGTCGATCACGCACGCGTTCATCCCGCCCCACCCCGGGCCGGTCGCGGCCGCCGGGCTGCTGCACGTGGACCTCGGCTGGCTCATCCTGATGGGCGCGATCTGCGGCATCCCCGCGTGGTTCGTCGGGGGCATCCTCTACTCGACGTGGATCGGCAAGCGCGTGAACGTGCCACTCGCCGAGGAGTTCGCGAAGCTCGCCGGTGACGATGACGAAGAAAACCCGAACCCGCCCTCGCTGAGCCTGGTCAGCGGCATCATCGCGATCCCGCTCGTGCTGATCCTCGTGGGCACGTTCGGCAGCATCGTGCTGCCGAAGAACTCCGGCGCCGCCGCCGTCGCCGCATTCCTGGGCACCCCCGCCATCGCGCTGACGATCGCGACACTGCTCGCCTCGTGGCTGCTGGGCCGCCGCCGCGGCATGACGGGCGCGGACCTGGCACAGCTGTCGGCGAACGCGCTGCGCCCGGTCGCGATGATCCTGCTGGTGGTGGGCGCGGGCTCGTTCTTCGGGGCCGTGCTCTCGGCGACCGGCATCGGCAAGGCCGTGGCCGGCTCGCTCGGCGACGCGGGCCTGCCGGTGATCCTCGCGGCCTACATCATTAGCTGCGGCATGCGCGTCGCGCAGGGCTCGGCGACCGTCGCGATCGTGACCACCAGCGGCATCGTCGCGCCGACGGTAGTGGACCTGCACTACTCGCAGCCGCAGCTCGCCCTGATCGTGATCGCGATCTCCGCGGGCTCGATCATCGCCTCCCACGTGAACGACGGCGGGTTCTGGATCGTGTCGCGGTACTTCGGCCTTTCGGTGCCGCAGACGCTCAAAACGTGGACCGCGCTCGAAACAGTCCTTTCCCTCAGCGGTTTCGCCGTGGCAGCATTGATCACGGCTGTGGTCTGAACCACGCTCTGGTTCCCTCACCGTTGGGAGAAACCTCGATGGCCGGACTTTCCCGTCGCACGTTCCTCGGCGCCGCGGGCGCCGCCGGACTCGGCACCGTGCTCGGCACCCAGCTCGCGAGCGCCGCACCCGCCGGGTGTCCACGAGACGCGGGACCGGTCGCGTACGTCGGCAGCTACACCAGCACCCCACCGGCCGGGCACGGCCTCGACGTGGTGGGCCGCACGGGCACCGCGCCCGCGCTCACCCCGGTGCGCACCGTGGCCGGTGTGCCCGACGCGTCGTGGTTCGACCGCAGCCGCGACGGCCGCACCCTCTACGTGACCGACGAGGGCGATCCGAACGGCGCCGTCTCCGCCCTCGACGTCACCACGGCTTCCAGCCCGAAGCTGCTCAACTCCGTGTCGTCGGAGGGCAGCGCACCGACGCACCTGTCCGTGCACAGCAGCCAGAAGTACGTGCTGGCGGCCAACTACGGTTCGGGCAGTGTGGTCGTGCTGCCGGTCCTGGCGGGCGGCAAGCTCGGCCCGGCCACCGACCTGCAACAGCACCAGGGCGCGGAGCGTGACGCGCACGCGCACCAAGTGGTGAACGACCCGACCGGCCAGTGGGTGCTGTCGGTGGACCTCGGCGCCGACTCGGTCTACGTGTACTCGCTCGACACCGGCAACGGGAAACTCGTGCTGCATCAGCAGGTCACGCTCCCCTCCGGCGCGGGGCCGCGGCACCTGGTGTTCCACCCGAACGGCCGCCACGCCTACCTCGCGCAGGAGCTGCGGCCGGAGATCACGGTGCTGTCCTGGGACGCGGCGGCGGGCAAGCTCACGCCGCTCGCGGTGGTCCCGGCGGTGCCGGCCGGCAGCACCGGCGACCTGTTCCCCGGCGAGATCGCCGTGTCGAAGGACGCGAAGTTCGTCTACGCGACCGTGCGCGGCCCGAACACGATCGCCACGTTCTCCGTCTCCGGCGGCGGCACCACGCTGAAGCTCGTGTCCGGTGTGGACACCGGGGGCAACTGGCCGCGCCACGTCGCGCTCTCGCCCGACGAGCGCTGGTTCTACGTGTCCAACCAGCGTTCGGGCACGGTCACCTGGCTGCCGCGCGACCCGGCCACGGGCCTGCCCGGCGCGGTCGCCGGCTCGCTCGCCGTGCCTTCGGTCAACTCCGTTTTCTTCGCCTGACCCGGCGTTGCCTGCCGGCGGCGGACCGACCGGTCCGTCGCCGGCAGGCCCCTACCCTCTGGGAGCTCAACGATGAGAGTGCGTCGTACGTTCACCGCCATCAGTGTCTCCGCGGCGCTGGCCCTGCTGGCCGGCTGCGCGCCCACCCAGTCGGCCCCGGCGGCCGCGGGCGGGGACGACCAGACCGGCACGCTGCGGATGTGGCTGTTCGACGAGGCCAGCCGCGCGCCGAAGGAAGCGGCGGTGGATGAGGCCATCACCGAGTTCAAGGCCGCGCACGCCGGCGTGGACGTCGACGTGCAGTGGGTCCCGGTCGAGGGCCGCGCCGACAAGTTCTCCGGCGCCTTCAACGACCCGTCGAACGCGCCCGACGTCGCCGAGTTCGGCAACACCGACGTGGCGAGCTACGCCCAGACCGGCGCGCTCAGCGACCTCACCGGCGACATCTCGTCCTGGAGCGAGGGCAAGGACCTGCTGCCCTCGGTGCTCGACACCGCGAAGTCGGGCGGCAAAACCTACGGCCTGCCCTGGTACACCGGCATCCGCGCCCTCTACTACCGCACCGACGTGTTCACCGAGCTGGGTCTCAAGCCGCCGACCACCCTCGCCGAGCTGACCGACGACGCCCGCAAGATCCACGCCGCCAAGCCCGACCTCTACGGCATCTCGACCGGCGGCAAGTACACCTACGCGCTCCTGCCGTTCGTCTGGGCCAACGGTGGCGACGTGGCCAAGCAGGACGGGGGCAAGTGGGCGTCCACTGTGGAAGCCCCGCAGGCGAAGGCTGGCATCACCGCGTACGCGAACCTGCTCAAGGACGACATCTGCCCGCCGGCCGCGTGCGCGAACCTCACCGGCACGCAGAGTGTGACAGCGTTCGCCGGCGGCAAGGCCGGGATGACCATCGGCGGTGACTTCAACCGCAAGGCCGTGGAGCAGGGCGCGGTGAAGGGCAAGTACGCCGTGGTCCCGCTGCCCGGTACCACGCCGGGTTCGGTCGCGCCCGCGTTCGCCGGCGGCAACCTGCTGGGGGTGTTCGGCGCGAGCAAGCGCCACGGGGTCGTGTGCAGTTCGCGGAGCTGCTGGCCGGGGCGAAGTACCAGGAGAAGATGTACAACGCCATGGGCAACCTGCCCACGCTGGAGAGCGTGCAGAAGAAGCTCGCGGCGAGCGACCCCACGCTCAAGCCGTTCGTGGACACCCTCGCCGCCGGCACGAAGTTCGTGCCGAGCACGCCCGGCTGGTCGAAGATCGACAGCCAGAACGTGCTGCCCACCGCGGTGCAGCAGATCGCGACCGGCGGCAAGGACGTCGACGGGGCGCTCGCCGACGCCACGGCGGCGATGAACAAGAACTTCGGCTGATGGTCACCCGGCAGCTGCCCGTGACCGTCGGAGCCCCGGTCGCGCCTCGTCGCGCGCGCCGGCCCCGGGATGGCCGGGCGGCGGTCCTCTACCTGCTGCCCGCGGGCATCCTGCTCGCGGCGCTGCTGGTGTACCCGATCTACCAGCTGGTGCTGATCTCGTTCTACGACTACGGGCAGCCCCAGGCCGCGGGCGCGGCGCCGCTGGTGTTCCTCGGTTTCGACAACTACGCCGCGCTGCTGCAGGACGTGCAGTTCTGGACCGTGCTCGCGAAAACCGTCGCGTTCGCCGCCGCTTGCGTGGTCGGCAGCCTCGTGGTCGGCACGGCGCTGGCGGTGCTGGCGTCGTGGGTGCGCGCGGTGCCTCGCACGCTGCTGTTCCTCGCGGCGCTCGGGGCGTGGTCGACGCCCGCGATCGCCGGCTCGTACGTGTGGCTGTTCCTTTTCGACACCGACTTCGGCCTGGTGAACGAGGTGCTCTCGGACATCGGCTTCACGGGCATGGCGCACCACTCCTGGACGTTCGGCACCTTCGGCGCGTTCGGGCTCGTGGCGGCCGAGGTGATCTGGTGCTCGTTCCCGTTCGTGCTGGTCACGATGTACGCCGGGATCAAGGCGATCCCGGAGGAGGTCCTCGAGGCCGCGTCGCTGGACGGCGCGTCGACGTGGCGCAGCACGTGGGCGGTCGTGCTGCCGATGGTGCGGCCGCTGCTGATGATCGCGACGATCCAGTCGATCATCTGGGACTTCAAGGTGTTCACCCAGATCTACGTGATGACCAACGGCGGCGGCGTGGCCGGGCGCAACCTCGTGCTCAACGTCTACGCCTACCAGCAGGCCTTCGCCGGTCAGGAGTACGGCCTCGGCTCGGCGATCGGAGTCGTGATGACACTGCTGCTCCTGTCGATCACCGGACTGTACGTCCGGTCCCAGCGCCGGAGCACGGCATGGCTGTGATCAGTTCACGGTCGTCCCTTTCGAAAAGCCCGGGCCGCCGGCGGGTGCGCCGCCCGGGCCGGCTCGTCGCGGAGACCATCACGGTCGTGGTGGCCGGGATCGTCGCGTTCCCGCTGTACTGGATGGTGCTCTCGGCGTTCAAGCCGGCGGGTGAGATCCAGACGGCGAACCCGAAACCGTGGACACTGGCCCCCTCGCTCGACAGCTTCCACCGCGTGCTCACGGTGTCGGGCTTCGGCCGGTTCTTCGTGAACAGCCTGGTGGTCGCGCTGGTCGTGGTGGTGCTGTCGCTGCTGCTGTCGTTCCTGTCGGCCGTGGCGCTCACGCGGTTCCGCTTCCGCGGCCGCACGGTGCTGCTGGTGATGATCCTCGTGGCGCAGATGGTGCCGGTGGAGGCCCTGACGATCCCGCTGTTCTTCCTGATGCGCCAGATCGGCGCGGTCGCGCCGGCGTTCGGGCTCAACGAGCTGGGCTCCCTGGTGCTGGTGCACCTGGCGTTCAGCCTGCCGTTCGCGATCTGGATGCTGCGCGGGTTCGTCGCGGCGGTGCCGGTGGAGCTGGAGGAAGCGGCGAAGCTCGACGGCGCGTCGCGGATGCGCTTCACGTGGCAGATCCTGTTCCCGCTGGTGGCCCCGGGCTTGGTCGCCGTGAGCGTGCTGGCGTTCATCCACGCGTGGAACGACTTCCTGTTCGCGAAGACGTTCATCATCTCGAAGACCGAGAACCAGACGCTGCCGCAGGCGATCCTCGTGTTCTTCAAACCGGAGGACACCGACTGGGGCGCGGTGATGGCGTCGTCCACCCTCATGACGATCCCGGTGCTGGTGTTCTTCGTGCTGGTGCAACGCCGGCTCGTCTCCGGGATGTCCGGCGCGGTGAAAGGCTGATCATGCCCGGGTTCGACACCCTGCTCCCCCGTCCCGTCTCCGTCACCGAGGTGCCGGGCGCGTGCCCGTGGCCGGCGCCGGTCACCGTGCGGCCGGCACCGGATCTGCCCGCCGAGGGTTACCGGCTGGCGATCACTCCGCGCGGCGTCACGCTGTCGGTCGCCGACGCCGCGGGCGAGGTGTACGGCCGGCAGACGCTGCGCCAGCTCGCGGGGCCGGACGCGTTCCGGGCGGCGTCGATCCGCTCGGGGCTGACGCTGCCGTGCGGTGTGGTGGAGGACCACCCACGGTTCGGCTGGCGCGGCTGTCTGCTCGACGTGGCGCGGCACTTCCGTACGAAGGCCGAGGTGCTGCGGTTCGTCGACCTGCTGGCGGCGCACAAGCTCAACGTGCTGAACCTGCACCTGACCGACGACCAGGGCTGGCGGATCGAGGTGCCGCGGTTTCCCCGCCTGACCTCCGTCGGCGGCTGGCGGCGTTCGTCGATGGTCGGTCGCCACGACGGCCCCGCACGCGACGGCCGTCCGCACGGCGGTTTCTACTCCACCGACGACCTGCGGGAGATCGTCGCGTACGCCGCCTCGCGAGCCGTGACGGTGGTGCCGGAGATCGACGTGCCGGGCCACGCTCGCGCGGCCATCGCCGCGTACCCGAAGCTCGGCCCCGACCCCGACGAGGGCTGGGAGGTGTGGACGTCCTGGGGCATCAGCACGTCGCTGCTGGCTCCGTCGGAGTCCACTTCGGACTTCTTCCGCACGGTGTTCGACCACGTGCTGGACGTCTTCCCGTCGCCGGTCATCGGCCTCGGCGGCGACGAGGTGCCGGGCGCGACCGAGGCCCACGGCCGGTTCGTCCGCGAGATCGCCGCGCACCTGGCCTCGCGCGGCCGGCAGGCCCTCGGCTGGGACGAGGTCCTCGACATCGACGACCTCCCGCCCATGGTGATCGGCGCCTGGCAGGACGAGGCGCGCGGCGAACTGGCGGCGTCGCGGGGGCACGACGTGGTGCTGTGCCCGGAAGACCGCGTGTACCTCGACCACCGCCAGTCCGACCACCCGGACGAACCCATCCCCGTCGGCTACCTGCGCACGCTGGAGGACGTCTACGCGTACGAACCGGCGTTGACCGGCCCGCACCTGCGCGGCGCCCAGGCCCAGGTCTGGACCGAGCACCTCGACACCGCCCGGCGTGTGGACTACGCGGCTTTCCCCCGGCTGAGCGCGTTCGCCGAGCTCGCGTGGAGTACCGGGCCCCGCGACTTCGCCGAGTTCCTGCCGCGGCTGCGCGACCACCAACTGCCGCGGCTGGACGCGCTGGGCGTGGAGTACCGGCCGCTCGACGGGCCGCACCCGTGGCAGACCCGGCCCGACGCACCTGGCCGCCCACGCTGAGTTCTAGCGCTGCCCGCGGTCCGGCGTGACCACGTGCGGCCCGGGCTTCCCCTCCGGCAGCGCGCGCACCGGACGGACACCCGTGGCCCACCACCAGAACGCCGCCCCGACCACCGCCACCAGCACCCCGCCGACCATCAGGACCACGGCGAGCCACACGACCGACGCCGAGAGCGCGGCCATGCCCCCGACCACGGCCAGCACTCCGGCGAAGTACACCAGCGCCCAGCCCAGCAGCGACTGCCGCACCTTCCGGGTAGCCGCGACGCGCAGCTGGAGCTCGGTGCCGCACCAGCCGCAGACAGCCGTCGCCGAGCCGTAGCCGGTCTCGGGCCGCCGGACGCCGAGCAGCGAGGTATGTTCGCCACCTTCGGCACTCCGCTCGTGCGCGAGGTGCCGCAGTCGCAGCCGTGGGCTCGGGTCTCGCTCCACCGATTTCCCCTTCGTCGGGCTGGTTCGCCAGTGACCGTAATGTCTCCCCGCCGCGACGTATAGATCGTTATACGCGAACAGTGGGCGAAAAGCCATCCGAGCGAAACCGGGTGATTCGCCCGTATCGCCGTGGTCACGGACGGCAGGCTCCTGCTGTCGATCACGGCGTGCAGGGGACAACGTGAAGAGAATCGGTGCGCTCGTCGGACTCGTGCTGCTCTCGCTGGCGTTGATCACCCGGCGGCGTCGGCGGCCCTGCAACCCGGCTACGGAGCGCTGACCATCGAGCCGGCGGACCCGAACCGGCAGTTCCGCGCCATGCCGTCGCTGCAATGGGCCGCCTGGCAGGACGCGACGGGCGCGGCCAAGCACCGGTTGATCCGCAGCTTCCTGGTCAGCGCCGACGCGACCGGCAGGTCAAGTCCCGCGTCGAGTACCGGGACGACGCGGGCCGCTGGCAGCCCGCGCTCGAAGCCGGATCCGGGAAGAAGCTGCAGGACTTGCCCATGGCCCAGTTCGCCATGGTGGCCAACGGCGTCACCACGGGCAGCGTGTACTCGGTGTTCGAAAGCCTCGGCACGGTGGACGCCTCAGGTCAGCGGTACTTCGTGCGCTGGACCACGGCCGACGGCGGTGCGAGCTGGCGGATCGGCCGGGCGAACCTCGACCTGGACGGGGCCATCATCCGAACCGGCGAAACCGGGCGTTTTTTCCAGGGCGTGCTCACGCTGCCCACCGGGGATCTGGTCGCGCCGTTCTACGCCGGGCAGGCCGACGGGCATTCGGCCGCCTACCTGCTCACGATGCCGAAGGGCGGCACCACCTGGACCCGCTCGGCCACCTCGTTCCTGTCCGCCGCTTTCAACTACAGCGAGTCCTCGGCCACCCGTCTCACCGACGGGCGGCTGCTGATGATCACCCGGCAGGACGACGATCCCACGTCCAAGGTCATCCACAGCCGGCTGCTCGGCCGGATCACCAACGGCCCCGTGAACTCCGCGGTGGACCTCAAGACCGCGAGCTGGGGCGCGGCCTTCGCGGTGAAGGTGCCGGGCGCACCCGACGCGAACGCGGTCCGCGGTGTCGCCCCGGTGGTGAACACGATGGAGGGCGGCATCCTGATGCTGGTCTTCGGCCGCCCCCAGCAACGGCAACGCGTTCAGCTACGACAGCGGCGCCACTTGGACCGCGCTGCACCGCTTCTACACCAACCAGCCCACCAACTGCACCAACCCCAACGGCGTGCACCCGTGCGACACCCTCGGCTCCAGGGGCTACATCGGGGTCGCCGTCACCGGGCCGCGCACCGCTACTTTCTACGGCGACAACTGCCAATCCGGCTGGGGCTGCGAAGCCGGCTGGTCGTATCCCAACGGCAAGGACAGCAAACTCTGGACGATGTCCGTGCGGCTCGCCTGACGGCGGCGAACCTCAGGCCGGGCCGTGGCGGTACCACACCTCGGGCCGCCCGACCTGGCCGTAGCGGGGTTCGCGGTGGGCCAACCCGTTGTCCGCCAGGTACTCCAGGTAGCGGCGGGCCGTGACGCGCGAAGCGCCGATCGCGCTCGCCGCGGCGGCGGCGGAGAGTCCGTCGGAGGCGGCGGCGAGGGCGGCGGTGATGGCTTCGAGCGTCTCGGCGCTCATGCCCTTCGGCAGGGCGTGCTGCTCGCTCGTGCGCAGCGTGGCGAGGGCGCGGTCGATCTCGGCCTGGCCGGTGACCTCACCCGAAGCCCGGTGGAACTCGGCGTAGCGCTCGAGCTTTTCCCGCAGCGTAGCGAAAGTGAACGGTTTCAGCAGGTACTGCACCACGCCCACCGACACCGCCGCCTTCACCAGCGCGAGGTCGCGCGCCGAGGTCACCGCGATCACGTCGATGGGCAGGCCGGCCGCACGCAGCGAGCGGCACACGGCGAGGCCGTGGGTGTCGGGCAGGTAGAAGTCGAGCAGGACCAGGTCGACGGGTTCGCGTTCGCAGAAGCGCAGCGCGTCGCCGCCGGAGTGGACCACACCGGCGACGCTGAAGCCGCCCACGCGCTCCACGTAGAGCCGGTGGGCCTCGGCGGCCACGGGCTCGTCCTCCACCACCAGCACGCGGATCACCGCAGCGCCTCCTGCCTCGGCAACCGGACCGTGAACACCGCGCCGCCGTGTTGTCCGAAACCGTCCCGGCCGACATCCACGCTGCCGCCGTAGCGGCGCACGGCCTGGACCACCAGCGCGAGCCCGAGCCCGTGGCCCTCGCCTGCCTTCGTAGACCAGCCGCGGCGGAACATGTCCTCCACAGCTTCCTCCGGTACGCCCGCGCCGTTGTCGGCGACCCGCAGCAGTAACCCGTCCTCGTCGGTCCGGGCAGTGACGACCACGGCGGGCCGTCCGCCCGCCCCGTGCGCGGCGGCGTCGATGCCGTTGTCGACGAGGTTGCCGAGGATCGTCACGAGATCCCGGCCGGTGATCTCCGGGCCGAGGTCCTCGATCACCGTGTCGGGGGTGATCGTGAACTCGACGCCGCGTTCGCTCGCCTCCGCGGCCTTGCCGAGCAGCAGCGCCGCGAGCACGGGCTCGGACACGGCGCTCATCACGCGGTCGGTGAGTTCCTGGGCCAGGGCGAGCTCGGCCGTCGCGAACTCCACCGCGTCCTCGGGCCGGCCGAGCTCCACCAGGGAAACGACGGTGTGCAGCCGGTTCGCCGCCTCGTGCGCCTGCGACCGCAGCGCCTCCGCGAGCCCGCGGGCGGTGGTGAGCTCACCCGTCAACGTCTGCAGCTCGGTGTGGTCACGCAGGATCACCACGGTGCCCTGCGCGCGTCCGCCGGAGCGCACGACAGTGGTGCTGACCACCAGCACGCGCGTGTCGGTGAGGTGCAGCTCCTCGGTGCGCGTCTCGGCGGACACGAACGCGGCCACCAACTCCGGCGGCAGCCCCAGCTCGACCAGCGGCTGCCCCACGGGATCCGCGGTGAGACCCAGGAGCGTGCGCGCACCGTCGTTGCAAAGCCCGACGCGGCCGTCGCGCCCGACCAGCAGTACACCTTCACGGACGGAGTGCAGCACCGCTTCGTGGTACTCGAACAGGTTGCTGAGCTCACCGGGCGCGATCCCGCGCGTCTGCCGCTTGAGCCGGGCGCTCACGAGCCAGCCGCCGCACGCGCCGACGAGCAGCACCGCGGCCGCGACACCGGCCAGCAGCCACACGCGGTCGCGCAGCTCGGCGGAGATCGCGGCGATCGTGATGCCCACCGCCACGAGGGCGACGACGCGGTGGCTCGCATCGAACGCCGGCACGACCGCGCGGACGGAAGGCCCGAGCGAACCGGTGTAGGTCTCGGTGACCACGCCCCCGCGCTGGGCGGCGGCGATGTGGCCGAGAAACGGCTGCCCGATCAACGCCGGGTTCGGATGGGTGTAGCGGATCCCCTGCGGGTTCATGATCGTGACGAAGTCGACGTCGGCGTCGGTCTGCACCCGCACCGCGTAGGGCTGCAGCACGGCCGCGGGGTCCGGTGTGGACACCGCTCGGGCCACGCTCGGCGAGTCGGCGATCGCGTGGGCGACCGCCAGTGACTGGTCCCGCGCCCGGTCGGTCGTCGTGCGGCCGGCGTCGAGGTACGCGATGGTGATCCCACCGCCGACGAGAACGAGCAGCACCGCCAGCTGGAGGACCAGCAGCTGGCGGGCGAGGCTCCAGCGGCTCGTCCGGGTCCGGGTGGGGGCAGGCACGTGCTCATACCAGCACACGCGGGCGCGGGGCAACACCCGGGTGGTGCGACGACCCTCGCGTACCACCGTCCGAACCGGACTGGACCTCTCGTGCAAACTCAATGAACACAACGGTGACGCTGGTCATATCCTCCCCGCATAGTGACCGGCGTTCCGCTCATTCCCCTACTGGAGGCAACGGTGCCGACACCGACCCCCGAAGCGGCCGCGCCCAAGCGCGACCGCACGCGTTACCTTTACCTGGCCGTGATCGTCGCCGTGGTGCTCGGAGCCGCGATCGGCTTGATCTGGCCTTCGGTCGGCAAGGAGCTCGCGCCGCTGGGCACCGGTTTCGTCAACCTGATCAAGATGATGATCGCGCCGATCATCTTCTGCACCATCGTGCTGGGCATCGGCTCGGTCGCGAAGGCGGCGAAGGTCGGCAAGGTCGGCGTCACCGCACTGGTCTACTTCGTCGTGATGTCGACGTTCGCGCTCGCGATCGGCATCATCGTCGGCAACATCATCCATCCCGGCAGTGGTCTGCACCTCAACCCCGCCGACGTGTCCAAGGTGCATCAGCAGGCCAAGGGCGAGGGCGGCGTCGACTTCGTGCTCGGGATCATCCCGACCTCGTTCGTCTCGGCGTTCACCGAAGGCCAGACCCTGCAGACGCTGCTCATCGCGCTGCTGACCGGGTTCGCACTGCAGAAGCTCGGCAAGCGTGGCGAGCCCATCCTGCGCGGCATCGAGCACGTGCAGCGCCTGGTCTTCCGCATCCTCGCGATGATCATGTGGGCGGCGCCCGTCGGCGCGTTCGGTGCGATCGCGGCCGTAGTCGGTGCCACGGGCTGGGGCGCGCTGCGCAGCCTGCTGGTGATCATGCTCGGCTTCTACGTCACCTGCCTGATCTTCGTCTTCGGTGTCCTCGGCGCGGTGCTGTGGCTGGGCGCGCGGGTCAACATCTTCCAGCTGCTCAAGTACCTGGGCCGCGAGTTCCTGCTGATCCTGTCCACTTCGTCGTCGGAATCGGCGCTGCCGCGGCTGATCGCCAAGATGGAACACCTCGGGGTGAGCAAGCCGGTCGTCGGCATCACGGTGCCCACCGGCTACTCGTTCAACCTCGACGGCACCTCGATCTACCTGACCATGGCGACACTGTTCATCGCCACGGCGCAGGACGAGCCGCTGGCGCTGGGCGAGCAGATCACGTTGCTGCTGTTCATGATCATCGCCTCGAAGGGCGCGGCAGGCGTCAGCGGCGCCGGCATCGCGACCCTGGCGAGCGGCCTGCAGTCGCACCGCCCAGAGCTGGTCGACGGCGTCGGGTTCATCCTCGGCATCGACCGGTTCATGTCCGAGGCCCGTGCGCTGACCAACTTCGCCGGCAACGCCGTGGCGGCCGTCCTCATCGGATCGTGGATGAAGGAGTTCGACCGCGACAAGTCCCGCCGGGTCTTCGCGGGGTCCGCGCCGTTCGACGAAGCCACCCTGCTCGACGAAGCCCCCGCCGCGGCGGAACCGCCCGCCACTGAGCCGCCGCCCACCGGCCGGGGCGAACCCGTGGGAGCCTCCGCGGGCAACTGAAGCCGTTCGCACCCCAGGGCTCCTTCCGGCCCACACTCCCCCGCCGGGGTGCGAACACCCCAGTGTGCCGTGGCCGTGAGCGTTCCCCGTGCTCACGACCACGGCACACGCGTTTCTACTGCGAGTCGTAGGCCTCGCGCGCCACGGCGATCGCCTCGCGGTGGCGCTGCGCCCAGTCGACGAGCCCCGACAATGTGCCGTAGAGCTCACGCGCCATCGGCGTCGCCTCGTACTCCACGCGCGGCGGCACGGTCGGGTAGACGGTGCGCTCCAGCAGCCCGTCCCGTTCGAGGTTGCGCAGGGTCAGCGTGAGCATCCGGCGGCTGATGCCCGCCACCGAGCGTTCCAGCTCCGTGAACCGCACCGGGCCGTGCGACGCCTCCAGCAGGATGCCGATCGCCCACTTGCCGCTGATCCGGTTGAGCACCTCGAGCAGCGTGCACGCCTCGAGTTTCTCCGGGTCGATCGCGCTGACCTGCTCGGTCACAGCGGTGTTCCCCTGGGACATGAAAGTGCCTCCTTCCAGGCTCCTCGATGGTCACACAAGATGATCGCTGTAACAAGAGGTGCCCTGGGCGTGACCTGGGGGTTCTCTTCGGTGATCGTTCTGGAGGGACCCAAATGCCGGAAGTCCGTCGCCGGGCCGTCGCACTGGTGGTGCTGTGCGCGGCCTCGCTCATGGTGGTGCTCGACGGGAGCATCGTCGCCGTGGCGCTGCCCTCGATCCAGGCCGAACTGGGCTTCACGTCCGCCGGACTGGCCTGGGTCGTCAACGCCTACCTCGTCGCGTTCGGCGGGCTGCTCCTGCTCTCCGGCCGGCTCGGTGACCTGCTGGGCCGGCGGCGCGTGTTCCTCGCCGGGCTCCTGGTCTTCACCGCGTCCTCGCTCGTGGCCGGGCTCTCGACCGGGGCGGCGGTGCTAGTGGCCGCCCGGTTCGTGCAGGGAGTCGGCGGCGCGCTCGCGTCGGCCGTGGTGCTGGGCATGATCGTGACGATGTACCCCGAACCCCGTGCGCAGGCGCGGGCGATCGGCGTCTTCAGCTTCACACAGGCTTCGGGCGCGTCGATCGGACTCATCGCCGGCGGCGCGCTCACGCAGGCGCTCGACTGGCACTGGACCTTCTACGTCAACCTGCCGATCGGCGTCGCCGCGCTGGTGCTGGCTCCGCTGGTCGTGGCGGCGGACCGTGGCCGCGGGCTGCGCACGGGAATCGACGGACTGGGCGCGGCGCTCGTGACGGGCGGCGTGATGCTGCTGGTGTACGGGATCGTCGAGACCGGCGCCGCGCTTCCGGTGGCGGGCGCCGCTTTGCTGCTCACCGCGTTCGTGGTCCGGCAGGGCCGCGCGCGGACTCCGTTGCTGCCGCTGCGGCTGTTCCGCGTGCGCGCGGTCAGCGGCGCCAACGTCACGATGGTGTTCATGGTCGCCGGCATGATGGGCTTCCAGTTCGTGACGGCGCTGTACCTGCAGAAGGTGCTCGGGCTCGACGCGCTCGCCACCGGGCTCGCGTTCCTGCCGGCACCGGTGATGATCGCGGTGTTCTCACTGGGGATCTCGGCGAAGCTCAGCGCGCGCTTCACCCCGGGCGCGGTACTCCTGAGCGGGCTCGTGGTGGTCGCGGTCGCCTTCACGTTGCTCACCACCGTGCCCACGGACGGCAGCTACTTCCTGCACGTGTTCCCGGCGCTGGTACTCATGGGTTCCGGTGCGGGCGCGGCCATCCCGGCCGTGATGGGGCTGGCGATGTCCGGGACGGACGCGGCCGACGCGGGGGTGGCGTCGGGCCTGATCACCACCACGCAGCAGGTCGGCGCGGCCATCGGCACCGCGGTGCTCGCCACGGCCGCGGCGGCGCGCACGGCCGGGCTGGCGTCGCAGGGGGCTCGCGCCGCCCTCGCTTCGGGTTACCGGCTCGCGTACGGGCTGAGCGCGGGCTTCGTGCTCCTCGCCGCCGCGGCAGCGGCGCTCGTGCTGGTGCGCCGCCCGCGCCGGGCCGCGAGCGGTGCTTGGCGGGTCAGCCCAGGTAGGCGGCCAGGCCGCGGTGGCCCCGGCGCATCATCCACGCGTGGTTGGCGCGGAAGAACGGCCGGGCCACCGTGTCCAGCTTGCGCAACAACGGTTTGCGAGCCTGCACGTGCTGCGTGATCTCCAGCCGCGTGCCCTCGCCGACGGCGTGCAGCATGCCGGCGAGGAACCCTTCGAGATCACCGCTCAGGCCGACGCGGACGTGGCCGGTGACGGGGTCCTCTTCCTCGCGGTGCATCGCGATCATCAGGCGGTAGGGCAGGCGCGAGCGGCAGACGACCTCGGCGGTGTCGTCGTCGACCCGGCGGACCGAGCGCACGTCGGGCCACCAGCGTGGGTACGCCTCGAGGTCCACGACGGCATCGAAGACCAGCCGGGCCGGGGTGGCCGGGAGCCACCAGGTGCTCGAGAACCGGTACTCCGCGTCCGTCACCGCCTACACCTGTGCCGAGACCAGGTCCCGGCCGTCGAGGGTGACGATGCCGACCGAGGCGACGTCCGCCGGCGCGACCAGCGCGGAGCCGTCGAGACCGAAGCCCTGTGTGCTCCACTTCTCCGACACGAGCCAGCTGCCGGCGTCCCACTTCGCGCCGGTCTTGTCCGTGACCACGAGCTTGCACTTCTCGCCCGCGGGGATCCCCTTCACGGCCACGTGCACCTTGACCCAACCGGCCGCGGGAATCACCGACGCGGTGAGGCTCGCGCCCGTCGCCGCGTTGGTGGCGGCCACGTCGCGGGTGCCGGGCACGGCCACCTGCTGAGCGGACTCGGGCGCCGTCTGGCGGCCGACGAAGACCCCGCCGCCGAGCGCCACCGCGGCGACGACCGCGGCGGCCGCGATCGCGAGTCCCCGACGGGAACCGGTGCGGCTCGGTGCCGCAGGGGATTCGGCAGGGCCGGCCTCCTCCTCGGCCCGGATCCGGCGCAGGGTGCGCTGCAGCAACAGGTCGCCGCCCTCGGGCGGGCCGTCGAGGAACGCCTCGGGCGGCACCTCGTCGAGCGCCTCCCGCAGGGCGCCGAAATCCTTGAGCTCGAAGCGGCACTGCGCGCACGTGGCCAGGTGGCCTTCGAACTCGACCGCCTCGGCCGGGTCCAGCGCGCCGAGGACGTAGGCGCCGAGCTGTGCGTGCTCCTGCTCGACCGCGCTCATCTCACTGCCTCCGTTCCGCCGCTCACCATCGCCGTGCGCAAGGCGCGCAGCGCGTAGTAGGACCGGGATTTCACGGTGCCGGGAGCGACCCCCAGCAACTCGGCTGCCTCCGCCACCGATCTCCCTCGATAGTAGATCTCCACGAGCACGTCGCGATGCTCTTGCGACAACGCTTCGAGGGCTCCGAGCACCGTCATCGAGTCGACCACTCCCTGGGCGTGATCGCGTACCACCGGCGCCGCGAGCGTCTCCGGGCCCTCGGCGACCTCCGGCGGCCGGGCAGCGCGGGCCCGCGCCCGGTCCGTGACGAGGTTGCGCACCACGGTGAGCAGCCAGCCGCGCACGGACCCCTGGCGGTCGCCGCTCAGGTCGTCGGCGTGCTTCCAGGCACGCACGAGCGTCTCCTGGACCACGTCCTCGGCGGCCGCGCGGTCGCCCGTGAGCCTGGTCGCGTAAGCCAGCAGGCTCCGGCCGTGTTCCGCGTAGAGCTGCTCCACGAGCCGCTCGGCGGCGGCCCGTTTCGGCCGCCCGCGTCCGATCGCCACCCTCGACCTCCCGACGGTGTTCTGGGTCGGCGAGGACAGTACTGCAAACCGCAGTGTGAACGCCGGTCGTCGCCGCACGCCCAGCACCGCCGCCGTGTCCACCGGGAGATCGCCCCCTTCCGAGGTGAGAGTGGGTCGTGCCGTCGCGGGTCAGAGCCCCCGACACCCCTCACACGGATGCCGGCGCGATGCGGTTCACCGCGAATTCAGAAAGTTCGTCGGCTGAATTCGGCGCCGCCGGCCGGGCAGATGGGTGGTGCCGGTGATCGGGACGTTGCTTGTCGATCACCGGCGCGGGTTCCTAAGCTGACGCCGCACCGCCGCCGCCTGGACGTCCCGGAGGCTCCGCCGTGCCCGTGAAAACCCGCCTCGCGCTCGGGACGCCGGCCGTCCTGGTCACCACCGGCTGCTCCGCGGCCCCGGCCGCGGCTCCGGCGCCACCGCCCCAAAGCCTCACGGCGACGCTCACTACGCCGACGGACATCGATCTGCACTGGCCCGAGGGTGACCCCCGCCGCGGCCGGGCACCTGCTCGAATAGCGGAACTCCACCGACCGCCCGTGGACCGCGCTGCAGTACTTCCCGCGCTCGCAGCTCACCTACCGGCCCCGGACCTGATCCCCGAGACACCGTTCTTCTACCGCGTGCGGGACTTCTTCGGTCCCGTGTCGGCGGTCGTGCAGCCGGGCTCCCCGGCCCACGCCGCTCCCCCGGCCACGGCCGTGCCGGTGTGGAAGCCGGGGAAAGCCGCTGCTCCGGCCGACGTGACGGTGGTCCCGGCCGAGGACGCGTCCGTTCACTTCACCTGGGCGGACCGCTCAAGCGACGAGGCCGGGTTCCTGGTGGAGATCCGCACGCCGGGCCAGGCGGGCTTCGTCCCGGTCGAGATCACCGACTCGGACACCACGACCTGCGCACTATCGCTCCTGCCGGACGAGCAGGGCTCCGCCTTCCGCGTGCGCGCGCTCTACTACCGACCGCTCTCGCCGGTCGTCGACCGCACAACCGGACAGGACTGACCCCCGCCGGTGCGGTGACCCGGTTCGGGGCCACCGCACCGCGATGGGGTCAGGCCGGGTTGAGGACCTGGCCGAGGAACTCGCCCGTGTAGCTCTCCGGCACCGACGCGATGTGCTCGGGCGTGCCCTCGGCGACGACCATGCCGCCGCCGGAACCGCCCTCCGGACCCATGTCGATGATCCAGTCGGACGTCTTGATCACGTCGAGGTTGTGCTCGATCACGATCACCGTGTTGCCCTTGTCCACCAGCCCGTTGATCACGCCGATCAGCTTGCTGATGTCCTCGAAGTGCAGGCCTGTGGTCGGCTCGTCGAGGATGTAGACCGTCTTGCCCGTGGAGCGCTTCTGCAGCTCGCTCGCGAGCTTCACGCGCTGCGCCTCGCCGCCCGAGAGCGTCGGCGCGGGCTGGCCGAGGCGCACGTAGCCGAGGCCGACGTCGACGAGCGTCTGCAGGTGCCGGTGGATCGCCTTGATCGGCTCGAAGAACTCGGCCGCCTCCTCGATCGGCATGTCCAGCACGTCGGACACCGTCTTGCCCTTGTAATGCACCTCGAGCGTCTCGCGGTTGTAGCGGGCGCCCTTGCAGACCTCGCACGGCACGTAGACGTCGGGCAGGAAGTTCATCTCGATCTTGATCGTGCCGTCGCCGGCGCACGCCTCGCAGCGGCCGCCCTTGACGTTGAACGAGAACCGGCCCTGCTGGTAGCCGCGCACCTTGGCCTCGGTGGTCGCCGCGAACAGCTTGCGCACGTGGTCCCACACGCCGGTGTAGGTCGCCGGGTTGGACCGCGGGGTGCGGCCGATCGGCGACTGGTCGACGCGGACCAGCTTGTCGACCGTGTTCAGCCCGTTGACCCGCGTGTGGCGGCCCGGCACCTGGCGCGCGCCGTTGAGCTTGTTGGCGAGGACCTGGGCGAGGATGTCGTTGACGAGCGTGGACTTGCCCGAGCCGGACACGCCCGTGACCGACACGAGGCAGCCGAGCGGGAATGACACGTCGATGCCGCGCAGGTTGTGCTCGCGCGCACCCACGACCGTGAGCTGCCGCTTCTTGTCGACCGGACGCCGGATCGCCGGCACCTCGATCGAGCGGCGGCCCGACAGGTACGCGCCGGTGAGCGACTCCTTGCTCTTCAACATCTTCTTGTACGGTCCACTGTGGACGATGTGCCCGCCGTGCTCGCCCGCGCCCGGGCCGATGTCGACGACCCAGTCGCTCGCGCGGATCGTGTCCTCGTCGTGCTCCACCACGATCAGCGTGTTGCCGAGGTCACGCAGGCGCGTGAGGGTCTCGATCAGGCGGTGGTTGTCGCGCTGGTGCAGGCCGATCGACGGCTCGTCGAGCACGTAGAGGACACCCACCAGGCCCGAGCCGATCTGCGTGGCCAGCCGGATGCGCTGCGCCTCGCCGCCCGACAGCGTGCCCGACGCGCGGTCGAGCGAGAGGTAGTTCAGGCCTACGTCGAGCAGGAAGCGCAGGCGCGCCTGGATCTCCTTGAGCACCGCGCCGGCGATCATCGCCTCGCGGTGCCCGAGCACCAGCTCGTCAAGGAACTTCGACGCCTCGTCGATCGACAGGGCGCAGACCTCGGCGATCGAGCGCTCACCCTGCGTCGCGTGCTCGAGGGTGACCGCGAGGATCTCCGGCTTGAGCCGCGTGCCCTGGCACGTCGGGCACGGCACCTCGCGCATGTAGCCCTCGTACCGCTCGCGCATGTACTCGGACTCGGTCTGCTCCTGGCGCCGCTCGAGGAACGGGATCACGCCCTCGAAGTTGGCGTAGTACGAGCGCTGCCGGCCGTAACGGTTGCGGTAGCGCACGTGGACCTGCTCGTCGACGCCGTGCAGCACCGCCTTCTGGACCTTGGCCGGCAGCTGGCGCCACGGCGTGTCCATGCGGAACCCGATGGCCTCCGACAGCGACTCGAGCAGCCGGATGAAGTAGTCGGCGCTCTGCCCGCCGGCCCACGGCGCGATGGCGCCCTCGCCCAAAGACAGCTCGTCGTCCGGGACCACCAGCTCCGGGTCGACCTCCTTGCGGATGCCGATGCCCGTGCACACGGGGCACGCGCCGTAGGGCGAGTTGAACGAGAACGACCGCGGCTCGAGGTCCTCGATCGCGAGCGGGTGCCCGTTGGGGCACGCCAGGTTCTCGGAGAACCCGCGCACGCGCTTCGGGTCGTTCTCCGGCAGGTCGACGAACTCCAGTTCGACCAGCCCGTCGGCCAGCCGCAGCGCCGTCTCGACCGAGTCGGTGAGCCGCTGGCGAGAGCTCGTCTTCACGCTCAGGCGGTCGATGACCACGCCGATCTGGTGCTTCTCCTGCTTCTTCAGCTTCGGAGGGTCGGTGAGCGGGTGCACCTTCCCGTCGACGACCACGCGCGCGTAGCCCTGTTGCTGCAGATTCTGGAACAGGTCGAGGTACTCGCCCTTGCGCCCGCGCACGACCGGCGCGAGCACCTGGAAGCGCGTGCCTTCGTCCATGTCGAGCACCTGGTCGACGATCTGCTGCGGCGTCTGCTTGCTGATCAGCTCGCCGCACTTGGGGCAGTGCGCTTTGCCCGCACGGGCGTAGAGCAGCCGGAGGTAGTCGTAGACCTCGGTGATCGTGCCCACCGTGGAGCGCGGGTTGCGCGAGGTGGACTTCTGGTCGATCGACACCGCGGGCGAGAGGCCCTCGATGAAGTCGACGTCGGGCTTGTCCATCTGCCCGAGGAACTGCCGCGCGTAGGCCGAGAGCGACTCGACGTAACGGCGCTGCCCCTCGGCGAAGATGGTGTCGAAAGCGAGGCTCGACTTGCCCGACCCGGACAGGCCCGTGAACACGATCAGGCTGTCGCGGGGCAGATCGAGGTCGACACCGCGGAGGTTGTGCTCGCGGGCCCCGCGAACAACGAGGCGATCAGCCACGCCCACGTCCCTTCAACTCAAATCTCGGCTCGGAGGCCGGCCCGGTGGAAGTCCTGCACGGGCGGCCGCGTCCATGCTAGGACGCACCACCGACAGAAACGGGTTCCGGCTCTTCGACCTGGGCTTTTGCGGGTTCCTGGACGGGTTTGCCCGCCCGCCGGACGGTCAGCCGCCGATGCAGCGGCCGTTCCACCCACGCGGTGAGCGCCCAGCCGGCCAGCACGGCGCCGGCCAGCACCGCGGGAAGCCGCAACCGGCCGGGGACACCGATGTCCAGCAGGGCGCGCGCCAGGATGTAACCCAGTTCCTGGTGCACCAGGTAGAGACCATACGAGATCCCGGCGAGCCAGGTGAGCGCCGGGGCGACCCGCGCGAGACCCGGGAACCACCAGTCGGGGCCGCGTGCCGCGAGGCAGATCACCAGCAGCAGCACAGCGAAGCCGATCGTGGAGGGCCAGCGCGCGGGGTCCTGGGGCATCGCCCGGTGGAACGGGAAGACGTGCAGGTCCTGTACCACGATACAGGCCGCGACGAGCAGTCCGAGGTGCCAGGACTGCAGCCGCTTCCGGCTCCACAGCCACAGCGCGATCCCGGCGGCGAACAGGTGCGTGCGCTGCAGGCCGAGCCCGAAGAAGACGTTGACGGCCTGGATCGGCGTGCGGCCGGGGTTGAAGACCAGGAACCGGACCGCCGCCGCGACCATCAACACCCAGACGAGCCAAATCATCACTCGATCGGTGCGCCACCGCCGTGGGAACAACCACGCAGCGGCGCAGAACGCGAACAACTGGACCGGCAGCGTCCACCACGAGCCGTCGAGGTAGGGGAACCCGTAGTAGTCCCACGCCTGGATCATCCCCAGGTCCGTCAGCAGGTCCCGCGAGGTTTGGATGTACCACGGGAACGGGTCCGCCGGCGGGCCCTGCGGCTCGCTGAACAGGAATCCGGTGAAACCGTCGGGCACGGGCAAACCGCTGAAGCGGAGGCGGCGTAGCGCGTGACGACGTAAGTGACGAGCACCGTGACGAGGTACGACGGCACCAGCCGTGCGACGCGGTTCCACAGCCACCGGCCCGTGCCGGGCCTGCGGACGCTCACGCACAGGAAGTACGCGGAGATCACCGTCAGCCCGGCCGCCCCGAACTGCCCGCGCCGAACTGCGCGGGCACGCGGAACGGGCAGCCGGTGAGCTCGCCGTGCAGCAGCGCGCGCCCTGGTGCGTGACGTGGCCGAGCACGACCGAGACGATCGCGATGACCCTGAGGAGGTCCCAGCTGGTCCGTCGGGGGGACTGGTGCGGTGGCGCGGTGTTCGGCACGGGTTCCCTGGGGTCGCCCGTTGCTCGCCCCGAGCCTACGTGTGCGGGGGTGGGACAGACCGCGTTGTCCCGGCTACCGTGAGGACGTGAACATCGCCGACACCTACACCGGGCACGTCGAACCGGGCGGCGACGCCGCCCGCCGGACGCTGGACGCGCTGACCATCACCAAGCTCTCCGTGGGGCCGATGGACAACAACGCTTACCTGCTCGTCTGCCGCGCCGAGAACGAGGCGCTGCTGATCGACGCCGCCAACGACCCCGAGCGCATCTCCGACCTCATCGGCCACGGCCCCGACCGGCCCGCGCTGCGCACCGTCGTGACCACCCACCAGCACCAGGACCACTGGCAGGCCCTGGGCGCCGTGGCGGGCGCGAACGGCTCGAACACCGCCGCGCACCCGCTGGACGCCTCGCCGCTGCCCGTGCCGCCCGACTTCCTGGTCGAACACGGCGACACCCTTCGGGTGGGCCAGGTCACGCTCGAGGTGATCCACCTGCGCGGCCACACGCCGGGCTCCATCGCCTTGCTGTACCGCGACCCGGCCGGGCACCCCCATTTGTTCACGGGTGACTCGCTGTTCCCGGGCGGGGTGGGGAAGACGTCCTCGCCGGAGGACTTCGCCTCGCTGCTGGACGACGTTTCGACGCGGATCTTCGACGAACTGCCGGATGAGACGTGGTTCTACCCGGGGCACGGGGATGATTCGACGTTGGGGGCTGAGCGGCCGAAGCTCGCGCAGTGGCGTTCGCGCGGCTGGTGAGCTGAGGATCGACCCGTCCGGACCGGGCTGCCTGGTTTTCAGGCAGCCCGGTCGTCCCAGAACTGCACCCTCGGTTCGAACGCCAGCTCCTCGGTGGTGAACCGCTCGCAGTCCAGCGCGTTCGACCACGTGTCGACCTGACGGGCGCGCCGCATCCGGGGGCAGACATCCATGGCGGGCCGGTCCGGCAGGTCCGCGATCCGCCGCGCCGAAGGGAACCGAGGAGCGCGAAATCGGAGGTGAAGGCGGGCTTCCGCGGCGTTCGATCCCGGCTCGTACCCGCGTATGTCCGTCGGCGCACCCCTCGCCGGCTTCCGCTCCGAACCTCGGAAGCCGGCGGAACCAAGGTCAACTCCGCCGGCCGTGTGGGCCGGCTCGAACGAGTCGTCGCGGCGAGCCGAACGGCCACTTTTCGCTACAGGACCGCGATGTCGCTGACGCGCCAGCGGCCGTTGTCGTCCGTGGCGGTGAGGCGGACCTGCGCGCCGCCGTTGGAGGTGTCGGGGTGCCGGCGCGGGAGGTCGTCTGGTCGGCGAAGGCGAGGACGTGGGCGGTCGTGCCGGTGATGTCCTTGATGCCGATGGTGCCGCCGCGGCTGGTGGGGATGAGGTGGTGGGGGACGGCCTGTTGCCGGACGGCCGAGAGCGACTGGCGGTACTGGGTGACGGCGTTGCCGGCGAGGTATTGCTCGGCGGCCCGTTGGGTTCTGGCGACGTCCTGGTGGTCCAGGGAGAAAACGGCTGGCTTCAGAGGCGGCGCTGAGCTGGCCGGTGATGGCGGAAGTGGCGGCGCTGTCGGAGAAGGCGGTGTTGGCGGCCGGGCCGGAGGTCGTGGACCGGTGGGCCTGGAAGGCGAAGCAACCGGCGGCGGCCAGGAGGACGACGGCCGGCGCCGACAAGCCAACGGTCACCGGACTGTGGCGAGGTTTCCGGGCCCGGCGGTTGCCGGTTCTCCGGTGGGTTCGGCCGAGATCGTCGAGGTGCCGGCATCCGGCATCCGGGCAGCGCGGCTGGGAAGCGCGGTGTCGGAGTCCGGCGCGACCGCACCGCGAGCCTTCGACTCGATTCCGGAGTCCGGCGCCGCGGCCTTGGCGGCGAGATCCGGCCCTGCGGCCGGCTCGATCACGTCGACGGCTGACGCCGCGGCGGGCTGCGCGGCGTCCACAGCAGGGCGCGCAGGTAGAACCACAGCTCGTCCCCGTACCGGTCGAGCGAGCGCACCGGGGCGCCACGGGATGCTCACGAGACCTCCTCTACGCGGTGGCGGCCGTGGCCAGGCGGTCCACGCCGTGGCGGCGCCGTTCCTCGGGGGTGAGCGACGCGAGGATCCCGTCCTGCGCCGCCTCGGGCAGCGTCGGCAGCAGGCGCAGCACGCGTTCCTTGCGCCGCGCCTCACCCGGCCGCGCCGGCAGACCGGGCGCGGGCTGCATCTGCGGTGGGATGCCGGCGACCTCCTCGACGCCACCGGCGTGGTGCCCGGCGGCGAACTTCGCGCGTTCCGCGGCCATGGTCGCCGAGTCCTTCTCCTCGCTCATGCCGATCGAGCCGTCCATGCGGCGCGCGTTTGCGCATGCCGTCGGAGATCTCGCTGGGCAAGCCGACCGGCGCCGGCCAGGCCCGTGAGCTCCGGCTTCTCGTGCACGATCCGCCGGATCTCCGTCTCCGACTTGCGCGTGTGCTCGCGCAGCGGGAATGCGATGTTGTCGAACAAGGTGATGGCTTCGGTGTTCTTCAAGCCGCCGATCGGGCTGCTCAAACCCGACCGCGACCGCTGCGTGGTCGACGGCGTCGACGTGGTCACCTGCTCGGAGCACCGCCTCTACGAGGCACGCAAGCTGTTCGGGGTGCTGTTCCAGGACGGCGCGCTGTTAGGCGACTTCCCGGTTCCCGAGGGACCCAGCAGGACGGACACCTCACCCGGGGGCAGGGTGAGGGTCAGGTCCCGCCAGATCGTCTGGCGCCGGAACGACTTCGTCAGGCCCTCGACGACGACTTCCGCACCCGCCGTTGTGCTCGGCCTTCCCGGCTCAGCCGACGATCAGGTCCTCGCGCCCGTCGGCACGCAGCTTTTCGACGTACACGGGGAAGAGCTTCTTCGACAGCGGGGCGAGCTTGATCAGCTTCGACACCGGACCGTCCACTTTGACCTTGCCGCGGGCCATGGCGAACGTGAGGTTCACCTTGCCCTGCCAGTAGCCGTTGGCGACCTCGCTGTCCATCGTCATGGTCGCGTCGGCCGGGGCGTCGAACGCGTCGCCGGTCACGCGCCGGTTCTGCGTGTCGATCAGCAGCGCGGACTCGGGGTTGGTGCACACCATCTTCAGCACCAGTCCGGTGCCGGCGAGCTTGGCGGCGAGGTCGGCGTCGGCGAACGCGGTTTCGAAGATGCCGCCGATGTACTGGTAGATCTCTTCGGGCTTGCTGAACGCGGGCATGGCTGGTCTCCGGTCTGGTCGGTCTGCGGGGGAACTGCTGCTCAGAAGTGACAGGGCATCGCGCGCACGGCGTGGACGAAGTTGCCGGCCAGGTAGTCCGGCTCGCCCGCGGTGATGTTCGGCAGGGTGCGCAACAGTTCGCCGAACAGGGCACGCAGCTGGGCCTTGGCGACCTGGTTGCCGAGGCAGAAGTGCGCGCCGCCCCCGCCGAAGCTCACGTGCGGGTTGGGGCTGCGGCTGAGGTCGAAGCGGCCGGGCTCGTCGAACACCTCGGGGTCGAAGTTGCCGGACGCGTAGAACATCACCACCTTCTCGCCCGTGCTGATCCGCTGCCCGCCCAGCTCGAAGTCGGTGACGGCCGTGCGGCGGAACGTCATCACCGGCGAGGCCCAGCGGACGAACTCCTCGAGCGCGCTGCCGATGCGGCCGTCGAAGTCGGCCATCAGCCGCTCGCGCTGCTCCGGGAAGTCGGTCAGCGCGCGCAGCGTGTGACTGGTGGTCTGGCGGGTGGTGTCGTTGCCCGCCACCGACAGCAGCACGAAGAACGCCGCGATCTCCTCGTCGGTGAGGCGCTCGCCGTCCACCTCGGCCTGCACGAGATTGGTCATCAGGTCCTCGGCCGGGTGGGCACGGCGGTGCTCGGCCATCTCGAACGCCACGCCGTGCAGCGTCATCTGGGCCTCGAAGATCATGTCGATCGGGTCGCGCCCGGCGAGGTAGACCGGGTCGGCCCAGGACACCGACGCGTCGGCGGCGTGGGCCACGCTCTCGCGGTGGGACTCGGGGATGCCGACCATGTCCGACAACGTGCGGATCGGCAGCTGCCCGGAGCACTGGCGCACGAAGTCGGCGCCGCTGCCCGCTTCGGCCAGCTCGCGCACGATGTCGCGGGCGTTGGCCTTGATCTGCTCCTCGATGCGGCGCACCTGCTTCGGGGTGAACGCGGCGCTGACGAGCTTGCGGATCTTCGTGTGCCGCGGCGCGTCCATCGCCAGGAACGACTGCGACGCCTCGAGCATCTCCTCGGGGATGTTCTCGAACATCACGCCCTGACCGGACACGAACACGTCGCTGCGGCGGCTCACGTCGACGATGTCGGCGTGGCGGACCACCGCCCAGTAGCCGGGGTCCTCGGGGTCTTCCATCAGCGCGTCCTCGACCGGCCGGTGCCAGGACACCGGACGCTCCCGGCGCAGCGTGGCGAAACTGCGCTCGCGGTCGGCGGCGCGGGTCGACCAGAATGCCCGCGACGAAAGGTCGATCTCGTCGTACTCGCGCTGCTGCGGGGTCACGATGGCGGTCATGCGGGGATCTCCTGTCCCAGGTAGACGGACTTGAGCTGCTGGTAGGCGGCCAGGCCCTCCGGGCCGAGCTCGCGGCCGACGCCGCTGGCCTTCACGCCGCCGAACGGGGCGCCCAGGTCGAGGTCGTAGAAGTTCACGCCGACGCTGCCGGTCTCGACGCGGCGCGCCACGTCGAGGCCCTTCTCCACGTCGGAGGTCCAGATGGTGCCGCCGAGGCCGTAGTCGGAGTCGTTGGCGATCGAGACCGCTTCGTCGACATCGGAGTACGGGATCACGGTGAGCACCGGGCCGAAGATCTCCTCGCGCGCGATCCGGCTGCCGTTGTCGACGCCGCCGAACACGGTCGGCTGCACGTACCAGCCGCGGTCACGATCGGGCCGCCCGCCGCCGGCCGCCAGCGTGGCGCCGGACTCGCGGCCCACCGCCACGTACTCCTCGACTTTGCGCCGCTGCTGGTCACTGACGAGCGGGCCGACGTGCGTGCCGGGGTCGAGCGGGTCGCCGACGGTCAGCGCGGATGCCAGCCCCGACAGGGCGGCGACGACCTCGTCGTGGCGCGAGCGCGGGGCGAGGATGCGGGTGGAGAGGTAGCAGGTCTGGCCGTTGTTGAGCAGGCTGGCGGTGGCCAGGCCCTGCACGGTTGTCGCCAGGTCGGCGTCGTCGAGCACGATCGCCGCCGACTTCCCGCCCAGCTCCAGTGTCACCGGCCGCAGCAGCCGGCCGCAGGCTTCGCCGATCTTGCGGCCCACGGGGGTGGAGCCGGTGAACGCGACCTTTCGCACGCCGGGGTGCGCCACGAGGTACTCGCCGATGTCGGCGCCGCCGGAGATCACGTTGAGCACGCCCGCGGGCAGGCCGGCGCGTTCGGCGGTGGCCGCCAGCTCCAGAGCGTCCAAAGTGGTCTCGGGCGCCGGCTTGAGCACCACGGTGCAGCCCGCGGCCAGGGCCGGCGCGAGCTTGAACATCGTGAGCACCTGCGGGAAGTTCCACGGCACCACGACCGCGACGACGCCGACGGGTTCTTTGCGCACCACGGTGACGCCCTGCCCGTCCAGCCTCGGCCGGCCCTCTTCGGCGGGAGCGGCACCGAGCGCCGCGTAATACTGCAGGATCCCGACCGGGCCGGCCCCCTCGGCCGCGGTGGCGATGGTGATCGGCATGCCGTTCTGGATCGTGGTGAGCTCGGCGCGCTGGGCGACGTTCTTGCCCAGCTCCTCGGCGAACGCCATCAGCAGCCCGGACCGGGCCTCCGGCGTGAGCCCGCCCCACTCCGCCGAGCGCAGCGCGCGGCCCGCCGCGGCGACGGCGGCGTCCACTTCGGACTCGCCGGCGAGCGGTACCGTGCCGAGGCGTTCCTCGGTGTCCGGCGAGACCACGGCCAGCGTGGCACCGCCGGCCGGGCGCACCCACGCGCCGTCGATGTACAGGGCTTCGTGTTCGTGCATCAGCGCACTCCTTCGGACACGGGTTCCCGCCGGCGGGCGGCGAAGTCGAGCGCGCCGGACCAGTCGGTGCGGCGTGCGATGAGGGCCCGGAACTTCATGGTCTCGCGCTGTTTGTTCACCGCGAGCACGCCGGTGAGGTGGTCGCCGGAGCGGTACAGCGCGACAAACCGGCCCTCGTCCGGATCGCCCAGCACCACCTGGATCTCGTCAGCGTCGGGCACGCCGGCGAATTGGATGCGCGTGTCGTACCAGTCGGACCAGAAGTAGGGCACGGTCTCGTACGGCCTGGCCGCCCCCGGCAGCGCGGCAGCGACGCCCGCCGCGGCCCCCTGCTCCGCGGCGCTGCTCCAGTGCTCCAGGCGCATCGCCCGGCCGAACAACGGGTTGGCCCACCGGGCGACGTCACCCGCGGCATACACGCCGGGCAGCCCGGTCGCGAGCGTCTCGTCGCACACCACGCCGTCCTCCAGCGTGAGGCCGCTGCCCGCGAGCCAGTCCGTGGCCGGGACCGCGCCGGCGCCGACCACGACGAGGTCGGCGTCCAGCAGGGTGCCGTCGGCCAGCCGCACGCGCTCGACGCGGTCGTGGCCTTCGACACCGGTGACGGCGACGCCGCAGCGCAGGTCCGTGCCGTTCGCGCGGTGCAGCGCCGAGCACGGTTCGCCCATGGCGCCGATCGCGCGCATCAACGGAGTCGGCGCCGCCTCCACCACGGTCACCGGCAGGCCACGTTTACGCGCCGCCGACGCGACTTCCGAGCCGATGAACCCGGCGCCGATCACGACCGTGCGCGCACCGGCGTCGAGGGCCGCGCGCACGGCGAGCGCGTCGTCGAGGGTGCGCAGCGTGTGCACGCCGGCCAGGTGGCTCGTGCCGGGCAGCGTGCGGGGGGTCGCGCCGGTGGCGATCACGAGGCCGTCGTACGGGAGCTCGCCCTCGCCCGCGTGCACCACGCGCCCGGCCGGATCCAGGGCGTGCGCCCGGGTGCCGAGCACCAGCTCGACCCCGAGCTCGTCACGCAGCACCTGCTCCTCGCGGAACACCGGCGCGGCGACCGGCCCGTCGAGGAAGGCCTTCGACAGCGGCGGCCGGTCGTACGGCAGGTGTTCCTCGGCACCGACGAGCGTGACGGATCCGGTGAAGCCGGCCTTGCGCGCGCCCTCCACGGCCCGCAACCCGGCCAGGGAGGCACCGACCACGACGAGACGGGTCACTTCTCGAGCCCTGTCATTTCGCGAGCCCCGTCATTTTTCGAGCCCCCGTCATTTGAGAGCTCCTCATTTTTCAAGCCTCAGCGCCTCGGTCGGGCAGCCCGTCACGGCTTGCTCCACTTCGGACTCGAGACCATCGGGCACGGTCTCGGACGACACGGCCAGGTCACCGTTGTCGTCCACCTCGAACACCTCGGGCGCGAACGACTCGCAAATGCCCAGCCCGGTGCAGCGGGCGCGGTCCACGACGATCTTCACGTACTCACTCCTTCCGCGCGGCGCGAACCAGGACGGGCTTCACGACCTCGCCCTTCAAGCTCGCCTGCTCGGCTTCGTTGATCTCCTCGAACGGGAACGTCTCCACGAGCCGGTCGAACGGGAACCGGCCTTGGCGCCACAGCTCGATCAGCCGCGGGATCATCACCTGCGGCACGGCGTCGCCTTCGAGGATTCCCATCACGTTGCGACCCACGGCGAGCGCCGTCGGATCGAGCACCAGATCACCCTGCTGGACACCGACGAGCCCGCAGGTGCCAGTGGGGCGCAGCACCGCGATCGCCGTGGTGATCACCGACGGCACGCCGGTGGTGTCCAAGGTGTACTGCGCGCCGCCCGTGGCCGCCAGCAGCTGCTCGACGAGGTCGGCCGCGGCACCGTCGACGGTGTGCGTGGCGCCGAGCTCCTTCGCCAGCTCCAGCCGGCGCGGGTTGAGGTCCACGGCGACGATCCGCGCGGCACCGGCCACCCGCGCGGCCATCACCGCGGACAGGCCCACGCCGCCGGCGCCGAACACGACGAAACTCGTGCCGGGCTCCACGCCGAGCGCGCTGAACACCGAGGCCGCGCCGGTCTGGATACCGCAGCCGAGCGGGCCGAGCAGCTCCAGCGGCAGCTCCGGGTCGACCTTCACCGCGTTGCGGGCCGCGACCACCGAGTGCGACGCGAACGACGACTGCCCGAACCAGCGCGCGGCCACGGCCTCGCCGGCGGCGTCCAGCACCGGTTGCTCGCCGTCCGGGTCGTGGCCGGTGAGGTTGCGCGGGAAGAAGGTCTCGCAGTACGACGGGTGCCCGGCGACGCAGTTGGCGCAGTGGCCGCAGAAGTCGAACGACAGCACCACGTGGTCACCCGGCGCCAGGCTCGTCACGTCGGCACCCACGGCCTCGACGATCCCCGAGCCTTCGTGGCCGGTGATGATCGGCGGCGCGGCCAGGAAACCCGGCGCTCGCGGCAGCAGGTCCGTGTGGCACAGCCCGGCGCCGGCGATGCGCACCAGCACCTGTCCCGCGCGCGGGGCGGGCAGCTCGACGTCCTCGATCCGGTAGGGCCCGTCGGCGGCGCGCAGCACCGCGGCCTTGATCTGCATGGTCTTCTCGCTCCTGGTGAGTCCGAGGTGATCGGTCAGCGGGTGAGCTCGCCCTTGACGAGCTTTCCGGTGGGAGTGCGGGGCAGCCGGTCCACGAACGTGAACGCCCGGGGGACCTTGTAGTGCGCGATGCGCGCGCGCAGGTATTCACGCAGCTCGTCGCCGAGCCCGGGCGCGGCCTCGCCCGCGGGTTCGACGAACGCCCGCACCGCCTCGCCCATCTCCGGGTCGGGCACGCCGACCACGGCGACGTCGAGCACCTTCGGGTGCAGCGTCAGCGCGTTCTCGATCTCCTGCGGGTAGATGTTCACGCCGCCGGAGATGATCATGAAGGCCTTGCGGTCGGTGAGGAACAGGAAACCGTCCTCGTCGACGTACCCGACGTCGCCCGTGGTGGTCCACGTCGGGTGCTCCGGGTGCTGCGCCTCGGCGGTCTTGCCGGGGTCGTTGTGGTAGGCGAACGGCAGCGTGTCGCGTTCGAAGTAGACGGTGCCGATGCCACCCGCCGGCAGCTCTTCGCCGTCCTCCCCGCAGATCCGGATCACGCCGACGCCGGCCGGCCCGACCGAGCCGGGCTTGCGCAGCCACTGCTCGCTGTCGATGAACGTGATGCCGCTGCCCTCGGTGGACGAGTAGTACTCGTGCAGGACCGGGCCCCACCAGTCGATCATGGCACGCTTGACGTCGACCGGGCACGGCGCCGCGGCGTGGATGGCCACACGCTGGCTCGACAGGTCGTACTTCGCGCGCGTGGCTTCGGGGAGCTTGAGCATGCGGACGAACATCGTCGGCACCCACTGGCTGTGCGTCACCCGGTGGGTCTCGATCGCGGAAAGCGCTTGCTCCGCGTCGAACTTCTCCATCAGCACCACCGTGCCGCCCAGCGCCTGCACCACACCGCCGAACCGCAGCGGCGCCGCGTGGTAGACCGGCGCGGGCGAGAGGTAGACCGTGTCGGGGCCGAACCCGTACAGGGGACCGAAAACCGCGGTGTAGACGTCACCCGGCTCGTCGACCCGGCGCTCGGGCAGCGGCGGCTTGATCCCCTTGGGCCGGCCCGTGGTGCCGGACGAGTAGAGCATGTCCATGCCGCGCGGCTGGTCCGGCAGTGGCTCGGCCGAGGTGCTCGCCAGCGTGTCCTCATAGGACTCGTAACCGGCCACGCTTCCCCGGTAAGCCAGGCGGATGCGCACCTTGGGCGTGTCCGCGACGACGGCCTCGGCCACGTAGGCGAGCCCGCCGGACACGATCAGCGCCTCGGCTCCGCAGTCGTCGACGATGTAGGCGACCTCGGCCGGCGACAGGTGCCGGTTCACGGCCGTGATGTAGAGGCCCGAGCGCAGCGCGGCCCAGTAGACCTCGAACACTTTCGGGTCATTTCCCGCAAGGAGCGCGATGTGGTCGCCGCGGCGCAGGCCCGCTTCGTACAGGTAGCGCGCGAGCCGCGCCGAACGCTCCTCCAGCTGCCCGTACGTGAGCACCTCGCCGCCCGCCACGACGACGGCGGGCTTGTCGGGGAACTGCTCGGCATGGACACCGGGATACATGGGCGCTCCTGGCAAGGAAACCGGACGGGGAGCCGACCGGTGCGCCGCGGGCGCCCGAACCGGTCGGCCGTGACCTCGGGAGGGCTATCTAGCGTTCGTTAAGTTAAGCGTATGGCCCAGCTCACAGGTTGTCAAGACAGTATGTCTAGATCCTCTGTCCAGTCAATACGAGCGGCGAGCCGGTAGGGTGAGAGCGAGGACAAGGAGGCCGGATGCCGTCGGTGACCCGCAAGCCACAGACTGCTCGCAAGCAGCAGCGCCGGGAGACGCTCGGCCGCCAGTTGCTGGAGGCCACCGAGCGCCTCATGGGCGAGGGACTCACGTTCACCGAGCTGAGCGTCGACCGCCTGGCGTCCGAGGGCGGCATCTCGCGCGCCACCTTCTACGTCTACTTCGAGGACAAGGGCCAGCTGCTGCGGCTGTTCGCCCAGCACGTGTTCGCCGACCTCACCGAGGCCGCGCAACGCTGGTGGAACAGCGCCGACGCGCGCGACCCCGAAGACCTGCGGGCGTCGATCACGGAGATCATCGCCCGTTACCGCGACCACCGTTCGGTGCTCTACGCCGTGATCGAGATGGCGGCCTACGACTCCGAGGTCGACGAGCTCTACCGCGGCATCATGGAGGGCCTCGTCGACGCCATCGCGGCGATCATCGAACGCGGTCAGGCCGCCGGCACGATCACCCCGATGCCCGTGCGCGCCACGGCTTCCGCGCTCACGTGGATGGTCGAGCGCACGTGCCACCAGACGCTGCGCTTCACCCCGGAGTCCGAGGACGGCGCGCTGGCCGACTCCATGACCGAGGTCATCTGGCGCACCCTGTACCTGGAGCCCGCGCCGCGTCCGTGACGCGCCTCAGCGCTTGCGCTTCACCGGCCGCGCGCCGACGGTGCGCAGCGCGAGGTCCACGTACCGCTCGGCGAGTTCTTCGGGCTTCAGCGGGCCGCCGGGCTGGTACCAGCGCGCGATCGACTGGCACATGCCCAGCACGGCCCGCACCGTCTCCTCGGGGTTGGCCACGGTGAACACACCCTCGCGCGCGCCGTCCTCGATGATGCCGGTCAGGACGGTCTCGATCTCCTTGCGGCGCGCGGCGTACCGCTTGCGCGAGTCCGGCGAGAGGTGCCGCAGCTCGAGGTCCAGCGCGGCCAGCCGCGTGCGGTGCGTCATGTGCAGCACCACGGCTTCGACGACGTTGACCAGTTGCTCACGCGGGCCGGACGCGTCGGCCGCGGCGGCGTTGACCCGGCTGACGGCTTCGCCGGTGCCCAGGTCGAGCAACGCGGCGAAGGCGCCTTCCTTGCTGTCGTGGTGGTAGTACAGCGAGGGCACGGTCTGCCCGACCCGGCGGACGATGTCGCGCACCGACGTGCCGTGGAAACCGTGCTCGTAGAACGCGTCGAGTGCAGCGGCGAGCAGGGGCGTCAGCTCCAGCTCGTCGTAGTGCCGCCAGCCGGTCTCCGGCTCGGCCTCGATCGAGACCGCAGCGGAGGCCACCGCCTCCCGCGCACGCACCATGTTCCACCCATCGAGTCCGGGAGCTTCCCCGCCGAGTCTAGGCTCAGCGCGGGGCCATGCGGATGGCGCCGTCCAGCCGGATGGTCTCGCCGTTGAGCATCGGGTTCTCCACGATGTGGCAGGCCAGCGCCGCGTACTCCGCCGGATCGCCCAGCCGGGACGGGTGCGGCACCTGCGCGCCGAGCGACTCGACGGCCTCGTCGGGCAACGTCGCGAACAGCGGTGTGTGGAACAACCCGGGCGCGATGGTCATCACGCGGATCCCGAGGCTCGCCAGGTCGCGCGCGATCGGCAGCGTCATGCCGACGATCCCGCCCTTCGACGCCGAATACGCGGCCTGCCCGACCTGACCGTCGAACGCCGCGACGGACGCGGTGTTCACGATGACCCCGCGCTCCTCGCCGACCGGTTCGGTCTGCGCCACACGCTCGGCGGCCAGCCGGAGCACGTTGAACGTGCCGATCAGGTTGACCGACACCACCTTCGTGAACGCGTCCAGCGGGAACGCGCCCTTCTTGCCGACGGTCTTCACCGCGTTCCCGATGCCCGCGCAGTTGACGACCACCCGCAGATCGCCCAGCGCCGCGGCGGTGTCGACGGCGGCCCGCACATCGGCCTCGCTCGTCACGTCGGCCGGGGCGAACACGCCGTCCAGCTCCGCGGCGACCGCGCCACCGTCCGAAGTGGGCAGATCGACCACGACCACCTTCGCACCGCGCTCGTGCAGCGCCTTCGCGGTGGCCAGACCCAGCCCCGACGCCCCACCGGTCACGAGCGCGACCGTGTTCGCGATGTCCATCCGTTTCCTCCTCATGCCAGCACGCCGGCCAGGCGGCCGGCGATGATCTCGTGTGCCTCGGCGACGATGCGGGAGACCAGCTCCGCCACCGTCGGCACGTCGTGGACGAGTCCCTGCACCACACCGGCGGACCAGATGCCGAGGTCGACGTCGCCGGTCTCGTACACCTTGCGGCCGCGGCTGCCCGCCACCAGGTCGCGCACGTCGTCGAAGCCACCGCCACCCGCGAGGATGTCGACCACCTCGCGACTGGTGGCGTTGGACGCCACCCGGGCGGTGTTGCGCAGCGACCGGAAGATCAGCTCCGTGTCGCGCTCAGTCGCCTCGACGAGGCGCTGCTTCACGTTGTCGTGCACCGGCGCCTCGGCCGTGGCGAGGAACCGGGTGCCCATGTTGACGCCGTCGGCGCCGAGCGCGAGGGCGGCGACGAGGCCGCGGCCGTCGGCGAACCCGCCGGAGGCGATCATCGGGATGGTGACCTGCTCGGCCGCGGCGGGGATCAGCACCAGGCCCGGGACGTCGTCCTCGCCGGGGTGCCCGGCGCATTCGAAGCCGTCGACGGAAACGCCGTCCACGCCGAGGGTCTGCGCCTTCACCGCGTGGCGGACGCTGGTGCACTTGTGCAGCACCTTCACCCCGGCCGCACGGAACGCGGGCAGATGCTCGGCGGGGTTGAACCCGGCCGTCTCGACGACAGGCACGCCGGAACCGGTGATCACGTCGCGGTACTCGGCGTACGGCGGCGGGTTGATCGACGGCAGGATCGTGAGGTTCACACCGAAGGGTTTGTCCGTGAGCTCCCGGCAGCGGACGATCTCCTTGGCCAGGTCCTCCGGGGTCGGCTGCGTGAGCGCGGTGAGGAACCCGAGCGCGCCCGCGTTGGCCACGGCGGCCACCAGCTCCGCGCGGCCCACCCACTGCATGCCGCCTTGGACGATGGGGTGCGCCACCCCGAAAACCTCGCAGAAGCGCGTGCGCAGCATCCGGACTCCCTCGTTCGGCCCACGTTCGTTCGGTTCGGGACTTTTTTCGCCATCGACGCTAACTTAGCGATCGTTAGATATGCAGTGACCCGCGTCTCTTGACAGCAGCGAGCGCGCTTAACGATCGTTGGATAACTTCAGACACGCAGGGGGCACCGTGCAGCGCCAGCTCTTCACCGCCGACCACGAGGCCCACCGCGAACCGGTCCGCAAGTTCGCCGCGCGCGAGGTCGTGCCGAACCTCGGGCGGTGGGACACCGACCGCCTGATCGACCGCGAGGTCTGGCGCGCTGCCGGCAAGCACGGCGTGATCGGGCTGGCCGTGGCCGAGGAGCACGGCGGCGCCGGGCAGAGATCGGCAAGGCGTGCGCACCACTGCCGTGCGCGACGGCGGCGAATGGGTCCTCAATGGACAGAAGACGTTCATCACCAGCGGCATCAACGTCGATTTCGTGATCGTGGTGGCTCGTACGGACCCGACGGCGGGTTCGCGCGGGTTCAGCCTGATCGTGGTCGAGGACGGCACCCCCGGTTTCACGCGCGGACGCAAGCTCGACAAGGTCGGCCTGCACGCGCAGGACACCGCGGAGCTGTTCTTCCAGGACGTGCGCGTGCCGGTGGCGAACCTGCTGGGCACCGAGGGCCGCGGGTTCGCGCACCTGAGGGAACGGCTGCCGCGCGAGCGCATGTCGATCGCCGTCGGCAGCCTCGCGAGCATCGACGCGGTGTTCGCCGAAACGCGCGAATACTGCTTCAGCCGCAAGGCCTTCGGCAAGGCGATCGGCGACTTCCGGAACACCCGCTTCGTGCTCGCCGAGATCGCCACCGAACGCGACCTGGCGGCCGCGTACCTCGACGCGTGCGTGCACGAGATCAACGCCGGCACGCTCACCGCGGTCGACGCGGCGAAGGCGAAGTGGTGGGCCAGCGAGCTGCCGAAGCGCGTGGTCGACCGCTGCGTGCAGCTGCACGGTGGCTACGGCTACATGCTGGAGTACCCCGTCGCCCGGGCCTTTGTGGACTCCCGCATCCAGACGATCTACGGCGGGACCACCGAGATCATGAAGGAGATCGTCGGCCGTGATCTCGCCACCGGCAACTGACCACCCCACCGACACGGAAAGCGGACGACACATGGGTTTGCGCACGGCGAAGGAGTACCGGGACGGGCTGCGCGACGACCGTCGCGTGTTCTACCGCGGGCAGCGGGTGGCGAGCGTGGGCGACCACCCGGAGCTGACGCTCGCGGGGGACCACTCCGCGCACTGCTTCGACATCGCGCAGTCGCACCCCGAGCTGGCCGTGGCCGACGGGTACTCGGCGTTCTACCGGGTGCCGCGTTCGGCCGAACAGCTGCGGGCACGCGGTGAGCTGGTCGAGACCGTCTCCCGGCTGGGCGGCGGGATCATCACGCTCAAGGAAGTGGGCAGCGACGCGATGTTCGCGCTGCTGCGCACGCTCGAAGGTGCGGAGCTGGCGCGCGCGAAGGCCTTCCACGAACGCGTGTGCCGCGACGACCTGGCGCTGGCCGTGGCACAGACGGACGTGAATTGCGACCGTTCGCTCGCGCGGCACCAGCAGGGCGACCCGGACCTGTACCTGCGGATCGTCGACGAGGACGCCGACTCGATCACCGTGCGCGGCGCGAAGTGCCACACGTCGTACTCGGCCAACGCCGACGAGCTGATCGTGCTGCCGACGCGCGCGATGGGACCCGACGACGCGGACTACGCGGTGTCGTTCGCGATCCCGGTGGACACGCCGGGCCTGAACATCTACGTGTCGCCCTACCTCGCCGGCGAGCGCAAGGAGTTCGAGTTCCCGTTGTCGTCGAAGCACAAGATGCTCGAGAGCCTCACGGTGTTCGACGACGTGCGCGTGCCGAAGGAACGCGTGGTCCTGAACCGGCGCCCCGAGCTGGCGGGGCCGCTGGCGATCGCGTTCGTGGACTACCACCGGTTCACCGCGATCAACTACAAGCTGCCGCCGCTCGATCTGCTGGTGGGTTCGGCGTCGCTGATCGCGGAGTACAACGGCATCGCGCGCCGGGCACGTGAAGGACAAGATCACGCAGCTCATGGCGTACGCCGAGACCGTGCGGGGGCTCGCGGAGCTGGCCTCGCTGCGGTCGCGGCCCGGGCAGGACGGCATCCAGCAGCCCGGCCCCGTCGCGGTGAACACGGCGAAGTACACCTTCGCGCACGGCTTCCACGACGCGGCGGCGAAGCTCATGGACCTCGCCGGCGGGCTGCTCACCACCGGCCCCGGCAGTGAGGACTGGGCGAACCCGGAGATCTGCGCCGTGCTGGAGAAGTACTACGCGGCCGCCGTGCCGGCCGAGCCCCGGCTGCGGTTGCTGAACCTGATCGCCGACCTCACCGTCCGCGACTACGGTGGCTACCAGGCCGTGCTCGCCACGCACGCGGAAGGTTCGCTGAAGGCGGAGAGCTGCAGATCCCCCGCACCTACGACCCGACGCGCGCCCGGGCGTACGTCACCCACCACGCCGGAATTGCCTGAAAGGGGCCTTTCTTGCCCGCGCCAGTTGATGTGCCAGTGAAGATCGAGCAGGACGGTGCCGCGCTGCGCATCGAGTTCGACCGGCCCGACCGGCTCAACGCGGTGACCACCGCGATGCTCGTGCGCGCGGGCGACGCCGTGGAGGAGGCGCTGGCGGACGCGAGTGTGCGGGTGGTCGTGCTGACGGGTGCCGGGCGCGCCTTCTGCGCCGGCGCCGACCTTGCCGGCAGCGACATCGAGGCCGACCCGGACACCGGCACGATCGACGCCGCCAACCGGCTCACCCGGCTGTTCCGAGACATCCCGAAGCCGGTGGTGGCCGCCGTGAACGGCCCGGCCGTGGGCGTGGGCTGCTCGTTCGCGCTGGCCGCGGACCTGTGCGTGGCGCGGGAGTCGGCGTATTTCCTGCTGGCGTTCGCCAACGTCGGCCTGATGCCCGACGGCGGCTCCACCGCTCTGGTGCCCGCCGCCATCGGCCGCGCCCGGGCGGCGCGGATGGCGATGCTGGCCGAGCGCATCCCGGCCGCGCAGGCCCTGGGCTGGGGCATGATCTCCCACGTCGTGCCGGACGCCGGCTTCGACGCGGAGGTCGCCCGCCTCACCCGGCAGCTCGCCGAGGGCCCCACGGCTTCCTTCGCGCAGACGAAGCGGGCGCTGGCCGCGTCGTCACTGGCCCAGCTCGACGGCGCGTTCGAGCTGGAGCGAACCGGTCAGTCGTCGTTGTTCGCCACCAAGGACTTCGCCGAAGGCCTGGCCGCCTTCCGCGCCAAGCGTCGCCCCCAGTTCTGCGGCGAGTGAGGCCTACTGCCGCTCGTAGGGCAGCTTCTCCCCCGCCTCCACGGCGAACGGGAGCCGGTTGCCCTCGGGCGGCAGCGGGCACGTCGCGAAGTCGGTGAACGCGCAGGGCAGGTTGCGGGCCCTCGTGAAGTCCACCGTGACGCGGCCGTTCTCGTCCGGCTTGTCGACGGCGAGCGACCGGTTGGCTGCGTAGGTGGTAACGCCGCTGGTGGCGTCGGTGAACAGGATCGTGAAGCCGCCTTCGCGCCCGTTGAACGCGGTGAGCGTGTACTCGGTGCCTTCGTGGGTGAACCTGACCTTGCCGGGCGCGGTGTACACGTGCGACAGCCCCTCGACCACCGCGCCCACCGTGACCGGCCTCGGCTCCTCGAACGCCTCGAACCGCCCCGTGACGGCCCATGTCTCGTCGGGCTCGTACGCCGGCACACCCCGGAACTTCTTCAGCACCGGCGCCTCGGGATCGTGCACGCGAATCAGGTACCCCGACCGCCTCGCGATCTCCACCTCGACGGCCCCGGCCGTCACCCGCGTCCCGGCGCCGCTGTTCACCAGCTCGATCCGCTTGACGCCGGTGATCTTCTCGCCCTCGTGCGCGAGGTCGGCACCGTCAGGGTCGACGTACGCGGCTTTCTCGTCCTGCCACCACTTGCCGGGCAGGTTGCCGTAGCTCCGCGGCTCGTCCTCCAGCCAGTCGAGGGACACGAGCGCCAGCCAGCCGTAGGGATCGGCCAGCTCCTTCTCACGCTGGAGCTTCCAGTCCTGCCAGGCTTGGGTGAAGTCCCTGGTGCTCGCCGTCATGCCTGCCCCTTCCGTCGACCCGTGCCGGGAACAACGCCTCGCCGCGGGCGTTGTTCCGCGTCCCACCATGCGGGCGCCGATATCTTCGGGTGGGTGGCGACGGCGACAGGAGCACAGGGCAGGGCGGACGACACCGGGAGCGCGCCCGGGGCGATGCTGCTGCACCGGTCCGGCACCGGTGGGCCGCCCGTGGTGTTCCTGGCCGGTGGCGGCATGTTCGGCCTCTACTACTGGACTGTGCACAACCTCGTCGCCCAGTTCACCACGAGCGTGTTCTACGACCGGCTCGGCACGGGCTGGAGCGAAGGGGTGGACCTCCCCCGCAGCGGTACGCAGGTGACCGACGACCTGCGCGAGCTGTTGCGCACCGCGGCTGTGCCCGGCCCCTACGTGCTGGCCGGGCATTCGCTCGGCGGGCTCTACGCGCGGCTGTACGCGAAGCGGTTCCCCAGTGAGGTCGTGGGTCTGGTCCTGCTCGACCCGACCCACGAGGACATCGTCGGCTACCTGCCGGAGGCGAAGGCGCAGCTGCTGCGGAACTCGAGCACCAACGACCTGTTCGCGCCGGAGCAGCTGGACGCGATGCGGGCCGCCTACCGGGCCACGTTCGGCCGGGCGCTCGCCGGCTGGCCGGCCGAGATCCGCGAACCGCTGCTGGATCAGGGGTTCCGCCGCGAGCGCTACCGGCAGTCCCTGCGCGAGCCGATGAACCTGCCGCGGCTGTTCGGCGAGGTTCGCGACGCCGGGCCTGATCCCGACGTGCCGCTGATCTTCGTGTCCGCCATGGGGATCGACCGGTTCACCGAGGAGCTGGTGCCGCCCGAAGCGCGCGCCTCGCTGGCCGAGTCCACCCAGGCCAAGCACCGGCTGTACACCGATCTGGCCGCTGCCCTCCCCCGAGCCGAGGTCCGCCGCCTGGACGATGCGGGGCACTCGGGCCTCGCCTGGCTCCGGCCGGACGCCGTGGTCCAGGCGATCCGGGACGTGTCGTCGCGCTGACCCGGCTCGCAGGGTCTCGGGTCGGAAACGGGGGCCCTGTCGATCTCGGGGCAGCGTTACGATCCGCCTTCCGGGTGAGGGGGAGCCATGGGGGAAACCGCTTCGGAGACAGCGCCGAAGACCAGGGCGCCGTTCGCGGCGGGTGGGGTCGGGATCGTGGTGCTGGTGCAGGCGGCCGTGCTCACGGTGTTGTCCGGCGGGTACGGGTTCCACCGCGACGAGTTCTACTACGTGGCCGCCGGGAACAGGCTCGCGTGGGGGTACGTGGACCAGGCGCCGTTGACGCCGGCGTTGGCGAGGCTCGCGACGAGCCTGTTCGGGGACACCCCGCCCGGGCTGCGAGTGGTCGCGACGCTCGCCGGGGTGGCGACCGTGGTCGTCCTGGCGTTGGTCGCGCGGGAATTCGGGGCCGGGTACGCGGGCCAGGTGATCACCGCCGTGGTCACGGCGCTGTCCGGCTACGTCCTCGTCGTCTCGCACATGCTGTCCACCACCACGATCGACATGCTCGTCTGGTCGGCGCTGGGGCTGTTCACCGTCAAGCTGCTCAAGAGCGGCGAGGGCCGCTGGTGGCTCGCGATCGGCGCGGTGACCGGCGTCGGGCTGCTCAACAAGTGGCTCGTGCCCCTGCTGCTCGTCGCGCTGGCCGTCAGCGTGTCCGTCACGGGGCCCCGCAAGGTGTTCCGCACGTGGTGGCTCGCGGCCGGCGCCGCCATCGCCCTCGCTGCGGTCGCGCCCGTCCTCGTCTGGGAGGCCCGCAACGGCTGGCCCATGGTCACGTTCGCCGGCGGCATCAGCGAAAACGACGGCGCCGAGAACCGCCTGATGTTCGTCCCGCTGCAGATCGCGTACCTCTCCCCCGCGCTGGTTCCCGTCTGGATCGCCGGGATCGTGCGGCTGTGGAAGACGCCGCGGCTGCGATCGCTCTCGCTCGCGTACCCGATCCTCTGCGTCGTTCTGCTCGCGCTCGGCGGCAAGCCGTACTACTCGCTGCCGCTGCTGATGCTGCTCACGGCGGCCGGCGTGCAACCCGCGCTGGAGTGGTTCGCGCGCCGCCGGGCGCGGCGGTGGTGGCTGGTCGCCGCGGCGCTCGGCGCGGGGGTCTCCCTCGCCATCGGGCTGCCGATCGTGCCGGCGCAAGCCCTCGGCCCGGTGCTCGCGCTGAACAAGGAGCAGGGCGAGCAAGTCGGCTGGCCGGGGTTCGTCACGACCGTCGCCTCCGTCTGGCGGCAAATTCCCGAAAAGGCCGACGCCGTCGTCTTCACCAGCAACTACGGCGAAGCCGGGGCGATCGAGCACTACGGCCCCGCCCACGACTTGCCCGCGCCGTACTCGGGCCACCTGGCGTACGCCGACTGGGGCCCGCCGCCCGATCGGCTGGACGGGGCCGTGGTGCTCGTCGGCTCGTTCGACCGCCCCGCCCGGGCGTTCACCGGCTGCCACGAGGTCGCCGTGCAGGACGCCGGGATCGACAACGACGAGCAGGACACTCCGGTCGCCCTGTGCACCGGGACCACGGCCGCGTGGTCGGCACTCTGGCCGAGCCTCCGCCACTTCTCCTGACGCGCTCGGTAGGGTCGCTGCGTGAGCGAAGAGGCCGTGGAGATCTACACCGACGGTGCGTGCAGCGGCAACCCCGGCCCGGGCGGCTGGGGCGCCTTCCTGCGCTACGGCCGCCACGAGCGTGAGCTCTACGGCGGCGAGGACACCGTGACCACCAACAACCGGATGGAGCTGATGGCGCCGATCCGCGCGCTGGAAAGCCTCACGCGGCCCTCGATCGTGCGCATTTACACCGACAGCACCTACGTCCGCAACGGCGTGATGCAGTGGATGCCGCGGTGGAAGAAGAACGGTTGGCAGACCGCGGCGAAGCAGCCCGTGAAGAACGCCGACCTGTGGCGGCGCCTCGACGCCGCCGGCGAGCGCCACGAAGTCGAGTGGTTGTGGGTGAAGGGCCACGCGGGCCTGCCCGAGAACGAGCGCGCCGACCGGCTGGCGGTGAAGGGCGCGCAGGAATCCGCCCAGGCCGGGGTCAAGCGTGCCCGAGGCTGACCCACGCTGTCCCTGCGGCCTGCCCCAGCCCTACGCCGAGTGCTGCGGCCGCTTTCACGACGGCCGCCAAACCGCGCCCACCGCCGAACTGCTCATGCGCTCGCGCTACAGCGCGTTCGCCGTCGCCGATCACGCGTACCTGCTGGCGACCTGGCACCCGGACACCCGCCCGAAGCGGCTGCGCCTCGACGACGGCCAGGAGTGGACCGGCCTCGACATCCTCGGCGGCACGGGCGGCGGGCTGCTGCAGAACGAGGGCACCGTCGAGTTCCGCGCGCACTACCGCTTCCGCGGCCACGACGACACGCTGCACGAGAACAGCCGCTTCGTCCGCGAAGCCGGCCAGTGGTTCTACGTCGACGCGCTCTGACCAGCGCTCACAGGGAATCCCACAGCCGGCGCTGCTCGGCGTCCGGATCGGACACGGTGGTGCTCACGTCGTCGAACAGCCGCGTGATCCGCGCGCCGGGCTCGTACGGCGCCCAGCCCGGGTCGCCCGTCGCCACGAACCGGACCCACACGTCGAACATCCGGGTCGCCATCGCCTGCAGCCGAGCCGGATCCGGTTTCGCCGGCGCGAACAGGAAGCGCCAGTTCTTGTTGCTGATGTCGTCGAACATCAGCGGCAGGTCGAGCCCGTGCACGGCGCCGAGCCCCTTGCCGCGCGGCGCGATCCGCCAGTCCAGGCGGTACATCCACGCGGTGCCGCCGGCGGCGTGCTGTGCCTCGGCCAGCCGGATGGCGGGCAGCCACCAGTCCCCTGCCGTCCGCACGCGGTTGCGCAGCTGGTCCTCGGGCCAGGTGGGCAGCAGCTCGCGGTAGGCGACGACGCCCTTGGCGATCGTCTCGTCGTCGAGCATCGTCGAGCCGGTGCCGAGCAGCTTGGCGCGGCCGGTCTGCAGCCAGGAAAACAGGTCCTGCTCGTCGGCCGTCGTGCCGGTGAGGACCCTCACGTCGCGCGCGGCCCCGTCGGCCACGGCCTCACCCGGGTACCGGGGCAGCAGATCGCCGTCCACGATCACGCGGTAGGTCACGAGCTTCCCCGAAGCGGCCGCCACCCGTTGCTGCGCCTCGAGGATCCGCGTCACCGGCAGCGTGGCGAGCTCGGCCGCGGACACGCCGAGGTCGGCCAGCAGCGCCGCCGCCACGGTCTCGCCCTCGGCCGGCGTGTGCACGACCGAGCCGACCCCCGTGCCGCTCTGCACGATCGCTCGGTGGAAGAGCCCCCGTGTCCGCGGCACGGCCAGCAGCGTGCCGACCGTGCGCCCGCCGTTCGACTGCCCGGCGAGCGTGATCCGGTCCACGTCGCCACCGAACGCGGCCACGTTGTCGCGCACCCACTCCAGCGCGAGCACCTGGTCGTGCAGTGAAAGATTGCCCTCGGACACGCCGGGCAGCCGCAGCATGCCCAGCACCCCGAGGCGATAGCCGACGGTCACCACGACCACGCCGCGGCGCGCGTAGGCCGACGCGTCGAACTGGTGCGGCGAGCCCATCACCCCGCCACCGCCGTGGATCCACACCAGCACCGGGTACGGCCCGGGTGCGGCCGGCGCGTAGATGTTGACGTGGAGGCAATCCTCCTCGCCGGTGAACCCACGCCCGGTCACCTCCGGCTGCGGGGCCCGCGCGGCGAACCGCGTCGCGTCTCGGACACCGGTCCAGCGGCCCACCGGCCGCGGCGGCCGGAACCGCAGCGGACCCACGGGCGGCTCGGCGTAGGGCACGCCCAGGAAATACCCGACCCCGGCGCGCACTTCGCCACGCACCGCACCGGCCCGCGTCTCCACCGTCGTCACGCGGGCCAGCCTAGTGACCACGCCGGTGACGAGTTCTGTGTCCCGCGAGCACCCGCGGCCGCGAGCGGGTCATGATTACCCCGTGCACATCGCGGCGGAATTGGTGGCGCTGGTCGTGACGGTCCTCGTCGTCACGGTCATCGCCAGGCGTCTGGACTGGTCGGCGCCCCTGTGTCTGGTCGCGGTGGGGGTCGCGGCGTCGTTCATCCCCAGCCTGCCCGACTACCGGCTCGACCCCGAGGTCGTGCTGATCGGGCTGCTGCCCCCACTGCTGTACTCGGCGTCGATCCAGACATCGCTGGTCGCGTTCAAGAAGCTGCGCGGGCCGATCCTCGTGCTGTCGGTGGGGCTGGTCGTCTTCACCGCGTTCGGCGTCGGCATGGTCGCCTGGGCCGTGGTGCCGGGGCTGCCGCTCGCCGCGGGGATCGCGCTCGGGGCGGTGGTCGCGCCGCCCGACGCGGTGGCCGCGAGCATGGTCGCGCGCCGGGTCGGCATGCCGCGCAAGCTCGTGCGGCTGCTGGAGGGCGAAAGCCTGTTCAACGACGCGGCCGCGCTGGTCACCCTGCGCACCGCGATCGCAGCCATCGCCGGGTCGATCAGCCTGTGGCAGGCCGGTCTCGACTTCCTGCTCGCGGCGTTCGGCGGGATCGTGGCCGGCCTGCTGGTCGGCCTGGTCGCGACGCAGCTGCGCAAGCGCCTGGAGGAACCGGTCACGGACACGGCGCTCTCATTCGCCGTGCCGTTCGTCGCCTACCTGTTGGCCGAGGTCGCGCACGGCTCCGGCGTGCTCGCGGTGGTCGTCTGCGGCCTCATGCTCGGCCACGAGTCGCCGCGCATTCTCTCTGGCTCCACGCGGCTCGCGTCGCGGCTCAACTGGCAGACGGTGCAGTTCCTGCTGGAGAACATGGTCTTCCTGCTGATCGGCCTGCAGCTGCGCGGGATCCTCATCGAGGTCTCCAAGACGGGCCTGTCGGTGTGGGAGCTCGTCGGCATCTGCACCGCCGTGCTCGGCACGGTGATCCTCACGCGCGTGCTGTGGCTGGTCGGCATCGGCGTGCAGAAGCGCCTCACCGCCCGCTTCGTCAAGAAGCCGAAGATCTGGCCCTGGCGCTACTCCGCGGTGATCGCGTGGGCCGGCATGCGCGGCGTCGTCACGCTCGCGGCGGCGTTCGTGCTTCCCGCCGACACCCCCCAGCGCGCCGTGCTGGTGCTGGCCGCGTTCGTGGTCGTGGCCGGCACGCTCGTGGTGCAGGGCATGACGCTGCCGACGCTGATCCGGCGCCTGCGCCTGCCGCGGCCCGACCCGGCCGAGGACGCGTTGCAGGAAGCCGCTGTGGTCAACGACATGACGCGCGCCGCGCTCGCGAAGCTCGAGGAGATCAGCACCCCGGACGACCCGCCGGACATCATCGAACGGCTGCGCGACCGCCTCCAGTACCGCGCCGATTCGGCGTGGGAACAGCTCGGCCGACAGAGCGCGCTCGCCGAGACCCCGAGCGACGCCTACCGCCGGCTGCGCCTGCAGCTGCTGGAGGTCGACCGCGAGCAGTTCCTGCTGGCGCGCGACAACGGCACCGCCGACGACACCGTGCTGCGCCGCGTGCTCGCCCGGCTCGACATCGAGGAGTCGCTGCTCGACCGCGTCGAAGAAGAAGCACCAGTCGTCGAACGCGAGCTGAGCACGCCGGCCGTCACGGCGCGCTCCTGCAAGCACCTGGCGCACCAGTGGCGCGACGTGGACCCGAGCTCCCCCGACGTCTGCGCCGCGTGCATCGCGGAAGGCACGACCTGGGTGCACCTGCGCATGTGCCTCAAGTGCGGCAACGTTGCGTGCTGCGACTCCTCCCCGCGCAAGCACGCGACGCTGCACTTCCACGACAGCCGTCACCCGGTGATGCGCAGCTTCGAACCGGGTGAGACCTGGCGGTGGTGTTTCGTGGACAAACAGCTGGGTTGAGGACCCCGGCTCGCAGCCCGGCCCGGATAGGGTCGGGGCCATGAGCACGCCCGAGCAGGAAGTCGAATACCGCCAGCACCGGTTCAGCCCCCCGCCGGGAGCGACCGAGATCTTCCTGGTGCGCCACGGAGAATCCGCGCCCGCGCGGATCAGCGCACCGTTCGACCTCGTCGACGGCCAGGCCGACCCCGACCTCGCGCCCGAAGGCCGCGACCACGCCCTCCGCATCGGCGAACGGCTCGTGGGCGAGCGCATCGAAGCGCTCTACGTGACCACGTTGCGGCGCACGGTGCAGACCGCCGCGCCGCTGGCCGAGAAGCTGGGCCTCACGCCGGAGGTCGTGCCCGAGCTGCGCGAAATCCACCTGGGCGACTGGGAGAACGGGCTCTTCCGCCAGCACACGACCGAGGGCCACCCGATCGTCGACCGGCTCTGGACCGAGCAGCGCTGGGAGGTGATCCCGGGCGCGGAGTCCGACGAGGCGTTCGGCCGGCGCATCCGCCGGGCGCTCACGCGGATCGCCGAGGCCAACCCCGACCGCCGCGTGGCGGTGTTCACCCACGGCGGCGTGATCGGCGAAGTCTTCGCGCAGGCGAGCCGCGCGGTCGACCGCTTCGCGTTCCTGGGCGCGGACAACGGGTCCATCTCCCACCTCGTGGTGCACGGCGACCGGTGGCTGGTGCGGCGCTTCAACGACACCGCTCACCTGACGGCACCGCTCGGCTGACGCCGCGACGCCCACGCGAAGGCCCACCGGCGGCGCACCGGCTCGTCGCGGCGGATGAACCCCGCGGCGACGAGCTGCACCGTCGTCAGCACGGCCACGGCTTCCGCGGCCAGCAGCCCGATCAGCACGAGCGCTTGCGCGATGCCCGCCTGGATCGGGCCCGCGCCGCCGAGCAGCAGACCGACGTACGCGCCCGGCAGTGTCACCAGCCCGACCGTGCGCGTCTGGTCGAGGGCCGGGATCAGCGCCTGTCCGGCCGAGGGACGGCAGATCTCCAGCGCGGCGAGCCGGGGCAGGAAACCCAGTGCCAGCGCGGCTTCGTACTCGCCGTGGCGCTGGGCCAGCTCGTCGAGCGCGCGGCGCGCCGACTGCGACGTCGCGGTCATCGTCCCGCCGATCACGATGCCGGCGATCGGCACGACCGTGATCGGTTCCAGCGGCACGACTCCCGAAGCGAGCACCAGGGCCAGCACCGGCGCGACGCCCGAGGCCAGCGCCGGCGCGACCCAGCCGATCCGGCGTGGCACGCCGATGCGGGCAGCCGACGTGACCGCCGCGATCGCGAACATCAGCAGCACGAACAGGCCGGTGAGCCAGCCCGACCGCAGGATCAGCGTGATCACCAGGGACACGAGCGCGAGCTGCGCGACCGCGCGGACCGCCGCCAGCAGCACCGCCCGGCCTTGCCCCAGCCCGCCGAAGCGCACCACCCCGGCCCCCGCCAGCGTGAGCACCGCCAGGACGATCACCAGGGCGGGCCCGAACCCGATCGCACCGTTCACGCCCGTGATCCTGCCCCAGGAACGGCCTACCCGAGGCTTACGTTCAGGCCGTGCAGCTGAGCTGCGCGCCCTCCCCCGACACCGACTTCTCGGCGACGACGGTGCCGTCCACGGTGATGCGGCAGGTCAGCCCGCCTGGCCCGGCGCTCTGCGCGGCGAGGCTCGCGAACTCGGCTTCGCCGGCGGGGGCGGTGCGCGTGACGGTGACCGACCACGGCGTGGTGACCTCGGTCTGCTGCTCGAGGCCCGCATCGGCGGCGACGTAGGTGAGGTTGCGGGCGCCGCCTTCGCCCTCGAGCGAGTAGACGATGGTGCGGGTGACGTTCTGGACGGCCACGGGCTCGGCCTGCGCGACCTCGGTCGGGGACGCCTGGCCGGGTTCACCGGCCGTCGGCGCCGCCTTGGGCGTGACGTACGAGGCCACGGCGATCGCGACGGCGATGACGCCGACCACGACGACCACGCTGCCGAGCGGCCTGAGCCAGCCCGGACCACCCGCACCCGGCGGCGATGCCGGAGGAGTCGCGGCAGGAACACTCATGGAGAGGTCTTCTCTCGTTCGAGCGCACTTCTGACGAGTACGTTGCCTGGATCTCGTCCGAACGTCACTCGGCGTTAGCCAACCGCACAAAGTTGGTGAAACTTCACTCTTTCGGGTGCCCCTATGGGTCAGTCACCGGTGTGGCCACCACGGACGATGCCGATAACACCGTCGTGATAGCCGATCACGGAGAGTCAATCCACGATGCCGAGCGCGGCCGGCATCGGCAGACACGCCGTCCGGCGGGCAGCCACGCCGCGGCGTCGGCGGAGCCCGGCCACGCCGCCTCGGCGGTTCTCGGCCGACGGCCCCGGCTCGCCCCTGTGTTTCGGCCGTGGACCAGGTCATGCGCACGCGGCGCCCGTCGGCGAATCCGTCGGCCCGCTCGTCGAGCAGCGCGAACAAGCGGAAGGTCAGCGGGGCGAGCTCCACGCCCCGCTCCTCTCGGATCTCGCGGCACAGCCTCGCGACGTCGCCCTGGTCCGGCTCGCGTTTGCCGCCGGGCAGGGAGAACTTCTCCTTGCCGCGTGTGCGCACCAACGGCAGGCGCCGGTCGCGGACCCAGCCCAGCGCGTCGATCGGCGTCGTGGGTCGCGTTCCGTCGCACCCGGAGGGGATGATCGGGGGGTGTACTCGGAGACGCTCGCGCCCGGGCCGGTGCGCGCCGTGGTCCGCTGCCTGTGGCGGTCGGTCCAGGCGGGGCCGAAGCGGATCGTGCCCGACGGGTGCGTCGACCTCGTCGCCGGCGACGGCGAGGTCTTCGTCGCGGGCCCGGACACCGAGGCGTGGTCGTCGACCACCTCGCCCGGCGTCGCGCTGCACGGCCTGCGCTTCCACCCCGGCGCGGCGCCCGCCGTGCTCGGCGTCGCGGCCGACGAGCTGCGCGACCGCCGGCTCCCGCTGGCCGAGGTGTGGGGCCACCGCGGGGAGCTGCTGACCGACGCGGTGCTGAGCGGCGCGCGCTGCCTCACCGACGCGGTGGCCGGCCGGGAAGCCGACCCCGACCCGGCCGTGGCCGAGCTGCTGTCGCACCTGCACACCGCGCCGGCCCGCGTGGGCACCCCGGCGACGGCCGTCGGTCAACGGCAGCTGCGGCGGCGCTTCACCGTGGCCGTCGGCTACGGACCGGCGACCTACCTGCGCGTGCTGCGGTTGCAACGCGCCATCGCCCTCGCGCCGCGCGCACCCGGGCTGGCCGACCTCGCCGCCGGTGCCGGGTACGCCGACCAGGCCCACCTGTCGCGGGAGTGCCGCGCGCTGACCGGGCTCACGCCGAGCGCCTATTTCTCCGGAGCCTGAGCCGCGCGTTCCTGTTGTACGGCAAGGAAGTGTGCGATGCCCGCGGTCGCGGGGTACAGGGCGCGGTAGCGGGGATAGAACTCGTCGTAGACGTCCGCACGCGCGGGATCCGGCCGCACGACGGCAGCGACCGGGTTCCACGCGCCGATGTCGGGCTCCAGCCCCACGGCGAACGCCGCCAGCAGGGCGTCGCCGAAGGCCGCGCCGATCGTTTCGGTGGGCACGTGCTGCTCCACGCGTGTCACGTCGCTCACGATCTGCGTCCACACGCGACCCTGCGTGCCGCCGCCGACCGCGACGAGACGGCGGCCCTCGGCGGAGCCCATCGTCTCCAGATTGTGCCGCACGCCGTACGCGGTGCCTTCCAGCGCGGCGCGGTAGAGGTCCGCCTTCGTGTGCGACAGCGTCAGCCCGGCGAGCACCCCGCGTGCGGCCGGGTCGGGCACCGGGGTGCGTTCGCCGGCGAAGTACGGCAGCATCAGCAGCCCGTGGCTCCCGGCGGGCACGTCGCCCGCCTCGGCGACCAGGTCGGCGAACTCGCCGCCGACGAGGTCGCGCAGCCAGTCGGTGATCGCACCGGACGTGGCCATGCCGGCGGCCAGCGAGTAGGTGCCTGCGAACGCCCCGCGCGTGGCCCACAGGCCCGGCACCGGTCGCGGTTCGGCGGCGGTCTGCACGAGGAACATCGTGGTGCCGTACATCAGCATCGTGTCGCCGGGCGCCCGCACGCCGGCGCTCGCGGCCTCGGCCCACGCGTCGACCGTGCCGCACGTGACGGGCAAGCCCGCGGGCAGCCCCGTCACCGCGGCCGCCGCGGCGGAAACCGTGCCGGCCACTTCCGCCGGCCAGGCCAGCCGCGGCAACCGCACGCCCGGCGCGACCAGCCTGGCCCAGTCCTCGGCCCACGCACCGGCGCGCAGGTCGTACATCGGGTCGCACTGGCTCGCCGAGTGGTGGTCGAGCACGTACTCGCCGGTCAGCCGCAGCACGAGGTACGAGCTCGCCATGAGGAACAGTTCGGCGCGCTCCGCGACCTCGGGCTCGTGCCGGAACAGCCAGCGCCACTTGGGTCCCACGGCCTGGCTGGACAGCGCGCTGCCACCACGTTCCACAATGGACTCTTCGCCCAGCTCCGCCGTGAGCTCGGCGATCTCCGCGCCCGCGCGCGTGTCGACTCCGTAGAGGATCGCCGGGCGCAGGGGGCGTCCACCGGCGTCGGCGGGCAACAGCACCGGCCCGATGCCGCTCACTGCCAGCCCGGCGAGCGGCCGGTCGCCCGCCGCCGCGGTGAGCTCGCGCGCGAGCGCGGTGAAGTCGGCCCACCACACGGTTTCCGCGTCGTGCTCGAACCAGCCGGGCCGTGGGCGGGAGGTGGTGTGCGCGCGGGCGGCGCGCGCCAGTATCGTCCCGTCGGCATCGACGAGGACGCCCTTCGAGCTGGACGTGCCGATGTCGATGCCGAGCAGCAGGCCCGGATCCACCGCGACTCCCCGTATGCGGACGGTAAACGATTACCCGGGACGCTATTCTTCGGGGGACGAGGGTGTCAAGGACGGCCGGAGGAGGTCACGGTGGCCACGATCAGCGACGTCGCCGCGCACGCCGGCGTCTCCACCGCCACGGTGTCCCGGGCCCTCAACGGCAAGTCCACAGTGGACCCGGAGCTCGCCGCGCGGGTGCTCGTGGCGGCCGAGGAGCTGGGCTACCACCCCAACGGCCTGGCCCGGAACCTGCGCCGCCAGGAGACGGCCGTGCTGGCGCTGATCATCTCCGACGTCGAGAACCCGTTCTTCACGGCGATCGCGCGCGGCGTCGAGGACCTCGCGCAGGTGTCGGGCTACTCCGTGGTGCTGTGCAACTCCGACGAGAACGAGGACAAGGAGCGGCGCTACATCGACGTCGCGCTCCAGGAACGCGTCGCCGGCGTCGTGCTCTCCCCCACGGGCCGCTCCACCAACGTCGACCGCCTGCGCCGCCAAGGCACGCCCGTGGTCGCGGTCGACCGGCCGCTCACCGGCCCGCACGGCGATCAGGTCCTCGTGGACACCCGCCGTGCCGCGCGCGACGCGACCCGCCACCTCGTCGCCGGCGGCTACCGCCGCATCGCGTGCCTGACCGGCCCCGCCGGCGTCCGCACGGCCGACGACCGTCTCGCCGGCTACCTCGACGCCGTCGGCGAGGAGAACGCGCTCTTCCGCCGCGCCGAGTACCGCGCCGAGGGCGCGCGCGTGGCCGCCACCGAACTGCTGGAGCTACCCGAACCCCCGGACGCGCTGCTGGTGGCCAACAGCACCATGACGATCGGCGTCCTGGAGACCCTCGCGAGCCGCGGCGCGCGCCCCGGCCGCGACGTCGGCATCGTCTCCTTCGACGACGCGCCGTGGACGACCCTGATCGACCCGCCGCTGACGGTCGTCGCGCAGCCCGCCTACGAAGTCGGCCGCGTCGCCGCACAGCTCCTGCTCGCCCGCATCACCGACGGCACGCGCCGCCCCACCACGACGACGCTGGAAGCCCGGCTCATCGAACGGCAGAGCTCCCGCCGCTGAACCCGCGGGATCCACGTCGCGCACTTCGCTCCGACAGCCCCGAATCGCGCCCACGCCGGCGCGAAATTGCGCGCACCACTCCGAAAAGACGACGTGCCTGGTGGACCGGCCAGCACCGGTCCGCCAGGCACGTCCCACCCCCTGTCCCCCCAGCACCGGCGGCCGAAACCACCGGAGCCCGCAACAGCACGAGGCGGGAAATCGATTACCAACCGAACGTAAAGGGGTCACGGCGGAGTGTCAAGGGCACGAAAGCCTGGACAGCACCACCACCAGCCGGGCAGACTAACGCGAAATCGGCTACGCGCCGTGGTGGGTTCTGTGCACTACGCGTCGATCTCTCATGAATTCACCCACAAATCCCGTGCCGAACCGCACGAACGCGCACACGCGAGCTAGTCTGAGCGCATGTCAGTCGCGCTCGAGAACGTCCTCGCCAAGGCGGGGCTCAAGGCCGACGCCACGGAGTTCCTCACGCTCGTCGAGGACGCGGCGCGCAGGCTGTCGCCACCGAATCCGGACCCGTCGCACTACTTCTCGCCCGACCAGCAGGCCGCACTGGCGGACGTGGGGTTCGACCTCACGGCGCACGGCGACGACGAGCCCGACTTCCGCGCGCGCACCGTGGCCGCCCACGCCGTGCTCGCCGACTCGGCGCTCACCGTCACCCAGGCCGCGAAGGCGCTGAAGGTCGACGACAGCCGCATCCGCCACCGCCTCAAGGAGGGCCGGCTCACGGGCTGGAAGGACCAGGGGTGGCGGCTGCCGTCGTGGCAGTTCAACGGCTCCGGCGTGCTGCCCGGCCTCGAGCTGGTGCTGCGCGCGATCCCCGAGGACCAGCCCGCGCTCGTCGTCGCCGCGTTCATGAACACACCGCAGGACGACCTGGTGATCAGCGACCGGCCGGCCACGCCGCGCCAGTGGCTCCTCTCGGGTGGCGATCCCGAGCAGGTCGCGGGCCTCGTCGCCACGCTGGGCTCGCCGTTCTAGGCTGAGCCGACGACCAAGATCACCGACACAGGACGGACGACCCCCGACGCATGGCCCGGCTCCCCCTGCCGCCCGCGCGATCCGTGCTGGTCAAGGAGCTGGACCGCACCCACGACGTGGTGGCCGTGCAGCCCGAGACCAGGCTGGTCCGCATCTTCACCGCACACGGCAACCACCCGCAGCAGTGGAACTCCTTCCGCTACACCGGCCCGCTCCCGCACGGCCGGTTCGACCAGCAGCCGCCCGGCCGCGGCGGCCAGCCCGTGACCGACCCGGGCAACGGCGTGCTCTACTTCGGCCTGACCGTGCGCACGAGCGTCGCCGAGGTGTTCCAGACGAGCTCGACGGTCGACCGCAAGACGCGCGGGCCGCGGCTCGTGGTCGTGCGCCCGACGCACCCGCTGCGGCTGCTCGACCTCACCGGCCTGTGGCCCACGCGCGTGGGCGCGTCGCAGGAGATCTCCAGCGGGCCGAAGAAGATCACCCAGGCCTGGGCGCGCGCGATCCGCAGCGCGCTCCCCGACCTCGACGGTCTCTGGTACCGCTCGTCGATGGACTCCGGCGACCCGGCCGTGTGCCTGTGGGACCCGCCGGCGGGCGCCGCGCTGCCGATCGCCCCGGATGTCCTGCTGCCGCTGGACCACCCGGGGCTCGACGTCCCGCTCGGCCGGATTTGCGAAGAGCTGAACTACACGCTCCTCAACTGAGGGCTCAGCCCAGGTGGCGCGACCACCACTCCAGCACCGCGTCGAAGCGCTGCACGCGGTGGCGCGGGCGCCCCGAGCGCGACAGCTCGTGACCCTCGCCCGGGAACAGCAGGAACTCCGCGTCGGCACCGGCGCGACGCAGCGCCACGAACATGCGCTGCGCCTGCTCCAGCGGGCAGCGCCAGTCCTGTTCTGAGTGGACGACCGCGAACGGGATCGTGATGTCGGCAGCGTAGGTCAGCGGACTGCGGTCGCGCAGCACCTCCGGGTCGGTGCCGATGTAGGAGTCGACGAAGAAGTAGCCGATGTCGGAGCTGCCGACCATCGAGTCCCACGCGTTCACCGCGCGCTCGCTCCACGCCGCCTTGAACCGCTCCGGGTGGTGGGCGGCGACCCAGCTGGTCATGAACCCGCCGTACGAACCGCCCATGATGCCGACGCGGGAGGAGTCGAGATCGGGCCGTTCGAGGGCCTTGTCCAGCAACGCGAGCACGTCGTCGACGTCGACCGTGCCGAAGCCGAAGGTGATCGCGCGGCCGTGGCTCTGCCCGTAGCCCGCCGAACCGCGCGGGTTGCCGAGCACCACGGCGTAGCCGGCCGCGGCGTAGACCTGGGCCTCGTCGAACACAGCCCAGTCCTGCTGCGCGAACGGCCCGCCGTGCACGACCCGCAGCACCGGGTGCGGGCCCTCGCCCTCCGGCAGCACGAGCCAGCCGTGCACGGGGTAACCGTCGGGCGAGGTCGTGGTGAGCTCCTCGACAGGGCGCAAGCCCTTGTCCCGCAACGGCTTCGAGTAGTCGGTGAGCACGCGCGGGCCGCCGGCGTCGAGCACGACGAGGTCGCCCGAGGTCTCCGGCGTGGCGACCACCGCGACGATCGTGTCGCCGTCGGCCGCGAACCCGCGGACCACCACGTGGCCGTCGTGCAGCACGCGCAGGTCGGCCAGCACGGCGGCGTCGGCAGAAGCCGGGACCGCGCGCAGCTCCACGGCGCCGCGATTGCGCACGGCCACGAGCACCTCGCCGTTCACGGGGATCGCGGGGCCGGAGCCACTCTCCACGTCGACGGTCTCGATGTCGGTCAGCCGCCGGGCCTTCACGGGGCCGCCGGTGCCGATCGTAGCGGCGTACAGGCCGGTGTTGCAGGCCTCGCTGTGGCCGTCCTCGTAGGACGAACCGTAGAAGAACAGGGTGCCGTCGGGACCGAACACGGGCTGCTCCGCGTAGCCGTGGCATGTCACGAGCAGCTCGGGCTCCCCGCCCTCGGCCGGGAACGCGACCAGGTCGCGGTAGTCGGTCTCCACGCGGTCCCAGTCCTGCGGCACCACGACGACCACTCGCTCGCCGTCGGGCGTCCACACGGGATCGCCGACGTCGTAGGTGACCGGCGAGATCGGCTCGAGCGCGGCGAGTTCGGCGGCGTCCAGTGCCGCGACGGCGTCGAGCACGAACAGCCGCTTCATCCGGTCGCGCAGGAAACCGACGTCGTCGATGCGGTAGTCGAACCGCGTGATCCGGCGCGGGGCCTCGGCGGGCGGCTCCGGCTTCTCGCCGTCGGCGTCCTCGGTGCCGTAGCGGCCCGCCTCCGGCACGCGCGCGGTGAACGCGAGCCGCCGCGAGTCCGGCGCCCACACCGGCGCGTCGGCGCCCAGGTGCAACGCCGTCAGCCGCTTGGCCTCGCCGCCCGCGGCCGGCATCACGTGCACCTGCGCACTGCCTTCGGCGCCTTCACCGTCGCCGGCCCGCAGGAATGCGACCCAGCGCCCGTCGGGCGAGATCGCCGGGGCCGCGTCGTGCGGACCCTGCGTCCACGCTGTATCTGCGCCCCCTTCCCGGCCCCCTCCCCCGAGTCCCACCCGGCGCAGCGCGCTGTGGTGGGCATTGGACTCGAGGTCGGGGTGCTTGACCGCGGTCAGGAGCAGGTCACCCCGGAGCGCGGGGCGGCCGGGGACGACGAGGGCTTCGATGTCAGCTGGTCGCATGCCGACGACCGTACCGGATCATTAGCAAAGCGAAAGACTTATTCGGCCGGTACGCGCGCCCGCTCGTCCTTTTTCGCCTTGGCGAGGCTCGCCACGGTGGTGACCGCCAGCACGACCACGATCACGCCGAGGGACACCCAGTTGTTGATGTCCAGCCAGTCGGGCGCCACGTGGTACTCGTGCAGCGCGTGCACCACCAGCTTCGCACCGATGAACGCGAGGATCACCGCGAGGCCGTAGGACAGGTACACCAGCTTCTCGACGAGCCCGCCGAGCAGGAAGTACAGCTGGCGCAAGCCCATCAGCGCGAACGCGTTGGCGGTGAACACCAGGAAGGCCTCCTGGGTGATCCCGAAGATGGCCGGGATCGAGTCCACCGCGAACAGCAGGTCGGCCGAGCCGATGGCGACGATCACCACGAGCATCGGCGTGATCATCCGCTTGCCGTCGACCTTGACCGTGTACTTGTGGCCGTGGAACTCGTCGGTCACCGGGGCGATCTTGCGGACCCACCGGGTCACCGCGTTCTCGTGGTACTCCTCTTCCTCGTCCTTCTTGCGCAGCATGCTGATGGCGGTCCAGATCAGCACCGCGCCGAAGAGGAAGAACACCCACACGAACTGCGCGATCAGCGCCGCGCCCACGGCGATGAACACACTGCGCATCGCGAGCGCGAGCAGGATGCCCACGAGCAGCACGCGGTGCTGATGGATCGCCGGCACCTTGAACGACGCCATGATGATCATGAAGATGAACAGGTTGTCGACGCTCAGCGAGTACTCGGTGATGTACCCGGTGAAGAACTCGACTCCGGGGTCGTGCCCGGCGAACACCCACACGCCGACCCCGAACACGACGGCGCAGGCGATGTAGAAGATCACCCACCGCGCGGCCTCGGCCGGTTTGATCGCGTGGGGCTTGTGGTCGACGATCACCAGATCGAGTGCGATCAGGGCCAGCAGGCCGCCGACCGTGGCGATCCACAACCACAGGGGAACAGTCATCACAGCACTTACCTCCGGATAGCGCGTAGCAGCAACTAACCGGAGGTCTCTTCCGCCGGTTCCTTTCTACCGGCCGACGGTGCCGGGGGCCACGCCACCGTGCTGACGACACCGCCGCGAAGGAATACTCCCCTCACAGCGCGTCCAGTTTGCCGGTTACGGCGCGCAAACGCCAGCGGAGGGTTGCCCTCGTCACCGAACCGGTGGTGTTACCTCCGTCACCGGGGCCGGAGAACTCGTGCCCGCGTGAAAAAAGATGTCTGATCCGTGTGAGCCCCGAACGCGGCTCTCAGCGAAGCTCAAATAACGTCAGCACGTGCCCCGAATCCCGTTGCCGCGCACGCGCGGTGCCCGGCTGACCGCGCTGGCCGCGGTCGTGGTGGTCGTCGCCGCCGTCGTGGCCGTCTGGGCCACGGGCGGCTCGCAGCCCGCTCCCGTCCGGACCCAGGACGCCTTCCTGCAGATGCCGGCCGCGCCCGGCTCGGCCGAGCAGGTCCGCATCGACACGACCACCTACTACCCCGAGAAGACTCCCGCCCCCGCCGTGCTGCTGGCCCACGGCTTCGGCGGCGACAAGTCCAGCGTCGACCCCCAGGCCCGCGAGCTGGCTGACCGCGGGTTCGTCGTGCTGACCTGGTCGGCGCGCGGCTTCGGCCGCAGCACCGGCAAGATCGGCCTCAACGACCCCGACGCGGAGGTCGCCGACGCGAGCCGGCTGATCGACCACCTCGTCGCGAGCCACGACGTCACCACCCGCGCGGGCGGCGCGCCGGAGATCGCCGTCACCGGCGCGTCCTACGGCGGCGCGCTGTCGCTGCTGCTCGCCGGCACCGACAAGCGCGTGGCGGCCGTCGCCCCGGTGATCACCTACAACGACCTGGCCCAGGGCCTGATCCCCAACGCCGGCGCCACCGCGCCGCCCGCGGCGAAGACCCCGGCCGCGGGCGAGTTCGCGCCCGACGGCGTGTTCAAGAAGAGCTGGGCGGGCATCTTCTTCTCCTCCGGTTCGGGCGCGCCGAGTGCCGGCGGGTCCTCCTCGGCCGAGGCACCCGAGGCCGGGCAGGAGACCGACGACAACGGCGGCTCGGTCGGCGGCACCGGAGGCACCGGCGGCGGCACCGATCCGCAGGCCGCCACGGCCCCGGCCCCCGGGCAGGCCCAGCCGGGCCAGGCGCCGGCCGCTGACCCGTGCGGCCGCTTCACCCCCCAGGTCTGCCAGGCGTACACGGAGCTGGCGACGACCGGGAAAGTGAGCGCGCAGACCGTCGCGCTGCTGCACCGCGTCTCGCCCGTGTCCGTGACGGACAGGATCACCGTGCCGACGCTGCTCGTCCAGGGCGAGAGCGACACGCTGTTCGGTCTCGACCAGTCCGACGCCACCGCGCGCCAGATCGCCGCGGCTGGCGGCAAGGTCCGCACCATCTGGTACACCGGCGGCCACGACGGCGGAGTCCCGGGCCCGCAGCTGCGCGCGAAGATCGCCGACTTCCTGTGGTCGGCGCTGACCGGCGACGGCGACCCGGGCACGGGCTTCAGCTACGACGTGCAGGGCACCTTGCGGGCCAACGGCGCGCCATCCGTGCGGACGGTCAGCACCGACGCGTACCCGGGCCTCGCGGGCGCGGGCACCGAACGCCGCCAGGTCGTGCTCGCCGGTCCGCCGCAGCCGGCCGTGCGGCCCGCGGGCGCCAACCCCGCGGCCGTGAGCGGCATCCCCGGGCTGAACGGGCTGGCGGCGGGTTCGTCGCGCCTGGCGCCGTTGTTCAGCACCGACCCGCCGGGCCAGGCCGCGCAGTTCCGCAGCGCGCCGTTCGACAGCCAGGTCCTGATCGCGGGCTCCAGCACCGTGCGACTGCAGGTCGCGACCGATCCGGCGCACCCGCTGCCGGAGGCGGTGCTGTTCGCCAAGCTCTACGACGTGGGTCCCGACGGCACGCGGGTGCTGCCGGCCAACGCCGTCGCGCCGTTCCGCGTGGCGAACCTGCCCGCGAACGGCACCCCGGTGGACGTGACCGTGACGCTGCCCGGCATCGTGCGCCCGATCGAGGCCGGGCACTCGCTGCGGCTCGTGGTCGGCACCACGGACCAGTCGTTCTCGACGCCGACCGCGCCGGGAGTGTTCCGCATCGCCCTGGCGCCGGGTTCTTCGCTCGCCGTGCCGGTCGTACCCGGGACGTCGGTGGGCACGCCAGCGCCGAAAGGGCAGTTGCTCGGCATCGGCGTGACGCTGCTCGTCGGCATCGGCGCACTGGTGTTCGCCGCGATCCGCCGCAGGCGCGCGCACGACGTCGACCCGGACCTGGCGGGCACGCCGCTCGTCATCCAGGGGCTGCGCAAGCAGTACGCGGGCGGGTTCGTGGCCGTGAAGGACCTGTCTTTCCGCGTGGAGCCGGGCCAGGTGCTCGGTCTGCTCGGCCCCAACGGCGCCGGCAAGACGACGACGCTGCGCATGCTGATGGGCCTGATCACGCCGACCGCGGGCGAGATCCGCGTGTTCGGCCACAAGATCTCTCCCGGCGCGCCCGTGTTGTCGCGAATCGGGTCCTTCGTGGAGGGTTCCGGATTCCTGCCACACCTGTCGGGCAGGGCGAACCTCGAGCTGTACTGGGCGGCGACCGGGCGGCCCGTCGAGAAGGCCCACTTCTCGGAAGCGCTCGAGATCGCGGGCCTCGGTGACGCGGTGAACCGCCGCGTGAAGAACTACAGCCAGGGCATGCGCCAGCGCCTCGCGATCGCGCAGGCGATGCTCGGCCTGCCGGAGCTCATGGTGCTCGACGAACCCACCAACGGGCTCGACCCGCCCCAGATCCACCAGATGCGCGAGGTCCTGCAGCGCTACGCCGCCACCGGGCGCACGGTCGTCGTCTCGAGCCACCTGCTGGCCGAGGTCGAGCAGACCTGTTCGCACGTGGTCGTGATGCACCGCGGGACGCTCGTGGCCTCGGGCGAGGTCGGCGAGCTGGCGGCCGCGAGCGGCGAGGCGACGTTCCGCGTCGGCGACCCGGCGGCGGCCGCGGCGGCGCTCAAGGGGTTCGGCGGCGTCACCGACATCGACGTCGAGGGCGACCTCGTGCACGCGAACCTGGACGGGATGGCGCGCGCCGAAGCGGTGGCGGCACTCGTGCGCGCGGGTGTCGCGGTGGAGCAGGCCGGGCCTCGGCGCCGGCTGGAAGACGCGTTCCTGCAGCTGGTCGGAGACAACTCATGAGCAACAGCAACGGTTCGGGCGGGGTCCACACCGACCCCGCCGCCCTGCGGGAGCTGAGCGAGCTGGCGACGGCCGAGCAGGCGGAGGTCGGCCCGGACGGCGCCGTCGCCGGCTACCGCGCCGAGCGCACGCTGCGCCTCGGCGTGGAGCTGAAGCGGCAGTTCAAGCGCCGGCGCACCCAGCTGGTACTGGGGTTCGTGGCTCTGCTGCCGTTCATTCTGGTGGTGGCGTTCGAGGTCGGGCAGTCGAACCCGAACCGCCGTTCGGGCGGGTTCGTGGACCTCGCGACGGCGAGCGCGCCGAACTTCGTGGTGCTCGCGCTGTTCGTGTCCGGCACGTTCCTGCTGCCGATGATCGTGGCGCTGTTCTTCGGCGACACGATCGCGAGTGAGTCGTCGTGGTCGAGCCTGAAATACCTGCTGGCGATCCCGGTGCCGCGGCACCGGCTGCTGCGGCAGAAGGCGATCGTGTCGGGCCTGCTGTCCGCCGCGGCGCTGGTGCTGCTGCCGCTGGTGTCGCTGCTGGTGGGCGTGATCTGGTACGGCGCGGGTGACGCGATCAGCCCCACGGGCGACGCGGTCACCTTCGGCGACAGCATGATCGCGCTCGTGCTGTCCACTGTGTACATCATCATCCAGCTGGCGTGGGTGGCCGGCCTGGCGCTGCTTTTGAGCGTGTCCACCGACGCCCCGCTGGGCGCGGTGGGGGGCACGGTGCTGGTGGCGATCCTGTCGCAGATCCTCGACCAGATCACGGCACTCGAGGGGCTGCGCAACTACCTGCCCACACACTACTCGTTCGCCTGGATCGACCTGATCTCCACCGACGTCGACTGGTCGAACATGGCCAGCGGCGCGCTCTCGTCGCTCATCTACACCACGGTGTTCCTGCTGCTGGCCGGGCGCCGGTTCGCGACGCGGGACATCACGAGCTGACCCACCGGCGTCCGGCCGCCCCGCACGGGCGGCCGGACGCCGGTAACGTCTCCTCGCGTGACCATCCACCTCGCAGTCGAAGACGGCGTCGCCGTGCTCACGCTCGAGCACGGCCGCGGCAACACCCTCGACACCGCCACCTGCCGCGAGCTCGTGCTCAAGCTCGAGGAGGCGGCCGACGGCGCGAAAGCCGCGGTGCTGACCGGCTCGGGCGACATGTTCTCCGCGGGCGTGGACCTGGTCAGCGTCGACGCCGGCGGTTCGAGCTACGTCGGCGAGTTCCTGCCCGCGCTCTCCGACGCGCTGCTGGCGGTCTTCGGCTTCCCGCAGCCGCTCGTGGCCGCGGTCAACGGGCACGCGATCGCGGGCGGGATGGTGCTCGCCGCCGGGTGCGACCACCGCGTGGCCGCCGCCGGCCCAGGGCGCATCGGTGTGACCGAACTGCTCGTCGGCGTGCCTTTCCCCCTGGCCGCGACGGAGATCCTGCGCTGCGCGTACGGCACGAACCCGCTCGCCGCGCTCATGTACAGCGGCGCCACGCTGACCATCGACGACGCCCTCGCCCGCGGCCTGGTCGACGAGGTCGCGGCGCCGGAAGAGGTGCTCGGCCGGGCGCGTGAACTCGCCGCCCGTCTCGGCGAGCTGCCGGCCGAGGCGTTCGCCCACACGAAGGCGCAGCTGCGCCAGCCCTACCACGAGCGGATCGCGGAGAACCGCGCCGCCGACGACGTGCACGTGGACCGGATGTGGCGGTCGGCGCAGTCGCTGGCGAACGTCAAGTCCTATGTGGAGCGTGTGCTGAAGCGCTAGTGTCCTGCGTCGTTAATTCGTCGTCATTTAGACTCTGATGGCATGTCTGATGGTGTCGCGGGACGTCGGGGGCCGAAGCTTGAGCCGGTAC
>NZ_JBFAAJ010000033.1:0-80993 GCF_040639695.1 Amycolatopsis sp. NPDC023774
GCGGGTAGCTCTGGTCCTGACCGACCAGGATCTTGCCGTCGCTGGTGACCGAAGCCGGCACCATCGCGGCGAGCTTGTCGTCCTTGGCCACGGCCGGGATGTCCGACGAGCCCCCAGGAGCCGCAGCCGCTGAGCTGCTGCCCCCCGCATCGCCCGCGCCACTGCCGCCCGCGCCGCAGGCCATGGTCAGGCCGACCAGCGCGAAAGCCGGGAGAAGGGCGAGCGCCTTCATCTGGTGTCCTCGGGCCACTTCGTCACTCCTCGTAGTTCTCAACTGTCGAGAGCACGCATATTGCCACTCGTTAGCGGGGAAGCACAGCACCTGTACGTTACGGCGCAGTTTCACCCTATGCAGTCGTGACTCCCGGTGTCAGCTGAGACGCGAACAGTGTGTGGTCCAAACCACAGCCCGTCTACAGTGGAGCACCCGCGGTTGGGAAAGTCCCGGCACCAGTCAACCGGCGCCGGGACTTTTCACGGCGGCCTCAGCTGCGCGCGTGGGCGTCCAGGATGTGCGCGACGGCCTCGGTGACCTGCTGCGCGTAGTCCAGGTTCAGCCACTCGTCCGGCACGTGGATGTTGGAATCCGCGCCGCACGCGCCCGTGACCAGGAACTGCGCCTGCGGGTACTTCTCGCCGAGCAGGCCCATGAACGGGATCGACCCGCCCATGCCGGCGGCGCGATGGGGGCGGCCGAACACCTCGTCGCTGACGCGGCGCAGCGCGGCCGAGAGCCACGGCGCCTCCTCGGGCGCGTTCCAGCCGTTCTCGGCCTGCGCGTCTTCGTGGATGGTCACCGATGCGCCGTACGGCACGTCCGTGGTCAGCGCCCGCTTCACGGCTTCAAGAGCAGGAGCCGCCTCGGCCGTGGGCGGCAGGCGGAAGCTCAGCGTGAGCGTGGTGCTCTCGCGCAGCACGTTGCCGGCGTTGGCGGGCCGCGGGAAGCCGTCGGCGCCGATGATCGACAACGTCGGCCGCCAGTAGTTGTTCAGCAGCAGCTCCAGCGCGTCTTCCGACATCGTCCGGCCGCCGCTGACCAGCGGGAACGCGGTCCGCAGCTTCTCGGGCGCCACCTCGGCCACGGCCTCGATCTCGGCCAGGCGACTCGCCGGCACCTCGACGTTCAGCTCCGCGAGCTTGATCTCGCCCGTCTCGCCGCTCTCGATGCGCTCCAGCAGCTGCCGAAGCACGCGGAACGACGAAGCGACCACGCCGCTGGCCAGGCCGGAGTGCTGCGCCGTCGCCAGCAGCTGCACGGTGACGGTGAGGTGCAGCATGCCGCGCAGGCTCGTCGTCAGCCACAGCCGCTCGTAGTCCATGCCGCCCGCGTCGAGGCAGACGACGAGGCCGACCTCCCCGAGCCGCGCGCTGAGGTGCTCGACATACGCCGGCAGGTCGGGGCTGCCCGACTCCTCACCCGTCTCCAGGAGCAACACGGTGTGCGCGTGCTCGCCGCCGGCCGCGCGCACGGCCTCGAGCGCGGACACGGCCGCGTAGCCGGAGTAGCCGTCGTCGACGGAGCCGCGGCCGTAGAGGCGCCCGTCGCGGATCACCGGCGTCCACGGGCCCAGGCCCTCGGACCAGCCGCCGACCGGGGGCTGCTTGTCGAGGTGGCCGTACATCAGCACGGTCGGCTTGCCCGTGGCGCCCGCGGTGGCGGGCACGTCCACGAACAGCAGCGGGGAACGCCCCTCGAGCTGCACGACCTCGATCGACACGCCCGGCAGGTCACGCCCGGCGATGAACGCCTTCACGTGTTCGACGGCCGCGGCGAGGTGACCGCTCGCGGCCCAGTCCGCGTCGAATGCCGGGGACAACGCCGGGATCGCGACGAGACCGGACAGGCTCGGCACGACGTCGTTGATCCACGTCGAGACCACGGTTTCACGTACGGATTTCTGTTCCACGCCGGCCATCCTGCCACGGTGACCGACGTCACGACGGCGTCCGAGCCGGTGAGGCGCACCGCCCGGCGCACGCCGTGCCTGCCCGGTGACGCCTGGTGGGCAGCGGTGCGGATTCCCGATGATCGTCCGTCCCATACTCGGATCTCCCAGCGTTTTGCCTGTTCAGGCGCCCGGATCTCAGCAACAAATCGGCATCCGCGGCTCACCATCGCACCGGGCTTCGTGCCAGGATGGCGGCGAGAACCGTCAACGCCGACGGTGGCCAGGCGCCCCGAACCCGGGGCGCAGGTCCCCGCCGGTGCAGTCGCTGTGGCCGCCACAAGCGGCCACCGCGGCGCCGACACCGAGGAGATACTGCGCATGCCGTCCGAACAGTGGACGCACCCGGAACCTGGAGACGGGCCCGCCGCCATCGCGGCCAAGCCCTCGCCCGAACAGGTGATCGCGGGTCTGCGAGCAACGAGCGAAGGTGGCGCTGAGCTGACTCAGCTGCTCACCCCCGAAGGTCAGCGAATCCCGTCGCCGCAGTTCGACAAGTACGTCACCGACGTCGACGACGAGGTGCTGCGGAACCTGTACCGCGACATGGTGCTGGTGCGCCGCGCCGACCGCGAGGCCAACGCGATGCAGCGCCAGGGGCAGCTGGGGATCTGGGTCCCGCTGCTGGGTCAGGAGGCCGCGCAGATCGGTTCCGGCCGCGCGCTGAAGCCCACCGACATGGCGTTCCCGAGCTACCGCGAGCACGGCGTCGCGTACACGCGCGGCGTGGATCTGCGGGAGCTGCTCGGCATCTTCCGGTGCACGGACCACGGCGGCTGGGACTTCAAGGCCCACGGCTTCCACCCGTACACGATCGTCATCGGCAACCAGGTCCTCAACGCGGCCGGGTACGCGATGGGGCAGAAGTTCGAAGGCAAGGTCGGGGACGACGACGGCGAAGCCACGATCTGCTACTTCGGCGACGGCGCCACTTCGCAGGGCGACGTGCACGAAGGCTTCGTCTGGGCCGCCGTCTACGACGCGCCGCTCGTCTTCTTCTGCCAGAACAACCAGTGGGCCATCTCCGAGCCGACCGAGCGCCAGTCGCGCCTGCCGCTGTACCAGCGTGCCCGCGGCTACGGCTTCCCCGGCATCCGCGTGGACGGCAACGACGTGCTCGCCTGCCTCGCCGTCACCCGGTGGGCGCTGGAGGAGTGCCGGCACGGCAACGGCCCGGTGCTGATCGAGGCCTTCACCTACCGGATGGACGCCCACACCACCACCGACGACCCCACCCGCTATCGGCTCTCCGACGAGCTGGAGGAGTGGAAGCTCAAGGACCCGATCGAGCGCGTGCGGGCCTACCTCGCGCGTGGCGGCGGCGCGGACCACGACTTCTTCGACCAGGTGCAGGCCGAAGCCGACGAGTTCGCGACGCAGCTTCGCGACTACACGTTCAACATGCCGGAGCCGCCGCCAGAGCGGATCTTCGCCAACGTCTACGCCGAGCCGTCGCCGGTTCTCGACGCGGAGCGGGAAGAGTTCCTGTCCTACTTGGACGGTTTCGCGACGGCGGGTGAGCACTGATGGCCGACCTGCAGAAGCTCACGATCGGCAAGGCCATCAACCTCGGCCTGCGCCGCGCGATGGAAGAGGACCCGAAGGTCCTGATCATGGGTGAGGACGTCGGCAAGCTCGGCGGCGTCTTCCGCATCACCGACGGCCTGCAGAAGGACTTCGGCGAGCAGCGCGTGCTCGACACTCCGCTGGCCGAGTCGGGCATCATCGGCACCGCCGTGGGCCTGGCCGTGCGCGGGTTCCGGCCAGTGTGCGAGATCCAGTTCGAGGGGTTCATCTTCCCCGGGTTCGACCAGATCTCGTCGCAGCTGGCGAAGCTGCACTACCGCACGCAGGGCAAGATCAAGATGCCCGTGGTGATCCGCGTGCCGTTCGGCGGCGGGATCGGCGCGGTGGAGCACCACTCGGAGTCGCCCGAGTCGCTGTTCTCGCACATCGCCGGCCTCAAGGTCGTCTCGATCTCCAACGCGGTCGACGCCTACTGGGGCATCCAGGAGGCCATCCGCTCCGACGACCCGATCCTCTTCTTCGAGCCCAAGAAGCTCTATCACTCGGGCGCGCTGAAGATGGAGGTCGACACCGACACCTCGCCGGGCCGCGTGTTCGGCTCGCGCGTGGTGCGCGAGGGGACCACCGCGACCGTCGTCGCCTACGGTCCGTCGGTGAAGGTGGCGCTCGACGCCGCCGCGGCCGCCGAGGACGAGGGCCAGTCGCTCGAGGTCATCGACCTGCGCACGCTCTCGCCGCTCGACCTGGGTCCGGTGTTCGAGTCGGTGCGCAAGACCGGCCGGCTGATCGCCGTGAGCGAGGCGCCGTCCGAGTCGTCGCTGACCTCGGAGATCGCGGCCCGCGTGCAGCAGGAGTGCTTCTACTCCCTGGAGTCCCCCGTCCTGCGCGTCGCCGGTTTCGACACGCCGTACCCGCCGGCCAAGCTCGAGGAGCACTACCTCCCCGACCTGGACCGCGTGCTGCATGCCGTCGACCGCTCGCTGAACTGGTAAGGGGGACCCCGCTGAAATGCCTGAGTACAAACAGTTCCCCCTGTCGGACACGGCAGAGGGGCTGACCGAGGCCGACATCCTCGCCTGGCACGTGAAGCCGGGCGACGCGGTCACGGTCAACCAGATCGTGGTCGAGGTCGAGACCGCCAAGGCCGCTGTCGAGCTGCCGATCCCGTGGGCCGGGGTGATCACCGAACTGCTCGTCGACGTGGGGCAGACGGTCGAGGTCGGGGCTCCGTTGCTGACCCTGGACGTCGATCCCGACGGCAAGGCGGCGCCGGCTGCTGCTCCGGAAGCCGCTGCTCCGGCCGAGGAGGAGATGAAGCCGCTGGTCGGCTACGGCTCCAAGGCGGTGGAAACGAAACGGCGGGCCCGTAAACGCCCCCATGCCGCATTGGGTGCGCCCAACGCAACCACCGCCACATTGGGGCGCACGCCGGAGCCCGTGGCGAAGCAGGAGCCGGCAGGTGGTTACGTGCCGCTGGCCAAGCCGCCGGTGCGCAAGCTCGCCAAGAACCTCGGCATCGACCTCCACGCCCTCACCGGCACCGCCGACGGCGGCGTCATCACCCGCGAAGACGTCGAGCGCGCGGCCAACGGCTCTGCCCCGACAGCCGCCGTGCCGTCCACGGTGGACACCACTTACGACGCCGCCACCCGCGAGCGTCGCGTGCCGATCAAGGGCGTCCGCAAGGCCACCGCGGCCGCGATGGTCCAGAGCGCCTACACGGCACCGCACGTCACGGAGTTCCTGACCGTCGACGTCACGCCGATGATGGAGCTGCGCGAGAAGCTCAAGAAATCACGTGAGTTCAGCGGCGTGAAGCTGACGCCGCTCGCGTTCGCCGCCAAGGCCGTGTGCCTCGCGGCGAAGCGCACGCCCGACGTCAACGCGGTGTGGGACGAGGCGGCGCAGGAGATCGTCTACAAGGACTACGTGCACCTGGGCATCGCCGCGGCGACCCCGCGCGGGCTCGTGGTGCCGAAGATCTTCGACGCCGACGCGATGTCACTCAAGCAGCTGGCCGTCGCGCTGACCGAGCTCACCGACGTCGCGCGCGAGGGTAAGACCACGCCCGCGGCGATGGCGAACGGCACGTTCACGATCACCAACGTCGGCGTCTTCGGCGTCGACACCGGCACGCCCATCATCAACCCGGGCGAGTCGGCGATCCTCGCGGTCGGCGCGATCCGCGACACCCCGTGGGTCGTGGACGGCGAGATCAAGGTCCGCAAGGTGATGCAGCTGTCGCTGAGCTTCGACCACCGCGTGGTCGACGGCCAGCAGGGCTCGGAGTTCCTCGCCGACGTCGGCGCGCTGCTCGCCGACCCGGCGGTGGCGATCACGTACTGATCCGGTCCGGCACGGTTGCGGCCCGGATCGTTTCCGGGCCGCAACCAGCTCACCGGTTCCTGCCCACAGCCCGCGCGGGAACCCAACGACGCCGATCACCTCGCCGGTGTGCGTGCGGCGCATGGGCACAACGAGCGCGTCGGCCGAGCGGCTTCCTTGTCGCCCCAAGGGATGCCGCGGTTGAGGATCACGCCGGCGCCGATGCGATCGGCGTAGGGACGGTTGTGGACGCGCACCCAGCGCGCGGAGCCTCGGGGTTGACCGGCCGGACGACCTCGCGCGCCTGGCGCAGGCGTCCCGCGGTGGGCTCGTCGAACGGCTTACCGCGCACCGGGGCTCCTCGGGTCGGCGGATGTGCGTCCCCAAGTCGACGGCACGTCGCATCGTGTTACCGAGTTGACGGAGTGAGCACTCACTCCGTAGCGTGGTTCGCATGGAGACGAGGAAACGTGCGCCGGGGATGGCGCCCGACGACCGCCGCCGGATGATCGTGCGCGCGGTGCTCCCGCTGGTCGTGGAACACGGCCGGGCGGTCACCACCGCGCAGATCGCCAGGGCGGCCGGTATCGGCGAAGGCACCATCTTCCGCGTGTTCACCGACAAGGACGAACTGTTCGACGCGTGCGTGGAAGCCGCGCTCGACCCGGGGGAGGCGTTGGAGATGATCGGAGAGATCCCGAGTGAGCTGCCGTTGGAGAGGCGGCTGCTGGAAGCCGTCGACGCACTGACCGCGCACCTGCAGCGGCTGGGTGCCGTGATGGGTGCGACCCGGGCCGGCCGGACGCGCCCGGAGGAGGCGCGCAACCGCAAGTCGGTGACCGGCGACAGCCGGCGCGAGTCGTTCGAGGCGATGCACCGCGCCGTCCGTGAGCTGTTCGTCCCGGACGCCGACCGCTTGCGGCTGCCGGTGAACAAGGCCGCTTCCCTGTTCGTCTCGATGCTGTTCGCGCAGAGCCGGGCGATGCCCGGTTCGCCGGAGACCACTGAGATGATCGACGTCTTCCTGCACGGCGCGGTGTCCGCGTGATCCCAGGCGGATTCATGCCGGGCGGACGACCCGGCGGCCGGGGGCGCAGACCGGCGCAGACGGTGCCCGACAGTGGCCTGACCGGTCCCGTCGACATCCCGGAACCCCCGCAGCCGGACCAGCCCAAAGACCTGAAGTCGCGGTTCGGCCGGATGAAGACGTCGGTGAACGGCACTGTCCGCGGCCTGCCGAAGGTCGCGCGGCTGACGTGGCAGGCCAGCCCGACGCTCACCATCCTGCTGGCGCTGGTCACGCTGCTCTCCGGCTTGCTGCCGACGGCCACGGCGTACATCGCGAAGCTGCTGCTGGACGCCGTCGTCGCGGCCATCCAGCACAAGGGCTCGACCGGCGACATCGTGCGGATCACACTGTTCCAGTTCGGTGTGCTGGCCGCGACCGCGATCAGCAATGCGATCACGTCGATCGCACAGACGCTGCTGCAGGAACGCATGACGCTGACCATCCGCCACCAGGTGATGGACCACGCGAGCAAGCTGCAGCTGGCGTACTTCGAGGGCTCCGCGTCGTACGACATGCTGCGCCAGGCCGCGCAGGAGGCGCCGACGCGGCCGTTGTCGATGATGACTTCGGCGCTGGGGCTGGTGCGCACGGCGATCACGTTCTCGAGCATGATCGCGTTGCTGGTGTCGATCAGCCCGCTGCTGGCGCTGGTGGCGCTGCTCGCGCCGATCCCGGCGTTCATCTCGCAGTCGAAGTACGGGTCGCGCGCGTTCTGGCTGACGTTCCTGATGTCGCCGATCAAGCGGCGGATGGACTACCTGTCCTCGCTGGTCACGACCGACACGTACGCGAAGGAGACGAAGCTGTACGGCCTCGGGCCGTACTTCGTGGAGCGGTTCCGGCGGCTCGGCGTGGTGTCGTACGAGCGGCAACGGCGGCTGACGGTTCGCCGCAACGTGAGCTCGACGTCGTGGGGGCTGCTGTCGACGCTGGCCGGCTCGGCGATCGCGTTGTACATCGCGCTGGAGGCCGTCGGTGGGCGCCTGACGCTGGGCGACCTGGCGCTGTACACCGCGGCGGCGACGTCGGTGCAGGCTTCGGTCTCAGGCTTGTTCACCGCGTTTTCGGGGATGTACGAGAACAATCTGTACCTGGACACGCTGTACCGCTTCCTGGACACTTCGCCCGAGATCGTGGCGCCCGACTCGCCGTTGCCGTTGCCGTCCACTGTGGAGGGACACATCCGCTTCGAGTCGGTCAGCTTCACCTACCCGGGCGCCGAAGAACCGGCCCTGGACGGGGTGTCGTTCGAGATCCGGCCGGGCGAGACGGTGGCCGTGGTCGGCCGCAACGGTGCGGGCAAGTCCACCCTCTTCAAGCTGTTGTGCCGGCTCTACGACCCCACCGGCGGCCGCATCCTGCTCGACGGCGTGGACATCCGCTCGTACGACCCGGACGAGCTGCGCACCCAGATCAGCGCGATGTTCCAGGACTACGTGACATACCAAGGCACGGCGGCGGAGAACATCGGCCTGGGCGACCTCCACCGGCTGGAAGACCGCCCCCACATCGAGGACTCCGCTCGCCGCGCCGGCGCCGACGAACGCATCGAACGCCTGCCGTCCGGCTACGACTCGCCGTTGGGCCGCTGGTTCGACCAGGGCGTCTCACTGTCGGGCGGCGAGTGGCAGAAGATCGCCCTCGCCCGCGCCTTCCAGCGCGAGGCCCCCATTCTGATCCTCGACGAACCGACGTCCGCCCTCGACGCCCAGGCCGAACACGACCTGTTCACCCGCCTGCGCTCCCTGGCCGCCGGCCGCACGACGCTGTACATCTCGCACCGGTTCTCGACCGTCCGCCAGGCTGAGCGGATTTTGTTGCTGGACCACGGCAAGGTCGCCGAGTACGGCACGCACGAGGAGCTCATGGCGGCTCAGGCGGGATACGCCGAACTGTTCACGTTGCAGGCGCAGGCCTATCTAGTGTGACGGACATGCTGGTTCAGACGACGGGGCTCGGCGTCACGGCGGGTCCGGCGGTGCTCTTCGAGGAGCTGGACCTGGCTGTCGACGCCGGCGAGTGCCTGGTCATCACGGGCGCGAACGGTGCCGGCAAGTCCACGCTGCTGCGCTGCCTGTACGGGACGCAGGCGCTGACGTCCGGCACCGTCTCCGTCTGCGGGCGCGCGCCGGACGAACGATCGGCTCCGTTCCGGCGGCGTGTCTCTGCGGTGCTGGACGACTCGGCGCTGTTCGACGAGCTGACCCCGCGGCAGCACCTGGACTGGTGGGCCGTTCGTTCGGCGGGCCCTGCGCGGTGCCGGCCTCGCTGGCCTCGCGCGCGGACGTTCCCGCAGGCGACCTTTCCGCCGGCCAGCGTCGGCGGCTGTTGTTGCACGCGGCCGTCGCGCGGCCGCATTCGGTGCTGTTGCTGGACGAACCGGAGCGTGCGCTGGACTCGACCGGTCGCGCCGGGCTGGTGGCCCTGGTGTCGACGAGCCTGTCGTCCGGCGCGGCTGTGGTGGTGGCGAGCCACGACGCGGTGCTGGTCGAGGCCGTGGCTGATTACGTGGTCGAGCTGTGAAGCGGTTCGTGGTGTTCATCGCGTGGTGCCGCGCAACGCAGCTCGTCGGCGAGACCCGGTGAACCGGTTGAGCCGCTTCGGCACCCCGCGCTCGGCCGACTCCCGGTCGCTGCCCGTCGGTGTCGGCCGCAGCCACCCGATGGCCTCGTTGAAGCGCCCCGACGTGCTGCTCGGCGTGTTCATCGCGGTGGGCCTGCTCGGCTCACCGCTCTACAACACCGCGCTCGTGCGGTCGCAGCTGATCGGCGACGCGGCGGTCGGGGCGGACGGCAGCGTGGCCGTCTTGTGCGCCGGCCTCGCGCTCGCGTGGCGCGCGACGCTGCGGCGCGGCCACGTGTGGGCCGACCCCGCCACGCTGACCTGGTCGGACTTCGACGGCCGCCGTGAGGCCGTGCTGCGCCGGCGGCTGCTGGCGGGCTGGGCCGTGCGGTTCGCGACGGTCGCGTACTTCTTCGTCGTCGCTGGGGTGCTCATCGGTTTTCCGCCGGACGTGGTGGGACCGCTCGCGCTGTTCGTCGCCGTGGCGGCGCTGGCGCTGGTGATGGCCCGCCGCCGGCCCTTGTTCGGTGAGGCCGTGCTGCCGCTCGTACCGGCCGTCCTGGGCGTCTTCCCCGACACTCCACTGTGGATATTCGCTGCGCTGTCCTCGGCCGCCGCGTTGCTGCTGGCCTGGTCACCATCCCTTTCCCCGACGCGGGACACCCTCGTGCAGCACTTCCGCGAACGCTTGGTGCGCCGCACGTCGGCGGCGTTCCTCGACGTGTGGGCCCTGCTCCCCGCCGGCCGCCCCGTCCGCTGGCGCCGCGCGTTGGACGGTCGCTTCATCGTCACGCGGTACGTCGTGACAGGGACTCTCGCACGCCGCCACGCGTTGGGCCTGCCGGTGTTCTTGGCACTCGCCGTGACGGCCACCCACACGACGTTCCCGGGCGTGACGTCGGTTTGGCTGCTCGGGCTCGGCTCTTATCTGGCCTTGCTGCCGTTCGCCGCGCCGATCGCGCAGCTGCACCGCGTGCCGGGTCTGCGCCGCTGGCTCGACGCGTCGGAGCTGCGCCTGCGGCTGGTGATGGCTTCGGTGCTGGTCGCGCTGGCGGCCTGCTGGGCGGCTGTGGTCGCGCTGCTCGGCGTTCCGGTGACGTTCGGCTCGCTGGTCGCTGTGGTGGTGGCCGCGTACTCCGTGGTGCGGACCGTCACGCGCGGCCCGTTCGAGTTCTCGTCGATGGGGCTGGTGTTGTACGAGGGCGTCCTCATCCCGACCGGTTTGCTGCGGCAGCTCACCCGTGGCCCTGACCTGCTGATAATTGGGCTGCTGCTCTGCGGGCTGCTGCCTTAGGGTTCACGCGGTGAAGCGGCGTGTCCTCGTCCTCGGCCCCTCCGGCAGCGGCAAATCCACCCTCGCCCGGCGCCTCGGCGCGATGCTGAACGTACCCGTCACCCACCTCGACCAGCTGTACTGGCGCCCCGGCTGGGTGCCGGCGCCGCCCGAGGAGTTCCGCGCCGCGCAGGCCGCCGCCGTCACCACGGACGGCTGGGTGATCGAGGGCAACTACAGCTCCAGTTTCGACCTACGCCTGCCGCTGGCCGACACCGTCGTGTTCCTCGACGTCTCCCGCACGACCAGTCTGCGCCGCGTTCTGCTGCGCCACCTGCGCGAACGCGGCCGCGACACCCAAGCGCCCGGCTGCGTCTCGAAGCTGGACCGCGATTTCGTGAAGTGGATCTGGGACTGGCCGCGTACGCACCGCAGCCGCCTCTTGGCGTCGGTGGCCGCGGACGCCCCGCAGGCCCGCCACCACCTGCTGTGCACCCGCGCGGACGTCGCGGCTTTCCTGCTCGCGGTCTAGGCGTCTCGCGGGTCGGGAGAAAACCGGACACCTCGTTCGTTGAGAAGGTATGGCTGTCGCGTTCCTGCTCTACGTCATCGCCGAGGTCGCCGCGATCTGGGCCGTGGGCTCCCTGGTGGGCGTCCTCGGCACGATCGCGCTGCTCATCGCGGGCGCCTTCGTGGGCTCCTGGCTCGCGCGCCGCGAGGGCGGCAAGGCGATGCGCGCCTTCGTCACCAAGGCCCAAGCGGGCCGCCCCGCCGACAAAGAACTGACCGACGGCATGCTCATCGCCGTGGGCGGCATCCTGATCATGGTGCCGGGCTTCGTCAGCGACCTGCTGGGGTTGTTCGTGCTGCTCCCGCCCTCGCGCGCGCTGGTGCGCCGGTGGTGGCTGCGTCGGGCTGAGAAGCGCGCCATTCGGTACGCGAACCAGCGCCGGGGGCCGGTGATGGTGGTGGACAGCGAGGTCGTGGCGGAGGATCCCCGGCCGAGTCAGCATCCGGTGATTGAGGGGCGGATCGTCGAGGGTTAGACGGCCCGCGACAGCCTCCGATGCCACAATGTCCGCCGTGGAGAGCCTGAACACCACGTCCGCGGTGCGCGCCCGCATGAGCAAGCAGAAGTCCCGTGACACCGGGATCGAAATCGCCTTGCGCAAGATCCTTCACGCCGCCGGCTACCGCTACCGCGTACATCGCCGACCGGTGAAGGGCGTCCGCCGCGAGGCCGACCTGGTGTTCGGCCCGGCACGCGTCGCGGTCTTCGTGGACGGCTGCTTCTGGCATGGCTGCCCCGACCACGCGACTTGGCCCAAAAACAATGCCGACTTCTGGCGCGCCAAGATCGAAACCAACCGCCGCCGCGACGCCGACACGGACACTCGCCTCCACGATGCCGGTTGGGTCTCGGTCCGCATCTGGGAACATGAAGCCGTGGAAACCGCTGCGGATCGGGTGATCGCCGCAGTCAGCGAGCGGCGCTCGAAGAGCTAGTCGGGGTTCTTGACCAGACCTTCGACGCCGTTGCGGGTCTCCTTCCAGCTCCGTTTGACGCACTTGTCCAGCACAGCCACGTCCAGCTCTTTGCCGAGCGCCGCGGCCAGGACGTGGGCGGCCAGCCGAGGCGGGATCGCGTTGCCGATCTGCTGCGCGATACCCCGACCCGACCAGGGGTAGTCGTGCGGGAAGGTCTGGAGCCTGCCGGCCTCGTGATCGGTGAAACGCTCGGGCAACCCCTTGCCCCGCCCGACGAGCCGATTGCGCGACACTTTGCCGGTCACCGTGAAGGCAGGCTGCGTCGAAAGCCTTTCGCCTCGTGCCTTGGGATCGCCGCCGGTGCCATAGTTGGAGACCACAGTGAAGGCCTCCGACCACCCGAGTGCTTCGCCCATGGTCTTCCACGGGCGGAGGCGCTGATCGCCCTCCCCACGGGCTTTACCGCGGTAGTAACGACGGTGTGTGGGCCGGGGCAACCACGCCTCGCCGTTCAACCTTGCGATCAGGATCGCTCGTCGCCGGGTCTGGGGAACACCGAACTCCTCAGTGTGGAGGATGCCGCAATCGACGCTGTAACCACGTGCCAGGAGCACCATCTCGAACAGCTGCCACACGGGCAGGACAGCAGGAACTTGCTCCAGCACGATGGACTCGTACGGCGCGCCGCGCTCAGCGGCATCGATCACCCAGCGCAGTGGTTCCAAGACCAAACCTGTGCGTTCGTCCTCCAGCTCGGCCAGCTCTTCCGAGACATCCGCGCCGCCGGCCATTGCCACGACGAAGTTGAACACCTGCGCGAGAAGACCGCGCCCTTCGCCCTTTCCTGCGACTGTGTAAGTCTGGCAAGGCGGGCCACCGGTGAGGATGCGGGCTTCCGGGTAGTCGATCGGCTTGGAATGGCGAACATCTCCCTGCTTCGTGAGCAGCCCCGCGCTCTTGCGGGTTGCACAAGCATCGCCGTCCACCTCGACCCCGGTAACGGATACTCCGAGCCAGTGCGCCGCGACGTCGAGACCACCCGGACCGGCAAACAGGTCCACCATCTCGACCTGCGCAGATGTCGGCGAAGGCGCCTGTCCGTCGGTCATGGGGTAGAAGTCTATAAGCCGGGTACGACAAGTCCGGAGGAGTCCCGAACCCGACACGCCGGCGAGTACTTCACTCCACGCTCATGTCGGCGTGACGAATTCGTGACCGCACGGAGTAACAAAGGCGGCCGCCCGTGCGACGACCGGTGACGGAGCGCGTTGCGTTGCCAAGGGCGCGCCCCCTGTCAGGGGTCGCTCTTCGAACATCCCTGACGGGGCCGCCGACAAGTCCTACGGTGGATGGGGCGGCGTGAACAGTCGACGCGGCCGGGCACGCAGATGGAGGATTGGTGACCGACAAGTTCGACCAGCAGTATTCGGCGTTCCTCGACTTGGTGGACTCCGGCACTCCGGAGACCGCGATCAAGAAGATGGAGCTGTTCGGAGCGCCGGACGAGCTGTTGCAGCGGATCGCCGAACGCCATGAACGCGAGACCATCCGGATAAGGGAGCGCGAGGAACCGCGAAGCGTCGTCGTCGACAACCGGCTTACCTGGTATTCGGGTCCGCGGCCGAAGGACCGGTGCTGGCCGGCACTGGAAGATCTGTTACGAGACTCGGGCTGGTCGGACAAGAGCCTCGAAGACCTCGACGGGGCTTCGACCAAGGTCGTGTCGCTGCTGAGCCATCCGCGAGAGCGGACGTTTTCGACCAAGGGTCTAGTCGTCGGCTACGTCCAATCCGGCAAGACCACCAACTTCACCGCCGTCACGGCGAAGGCGGCTGACCGTGGCTACAAGCTCTTCATCGTCCTCGCCGGCATCCACAACGGTTTGCGCAGGCAGACTCAGCTCCGGCTCGTCGAGCAGCTGGTAAAGCCGAATCCCTCACGGTGGCACCAGCTCACCGACCCGGACAAGGACTTCACGCCACCCGCCAACGCCGCCTCCTATCTGGCCGACAGCAGCAAGCAGTACGTCCTGTGCGTGATCAAGAAGAACCCCCGAGTCCTCGAGAAGTTCTCGGCGTGGCTCGAAACGGCTTCGGAGTACCTGGCCGACTGCCCCGCATTGATCATCGACGACGAAGCCGACCAGGCCACGGTCGCCACCGAGACGATCAACCCCCTCATCATCGAGATCCTCGGCCGGTTGCCGAAATCTGCGTACGTGGGCTACACCGCTACTCCGTTCGCGAACCTCCTGATCGATCCCTCGGCCAAGAACCTCTACCCCGAGCACTTCATCGTCAACCTGCCCAAGCCGCAGGGACACTTCGGCACCGAAGTGCTGTTCGGCCGAGACGTGATGGACGGGGAGGACCCCGAGCACGTCTTCGACGGCTACGACATGATCCGCGAAGTCCCCGACTCCGAAGTGGACCTGGTGCGCCCGAGCTCGCGCGCCGACGCCGAAAGCTTCCATCCGGTCATGACGGAGTCGCTCCGCACTGCGGTTCGCTACTTCTGGCTGAGTACCGCTGCGCGCCGAGTTCGCAATACGGGCAACCCGCACTCCACGATGCTGGTGCATACCAGCGTCAACACCGCCGTCCACAACAGCTTCGAGCGCCCGCTGACCAAACTCCGTGACGATAACGAACTGCTGCTCCGCGCGGGCGACGCCCGGCTCCTCGACGAACTGCGCGAGCTCTGGGAGAAGGAAACTTCGAGGGTGCCGGCTGGATTGTTCGGCGAACACCCGGTGCTGTTCGAGGAACTCGAGCCGCTGCTGCCCGGTGTCCTGCGCGACTGCAGGATCATCATGGACAACTCCGGCAGCAAGGACCGGTTGGACTACGAGAACGGCCCGGTGGTCGCGATCGCAGTCGGTGGCAACACCCTGTCCCGTGGCTTGACACTCGAAGGTCTCGCGGTGAGCTTCTTCGTGCGCTCGGTGTCTGCTTACGACACGCTCCTGCAGATGGGACGGTGGTTCGGCTTCCGCAACGGCTACGCCGATCTGCCTCGGATCTGGATGACCGACGAGCTGCGTGACTGGTTCCGCCACATCGCGACCGTCGAGAGCGAGATGCGCCGAGACATCGACGTCTACATGGTCGAGGACAGAACGCCGATGACGTTCGCGGTCCGTCTGCGCACGCACCCATCGTTGCGGGTGACGGCTGCCGCCAAGATGACCAACGCGGTGCCGTCCGCGTCGGCGTACGGCGGCAAGCGGGTTCAAACCCGGTACTTCCACACCGATCACGAGTGGCTTGCCGCCAACCAGGCGGCAGCTCGCAAACTGGTCGAGAACGCCGCGCTGGAAGGCAGCCCCGACGCGTCGGTGACCGACGGAAATCATCTTGTCCGCGGAGTTCCCCACGACCTCGTGACCGATTTCCTCCGCGAGTACCAGTTCGACGCACGGTCGCAGGAGTGCGACTCGAAGCTGTTGACCGAGTACATCGCCAAGCGCATCGACAAGTCGGGTGCGCTGCGAAGGTGGAACATCGCACTGATCGGCGGGGCGGCGGGAAAGGACTCTGACCCAAAGGCGTTCACCTTTGCCGACGATTTCACCGTTCGCATGGTCACTCGTTCAGCGTTGGAGGGCGACGACCCCACCTCTGTCGACATCAAGACGCTTATGAGCCGTCGAGACGCTGCAATCGATCTTGACATCTCGTCGGTACGCGGTGAGTTGACCGAGCAGATGATTTTCGCGCTCCGCACGCGGCAAAGTCCCGAGACGGCGTTGCTGGCGCTCTATGCAATCGACAAGGATTCCCAGCCCAAGGAATCGAAGGCTGAAACCCGCGTCCCTCGCCGCGCGCTGAACGCGGCGGCTGATGTCATCGGCGTCGGGCTTGTCTTCCCCGCGCCCTCGACGACGGATTCGACGGTCGAGTGGCAGTACGTGGCCACGAACCTGTCGAAGGTCCGCATCGAAGAGGAGGACCTGAGCGCCCTCGACGCGGTGGACGACTGATGCCCGCACTGTTGCGGAAGGTCGTAGACGACCACTGGGAACGCCTCGAAGAGGAGCAGGTGTCCGGCCCGGGGCACGTCCGCACTTCCGATCTCCCGGTGACGACGCCGCTGGGCCCGGTGCTCGCAGCCGTGGACCACGTGGGAAACCGCCACCTGCTCGTGCCGTTGACCGCGCACCAGCACGTCCGGCCCGACCGAGGCGGAACTGCGCTGACCGTTCGCGAACGACCGCTCGAGAATGGCAAGGTCTACGAGCGCTACGCCAATCTCGGTTGCCTCCGCAGGGATCTCGACGAGGTGTTCACCGGCCTCGTTGCCGACGTCCTCGCCGCCGTCGAAGAAGCGCCCGAGCGACCTCTGAAAGCGCTTTACACGGTCTTGGCACAGTGGCGGGCCCTGTTCCAGCATTCACCGGTACCGTTGACCGCCGACCGGCTGGCAGGGCTCTTCGGCGAACTTGTGGTGCTTAACGAGCTGCTCGCCGGAGAGAGCACGGCGGTCGACTTCTGGACGGGCCCCTCCGGACACCGACACGACTTCACAGTCGGGACGCAGGGCATCGAGGTGAAGACCTCCACTGCCACGACCGACCGGAAGGTCCGCATCCACGGCGTCGAGCAGCTCCAGCCCCCGCCGCACGGAGACCTCGACCTGGTGTGGGTCCGGCTCGAACGGGTTGCAGAGCAGGGCCGGACGATCGCCGACCTGGTCGAAGACGCGCGCCAGGCCGGCGACGACGACAACGGGCTGCTCTTCAAGCTCGCCGAAGGCGGCTACCGCCCCGCCGATGCGGACCTCTATGGGGAAGTGCGCTTCGCCGTTCGCGAACAACGCTGGTACGAGGTCGGCAAGGACTTCCCGCGCATCGACCCGTCATCGGCGCTACAGGGAATCTCCGACCTCGACTACACCCTCGACCTCGATCAACAGCAGCCGCAGGTCACGGACGACCCCGGCATCCGCGATCGGATCATTCGGATCACCCAGGAGAACAAGTGACCGAACCAGCCTGGCACTCCCAGACGTTCCCGCCCGAAGGGGCGAGCGCAGCCGAGGGCATCCGCAACCAGCTCGGCAGGCCCGAGCTGGACCTGCTGACGATCCTCGTGCGCGAGTCGGCCCAGAACAGTTGGGACGCGCGAACCGGCGATACGACGGTCGACTACCACCTCGATCTGAAGGTCGTGAGCCCGGCTCACGCGCCGGCATGGCGGGAACTGCTCACCCGACGCGTTCCCGTCCACGAGAACCTGCCGCTCCGGCAGGCGATCTCGAGCCCGGCAATCCGCGTCTTGACGGTCTCCGACCGCGGGACGACCGGCTTGGGCGGCCCGACCCGCGCGGACAACGCGGTGGTCGAGAACCACGACTTCGTCTCGTTCATCCGGAACATCGGCGAGCCGCGGGACACCGAGCTCGGCGGCGGCACCTACGGATTCGGCAAAGGGATCTTCTATCTCCTAAGCAAGCCTGGGACCGTGCTAGTCCACACGCGATGCAAGGTTTCGGGCGGCTTCGAGACGCGGTTGATGGGCTGCGCACTCTGGAAGAGCTATGCGGAGGGCGAAGGTCTGTCCGGACGGCGGTACACCGGTCGCCACTGGTGGGGCGCTGTCTCTGCGGACGGTGTGGTCGAGCCGCTCGTCGGTGCAGAAGCCGACGCCACCGCGGAACGATTGGGGCTGCGCCCCTTCGGCCGGCGGGAGACCGGCACGACAGTCGTCGTCATCGATCCCGACCTCGGTGAGCGAAAAATCCAGGAGGCGGGGGAGTACCTCGCCGAGACGATCGCCTGGAACCTCTGGCCGAAAATGCTCGCCGGGTCCGACGACGGCATTCCGCCGATGCGGTTCTCGGTGCAGTGCGACGGGATGACCGTGCCCGTACCGGACCCGCGCGAGACCACGCCTCTGGACATGTTTGTCGCGGCGCACGAGGCGATGCAGTCGGACGAGGACCACAAGGAACTGCGCTGCTACAACCCCAAGGCGAAACTCGGCAATCTGGGGCTCGAGAAGCGGTTCGTTTCGCCGTTCGCCGAAACTCCGGCCGGTGTTGCAGCCGGCATCGGCAGCACTGTCCACCACGTCTGTCTGATGCGGACTGCCGAGTTGGTGGTCACCTACCACGCCGGCCCCAAGCCTCCGGCGGAGTACGTCTCGTACGCCGGTGTTTTCCGCGCCGCCGCAGAGCTCGACAGCGCCTTCGCCGCTTCCGAACCACCGACGCACGACGCTTGGCACTGGCAGTCTCTCGAGGGACGTGACAAGACCTATGTCAAGACGACTTTCACGCGTATCAAGGAACACGTCGAAGAACTGATCGACGTGGACGGCCGGGTCAAGACGGGATCGTCCGAGATTGCTTTGGGTGCAGCCAGCCGCACCTTCTCCGACCTCGTGGCGGGCTCCTGGGGCGTCGGCGGCGCGTCCGACTATCGACAGGCGTTCAAGCCGGTCGCTCCCATCACAGAGACCAGCGCCTCTCAGCGTTCCGGCGACCTCTTCGATTCCGGCGCAGGCAGCGATGTCGGAGCGAGCTTGGCTCCGGCGCCGGACATCCGTCCCGAACCCGGCACGTCGAACGGACGGCGGCCCCGGGTGGAATACCTCGATTCGCCGTCTTACGAGATCCGCGCCGGGCACGTCGTGCTGATCCAGGCGTTCCGGATCACCACACCCGGCCTGCATCGGTGCGCCGCCGACTTCGGTGTCGCGTTGGCAGGCACCAGCAGTCGCGAAACCGACCCGCCGCGGGGAGCCGACGAACCGCAGTTCTTCGGCTGGGAAGGTCCGGACGGCGAGCTTCGCACCGAACAGAGCCAGGTCCTCGAAGGCAGCGAAGACGTATGGCGTGTCCTGGTCCGCCCGGCACCGGACACGACCACCGAGATCACCGTGACCGCCCGGCGCGAGGAGGCGCTTCGTTGAGTACCCAGGCGCCGCCGTACCGCACTGCACCCCACGGCTCGGTAGTTCCCGGACCGTGGCAGTGGCTCATCGACGACGTCCCGACCGAGCTGCCGGACGCCTTGCCGGACTGGGACTACCGAACGGACCTTTCGTTGCGGCAATCGGTCACCGTCGACGTGGGTCTCGTGCGGCAGGTCACCGGCCTCCCGGCCTCGGCGAAGCTGACGCTGGCGATGGTCTGGACCGCGTCTGGTTCAGGGTTGAAAGCCGCCGGTGACCGCATCATCCTTCCCGAGGCGGGTGTCGCCAAGGTCGAGCTCGGCGCGGTGCTGCCGGGAAGCCAGCTCGGCGGCGTATTGAAGCTGGAAACGACGTTGGTGCTCGCCGAATACTCAGAGGCAGGCGCACTCGCCTCGCCCCGAAGGGCCGGCTCCATCCTGTGGTCTGCCGACTACAGCACCCGCCTCCAGGGCGACGCGCCACTCTTCCCGATCGCTGTGGTCGATTTCTCCAAGACCCAGTACCCCGAAGGCGCCGGCTGGCACGTGGAAATCGGCGGCGACCTCGAGACTGCCACCATGGGCGCGCTGCTCCTGCTGGTGAACGAACGCAAGCAGGTGCTCGTCGACGCCATGCGGAACGCGGCCAAGCCTCGGGCCGTCGATCGCGTGGTGCTCTCCACGGTCCACACGGACGTCGCCCGCACGCTGGTCGAATACGCGTTGCAGGACCAGGACTTCAATCTGGAGGCCGACTACGGTGAGGAAAGCATCGGCGGCACGCTGCAAGCTCTCATCGGGCGGTTCTTCCCCGGCCAGAGTGTGACCCACCTGCGCCGGACCCGGGAACAATCGCCGACCGCGTTCGCCACCGAGCTGCAGCACGCCGTTCGGATCTTCGAGGAGTCCTGATGAGCGTCTTGTTCCCGCGCCTGCTGCCCCGCCAGGCACAGGCGTTGTACGACCAGTACCAGGCGCTGGCGATCGAGGACCTCGAACAGCAGGTCGCGCTGCGCCATGACTCCGCCGTCTACGCCGCGACGGGCGGCGACCGCGTCCGGGAGAAGGATCTCGAGAAACTCCGCCAGGCGATCGTCGCCGCAGCGCGCGAGGCGGGTTTTCCCGGCCGAGCGACAACGAACGATCAAACGAACTTCGATCGGAAGATCGCAGTGTTGCTGCACCAGACGTCGGGGTTGGCGCCCGCAGAGGCAGCAGCGCGGGACATCTGGGCGTTCCTGGCGCTCGTCGTCCTGCCGGACGTCTCCTTCTGGCGGTTCGAGAAGCGGACCGACGAGCGCTTCCTCGCCAAGGACCTCACTCGGCACGTTTTCGGCCGTCTCTGGTGGCGTGCGCACCTAGTCCACGATCCCGACAGCACCGAGCCCTACGCTGCCTTGACCATCCTCGGAGAAGCTGCGTTCGACCAGATCTACGCACGCCGGCGAGCACTCGGTGGCAGTCCGCAGCTGGTCCGCTCGATCCTCCGCGTATGGCAAGAGATCGACACCGGCGGAGTGAACGCCACCGACCTGCTGAAGGATTTCCTCAAGCGCTTGCTCCGCCTCGGTGCCTTCATGTCCTTCGAGACCCTCGAAGACGAGCGGCTGGCCGCCGAGGTGCGCCGCGCGGCGCACGATTCGCTCCACGCGTTCACCACGGAACGCGGCCCTCGGCATGCGCTCGGCTGAGCTACTCGCCAGTGCTGGGCTTCGGGATGTCGAAGTAGCTAGAGAACCGCACCGCTGGCGCGTATTCGCCCTTGACCTTCACGCGGCCTGTCACGAACATCGCCGCGGGGGCGGAGATGCCGGTGGCCATGCGGATGAAGTCGTCGACCGAGAGGGTGAGGGTGGTGTCCGGGGTGCGGGACAGGTCGGTGCTCGAGACGCACGCGCCGGATTCGATGACGGTTTGGAAGCGGTCGTAGCCGTCTTCGCCGGTGCCGCCGGAAAAGCGCCAGGAAACGACGAAGTCGACGTGGCGGGCGCGGTCGGCGCGGAAATGCACGGACATTCTGCGGAAAATCTCGTCGAGGAAGACCGCGCGTAACTCGGGGTGGTCGGCGAGTGCCTTGAGTTGGTCGCGGGAGGCGCGATGGACGAAGTCGACCAGGGCTTGGGTGGTCAGGCTGCTCAGTTCGATGCCGGCGCCCGCGTTTCCGAGCATGTGCAAGGTTTCCAGGACCTGCACGAACTGCGCGGGCGTGAGCTTGCCGACGTCCAGCTCGCGGGCGAAGCCGTTGACCGCGTGCCCCTCGGTGGCGGCGGAACGGGAACGCGGGAATCGGGACACGGAAACGAAGTCCAACGGCTCAGGCGGGCTTCGGGAGGTCGAAGTAGCCGATCAAGCCGGCCGCGAATGCGAGGTCGCCTTTCACCTTGATTTTGCCCGTCACGAACAGCACGGCGGGAGTTGCCTGGTGCGTGATGATGCGGAAGAAGTCGACCGGGGACAATGTAATCGTGACGCGGGGGCGGGCGCCCTCGACGGTCCGCGAGACCGTGCACGAGCCGCCGGAGATGGATGTGGCGTAGCGGTCATAGCCGCCCGCGCCGGTGCCGCCGGAGAGGCGCCAGCGGATGACGGCGTCGAGCGAGCGGGCGCGGTCCACGCGGATGTGCGCGCCCATGCGGGCGAAGATCTCGTCGAGCACGCGTTCGCGCAGGGGGCGGGAGGCGACGACGGCCTCCAATTGCGCTCGGGAGGCGCGCGAGACGAGCGTGGCGAAGCGCGTCGGGTCGATCTTGGTCAGGGAGAACGCCGGGAAGTCTTCCGACAGGCGCATGAGTGACGAGAGCAGGCGGCGGAAGTCGTCGCGGCCGAGTTCGCGGGGGTCGAGTGCGTCGGCGACGGTGTTGACGTCGAGGCCGTCGAGTGCGACGCGGTCGAGGGCGTCGAGCAGGGCGGCGCCGCGCAAACCGGCCACGTCAGAACGGTCGGCCATCCCAAGTCCCTTCCGTGCTCTTCCAGCAAAGGCTACCCATGAGTAGGTAAGCGGGCAAGCACGCGGCGACCACGGCGGCAGGTACCGTCTCCTGCTGGCGAGAGGGAGGTCGGAGAGTGCCCGACGAAGATCAGCGCCCGCCCGAGCGGGCCCGGCGGCTGCCGCGCGCCGTGCGTGAGCGGCAGATCCTGGACGCCGCCGTGCGCGTGTTCTCCCGCCACGGCTACCACGCGGCCTCGATGGACGAGATCTCCGACGTCGCCGGCGTTTCCAAGCCGATGATCTACACCTACCTCGGCTCCAAGGAAGACCTCTTCGGCAAGAGCATCCAACGCGAGGCGACGCGCCTGCTCGAGGCCATCCAGGCGGGCGCCCAGCCGGATCTTCCGCCGGACATGCAGCTGTGGCACGGGCTGCGGTCGTTCTACCGCTTCGTCGCCGAGTACCGCGAGTCATGGACGGTGCTGCACCGCCAAGCGCTGACGGTCGGGGGCACGTTCGCGGGCGAGGTCACCGCGATGCGCGGGCGGGCGATCGAGCTGGTCGCCGCGCTGGTGGTGTCCGCGGGGACGCGGAAGGGCCTGGGGGAGCAGGCCGAGTTCTCGGGCGCCGGGTTGGCCGCGGCGCTGGTCGGTGCGGCGGAGTCGCTGGCCGACTGGGCGCTGGACCACCCCGAGATCTCCGACGGGGTGCTCGCGTCGTGGCTGATGAACCTCGTGTGGCTGGGGTTCAACGACCTCGTCGAAGGCCAGGTCTGGAAGCCGCTGCCCGAAACGCACTCAGAGAGCTGAGATCACACCGTCCAGATGAGGCTTGGGCTTCCGGGCATTCCACAGCTCGAAAGCCCATCCCTCGTCCGTCGGCCAGGCGGTGAAGGCCGCGCGGCCCGGAAGCAGCACGGGCTGCTTGAAGCGGACGTCCACCGTGTACGCGTCGGGCAGGCGGCCCTCGAAGGACGCCAGGGCGTGGGCCTTCGTCCACATGCCGTGGGCGATGGCGCGGGGGAAGCCGAACAGGCGTGCGGTCAGCGGGTGCAGGTGGATGGGGTTGCGGTCACCCGAGACCTCGGCGTAGCGGCGGCCGATGTCGGCCGGGACGGTCCACAGGGCGGTCGGGGTCGGGGGGACCAATGAGGCGCGCGGCCGCGAGGAACCCGGGGAACTCGAGCGGCGCAGGTAAGTCGACACCTCCGACCACACCAGCTCCGTGCCCGCCCACAGCTCGCTCACCATGTCGAACTGCCGGCCCTTCTCGTGCGGCCGCAGGTTCTCCGCCCGCACCCGCGTGGAGAACGTCTCGCCCAGGGACAACGGGCGCTTCGAAGTGATCGAGTTCGCCACGTGCACCAGGCCGAGCAGCGGGAACGGGAACCCGGGCTCCGTCATCAGCGCCATCTGCAATCCGAACACCAGCATGTGCGGGTACGTCGCGGGCAGCACATCCGAATACCGAAACCCGCACACCTCTGCGTACGCAGCGACATGCTCGGCCGAGATCGTGACCGACGGCCGCACCAGCTCCGTGTCCGGCAGCGTCGAACCGCCGCCGCGGCGCAGCAGGGCCTTCGGGTACAGCGTCGCCAGGCTGGGTGCGCTGGTCAGCTCGCGGACGGACATCGTCACGCTCCCAGCAAGGCCTGGCCGCACACGCGGACCACGTTGCCGTTGACCGCGGCCGACGCGGGGTTGGCGTACCAGGCGATGGTCTCGGCGACGTCGACCGGCAGCCCGCCCTGGCCGAGGCTCGACAGGCGCCGCCCGGCTTCGCGGATGAACAGCGGGACGGCGGCGGTCATCTTGGTCTCGATGAAGCCCGGCGCGACGGCGTTGATCGTGCCGCCGTACTCCGCGAGCTGCGGGGCGCCGACGTTGACCATGCCGATCACGCCGGCCTTCGACGTGGCGTAGTTCGTCTGACCGACGTTGCCGGCGATACCCGCGATCGACGAGACGCCGATGATACGGCCGTTTTCACGCAGGACCTTGTCGGCGAGCAGCTTGTCGTTCACGGCGAGCTGCGCGGCGAGGTTCACGGTGAGGACGACGTCCCAGCCGCCCTCGGTCATGTTGCCGAGCGTCTTGTCGCGCGTGATACCGGCGTTGTGCACGACGACGTCGACGCCGCCGTGGCGTGTGGTGAGGTACTCGGCGAGCTTGGCCGGTGCGTCGGCTGCCGTGATGTCCAGCTGCAGTGCGGATCCGCCAACGCGATTGGCCACTGTGGACAGATCCGCGCCCTGCGCCGGGATGTCCAGGGCGACGACGTGGGCGCCGTCGCGGGCGAGCGTGTCCGCGATGGCCTCGCCGATGCCCCGCGACGCGCCGGTGACCAGCGCGACCTTGCCGTCCAACGGCTTTTCCCAGTCTGCCGGAGCCACGGCGGAGGTGCCGTGCGTGCCGACGCGGATCACCTGCGCGTCGACAAACGCCGATTTCGCCGAGAGCAGGAACCGCACGGTCGACTCGGCCGCGGCTTCGGCGCCTTCGGCCACGTACACGAGCTGCGCCGTCGCGCCGCGCTTCAGCTCCTTGCCGACGGAGCGCACGAAGCCCTCCAGCGCCCGTTGCGCGATCCGCTCGCGGCCTTCGACCAGCTCCGGCGGCGTCCCGAACACGACGACGCGGCCCGACGGCCCGACCTTCCGAATCACCGGGTGGAAGAAGCGGTAGACCTCACGCAGGTCGGTGGGGTCCTTGACGCCCGTGGCGTCGAAGACGAGAGCCCCGTGGCGTTCGGCCGCAGCCGACAGAACCTCGATCCCCGCCTCGTCAAGCTGACCCTTCAGAGTCTTTTCGAGCCGTCCGCCCGGCGCGGCGCCGAGGAGTGCGGGACCCTCGAGTGCGGGCTGGCCGGCGCGGTACCGGCGCAGCGTGGCGGGGTTGGGCAGGCCGAGCTTCGGCACCACGAACTTCCCCACCGGGGTTTTCGTGAACTGCTGATACCTGTCAGCCATCGAGCGCCTCCCGTGCCGTCTGCGTCACGTCGCAGTTTAACCTACTCACTAGTAGGTTACAGTGTGAAAGGGACGACTCAGAGAGGTGGACGTCATGGCGACCAGGAAAACCGCCGCGGTCCGCAAGGTCGCGATCATCGGCGGCAACCGCATCCCCTTCGCGCGGTCGAACGGCCCGTACGCGAAGGCGTCGAACCAGGACATGTTCACCGCCGCGCTCGACGGCCTGGTCAGCCGCTTCGCGCTGCAGGACGAGGTGATCGGCGAGGTCGCGGCGGGCGCGGTGCTCAAGCACTCCAAGGACTTCAACCTCGCGCGCGAGAGCGTGCTCGGCAGCCGGCTCTCGGCCGCGACCCCCGCGTCCGACGTCCAGATGGCCTGCGGCACGGGTTTGCAGGCCGTGATCAACCTGGCGCACAAGATCTCGCTGGGGGAGATCGACTCCGCCATCGCGGGCGGCGTGGACACGACGAGTGACGCTCCGCTGGCCGTGAACACCGACCTGCGCAAGATCCTCGTGCAGCTCAACGCAGCGAAGACCCTGGGCGACCGGCTCAAGCTGCTCACGAAGCTGCGGCCGGGCCAGATCGTGCCCGAGATCCCGCGCAACGCCGAGCCGCGCACCGGCCTGTCGATGGGTGAGCACGCGGCGCTGACGGCGAAGATCTGGGACGTCACGCGCGAGGCGCAGGACGAGCTCGCCGCGGCCAGTCACCAGCACCTCGCCGCCGCGTACGACCGCGGGTTCTTCGACGACCTCGTGACGCCCTTCCTCAAACTGGCCAAGGACCAGAACCTGCGGCCGGATTCGACGGTCGAGAAGCTGGCCAAACTCAAGCCCGTGTACGGCGGTGCGGAGGGCACCATGACGGCCGGCAACTCGACGCCGCTGACCGACGGCGCGTCGACCGTGCTGCTCGCGACAGACGAGTGGGCCAAGGCGCACAACCTGCCCGTGCAGGCCTACCTGACGTTCTCGCAGACGGCGGCCGTCGACTACGTCCACGGCGCCGAGGGACTGCTGATGGCGCCCGCGTACGCGGTGCCGCGGATGCTCGAACGTGCAGGGCTTTCCTTGCAGGACTTCGACTTCTACGAGATTCACGAAGCGTTCGCGTCGCAGGTGCTGGCGACGCTGAAGGCGTGGGAGGACCCCGCGTTCGCCAAGGAGAAGCTGGGTCTCGACGCGCCGCTCGGCTCGATCGACCGGGCGAAGCTGAACGTCAACGGCTCGTCGCTCGCCGCGGGGCACCCGTTCGCCGCGACGGGCGGGCGGATCGTGGCGACACTGGCGAAGCTGTTGCACGAGAAGGGATCCGGCCGCGGCCTGATCTCGATCTGCGCGGCCGGGGGCCAAGGCGTGACGGCGATCCTGGAGAAGTGAGTCCGGGCCCCTTGCGCGGGGCCCGGATCCGCTGTTCAGCTGAGCTGCTTTTCGGCCTTCTTGGTCAGCTTCTCCGCCTGCTTGCCGGCCTTCTTCGCGGCGCGGCGGGCGCGCCACCCGAGCGACGGCTTGCCCGCCGTGTCGCCCGCGGCCAGCAGCAGACCGCCGGCGATGCCCGCGTTCTTGAGGAACTGGATCTGCTGCGCCTGCCGCTCGGCAGGGTCCTTGATCTCCCAGAACCGGTGCCCGGCGGCCGTCGTCGGCACGAGCGTGCCCAGCAGCGCGAGCGACGCCAGCCGCGGCGCCTTGCCCGCCGCGAACGCGAGACCGGCGCCGATCTTCACGGCGGCGTCGATGCGCACGAGCGTCGCGGGATCGCGCGGCACCTGCTGGGGGACGAGGCCCTCGACCTTGTCGAACGTCTCGGTGAGGAACGGCTCGATCGCCTTCGCGTGCCCTTGGGTGTCGCGGAGCATGCCGATACCGCCGTAGATGAACATCGACGCGATCAGTGGACGGGCCACCCGGCGCAGTATCACGGTCATCGCCTTTCCTGCGAGGTCTTCGGTGCTGGTCGAACCTACAACCGGGATTCCCCGCCTGACGGTCGCCGAACCGCGCTAGCGTTGCCTAGGTGTGTATCGCGTTTTTTCTAGATTTGCTCAGCGGGCGTTAGCGGCTCTGGTTTCTCTGGGTGTCTCTGGGCGTCTCTGGTGCTTGACCTTGACGCTGCGTCAACTTTTACCGTTGACGGCATGGAATGGTCGATCCAGGACATCGCCCGAGCGGCGGGCACGACCAGCCGGACGCTGCGGCATTACGACGCCGTCGGGCTGCTCGCACCCAGCCGCATCGGCGGCAACGGCTACCGCTACTACGACTCGGCCGCCCTGGTGCGGCTCCAGCGGATCCTGTTGCTGCGCGAACTCGGCCTGGGACTGCCCGCGATCGCCTCCGTGCTCGACGGCGAACGCGACAGCGTTGTCGCTTTGTCGACGCACCTCTCGCTGCTGGAACAGGAGCGGGCGCGGATCGGGCGGCAGATCGACTCCGTACGGACCACGTTGAGGAAATTGGAGGGAGGTGAACCACTCGTGGCGGAAGAAGTTTTCGACGGCTTCGATCACACGGTGCACGAGGCCGAGGTGACGTCCCGTTGGGGTAAATCGGCCTATCGCACTGGCGACCAGTGGTGGCGGTCGTTGTCGGCTTCGGAGCGTGCGGCGCACCAGCGGGAGCAGAAGGAGATCGCCGCTGCTTTCGGGGCGGCGCGGGCTTCGGGCCTGTCGATCGAGTCTGCCGAGGCGCAGGCCATCGTGGGCCGTCTCCACGCCTGGCTGCGGCCCGCTGTGAAGACGGTGTCGCGCGGATACTTCGCGGGCTTGGGGCAGTTGTATGTCGATGATCCGCGGTATGGGTCTTACGACGCCGATTTCGGCCCTGGCACCGCGGAGTTCATCCGGGACGCGATGCGGATCTACGCGGAACGGAACCTGGCCGATTAGTACGGCGTCGGAGTGAGCGCTGGGGGTGGGGATGGTCGGGGCTGCAGACCCGCCCATCCCTCTGGGTTGGGAGACGCGTCCATCCCTCTGGTCGCGTGGGGTCGAGGTGGGTTGGCTGAGCGAGTGGTGCTGTCGTGCCCGCTCGACCGGTACGGCCGGCCCCTTCGTGACCGGTCCCGCCACGCCTTGGGCCCGGCGCGAACGGTCCACTCGCGCGGTGCCATGCCCGCGAACGGTCCCCTCGCACACGCGACTCGGCACGAACGGTCCACTCGCGCGCCGGGGAGCGCGGACGGTCCAGTCGCACCGGTCGACCGGGCACGATTGTCCCCTCGCACGCACGACTTGGCACGAAAGGTCCGTTCGCGTGGCCGCACCGGAACGAACGGTTCACTCGCGTGCGCGGGTTGGCGCGAAAGGTCCACTCGCGCATCCCTCCTGGCGTGGGCGCCGCCGTCGCGTGGGAGCGCGAACGGGGCTGACGTCGCGCCGGCGGTCCATCGACGCGGGAGAGGTCCCGTCACGACAGGCGGTAGAGCCGAACGCTCCATTCGCGCACGCGAATCGCGCGAAGAGTCCACTCTCGCGCCGGGGGAGCGGCGAAGTGCCCGGTCCTTCCGGGCGACCGGGCGCGAACGGTCCCCTCCCCACGCGGGTTGGCGCGAACGGTCCACTCGCGTGCGCGGTTTGGCGCAAACGTCCGTTCGCGTGACCGCACCGGCACGAACGGTCCTCTCGCACGCGGAGTTGGCGCGAAAGGTCCACTCGCGTGCGCGGCTTGGCGCGACAGGTCCGTTCGCCGTGGCCGCGCCAAGCGCGATCGGTCCGTTCGCACACACGACTCGCACGAAAGGTCCGTTCGCGTGGCCGCACCGGCGCGAACGGTCGACTCGCACGCGGGTTGGCGCGAAAGGTCCACTCGCGTGCGCGGCTTGGCGCGAGCGAACCGTTCGCGTGGCGGGCCCGGCGCGAAGCAGCCGGTCGTGCGGGTCGCGCGGAGGTGAGGGGACCCGTCATCAGGCGTGCAAAGTCAAAGCCACAGGGCAGTGATCGGCGACACGCGCTAGCGGGATATGGCGCAATATCGGGCCTGCGCTAGATACCCCGATACGGTGGCAGAGTGGACCCCATCCGCAATCCGTTCGCGCCCGGGGCTGGGCAGCGGCCGCCCGAGTTGGCGGGGCGGGAGCGCGAGCTGGGGGCGTTCGAGGTGGTCCTGGAGCGCGTCGCGAGGGGGCGGCCGGAGCGGAGTCTGGTGTTGACCGGGCTGCGGGGGGTCGGCAAGACCGTGTTGCTCGGGGAGCTGCGGTCGATGGCCCTTCGGCACGGGTGGGGCGCCGGGAAGATCGAGGCGCGCCCGGATGCGGAGCTCAGGAGGCCGTTGTCGGCTGCCCTGCACAGGGCGATCCGGGATCTCGCGGTCCGGCACCGGGCGCCGGACCGGGTTGACGGGGTTCTGGGGGTGCTTAAGGCGTTCGCGTTGAAGGCGAACAAGGTCGACGCGAAGCTGCGGGATCGGTGGCAGCCCGGCATCGAGGCGCCGGCCGCGCAGGGGCGCGCCGATTCCGGGGACATCGAGATCGACCTGGTGGAGCTGTTCACCGACGTCGCCGAACTCGCCGCCGACGTCGGCACCGGGGTGGCGCTGCTCATCGACGAGATCCAGGACCTGCAGCCCGACGACGTCTCGGCTCTGTGCGCCGCATGCCATGAGCTGTCGCAGTCCGGGGCGCCACTCGTGGTCGTCGGGGCGGGGTTGCCGCACGTGCCGGCCGTGCTGAGCGCTTCGAAGTCTTACTCGGAACGGCTGTTCCGCTACGCGCGCATCGACCGCCTCAGCCGTGAGGACGCCGACTTCGCCGTGATGGCCCCCATCGAACGCGAGGAAGCCGGCATCGAGCCCGAGGCGCTCGACGCACTGTTCGACGCGTCCGGCGGATACCCCTACTTCATCCAGGCCTACGGCAAAGCCGCGTGGGACGCCGCGCCCGCGGATCCGATCACGGTGAAGGACGTGCAGGTCGCGGCGCCCGAGGCGGAGTCCGAGCTGGCCGTGGGGTTCTTCGGCTCGCGCTACGAGCGCGCGACACCCGCGGAGCGCGAGTACCTGCTCGCGATGGCCGAGCTGACGCAAGGCCGCGACGACGCCGCCGGCACCGCCGACGTGGCCGTCTACCTGGGGCGCAAGCCCTCCTCGCTCTCGCCGGCGCGCGACAGCCTCATGAAAAAGGGTCTCGTCTACTCCGCCGAACGCGGACAGATCGCCTTCACGGTGCCTCACTTCGGGCACTACCTGCTCGGCCGCGATTGACAGTCGCCTTCCCCTCGCTACCGCTCTATGACGTTGCCTAGCGGTATCTAGCAAGAACACTAGATAAGCCGATACACCGCTGCCCGTTACCTCGAAGTGACCCGAGACACGCAATCTGTCCGGCGTAATCCTGGCTACCGCCGATGATTCATCGGCCAGTAAGCCACATCACCGCTGATTCGTTGGCATCCTCGTGAAAAAAGGCGCATACTAGAGACACAACCACCGAGAACCTCCAAAGGGGATGCAGAAACAATGAGCAACATCGCCGCCAAGCTCCGTGCTCGTCGCGCCGAGGCTCGTACTCGCCGGGCACTGAGCCGGGCGATCGACACCGCGGCCACCTCGACGGTGCGCCAGGAGCTCATCGCCCTCGCCCAGGCGCGTCAGCCGTTCATGCGCTGACCCAGCTGTAACTGGTTAGTGTGTCACTCACGTGAGTGATCTAGACCACAAAGTGCTGTGGCTGTAACGCCGCGCCTCGCGGTATCGATAACCAGTACGACCCCGTGATGCTGGCGGACCCCCGACCTGGCAGCATCACGGGGTTTCCACATGTCTGGACCCTTTGTCCGATTCCGCCAGCCCCTTGCGTGAACCGGCTTGCGGCGCGATGCTTGACTCCGTCAACGATTTGGTTGAGGTGGTCAATGAACGACGTGAGCCTGGCGGAGCGCGTCGCAACCGTGCGCGCGTTCAACCGCCTTTACACCGGGGTGATCGGCGTCCTCGACGAAGGACCGGCCGACGCCGAGTACTCCCTGAGCGAAGCTCGGGTACTGTTCGAGGTCGCCCAACAAACCGAGCTTCACGTGAGTGACCTGCGGAAACGCCTCGATCTCGACGCCGGCTACGCGAGCAGGCTGCTCAGCCGCCTCGAAGGCCGCGGCCTGGTCCTCCGCGAACGCAGCGGCGAAGACGCCCGCCGCCAGATCGTCCGCCTGACCGACGCCGGCCGCGATGCGTTCGCCGACCTCGACAGCCGCTCGGTGCGCCAGATAGGCGGCCTTCTCGAACGCTTCCCCGACGAAGACCAGCGTCGCCTGCTCGGCGCGATGGGGACCATCACGCAGCTCGTCGGCGACAAGACCACAGACCGCACGCTCGTGTTACGCACCCCACGACCAGGTGACCTCGGCTGGGTGGTCCACCGCCACGGCACCCTCTACGCGCGCGAGTACGGCCTCGACGAACGCTTCGAAGCCCTCGTCGCCCGCGTGGTCGCCGATTTCGCCGATCACCGCGACGACCCGCGCCAGGCCGCGTGGATCGCGGAGCTCGCCGGCGAACGCGTCGGCAGCATCTTCTGCATGCCCAGCCAAGACGAGCGCACCGCCAAGCTCCGTCTCCTGCTGCTCGAACCCGCCGCCCGCGGCCACGGCGTCGGCAAACGGCTGGTGCAGGAGTGCGTCGAGTTCGCTCGCGGCCGCGGCTATGCGGCCATGGAGCTGTGGACGCTCTCGGCCCTCGACGCCGCCCGCGGCATCTACCGCAGCGCCGGGTTCAGGCTGGAACACGAGGAGCCCACCCGCGAGTTCGGCCCGCCGGTCACCGGCGAGACCTGGCGGATGGAGCTCTAGATGTTCGTCGTCTACTGCGCCGTCTGCGACCGCCGCACGCTGCTCGGCGTCGACGAGGTCGAGTGGGTCGAGAACCTCACGCGCGGCGTGATCTCCGTGTCCGGCCGCTGCCCGCGCGGCCACGACGTGGTGGTCCTGACCGGCGACGCGTTCACCCCGCACGAAGACCCGCGCTACTTCGGGCCGGCGCCGCGCATCTGGACGAAGCCGATGAACAAGCTGCGCGCCTGGCTGCGCGGCCACTTCGAGGTGAGCCGCGACCTGCCCGGCCCGTTCTACCGCTTCTGACGCCCCATCAGGAAGAACTCCGGGTTCGGCTTCAGCGCGGTGAGGTGCGCCAGCCGGTTCGACATCGCGAACAGTGCCGTGATCGCGCCGACGTCCCAGATCTCGTCCTCGGTCAGCCCCGCGTCGCGCGCCGCCTCGAGGTCGGCCTCGCCGAACAGCGCCGAGTCCTGCGCGAGCGCCAGCGCGAGGTCGACGATCGCCCGGCCGCGCTCGTCCAGCTCCACCTGCCACGGGTTCGCGGCGACGCGGTCGGACAGCTCCGGATCCTTCGCGCGGATCCGCAGGATCGCCCCGTGCGCGACGATGCAGTAGGTGCAGTGGTTCGCCCCCGACGTCGCGACGACGACCAGCTCGCGCTCCGCCTTCGTCAGCCCGTCTTCGCGCTCCATCAACGCGTCGTGGTAGTCCATGAACGCCCGCAGCTCCGCCGGCCGGTGGCCCAGCGCGCGAAAGATATTCGGTGTGAAGCCGGATTTCTCCGCGATGGCGCCCACGCGTTCACGCAGGTCTTCGGGCAGGTCTTCGAGTTCGGTCACGGGAAACCGGCTGTCGCTCATGCCCCACGCTACTGTGCGGCTGGTTACCAAACCAACCGCAGTCACGGCGGGAACGGTGCCGCATGCGGTGCCGCCAGTTGCGTATCCGCCTACTTCCGGTCGGATCGATAACGGGAAACCCGCCACCCTTGGCACCGCGGTTCACCCGGGTGGAGTTTGCTTACCCGGTGAACTGGACCGCATACGTGGACGGTTACTGCGAGCGCCTCGCGCCCGGGCTGTGGGGCGAGCCGCTGAACGAGGTCACCAACCTGGCGTTCCTCGTGTCCGCCATCGCGGTGTGGTGGCGCGCCGACGGGCGGCGGACCGGGCGGACGCTCGCGGTGCTCGTCGGGCTCGTGTTCCTGGCCAGCACGGTGTTCCACCTGCTCGCGACGCGCTGGGACGGGGCCGCCGACTCCGGCTTCATCCTCGTGTTCGTGCTGTACTACGCCGCGAGGCTCCCCCACGTTTTCCTGGGCATGAGGCCGAAATGGTCCTGGCTCGCGGCGCCCGCGTTCGTGGTGGTCACGGCCGCGCTGGCGGCGCTCGGCGGTGGGCTGTACCTGCCCGCGCTGATCGGGCTGGCGGTGTTCGCGGGCGTGCTCGCGTACGCGCGCGACCCGTACTGGACGCACTTCGCCCTGGCGGGCGCGGTGTTCGCGTTGTCGCTGGCGTTCCGCACCATCGACGGCGTCGTGTGCGGGGATCTCCCCGTCGGCACGCACTCCCTCTGGCACCTGCTCAACGCCGTGGTGCTCTACGTGGTGTCGAACGCGATGATCGGCAAAGAGAAAGCCCCCTCACCGGAACCGAATCCGGCGAGGGGGCCATCCACTGTGGACTAGAACTCAGTGCACGCCGATGGGCCGCAGGTCCTTGTCGTGCTCGTCCGCGTGGTAGTCCTCCGGCTGGGTCTCGTCGACGCCGGGGTTCCACTTCGCCGCGTGCGCGATGGCCGAGACGATCACGGCGACCAGGATGTTCGCGATCAGCGCCACGAAGCCCGGGTAGATCTGCACGGTCGCCAGGCCGGTGCCCGAGAACGGGTGCCAGCCGAAGATCGACAGGTTGCCCATCGCGAGCGCCGAACCGCCGAAGTGCAGCTTTCCATTGGCGGGGTTGGGGATTCCGTACAGCATGATCAGGCCCCAGCCCATGCCCACGGCCCAGCCGGCGATGAGGCCGGCCTTGTGCAGCCACCGCGTGTACAGCGCGAGCGCCACGGCCGGCAGCGTCTGCAGGATCAGCACACCGCCGATGAGCTGCAGGTCGATGGAGAACTGCGGGTCGATCAGGATGATCACCAGCACCGCGCCGAGCTTCACGATCAGCGATGCGAGCTTGGCCTGCTTGGCTTCCTGCTTCGGCGTCGCGTTCTTGCGGATGTACTCCTTGTAGATGTTGCGCGTCCACAGGTTCGCCGCGGCGATCGACATGATCGCGGCCGGCACCAGCGCGCCGATGCCGATCGCGGCGAACGCGATGCCGGCGAACCAGTGTGCGAACTGCGAGTCGAACAGCAACGGGACGATGGTGTTGCCGTCGGGCTTGCCGGTGGCGTTGTTGGTCAGCGGCTTCACGCCGGCGCTGATCGCGACGTACCCGAGCAGTGCGAGCAGGCCGAGCACCAGCGAATACGCGGGCAGGGCGACCATGTTGCGCTTGATCACGTTGCGCCCGCGCGAGGCGAGCACGCTCGTGAGCGAATGCGGGTAGAGGAACAGCGCGAGCGCCGACCCCAGGGCCAGCGTGGCGTACTGCAGCTGGTTGGCCGAGGTCAGCAGGATCGACCCGGCCGGTTTGCCGGTGGCGGGACTCGGGGTGGCCAGCTTCGTCGCCGCCTGGTTGAAGATGTGGTCCCAGCCGCCGAGCTTCGAGGGCAGGTACACGATCGCCACGATGATCACGATGTAGATCAGGATGTCCTTGACGAACGCGATCAGCGCGGGCGCGCGCAGGCCCGACTGGTACGTGTACAGCGCCAGGATCAGGAAGGCGACCAGCAGCGGCAGGTGCCCGACGATGCCGGAGCCGTTGATGCCCATCGTGCGCAGCACGGCCTCCAGGCCCACCAGCTGCAGCGCGATGTACGGCATGGTCGCGACGATGCCGGTGATGGCGACGAGGAACGCGAGTGTCGGCGAACCGAAGCGGCCACGCACGAAGTCAGCCGGCGTCACGTACCCGCGCGAGCGGCTGACGGACCACATGCGCAGCGCCGGCAGCAGCACGATCGGGTAGACGACGATCGTGTAGGGCAGCGCGTACATACCGAGCGCGCCGGCGCTGAACACCAGCGCGGGCACGGCGACGAACGTGTACGCCGTGTAGAGGTCACCACCGAGCAGGAACCACGTGATCCACGCACCGAACTTTCGGCCGCCGAGGCCCCACTCGTCGAGGTGGTCGAGGGTCGCGCCCGCCTTCCAGCGCGACGCGACGAACCCGAGCACGGTGACCAGGGCGAAGAGAATGATGAAGATGGTCAGCTGGACCCACTGGATGGTCATCGGCTCTCACCCTCGTCGAGGTCGTCCACGCTCAGCTTGTCCGGCTCGTCACTGGTCGGCTCCTTGCGGGTCGCCCAGTAGACGATGCCGGTGCACAGCACGCCGGCGGCGACGAACACGAGCTGGAACCAGTAGAAGAACGGCATGCCGAAGAGCCGGGGGCCGTCGAAGTTGAACAACGGCGTGACCAGGATCAACAGCGGGACGATCAGCAGCAGGTTCCACGGGCTGAACTGAAACCCGCGCACCCGCCCGTCCGGTCTTGTTGTGGACATCGGGACCTCACCTAACACTCACACGACACGCGACGGGCCTGACCCTAGAACTTCGGCCACACGGGCGTCACGTGAACGGGACAACGATTTGATCAGCCCAGGTCAAGGGCTTGGGAACGGTCTTCGGAGAGGTTTGCGGGGCACTTGCACCGCAGCGGTCAATCCGGTCTTCAGGGCAGGAAGTGTCCGGATCCGAGCTGTGGACAAGCTCGTGGACAGCTATCTGGGGACGGTTTCGGTGTTGATCTAGGGGCTGTGGGCGGCCGGCTCGGTGACCCCAGGTGTTGTGGTCGCGCGGCTCGCGGCGTTTTCCACACCTTGTGCACAGAGTTGTCCACAGGCAGTGGACAACTTTCGACTAGACTGCGGGGCATGGTTCGGGTGCCGTTGACGGACGAAGAGCGCTCCCGCGGTGAGCGCCTCGGGGTGGCGCTGCGCGCTGCCCGCGCGGACCGCAGCATGGTCGACGTCGCGGCCGAGGCCGGCATCTCGGTGGAAACGCTGCGGAAGATCGAGACCGGGCGCATCCCGACGCCGGCGTTCTTCACGGTCGCGGCGATCGCCGACGCGGTGGGGGTACCACTGGACGTGCTGCGGACGGCGTGCGAAGACCCAGAAGCGGACCCTGCGTTCAAGGCCGCGTTGTCCCAGGCCAGCTAGGCGCGCAGCTTCGCCAGGATGTGGTCCCGGTCGTTGATGAACGCGCACGCGCGCACCGGGAGGTCGAAGGAGTTCAGGAGCTTTTCGAAGTCCGAGAGTTCGTCCGGGTTGAGCGGCACGCCGGCGATGGTGATGTGGGCGGCGAGCGTGTCGGTGAGCTCTTCCCATTCGCCGGACCACTGCAGCGTGCGGTAATGGGCCAGGTCCTCGGCCGGGAGGCGGTCGGCCAGCAGGTCGAGCAGGCTGTCGGTGAAGTAGCTGATGCGGTTCTCGGCGCGGTCGGCCACCGTCGGGTTCGCGGGGTCGCGCGCGGTGTCCGGGTTGCGGATCACGCCGGCGCCGGCGACCGGGTATCCCGTGTGGACGAAGCCCTCCGGATCGACCAGCACCACGACCTGCACGCCGTAGCGTTCGCCGACGCAGCGCCAGCGGCCGTTGTACTGCCGGGTGCGAGGTTCGCTCGGATCGTTGGCGACGTCCTTGATCACCGCGATGATCTGCTCGTCGGTCCAGCCGGGTGGGAACTCGCTGGTTGCCCGGCGGCCGGTGCCCGGAGCGTGTCCACCGCCCACGTCAGCTCCTCTCGTCCGGTGGGAGCCTAACCCGCCGGGCGCGGGTCAGCCGAGCAGTGCGAGGGCCGCGATTCCGAGCACCAGGAGGTCGGGTCCGCGGAAGAGCTGGCGGGCGAGGTTCGCGGGCAGCGGACCCGCTGGGGTGTCGACGAATCCGGCGCTGCTGTAGTCGACGGGCTTGCGGGTGACCGTGCGCAACACCGACAGCACAGCGAGTGCCACGGTCACCCACGACAACGCGGAGACCGACGTGCCGAGCGCCGCGAGCGCGACCCCGAGCAGCGCCGACCACACGACGGCGACGACGGTCAGCACCGCGCCGTGGGCGATGACGAGCTCGGAATCCGTGGAGCCCAGCCAACGCCGGCGGCCGGGGTTGCGCCACAGCACGCCGAGGCCGGCGCCGAACGGGGTCAGCGCGACGTAGCCCCCGAGGCCGACGAGCACCGAGCCCGGCAACGTCGGCACGGCCACGTGCCCCACCGCGACGGCGAGCGCGACGAGCAACAGCATTCCCGCATACCGCGAGCGCCCCGCGATGCCTGCGACCGCCAGCCTGAGCGGTGTCGGCCGGCCCAGCGACCACCGGCCCGACGCCGTGGCTTCGGGCAGCATCATCATCGGGTCGAGGAACGTGACGGCTACCGAGCGCAGCACGCGCGCGTTCCAACCGTCCAGCAGGATCGCGCGGCCCGCGCGCGTGACCGGTTCGCCGCCGAACGACAGCGCGACGGCGCACAGCAGGATGCCGGCGCCCGCGTACTGCACCGCGATGGGCCCGAGGTGCGCGGCCGCGATCACGACGCCCAGCACGGCCAGCAGCACCGGCCCGGCGGTGTCGACGCGCAACGCAGTGCGCCGCGCGGTGGCGAACACGAGGAGCGCGCTGCTCGCGACCAGGGCGAGTGCCGCGCGCCACAGGTCCAGCGAGCTGCCGCCCACGGCCAGCATCAGCCCGGCGAGGTAGGCAACGACGATCACGAAGCCGGTCAGGCCGCCCGCCAGGCGCGCCGCCACCACGCGGCGGCGGTCCACGCGGGCGAAGTCCAGCCAGGTCAGTTCCGCCGGTTCGGTCCAGACGAAGCCTCGCCGGAGCAGGCTGCGCCAGCCCACCGCGCAGCAGAGCGTGACGAGGCCGAGCACGGCGGGGTAGTCCACAGGGGACGGTCCGAAAAGGACCCGGTGCCACGCGTCGGTGCGGAAGAACGCGGTGAAGAGGAAGCCGACGCCGAAGATCAGGACGAAAGTGGCGCTGTCGCCGCTGAAGATCCCCCCGAAGCGCTTCCGGCCCGGCACGCGGAGGCGGGTACCGAGGGTCACCACGGGAGGGCCCCGCTTTCGGCCACCGGGAACCGAGCGCCGACGAACGCGGGGCAGCGGTGCGAGTGGACGACGCCGCCACGATCACCCCGCGCCGCACGTGGCGCATCCAGGGACGGCAGCAGGCTCGCGGGCCCGCGCTCACGGCAGGCAGTGGGCTGCCGCAGCGCGAAGATGCTGAGATCGCGGTGGCTGGACCGCTGTGCGCTCGAGGCGCGACGCGGTTGCGGCGCAGGGTCGGCGAGGGGCCGCGCGTGGGCGGCGGCAGGTACGCACGCCGCCGCGAAAGGTGCGGGGAAGCCGAAGCCAAGGCCCCGCAGGCAGAAGCCGGTGAAAGCGCGCGACGCGGGACGGGCGCCGGGCACGGCACGAACCCGCGAGCCGACCGTCGCCGCGCTGGAGGGGGAGGCCGGGGTCACCACAGTTCGAGGACGCTGTCGGCCGCGTCGAGGAGGGGTTGGTGGTGGGTGGCGACCACGACGGCTGCCCCGGAGGAGGTGGAGCGTTTGATGAGGTCCACGAGCCAGTCCTTGCCCGCGGTGTCGAGGGCGCGTTCGGGTTCGTCGAGGAGCAGGACCTTGTGCGGGCGGACCGTGACGCCGAGGAGCAGCAGGCGGCGGCGCTGGCCGGCGGAGAAGTGGCCGGCGGTGACGCGTGCGCGGTCGGCGAGGCCGGCGTCCGCCAGCAATGCGTCGAAGTCGCCCAGATCAACATCGAAGGAGCCGGCCAGGAGTTCGAGGTGCTGCATCGGCGTGAGCTCCGCGAAGAAGTCGGAGTCGTCGAACAGCACGGAGACCTTGCGGCGGAAGGCGACGCTGCGTTCGTCGGGCTTCTCGCCGTCGATGCGGACGCGGCCGCGCTGCGGTTCCTGCATGCCGTACAAACACCGGAGCAGCGTGGACTTGCCGACGCCGTTGGGGCCGACGAGCACGGCGCACTCGCCGGGGTCGACGGAGAAGTCCAGGTCGTCGAGCAGCCACAGGTCGCCGGCCTTCACGCCGAGGCCGCGGGCGTCGATGATCATCGGCGGGACCACCGTTGCGCGAAGGCTTCCATGCGGCTCACGCTACCGGGCGCTCCCGACGATCCCCGGGCCGCTGCAGCACGAAGGGGACGTTCGCACCACAACGGTACGAACGTCCCCTTCGGACGGACAGAACGTCAGCTCAGGCGATGGGCCAGCGCGTCGAGCTCGTCACGCAGCGAGGTGGGCACTTCGCCGATCTTCTCGAACCACTCCTCGATCAGCGGCAGCTCCGCGCGCCACTCGTCGGCGTCGACAGCCAGCGCGGCCTCGATGTCGGAAACCGGCTCGCTGAGGCCCTCGGTGTCGAGGTCCTCGGCGCGCGGCATGAAGCCGATCGGCGTCTCCACGGCGTTCCCGCGACCCTCGACGCGCTCGAGCACCCACTTGAGCACGCGCGAGTTCTCGCCGAAGCCCGGCCACAGGAAGCGGCCGTCGTCGCCGCGGCGGAACCAGTTGACGTAGAAGATCTTCGGCAGCTTGTTCGCGTCGGCGTTCTTGCCCAGCGTCAGCCAGTGCTTGAAGTAGTCACCGGCGTGGTAGCCGAGGAACGGCAGCATCGCCATCGGGTCGCGGCGCACGTTGCCCACCGCGCCGGCCGCGGCCGCCGTCGTCTCCGACGACATCGTGGCGCCCATGAACACGCCGTGCTGCCAGTCGCGGGCCTCGTTCACCAGCGGCACCGTGGTCTTGCGGCGGCCGCCGAACAGGATGGCCGAGATCGGCACGCCCTGCGGGTCGTCCCACTCCGGCGCGAGAATCGGGCACTGCGACATCGGCGTGCAGTAACGCGAGTTCGGGTGCGCGGCCTTCTCCTCGGACGCCGGCGTCCAGTCCTGGTGCTTCCACGATGTGGCGTGCTCAGGCGTGTTCTCCATGCCCTCCCACCAGATGTCACCGTCGTCGGTGAGGGCGACGTTCGTGAAGACCGTGTTGCCCTTTTCGATGGTGCGCATGGCGTTCGGGTTGGTGTGCCAGTCGGTGCCCGGCGCGACGCCGAAGAAGCCGAACTCCGGGTTCACGGCGTAGAGGCGGCCGTCCTCACCGAAGCGCATCCACGCGATGTCGTCGCCGAGGGTCTCGGCGCGCCAGCCCGGGATGGTCGGCTGCAGCATCGCGAGGTTGGTCTTGCCGCAGGCGCTCGGGAAAGCCGCCGCGACGTAGTGGACCTTGTCCTCCGGCGAGATCAGCTTCAGGATCAGCATGTGCTCGGCGAGCCAGCCCTCGTCGCGCGCCATGACCGAGGCGATGCGCAGCGAGTAGCACTTCTTGCCCAGCAAGGAGTTGCCGCCGTAACCCGAGCCGTAGCTCCAGATCGCGCGCTCCTCGGGGAAGTGCGAGATGTACTTGGTGTCGTTGCAGGGCCAGGCGACGTCCTTCTGACCCGGCTCGAGCGGGGCGCCCACGGAGTGCAGCGCCGGTACGAAGTCGCGCTCAGTGCCGTCCGGGTTGATGAACTTGTCCAGCGCCGCCTTGCCCGCGCGGGTCATCACGCGCATCGATGCCACGACGTAGGCGAAGTCAGTGATTTCCAGACCCAGCTTGGGGTTCTCGTCGGAGAGCGGACCCATGCAGAACGGGATCACGTACATCGTGCGGCCCCGCATGCACCCGCGGTACAGCTCGGTCATCGTGGCCTTCATCTCGGCGGGCGCGACCCAGTGGTTCGTGGGGCCGGCGTCCTCCTCACGCTGCGAGCAGATGAAGGTCCGGTCCTCGACACGAGCGACGTCGCCCGGGTCGGAAGTGGCCCAGTAGGAGTTCGGCTTGGCCTTCAGCTTCACGAAGGTCCCGGCCTCGACCAGCTCGTCGTTGATCTTCGCGGCCTCTTCGTCGGACCCGTCGACCCACACCACGCGGTCCGGGGTGGTCAGCTCGGCGACCTCCCGGACCCAGGACAGCACGCCACTGTGCGTCGTCGGCGCATTGTCCAGTCCGGGGATGGCGACTGCGGTCATCTCTACTCCTGACTTCCGAACTTCCGACGACAAATAAGCCCACACGCCGGACCGCGGTGTCCGGGTGCGGGCCTCGTTGCCGGCGACCGAATGGCTTCGCACACCGGGGGTGAGCCGGTGTGCGGGTTTTTGGGATTCCTCGACTGTAGCCGGATGACCGGCAGGTAACCGAGAGCTGACCTGTCGGTTCTCTCACAAGAACGATAAGGGAATCGATTCAGTTGTCACCGGATTGGGCCAGCGCCGGAAATCCTTTCGATGCGGGGCGCTCAATTCGGAAGAAGATCAGCGCGTCCGGAAACGACAACGGGCCCGGCGAGAGCCGGGCCCGTTGTGACGTGAGTTACAAATGGGTCAGTTGGGACTGATCCATTGTCCGGTTCCCGAATCGATCTTCGCGACGCCCGAGAGCAACTGCGTGCCATCGCCGCCCCAGATGGAGTCGCTCGCCGGGTCGGCCGCGCGGACACCGGCGCTTTCGGCCTCGGTCCACTGGCCGGCGCCGGTGTGCTCGTAGGTGGTGGTGCTGCCGTCGGCGCCGATCTCCACCGCGACGTCGGCCTCGCCGTCGGCGTCGGTGTCGGTGAACGCCATCGTGCCGCCGTCCTTGGTCTCGACGATCGCGGTGTCGTTGTGGCCGTCGTGGTCGGTGTCGATCGTGGCGACGCCGGCGTCGACCTGGCCGTCGGGCAGGTCGGCGTGGATGTGGCCGGTCGTGGAGTCGTCCTGCGAGTGGGGGTCGGTGCCGCCCGGGTGCTCAGCACCGCCGGACTCGACCCACGCGCCACTCGATTCGTCGTAAACCGCCTGGTCCACGACGTGGCCGGAGCTGTCCAGCACGGCGTACTGGTCGGCGACGCCGTCGCCGTCCGCGTCGATGAACGCCTGCGCTGTGCCGTCGTCGTGCTCCACGATGGCGGTGTCGTCCACGCCGTCGGAGTCGACGTCGTAGTTGACCTCCGCCTGGTAGTCCTGGCCTTCGACGTGGACCGTCATGGCGTCGGGTCCGCTGGCGTCGGTGTCGGTGCCGCCACTCTCGTCGACCCACATGGGAAAAGCCCCCTTTTAGGACCAGGTCTCGCCGGCTGCGTTCTGCTGTCGATCGGTAGGACTCACGTTAGGCCGGTTCGGTTCCCGTCCACAAGCTGATCAACCCCGGTCACGCAGCGTTCGGATGCGCCCGAGCAGCGATTCCGCCCTCGCGTGGCCGTCGGTGGCCTCCTTCAGGCGCTTGGAGGTGATCGCGATGTTCTTGGCCCGCTCCTGCGCGCCCATTTTGATCGTGCGGTCCACGTCCTTGAGCTCGGCCTCGATCGCCTCGATGCGGCGGCTCAGCGCCTCGTCGAGCGCCATCGACAGCTGCTGCTCGGCTTCGATGAGCTGCTCGGCCACGAGCTGGTCGAGCGTGGAGCGAGCGTCGGCGATGGCCTCCACCAGCCATTGCTTCATGTGCTGCTTGTCGGCGGCGTGCTTGCGCGTGCGCGCCATCCACCAGCCGGCGCCGAGGCCGATGATGATCGTGGCCGGCAGCACCACCGGGTTCAGGATCGCGACACCCGCCAGCGGCAACGCGGCGATCTTGCCCGCGCCCACCCCTCCCGAGATGCCCATGAACACCAGGAGCTTGTCCTCGGCCGTCGGCGGCTTCTTGTCCGGTGGCCGCAGCACCACGGGCGGCCCGCCGGCCCGCGCGAACTGCGCGCGGATCACGTCGAGCTCCTCGGCGGAGAACAGCTCGGACAACGCCACGTTGGTCACGTGGTTCAGCCGTTGCGAAAGCAGCATCGACACCCGCTGCGAGGTCGTCTGCAGCGCGAGGTCCACCTGTTGCGGCAGCGCGGCGAGCTCGTCGCGCTTCGCCGAGTCGATGCGCTGGCGGAAGTGGGTCTGCGCGTCACGCATCTGGCGACTGCTCTCGTGGCCGACCTCCACGCGGGTGCGCTGGATCTCGCCGCGCAGCTTGAGCTGCCAGCCGCGGGTCGACGAACGGCGTTCGGCCTGCAGGTGGTCCCGGCGTTCGCGCAGCTGCTCCGCCTCGGCCTCGCCGGCCGAGAGCGCCCGGCTCTCGGCCTGCAGCTTCGCCTTGATGCCGGCCAGCGCACTGGAGAGCGCGCGCAGGGTGTTGGCCTCGGCCAGCATCATCGAGCGACCGACGAGCATCTCCTGCAGCGCGACCTGCACGGCGGCGATGCCCGACTTCTCCCGCAGCATGGCCGCGACCTGCTCGTTCGGGGCTTTCGCAGCCGTTTCGAACACGCGCGCCGACACGGGGTGGAACACGGCGTCGGCGAAGCGGGGCGCGTGCTGGGCCAGCAGCCGGCGGTCGGCCTCGAGGATCTCGCGCCAGCCGCGGAAGGCGTCGGTCTTGGCCAGCACGAAGAGCACGGTTTCGACGCGGTCGGCTACATCGCGGAGGAACTGCAGCTCAGTGGAGGTGAACGGCGCCGACGCGTCGAGCACGAATACCAGCGCCGTCGCGCTCGCCGCCGCCTCGCGGGCGAGCTCGCCGTGCAGCGAGTCGAGGCCGCCGACGCCGGGGGTGTCGACGAGCGTCACGCGTTCCAGCAGCGGGACCGGGCCGGAGACGTCGACGTAGCGCGGCGGGATCTGGCCCGGCGGGAGCTCGTGGGCGGCCGAGACCCAGTTGACCAGCTCGGTCAGCTGGATCGGCACGGGCGCGAGCTGGCCCGGATAACACGCCTGCGCGCCCCACTGCTCCGCGTGCTCGAAGACGAGGTACGTGGCCGTGGCGACGTCGGCGTCCACAGGGGACAGTCCCGGGGTCGCGAGCAGCGCGTTGACCAGCGTGCTCTTGCCGCGGTTGGTCTCGCCGACGATCACGACCGACGGTTTCGCCGCGCGCGCCCGGCGCACCTCGTCCACCCATTGGGCGGCCTGCGGATCGGCGTCGCGGACCACGGTGAGCAGCTGCTCGCGCGCGGCCTGGACCTGGGCGGGAAGGCTGGGAGAGGTCACTGGGCTCGCTTCGCGTAGACGGTGACGATGGGCGCGCGCAGCAACCGCTCGCCCTCGGCGAAGCCGATCACCTCGGTCTCGGCGACCACGCCGTCGAGCGCCGGGTCGTCGGTGGGGATCGCGCCGCCGGCCTCGTGGCACGCGGGGTCGAAGCGCTCGCCGTCGGGGCGCAGCGCCGTGACGCCGATGTCGGCGAGGCCGTGTTCGAGCCGCTGGACCACGCCACCGCTGCGGGCGCGGTCGAGCGCGTAGAGGCAGAGCTGGATGAGCGCCTGACGATCGGCCAGCGCGCGTTCGAGATCACCGGGGGCAGCTACGACGTCCACGTCCGTGTTCGACGCGGACGTGTCGGCGGTGGTTCCGGGGTCCCCGTCGGCGGGTTCCGTGCGCCGGTTGCGCAACCAGGCCACACCCCTCACCCCTGTCTCGTCCCGCGGACCGCCCGTTCGGCCCGCCGGGATTCCACCAGTCTGGAGGAGATCTTTGCCAGTCGGGCGCGAATCCGAGAGCGCAAACGCTTGCGTACGCCGTCAGGCGAGGTCGCGGATCACCGAGCGCATCGCCTGCTCCAGCGAAGGCACGTCTTCGGCGAAGCGCGAAGACACGAGGATCTGGTCCTCGGCGGTCCGGAGCCACACGCGGCCCGCCACGGAGATCTCGATGACCGAAAGCCGGAAGGGCCGCGCCCGCCGGCCGAGGTCGACCTCGGTCTCGCGGACGAGCTGTCCCAGCCGGTCGCCCGCCACGATCTGGCGCCGGTAGAAGCCCGCGGCCCCCAAAGCGGCGTGCAGTGCCGGCCGCCGGGCCTCCGTGAAGTGGCGCGCGGCGGCGGGCGTGAAGTGCTGGATGGCCAGGTCGATGGCCGAGCCGTCGCCGGGAGCGGGCCGGCCGAAGCGGCTGCGCGGCGTCCGCGAACCCGATTCGCCGCGAACGCGGATGAAGTCCAGGAGGTCGGTCCACCAGTCCGCCCACTGGGCCTGCACGGCGGCGCGGTCGATGGCCGGCGGCACGCGCACCGGAACCGCGGGCTCCACCGGAGGCAGGAGCTGGCCCTCGGCTACGGACAACGCGAGCACGTCCCGGAGGTACAGAGCGATGTCGATCTCCTGCTCGCTCCCCCAGGACGCCCGCCACGAGGTGGTGTTCTCCAGCCGCACGAAATCCACCCTACGCGTGACCGGCGACAAACCTAGGGCATGCGGATCTGTTGCCAGATCAGGAAATAGGCCCGGTGGACGACGTGCGCCACGCGGCTCTGCGCGGGCGTTGCGCCGAACGAGGCAAAGGAGCGCCACCAGCCCGCGCGTTCGAGGGCGTGGGCGGCCAGTTCCGGCCGGGCGGCGCCGGGGAGTCCCAGCTGCGCGCCGAGGTCGGCGTTGCTGCCGACGCGCAGCACCTCTTCGGCGAGGTCCTCCGGCATGTCGACGGCTCCGGAGGCCACCAGCGTCAACGCCTCCAACAGCCGCAGCTGGTGCGCCTCCGGCTTGGCGAGCAGGACCTCGATCGCGTCGTGCACGCGCTGGCGTTCGCCGGGATCGCCCGACGCGTGGGCCAGCGCGGTCACCGACGCGAGCGCCGCGGCGGCCTTGATCCCGTCGGCGCGCGCGGCGAAGACGACGGCCAGGCGCTGGCGCACCGCGTCGAGGCCCGACGCGTCGAGCAGCACCCGCCGCAGCGCGCCCGCGGTGATGGCGGGCTCGGCGCGGATGGCGTCGACGGCGCGGCCGACGCCGTACAGGTCGAGCTTTTCCAGCAGCCGGAGCCGGACGCCGGCGGGGACGTCGCACTCCCAGCTGGTGAAGATGTCGGCCGAGATGAGCATGGTCTCGAGGACCTCGTCGTCGAGGTCGGCGAGCTGGTGCAGCGCGTCCGCATCGGCCGAGGTGAACCCACCCGACTCCGCGGACTCGGCGATCAGGCCGATCACGGGCAGCACGTCGGCGACGCGCGGCTTGAGCGTGCCCGCCTGCTTCTCCGCCAGCAGCTTCGCCGCCAGCCAGATGTCGCCGCCCGAACCCTCGACGGTCTCCGCGACGATCGTGTCGGCTTTGTTCAGCACGGCGATCGCGTTCACCGGGCCCGCCTCGCGGCTCGCGGTGGCGGCGGTGAACGCGGCGAGCGCCTGCTGGTCGTCGGCTCGCACGCCCTGCGTCACCACGTAGAGCACGGCTTCCGCGCCGGCGACGGCGTTGCGGGAGGTGTCGTCGAGGTTGTCCGAACCGGTGTCCTCCTGCGCGGCGCCCAGCAGCTGTTCCGTGCGCGAGACCGACGCGGCGTCGAGCGAGCCCAGGCCCGGGGTGTCGATCACGGTCATGCCCTGCAGCACCGCGTTGGTCAGATAGGCCTCGAGGTGCGAGACCTTGGTGATGTCCACGCCCAGCTCGGCCGGGATCGACCCGTCGGCGGCGAAGGGCAGCACCTGCTTGGTGCCGTCGGTGAACACGACCTCGACGCGGTCGACCGTGCCGTACTGGAAGCGCGTGACCAGCCGCGTGCACTCACCGACGTCGGTGGGCGCGACCCGGCGGCCGATCAACGCGTTGACCAGCGTGGACTTGCCCGACTTGATCCGCCCGGCCACGGCGACCTGCAGCGGCGCGGCGAGCCGGCGCTGCACTTCGGCGAACCCGGCGGCCGTACGCGGCGAGACCTGCGAGGCGAGCCGGTGGCACAGGTTGGCGACCGACATCGACAGCGGGCCCGCGAGGCGCCCCTGCTCCGTCACGGCCCGCCCCTCTCGTCCACTCGTCCCGCCGGGAAATCGTGCCATGCCCGACCACCGCGAGTACGACCGACAGTGCTACCCGAGGATGACGCGACGTGCCCGGCCGCCAACCTAATCTTGTCGGGTGCGACGGCTGAGCCTGTGGATGCGTGCCCACCCCATGGCGGGGGACACGTTGCTCGCCGTGGTCCTGCTGTTCATCGACTTCGTGCTGTTCGTCGGCGGCACCGTCGGCAACCAGAACCACCCGCCGCCGTGGTTCATCTCGCTGCCGATCGACGTCGCCATGGTGGCGCCGCTCGTGTTCCGGCGGAAGAAGCCGCTGGTCTCGGCCTACGTCGTGTACTTCGTCGCCATCGCGCACGCAGCACTGTCGCTCGGTTTCTCCTCCGTCGCGGCGCTCGCGATGAGCCTGTACTCGATCCTCGTCTACATCGGCCGCAAGCAGGGGCTGATCTACGTCGGCGCCCTCGTGCTGCTGACCGGCGTCGAGGTGTTCACCGACAAGTCGACACCCTGGCTGGGCAACGCGCTGTTCACCGCCTTCGGCATCGCGCTGTGCTGGACGCTCGGCGAGTTCGTCGGGGCGCGGCGCGCGTACCAGCTGGAGGTGGAAGCCCGCCTGCACCTGCTGGAGACCGAACGCGACCAGGCCACGCGCATCGCCGTGGCCGAGGAGCGCGGCCGCATCGCGCGCGAACTGCACGACGTGGTCGCCCACTCCGTGAGCGTGATGGTGGTGCAGGCCGACGGCGCCGCGCTGGCGTTGCCGACGAACCCGGAGCTGGCCGGCCGCGCGCTGCAGACGATCTCCGAAACCGGCCGCGGCGCCCTCGGCGAGCTGCGCCGGCTGCTCGAAGTGCTGCGCGGCGACCACGGCGACGGCGAGCCCCGCGTGCCGCAGCCCGACGCCAATGCGCTCGGCGAGCTGGCCGAACGCATGCGCGGCGCGGGCGTCCCGGTGAACCTCGAGGTGGGTGAAGGCCTCACCGACCTGCCCGCCGGTGTCTCCCTCGGCATCTACCGCATCGTGCAGGAGTCGCTCACGAACACGCTCAAGCACGCCGGTACCGGCGCTCGCGCCGAGGTCCACGTGCACCGCAAGGGCGACAGCAAAATCGGCGACGTGGTCGAGGTGCTCGTCCGCGACGACGGCGCCGGCCGCGCACGGCAGCTCGAACAGGTGACGGTGGGTGCTCCAGCTCCGTCGAAGAAGGCCCCGCGACTGCAGGTCGCGGGCGGGAACGGACTGATCGGGATGCGGGAGCGCGCGAACGTGTACGGCGGAACGCTGGAGGTGGGCCCGGCGCCCGCCGGTGGGTGGCAGGTGCGTGCCGTGCTGCCCGTTAGGTTGGCGCCGTGATCAACGTGGTGGTCGTGGACGACCAGGAACTGATGCGCGTCGGCTTCCGGATGGTGCTCGGCGCGCAGGCCGACATCGACGTGGTGGGCGAGGCCGGCGACGGCGCGCAGGCCATCCGCCTGGCCGACGAGCTGCGGCCCGACGTCGTGCTCATGGACGTGCGCATGCCGGTGCTCGACGGGGTGGAGGCCACGAAGCAGATCGTGGCCGCCGGGACCGCGCGCGTGCTGGTGATGACCACCTTCGACCTCGACGAGTACGTCTACGCGGCCCTGCAGGGCGGCGCGTCGGGCTTCCTGCTCAAAGACACCCCGCCCGACCACCTCGTGTCGGCGCTGCGGTCGGTCGCGTCGGGCGACGCGGTGGTGTCACCGTCGGTGACCAAGCGGCTGCTCGACCGCTTCGTGGGCGCCGGCGGCTCCCCGGTGCGCGACGCGAGCGAGCTCGAAGTGCTGACCGACCGCGAACGCGAGGTCCTCGTGCTCATCGCGAAGGGCATGTCCAACCTCGAAATCGCCGAAACGCTCTTTCTCTCCGAAGCCACGGTGAAGACGCACGTGGGCCGTATCCTGGCGAAACTCGACCTGCGCGACCGCGTGCAGGCCGTGGTGCTGGCCTACGAGACCGGACTCGCGCGCCCCGGCCTCAGCTGAGGTCTTGATCCACTTGATCTATTTCGGACGCTGAAGTTCAGGGTCGGCTCAGGGGTTTCACCGATCGCACATCCACCGCCGGAGCGGTTGGGTACTACTCAGGTCGGGTGACGAGTTCGACCCACAGGATGACGCGAAGACCGGTCTCGCTCGGTCACGATGTTGCGGGTACAGCGGCACAGCCGTCAACGAGGGAGCAGGGGAATGATCGAGGCATCAGGTCTCACCAAGCGCTACGGGAACACGCTGGCGGTGAACAACCTGTCGTTCAGCGTGGCCACGGGGAAGGTCACCGGCTTCCTGGGCCCGAACGGCGCCGGCAAGTCCACCACCATGCGCATGATCCTGGGGCTCGACAACCCCACCGCCGGCGAGGTCCGCATCGGGGGCAAGCGGTACCACGACCTGAAGGACCCGCTGCGCACCGTCGGCGCGCTGCTCGACGCGAAGTGGGTGCACCCCAACCGCTCGGCCCGCGCGCACCTGATGTGGATGGCGAAATCCAACCGCATCCCGGCGTCGCGTGTGGACGAAGTGCTCGACGTCGTGGGTCTCACCAGCGTGGCCGGCAAGCGCGCCGGCGGGTTCTCGCTCGGCATGTCGCAGCGGCTGGGGATCGCGGGCGCGCTGCTGGGCGACCCAGAGGTGCTCCTCTTCGACGAGCCGGTGAACGGCCTCGACCCCGAGGGCATCCTCTGGATCCGCAAGTTCATGCACCGCCTGGCCGACGACGGCCGCACGGTGTTCGTGTCGAGCCATCTGCTCTCGGAGATGGCCCTGACCGCGAGCGAGCTCGTGGTGATCGGCAAGGGTCAGCTCATCGCGCAGTCGTCCACCGAGGAGTTCGTGGCGCGGGCCGCGGAGAACACCGTGAAGGTGCGCTCGCCGCAGCTGCCCGCGCTGCGCGAGGCACTGGTGCGCGCCAGCGCCCAGGTGACCGACGCGGGCGAAGCGCTCATCGTGTCCGGGATGGACAGTGCCAAGATCGGCGAGCTCGCGGCTTCCGCGAACGTCGTGCTCCACGAGCTGAGCCCGCAGACCGGTTCGCTCGAGCAGGCCTTCATGCAGATCACCGGCGACTCCGTCGAGTACCACACCGGGCTCGAGGCCGAGGCGCAGCAAGCCCTCCAGCCCACCGCCCGCTGACGACTACTCGTACAACAAGGATTCCGGGGAAAAGAACCATGACTCTGCTCGCGGTCGAACGCATCAAGCTGTTCACCACCCGCTCACCGTGGTGGTGTGCCCTCATCGCCATCGTCCTCACCGCCGGCTTCTCCGCCCTGGTGGCGGGCGCGGCTCCGAGCACGGCGACCATCGACGTCGCGACGACACAGTTCGGCTACCAGTTCGGCATCGCCGTGATCATGGTGCTGGCGGCGCTCTCGGTGACCACCGAGTACCGCTTCGGCACCATTCGCACCACGTTCCAGGCCGTGCCGGGCCGCACCTCGGTGCTCGTCGCCAAGGCCACCGTCGTCGCCCTGCTTTCGCTCGTGATCGGCGAGATCGGCGCGTTCGGCGCCTGGGCTCTGGGTTACGCCATCCGCCCGTCGGACGCGCTCGCGCTCGACACCTCGGCCGAGTGGATCAACGTCGCCGGCGTCGGCGTGCTCTTCGCACTCGCCGCGGTGATCGCGGTCGCCGTCGGCATCCTGATCCGCCACAGCGCCGGCGCGATCGCACTGCTGCTGATCTACGTGCTGGCCGTGGAAAGCCTGGTGCAGCTGATCCCGACCGTCGGCCCGAAGATCCACGAGTGGCTGCCGTTCAATGTCGCGGAGAAGTTCCTCCGCGGTGCGGGCGGGGCGGTGCAGGGGCCGCCGCCGTCCGACGCGGTGCTCTCGCAGGGCTGGTCGCTCGCCTACTTCGCGGGCATCGCGATCGTGCTCCTGGCCATCGCGATCGGCGTCGCGAAGAAGCGCGACGCCTGACAGGACCCACCACAGGGACGTTCGGGCGGAGGCGGCGGGGGCCGAAACCGGCTGAACGGGGGAAAGAGATAGATCCGGGTCGCCAATTCGGGGGGCGACCCGGATCTTTCCGTTTCGGTACGCGCTCGGCTCAGCAGGGTGCCCGCGTGCCGGAGACCCACGGGCCGGTCACCGGCTCTGGGCCCGAACGGCGCCGGCAAGTCCACGACGATGCGGCTGATCCTGGGCCTCGACACCCCACGGCCGGCACCGCGCACATCGACGGCAAGCCCGACCGGCAGCTCGCCGACCCACTCCTTCGGCCTCCGGTCCGTCGCGAAAAGGCGCACGGGCGAGTTCTTCCTCGGCCTGCTGCAGCGCCTCGGCATCGCGGGGTGTGCGCACGCGGGCGCCGCGCGAGCCGGCACGGTCGACGAAGCCGGCCACCGTGCCCTGGCAGATGATCGCCCGCGGCCGATCACCACAAGGTCCTGCGCCGTCTGCTCCATCTCCGGTCGCAGATGGCTCGCCGCGTCCACGGTGGGGCCGTCGAACGCCTGGGAATTCATCAGGCGCCGGACCCACCGCACGCCTTCGGGGTCGAGACCGTTCACCGGCTCGTCGAACAGCAGCACTTCGGGTCGCCCAGCAGTGCCGCTGCTGCGGAGCACCACGCTCGCGTTGCCGCTCGTGCTCATCTGGACCCAGCAGTTCGCCGATGGGGATTTCACACGAGCGGCACCGAACGTGACGCCCGCTTCCGGCCCGTGGCGCTGCCTCGCGTATTCCGGCGGCATTTGTGTCGCGTTCTTCGTCGCCGGCGTGCGCACCGCGAACCGCCGCGACGCGTGACGAGAGCACATTCGCGTTAATCTGCACGTGCAGAACAGGGGTCCATGAGGCAAACGGATTAAGACCTCGTTAAGTCGTTGTGGCTTCTCTCACAGGGAGCGGACATACTGGCAAAGTCCCCAGGATATTCGAGGTCAAGAGCGTGCTCGTCCGTCTCAGCTCCCCGGAGGTGAACCTTGACGGTGGACGCTGGTCAGGGGCTCATGAGTCCCATTCCCACAGCCCGCACCGAAGCGGCCTCCCTCAGCCACGGCGAAGCGGCGCCCCAACCCCGGCTCGAGCCGATGCTGGACCTCGAATGGTCTCAGGCGATCGAGCTACCACGGTTCGCGCAGCCCGCGACGAAGCCCGGCGACCTGCGCCAGGCGTGGGTGCACCGCGCGAGCGAAGACCTCGTGCTCGCCCTCTACCGCAGGGCCAGCGGCATGCAGGGCCCACTGCCCGCGCCGTGGTGGCTGCGCGCCGTTGCGAGCGGGCGACTCGAGTCCCGTGAGCTCGGGTTCCGCATCGAAGACCGCATTCAGCAACTGCTCTCCCGCCGTTCCGGCTGGGAGTTCGTGCCCTGGGCCGCCGACGGCGAATCGGGCTACTGGGAGTTCATGCCGTCCGAGCGCGGGAAGTCCGGGCACTCCGTCCCGACGACCGTGCTGAACACCGATCGCCACCCCGGCTGGATCGACGTGCTGCCCGCCCACACCGGCACGACGCCGCACCCGATCGCCGTGTCCGGGCTCGCCGGACTGCGCTCCCGGCTCGGGGAGTTCGAAGCCGTCCGCTGACCGCCCGTATCTTGTCCGGGTGGAGAACGAGGACCAGCCCCGGCTGCGCAGCGTGGTCAGCTTTGTCAACCGCGGCGGCCGGATGACCGTCGGCCAGCAGCGCGCCTGGAACGAACACTGGCCCCGGCTGGGCCGCACGGTCGCCGACCTGCCGGCCGGACCGGTCGACTTCACCGCGTGGTTCGGCCGCGAGGCGCCGGTGATGCTGGAGATCGGCTCCGGCATGGGCGAGACGACGTCGCAGCTCGCGGCGGCCGCGCCCGAGCTCAACTACGTGGCTGCCGAGGTCTACGACCCGGGCCTGGGCCAGCTGATGCTGCGCGCGGAGAAGCTCGGCCTCGAGAACCTGCGGCTGATGCACGGCGACGCGGTGGTGTTGCTGACCGAACACGTCGAGCCCGGCGCGCTCGCCGGCGTGCGACTGTACTTCCCGGACCCGTGGCCGAAGAAGCGCCACCACAAGCGCCGGATCGTGCAGCCGGACTTCGTGGCCCTGGTCGCGTCGCGGCTCACCCAAGGTGGCACGTTCCACCTCGCCACCGACTGGGAGCACTACGCCGAGCAGATGCTGGAAGTGTGTTCAGCCGAGCCCGCATTGCGCAACCGCTACGCGGACGAACCGGGCGGCTGGGCGCCGAGGCCCGAATGGCGGCCGCGGACGAAGTTCGAACAGCGCGCCGACGCCGAAGGCCGAGTGTCACACGACCTCATTTTCGAGAAACGCTGACAAATTGTCGTAGAAAACAACCGCAAAAGGGCCGCTGCTGGGTACCCACCCCGGCAGCGGCCCTTTTCTCCCCTTTTTCACCACTGGCGTCCGCCCCTCCCCGCGAAAGGGCGGACGCCCGCTACTCGTCGGCCAGCGGTTCCGCCTGCACGCGTCGCAGGGCGGGCGTGCAGATCGAGGCTCCGAGCAGCGCCACCCCGACGCCGAGCACGACCGGGGCGAAGATCCACGGGCTGAACACGACACCGCCTTCGCCCGCCGTGCCGAACAGCCCGATCCCGACGAGGACGCCGACCACGCCGGCGCCGATCGTCGCGACCAGCGCGGGCAATGCCGTCTCCATCCGCAGCGCCCTCGCCAGCACCTTCACCGGTGTGCCGGCCGCCATCAGGGCCCCGAACGTCCGGCGCCGGTCCATGATCGAGCCGGCCGTGGCGACGGCCGCGCTGCAGCCGGCGAGGATGCCCGCGGCCACGAGACCGATCACGGTCACCCGGCGCAGGTCCGACAGCTGCGTCTGCTGGTCGTAGAGGTGCTGGTCGCGGCTGCCGACCTCCGCACCCGGCGCAGCCGAGACCAAGGCGGTGCGGACGATCTCGCGGTCGGCGTCCGTCGTCGGGGCGATCACCGTGGCCGCGCCGAGCTTCACGCCGGCCGGCACGGCCGCCGGGTCGAGCAGGTAGGAGCTGCTCACGTCGTCGCTCATCTTGAACGTCCCGACGGGCACCGAGCCGAGCGGCTGACCCGGGTCAGTGGGCTCCGGGTCGCCGACCACGCGGTACTCGGCGGCGTTCAGCTCGTACGGCGCGTACAGCCCGACGCCGGGCTTGCAGTCGGCCGCGGTGATCCCCAGCCGCGTCAGCCGGCCCGCGTCAGCGCACGACATCACGAGTGCCCGCTGGTAGGACCGCTGGGCGCCCGTGCCCTGCACCAGGTAGACCTGGCCCACCGCGACCGCGCGTTCCTGCTGGCCGTAGCGGGCCAGTGTGGAGTTGGCGTGGTCCACGACGGCCGCGGCCTTGTCCGGGCTGCTGTCGGCGTAGAGCACCGAGTCGGCGTACGTCCGCCCGCCACCGGCGAGCGACTCGAACGACGGCAAAAGCGTGAGCGCCATCGAACCGGTGAACACGGCGAGCACGATGCCCGCCGTGGCGCGGTAGGCGCCCTTCGGGTCGTCGCGCAACCGGCGCCCGGCCAGCAGCGCCGACGGTCCCCGCCAGCCCCGCACGAATGTGCCACCGACCGCCGAGGTCACCCACGGCCCGACCACGATCGCCGACGCGATCAGGAGGAACAACCCGACCAGGATCGGCGTGGCCCCGCCGCCGTCACCGGCGCTGATCACGGCGTACAGGAAGAACAGGCCCGCCACAGGCAGGACGAGCAGCCGCCACCAGCGCAGCGGCTTCACGCTGTGGCCGCCGGTCGCGAACAGCGGGTTGCGCAGCACGCGCCGCAGGCCGAGCACGCCGGCCAGGACCACGAGCGCCGGGATGGCGATCACGATGAAGACCGCGAGCGGGATCGGCAGCGTGAAGTCCGTGGCCAGCCACGTGCCGCCGCCCCACGGGACGAACGTCGCCAGGCCGTGGAGCGCGGGACTGATCGCCAAGCCGAGCAGTGCCCCGACGCCCGCCGACAGGATCGTTTCCCCCGCGACCATCGACGTCACCTGCCCCGGCGTCGCGCCGGCCAGGCGGATCGCGGCGAGCCGGCGTTCGCGCCGGGCCGCGGTGAGCCGCGCCGACGACGCGACGAGCACCAGGCTCGGCACCAGCAGCACGATGATGCCGACCCACGCCAGCAGTGTCAGGAGTGGATCCGCGTCCGCCTGCTGGTCCGGGAACGCGCTCACCGGCTGCGCGACGGCCTCCGTCGCGCGTTCGGCCTCCGTCGCGCTGAGCTCCTGCTCGCTGTGGCCGACGAGCGCCACGAGCTGTTCCGGGTACTTCAGCGCCTGGTCGCCGAGCGCGGCGACGGGCTTGCCGAAGCGGTCGCCGAGCTGGTTGGCCGACGTGTTGTTCAGCAGGCGGCCCAACGCGGGCGACACGAGCGTCTCGCCCGGCCCGGGCAGCTTCGGGATACCGGCCGGCAGCTTCAGCCCGGCGGTGTTGCCGGTGGCCGCGACGTCGACACGCGTGATCTCCTGCCCGTTGAAGTAGTCCTTGGACCCGGTGACGAGCATGACGGGCGTGCCGCTGGCGTCGAAGTTGGAGGACGCCTGCCAGATGCCGCGCTGTTCGCGCACCTGCGTCGCGAAGGGCAGCGAGGCGAGCAGCAGCACGAGCCCGGTCGCGACCGCGACGCCGACCGCGGTGAGGATCGCCGAGGTGCGGGTCCGCCGGTCGACGCGGAGCACGCGCAGGGCGAGCTGGAGCGAGTTCATGCCGCCAACCTCGTCGCGATCAAGCCGTCGCGGATGGCCACGGTCTTGGGCATCGACTCGGCGAGCTCGCGGTCGTGGGTCACCACGATCACGGCGGCACCGGACTCCTGCGCGGCGCCGAGCAGCGCCCGCATGGTCTCGCTGCCGGTGCGCGTGTCGAGGGCGCCGGTAGGCTCGTCGGCGAAGATCACCTTCGGCCGGTGCGTGAGCGCCCGCGCGATCGCCACGCGCTGGGCCTCACCGCCGGAGAGCTCACCCGGACGGCGGGTCTCCTTGCCGGCGAGGCCGAGGCGCGCCAGCCACTCGCGGCCAGCGGCGATCGACTCGCGCCGGCCTTTGCCGGCGAGCAGCGACGGCAGTGCCACGTTCTCCTCGGCCGTCAGCTCGGACACGAGCATCCCGGACTGGAAGACGAACCCGAACTCCGTGCGCCGCAGCTCGCTGCGCTTCTTCTCGTTCAGGTTGTCGATGCGTCGGCCCATGAGGTGGATCTCGCCGCCGTCGGCGCGCAGGATGCCCGCCAGCACGTGCAGCAGCGACGTCTTGCCCGACCCGGACGGGCCCACGATGGCCACCGCGTCCCCAGGCTGGATGTCGATGTCGATACCGGCCAGCGCGTACTGCCCGCCGTACCGCTTCACCAGCCCCCGCCCCGACAGCACCGGGCCGGAAGTCCACTGTGGATTGCTCATCCGGGTGTCTCTCCCTCATTGGTCTGCGACTTCGTTGGGAACCACCTTCACGGATCGGGGCAGGTGTCCACTTCGGGCAGACGGCCAGTCCGACGATCACCGGCATCGGCCGATCGGCCGATGCGGCTCGAACCACCTGGCCAAGGTGCGCGCAGCCCGAGATCCTCTACCGTTCGGTTGTGTCCCAAGCTCCGCCGTCTTCATCGTTCTCCACGCGCGTGACCGAGCTCGTGCGCCGCCTCGGCATGCCCGTGGTGGTGCTGCTCGCGGCGCTGCTGTTCGACCTCGTGTTCGTGACCGACGCGGCCCTGGACGACCACGGCCCCAAGTTCGTCGACTTCGCCTTGTTCCCCGGCATCTTCGTGATGGTGGGGTGCGCGGTCTGGGCCCGCCGGCGCGCGGCGGTGGCGGCGATGGTCGCGGCCTTCGCGCTCGCGTTCTTCACGATCTTCCAGCGCTACCTGCACACGCCGGCGTATTCGAGCGTGCTCGCGAACCTCTCGATCACCGACGTGGTGGCGGGCACGGAGATGGTCTACTACCTCGCCCGCCGGGCCCGCCCCGGCGTCGCGTTCGCGGCGATCTCGTCGCTCGTGGTCGGCGCGCTGATCGCGGTGTTCGGGCGCTACACCTACGGGGACGTCTCGTCCTCCTCGATCGTGTCCGCGATGCTGTTCGGCGCCACTCTGCTCACCGCGGCCGTCGTGATCGGGGCGGCGGGCCGCACGCAGTCGGACGGGCGACGCGAGGTGCGCGAGCAGCGGCTGCGCAAACTGCGCCGCGTCAACGCGCTGGCGATGGGGCAGTGGCCGCTGATCGGCGCGCTCGCGATCACGCTGCTGTTCGAGTTCGGCTTCACCTACGACGGCGGGCCATCGGGCTTCCCGGTGCTGTTCTGCTCGATCGGCACCGCGGTGGTGGCGGTGCTTTCGCCCCGGCGGCCCGGCGACGCGATGCTCGGTGTAGCCGGGCTGATGCTGCTGTCCGCACTGGTGATGCCGTTCCTGAAGCTGGGCTACGACTACCAGCTGGCGGGTGGGATCCCGCCGGCGCAGATGGCGGCCGGGATCGGCGTGGTGGTGAACCTGGTCCGCGCCGTGCCGCTGGTGAAGGCGTGGCCGCGGATCGCCGTGCTGTCGGCGGTGGTGGCAGTCGGAACCATCCTCAACACGCGCCGGTCGAGCTTCTCCCCGCTCACCGATCCGCAGGAGATCGGCTCGTTCGCGGTGGGCGCGGGCCTGGTGCTGGGCATCTCCATCGCGGTCGGCATGTTCCTGCGTTCGCGCGATTCCGAGCGCACGCAGGTGATGAAGGCCGCGGTGACCGACGCCCAGACCACCGAGCGGATGGCGCTCGCGCGCGAGCTGCACGACGTGGTGGCCCACCACGTCACCGGCATCGTGGTGCAGGCGCAGGCCGCGCGGATGATGGGTGAGAAGAACCCGCAGCTCGCGCTCGAAGCCATGGGCCGGATCGAAGACGCGGGCACCGAAGCGCTCGCGGCGATGCGCCGGCTCGTGCGCAGCATGCGTGGCGACGCGCCCGCCGGCGCGAGTGACCTGAGCGAGCAGGCCACCACGGATCTGGCCGCCGACCTGCGCAAGCTCGTCGACGGTGCCAACCACGGCATCAAGACCACGCTGATGCTGGACCTGCCGCCGAACCTGCCGCACGAGGTCGGGCGCTCGGCGCTGCGGCTGGTTCAGGAGTCGCTCACCAATGTCGGCAAGCACGCCGCCGACGCGACGGAAGCGCTGGTCCACGCCGAGGTCACCGGCCGCGAGCTGCACCTGTCGGTGCGCGACGACGGCCGGGAGAAGGCTCACCGACCGGCCGGTGGGTCGGGCGGCTACGGTCTGGTCGGCATGCGCGAGCGCGTCGCCCTGCTGCACGGCCGGATCACGGCCGGGCGCGGGCCCGACGGCGGCTGGCGCGTGGAAGCTTGGCTGCCACTCGAGGCGAACGGGGATGACGGGTGATCCGGGTACTGATCGCGGACGACCAGGAGATGGTGCGGATGGGGTTCCGCATGATCCTGGACGCGCAGGACGACATCGAGGTGGTGGCCGACGTCGCCGATGGCGTCTCGGCCGTCACCAAGGCGCGCGAGCTGCGTCCGGACGTCTGCCTGCTCGACATCCGCATGCCGGGCCTCGACGGCCTCGAGGTCACGCGGCAGCTGGCCGGCCCCGACGTCACCGACCCGCTGAAGGTCGTGGTCGTGACCACGTTCGACCTCGACGAGTACGTGCACACCGCACTGCGCAACGGCGCGAGCGGCTTCTTGCTCAAGGACGCCGGCCCGGCGCTGCTGATCGAAGCCATCCGCGCGGCCGAACGCGGCGACGCGCTCGTGTCGCCGCAGATCACGGTGCGGTTGCTCAAGCACTTCGACGGCGCGAACGGGCACAAGCGCGACGTGCCGCCGCCGTCCGAACCGCTCACCGCGCGTGAGCTCGACGTGGTGAAGGCCGCCGCTCGCGGTCTGACGAACACGGAGATCGGCGCGGAGCTGTACTTGTCGCTCTCGACGGTGAAGACGCACCTGGCTTCGGTGCAGGGCAAGGTCGGGGCGCGCAACCGCGTGGAGATCGCCGCGTGGGCCTGGCGCAGCGGGGTAGTGGACTGAGGTTTCTCGCCACGGAAAACGGGGGCCGGCTGGTGAGCCGGCCCCCGGTTTCCGTTGCTGGCTCAGAAAAGCTGGCCACGCGCAGCGCCACCCGGGAAGGCGGCGTCGTGCAGGTTCGCGTAGTACGACAGCGGGTGCCGCGCGATGTCCTTCACCAGGGCCGGGTCGAGGCCGGTCGCGGTGCCGGACACAGCGAACACGCCCGCGGGCACGGTCGTGCCGATCAGCGGCACCACCACGGCGCCGTTCTTGCCGAAGTTCCCCTTGTGGATGTGGGCGAGCGTCGGCTGGAAACCGAACCACGCGAAGGAGAACTGCACCTGCGTGCCGGTCGGGCGGACGAAGCCGACGGCGTTGGCCTTCGGGTCACCGGCCTTCGGCTCGCCCGGGGCAGCCTTGACCTCCTGGTTGCCGGACATGAACGCGTGCAGGCCACCGCCCTGCAGCAGCTTCAGCATGTCGACCGAGGAGCGCAGCGGCGTGAGCTGCCCGCGAACGGCGCCACCGGGGAACTCCTTGGTGTGCAGGTTGAGGTAGAAGCCCGACGGGTTCTTGCGCAGGCCGTCGGCCGTCGCCTGGTCGGTGATCGTGGCGGTGCCGGCGGCCGCGGTGACGGTGTCGGGCATCGCGGTGCCGAACAGCGGCACCTTCACGTCGCCGTTCACACCGGCGGCGCCCTGGTGGATGTGGCCGAGGGTGGGGGCGCTGATGCCCTTCCACGAGAACGCGTAGGTGACCTTGTCGCCCTGCACCTCGACGATGCCGGTGGCGCTGCCCTTCGGGTCGCCGACGGCGGGCTTGCCGGCCACCGGGACCTCGTTGGCGCCGGTGAGCTTGGCCTGCAGGAAGATCGGCTTCTGCTGGGAGCGTTGGATGGCCGTCGACAGGCTGGCCGGCGCCTTGGCCGGGGTCGAGGCGCCCTGCCCGGACATGTCCATGCCCGGCATGTCCATGTTCATGCCACTCATCCCCGGCATGTCGGGCGTGGTCGGGGTGCCGGGCATCGGGCTGGCGGTGGCGGTGACGGCGCCGAGCAGGCCGAGGCCGGCGGTCAGCGCGGCCAGTGCCGCGATTCGTGCTCGCATGGGTTCGTCCTTTCACATCGGATTCTGCAGCTGACACGGAATCCGGCGTTCGGTGGTTCAGGGGAAAACTCGGTTGAACCGTTTCGCCGCGCCCGCCGTGTCTCGTCGCGAATTCGACGTGAATCGGTGGAGGAGTTCTCATGCGTGTCTCGATCGTCCTGGCCGGTGCCGCTCTGCTCGGCACCCTCGCTGCCTGCGGGAGTACCACGACCAGCGGATCTGCTTCCGCGCCCGAAGGTTCTTCACCGGCGGCCCCGGCTTCGTCGGGTGACGTGAAAATCGGCCAGTCGGGCCTCGGCCCCATTCTCACGGACTCCTCGGGGAGGACCCTTTATGCCTTCGCCGATGACATTTCGGGCACCAGCACGTGTGGCGACGGCTGCCTCGCCACGTGGCCCGCGCTGACCGGCGACAAGGATTTCCACGCGGGCGCGGGCGCGGATCAGAAATTGCTGACGGCAACGGAACGGACCCCGGGTGTCGAGCAGGCGAAGTACGGGAAGTGGCCGCTGTACTACTACGTCGGCGACCAGGGTCCGGGTGACGTCGACGGCCAGGGGGTGGACAATCTCTGGTTCGCTGTGGGCGCCGACGGCAAGCTGATCAAGAAGACACCCTGACCACAACCGTCTGGGACGCCCGTACTATCTGCGCATGTCGCACCGTTTCCACGCGCCCGTCGTCCTGCCCGCCGATCCCGCCTGCTCGCTGCTGCGCGACGCCGTCGTGGACGTCGACGACAGCGGCCGGATCGCGTTCGTGGGCCCGGTCGCCGAGGCCCCCGAGTGCATCGGCGAGGTGACGCGGCTCGGCGGGATCCTGCTGCCCGGGCTGGTGAACACCCACGCGCACAGCCCGATGACGCTGCTGCGCGGCATGGGTGGCGACCTGCCGCTGCTGCGGTGGCTGCGCGAGATCATCTGGCCGACCGAGGCGAAGCTGCGGCCCGAGGACGTGCGGACCGGCATGCTGCTGGGCTCGGTCGAGATGCTGCGTCACGGCGTCACGACCAGCGCCGAGATGTACTTCGAGGGCGAGCAGCTCGTGGACGCGGTGCTCACCACCGGCGGGCGCGTGCTCGTGGCGCCGCCGGTGATGGAGCTGCCGGGCATGGACTGGCGCACGTCGCTGGCGGCCATCGACCGCTGGATCGACACCGACGGCCTGCGCTTCGGCCCCGGCGACCGCGTCGAGCTGGGCTACGGCCCGCACTCCGCGTACATGCTGAACCCCGACGGCCTGCGCGCCACCGCGGAATCGGCGGCCGCGCGCGGCGCGTTGGTGCAGATCCACGTGGCGGAGTCCGCGAACGAGGACCTCGCCCAGCGCGAGGAGTACGGCTCGGTGCCGAAGCTGCTCGACTCGCTCGGCGTGTTCGCCGGCCGCACCCTCGCCGCGCACTCCATCCACCTGTCCGACGAGGACATCGCGCTCTTCGCCGCACGCGGCGTCGGCATGGCCCACTGCCCGGGCTCGAACGCGAAGCTCGCGTCCGGCATCGCGCGCATCAAGGACCTGCGTGCGGCCGGTGTCGCCGTCGGCCTCGGCACTGACGGCCCCGCGTCCAACGACGACCTCGACCTGTGGGAAGAGCTTCAGCTCACGGCCATGCTCGCCCGGCTCGCCAACGACGACTCCACGGTCCTGACCGCCGCCGACGTGTTCGTCATGGCCACCCGTGGCGGCGCCGACGCGCTGGGCCGCGCCGACATCGGCGCCCTCGAGCCGGGCCGCTGGGCCGACCTTGTCCACGTCGACCTCGACGACCCGGCCTTCGCCGCCGGCCTGGACGTGCCGGACGAGCAGCTGCTGTCCAACCTCGTGTGGGCCGCCGGTTCCCGCCGCGTGCGCGACGTGTGGGTCGCCGGCGAACAGGTCGTCGCGGACGCCGAGCCGACGCGCGTGGACCGCGCGAAGATCCAGGCGTCGGTCGCCGACACCGCGGCCCGGCTGCGCGCCTGAGGCGTCAGCATCCTCAGCGGGGGCGGAGGATCACTTCCGTCAGGTGCGCTTCCGGGCTCGCGCTCACCGCGGTGAGCACCGCCGTCGCCACGGAGTCCGGGCGGAGGAAGCGCGCCGGGTCGTACTCGCCGCCCTCGTGAGCGATCACGGCGCGCTGCATGTCAGTGTCGGTGCGGCCGGGGTAGACCGTGGTGACGCGCAGGTCCGGTTCTTCCTCGCGCAGCGCGTCGGCGAAGGCTCGGACGGCGAACTTGCTCGCGGCATACGGGCCCCAGCCCGCGCGGGAGGTGCGGCCCGAACCGGAGTTGATCACGACGACGTGGCCGCGCGCGGCGCGCAGGGCGGGCAGCAGCAGGCGCGTGAGCTCGGCGACGGCGACGACGTTGACCTCGTAGTTCACGCGCCAGTCTTCGGCGGTCGCGTCGGCGATGGTGTTCAGCCGCGCGGCGCCGGCGGAGTGGACGAGGACGTCGAGGTGCTCGATCTGCGAAGCGGCCGCCGCCAGCGAAGCCTCGTCGGTGAGGTCCACGCGCCACGGCTCGGCGCCCGGCAGCTCGGCGGCCACCTTCTCGAGCGCGGCCTCGTCGCGGCCGCCGAGGAGCAGGCGGTGTGTCGGGGCGAGCTGGTGGGCGACGGCGGCGCCGATACCACGCGAGGCACCGGTGACCAGGGCGAGCGGAAGATCGGTCATGCGATCCACCGTAAGCGTCAGCAGGACGCTGCCACACGGGGGTCGCGGTCGAACCGGATGCCCGTACGACTGAAAGATCCCGCGAAATTGTCGATAAATCGACCGAAAGTCAAGGGGCTGCGCGTCGAGGTGAGCACGTCCTGCGCGCCCTGGCAGCGCAGCGCTTGGCGGGCGGCTTCGATCTCGGCCGGGGTGAAGACGTGCACCTGCCCGTCGGTCGCGACGTCGCCGCGGCTGGCGTCGGCGATCTCCCACGCAGCGGTGAGCCACTTCGAGTGCCCGGGCCGCCCGCCGGGGATGGACGTGGAGTGCGAGCCGAGGTCGCTGGCGAGGCCGTAGCCGTCGTGAACGCGCACGTCGAGCGACACCAGGTTGCTGATCGCGCCCATGCTGTCGGCCGCGAGCGTGACGTACGGCCGGTCGGTCGGGAACGTGTACCAGCGCTTTTCCCCATAGCTGTACACGAGCACGGCCGGCGCGCGCGTCGCGTCGGTGACGTCGACGGCCGCGCGCATCACCGGGTCGCCGAGGAAGTCCGATGCCAGCACCGGGTGCTCGTGCCCGGTCACCCACGACCAGTACGCGCGCTCGTCGGTGACGCCGACGGCCGCGTGGTCGTTCGCGTACGGCACGCGCAGCCACCCCGCCGCGGCCACCGACCAGACGGCGACGCCCGCCAGCAACGCGAACGTCTTGCGCGTCAGCGGCAGCGCCATCACCGGCAGCAACAGGGCGAACAACGCGGGCAGCAACATCCGGCCGTGCATGAAGTCGCCGCCGACGCGCACCACGTACGTGGCCAGCAGCACCGCGCCCACCACCGGTGTGAGGGTGAGAATCCGCGACTTCCGACTCAGGAACGCGGCGACCGCGAGCACCGGGATCGGCAGCCAGAGGTAGTACGGGTCGACCAGGTCGAGCAGGTAGTCGAACCCACGTGACCAGTTGCTCGTGCCCGCTTCCTTGGCCAGCGCGGTGTTCGGCACCAGCAGGCCGTAGTAGCCCATGCGGAAGATCTGGTACGCCACCGGCAACGCAATTCCGACGCCCAGCCAGCCGAGGCCGGTCCGCAGCCTCGGCCGATGCGATAACACCAACGCGGCGAACGCGACAATGCTGAACAACGCCAGGTCAGGCCGCACCAGCACCCCGAGGCCGATGACGAACGCCGTGGCCTTCGGTGCCTTGCCCCGCACCAGCAGCCACCAGGTCAGGCCGATCCACAGCATCGCCAGCCCGGTTTCGAGGCCGGACGTCGCGAAGTCCCGAAACGGCGGCAGCGCGCACACGATCAGCGCCCCCGCCGGGACGACCGGGCTGTCGTAGAGCCGGCGGGCGCCGTCCATCGCGAAGAACAGCCCACCGACCGCGCAGACCAGGCCGGTGCCGACCGACAGCCACTCCAGCGCCGGGCCCGGGATCGTGCCGAGGGCGGCCAGCAGCCAGGTCCACAGCGGGCTGGTGCTGGCCTCGACGCGCTCGCCGACGTTGAACACGGGCCCGTGACCGGCGAGGATCTGCCGGACCGTGCGCAGGACGAGCAACCCGTCGTCCGACATCCAGCGGCGGCGCCACGAGAGGTACGCGTAGAGCGCCAACGTCGCGAAGGTCAGCCAGGTGGTGAGGGACTTGAGCCACGGCGTGGGTGCCGCCACGGATTTCGTCGTGGCGGTGGTGGCTGTGGTCATGGCCCCTCTCCCCGGTGGTCTTTCCCAGTCTTGCATCCGGGGGTCGGACGGCGAGCGCCCCAATGTGGCGTTGGTTGTGCTCAACGCACCCGATGCGGCGTTCAGTGCGCTCAACGCAACGAACGCCACATTGGGGTGGTCAGGTCACGCCGAAGGTGACGGGCTCGCCGAAGGGGTCGGGGGTGCCGGGGTTTCCGAAGGCGGTGCCGGGGGTTTCGAAGGCGGTGGCGGGGTCGTGCTCGAGGTTGGGGCCGGTGCCGGAGGCGGCGGGGGCGGCGGCGCCAGCCCCAGGTCCGCGTTGAGGTTCTCGTGCGTCGCGCCCAGGGTGAACGCCGCCGTGCAGCCCGTGGCCGGGTCGACGTCGGAGTCGCGCGCCGCGTCGCCGGCCGCCGGCCGCGTCACGGTCAGCCCGTCCGGCAGGTGCGAGACGTCGAAGCAGACCTGGTAGGTCCCGTCCTTGCGCTTGTCGAACAGGTATGAGCCGTCCGCCGCGGTTTTCGTGGTGGCGACTGTGCCGCCGGCGCCGTCCTTGAGTGTCACGGCTATGTCGGCGACGCCGGGCTCACCGTCGTCCTGCAGGCCGTTGCGGTCGGTGTCGCGCCACACGCGGTCGCCGATCTTGTCGATCAGCGGCAGCGGAGTCACGGTGATCGATGCCGTGGCCGACTGGTCGGCCAGCGTGCCGCTCGGCGAGGTGACACCGGTGATCCGCACCTTGTTGACGTGGCCGGTGTCGTTCTCGGCGAGGTTCGGGTGGTCGCAGGGCACGGCGTTCGACGCGCCGGGCGCCAGGTCGAACGGGCCCGGCAACGACGAGCACCACGAGTCCTTGAGCAGCACGCCGGTCAGCGGCTGCGAGCCCGAGTTCGTGACCGTCGTGCGGTAGTGCGCGGTCTCGCCGGCCGGAATCGTGGCCGACGGGCCCCACTCGCCGGTCGCGGGGTTCTGCACCTCCAGCTTCACCGTGTACGCCGCGAGCTGCAGGTTCACGCAGTCCCACATCACCCAGTTGCGGTTGGTGGTCGCGAAGAACACCACCGACGTCGTCTTCTCCGGCGCCGTCTGCGCGGGGAAGTCCTGGCGCGCCAGCTTGCCGTCGGACTGCACGTCGTGCGTGACGTTCTGTGATTTCTCCAGCAGCGTGCGCCCGGCGGAGTCGGTGAAGCGCAGGCCGGTCGACTGGGCGTTGCCGCGGTCGGCCAGCGCCGAGCCCACGGAACCCGTCGCCGCCGAGAGCGTGTAGATGCCGCCCGGCGCCGCGGGCAGGGTCTGGGTGGCGGAGCTGACGCGGCCGTCGGGCGTCTGGATCCGCGCGTTGAGCTTGCCGTCGGACGCGTGCGCGGTGTCGGTGACGAGCTTCGGCACCTTGTCCGGTGGCGTGCTGCGCGGCACGGGCGCGGCGGGCGTGAACACGTAGCCCGCCGGTGCCCCGCCGGGCGTGTTCGTCTGCTCCACGCTCGGGTTGGGCGCCACTCCGCCGCACGCCGGGGTGCCGGCTGCCGGAGCGGAACCCGGGAGGACGACGACGAGCGCCCCGGCCAGCACCAGGGTGCAGGCCGACGCGCCCGCCGGACGTCCGATCGCGACTTTCCCTGCCCGCCTCACCCACCGAAGCTATTACTCCGCGCGGGTTCGGCGCAGCGGAAGCCACTCCAAAGAGTTACCGGACACCGACGCGGCCGGCGAGGTCGAAGCGGCCCCTTCCACCACACCGAAACGATGGCCGGCCGCGGCTGCGAGGTACCGCCGGCTGACCAGTGCGCCGACGGGTTCGCCGAGTTCTCACCTGGGTGCTGCACGGCCGCCGGCACCAGATGGTCGGTGCCACTCGCCGGCGCCGGCGAAAATCGCCGGTGAACTTCGCGACGTAGAGCGTGCGTCGTCCAGCAGCGCCGAGTCGTGGCCGCGGGCCAGGGCGGTCGTGCCCTTCGTGCACCTGCCCTTCGACGCGAACTGGTTGATGCACTCGAAAAAACGCTCGTCGTCACCCGAGTACTCGGCGACGCGGCCGTCGGCGGTGATCTTCACGTTCGCGGCCTTGTGCTTGACGAACCCCTCGGGCGCCGGGGTGAGTGGCGAAGAGCAGGTGTATTCGACCGAGACGCTCGACCGCCTCCGAACGGAGAGTTCGGGGCGGTCGAACTGGGTCAGAGTTCCTCTTCGCCCACCAGAGCGGCTTCCTTCGGCACGTCGTGCGGGTCGGTCTTCTTCTCCCGCAACGACAACAGCACCGCGGCGACGAGGCACAACACGGCCGCGATCACGAACGGGCCCTGCTCCCAGCCGAGCCAGTCGGCGACGTGTCCCACGAGCGTGGCCGCGACGGCGCCGCCGAGCCACCGGCAGAAGTTGTAGCCCGCGCTGGCGACCGGGCGCGGCGCGTTGCTGATCGACATCGCGGTGCCCGTGAACAACGTGTTCAGCAGCCCCGAAACCAGGCCGGAGAGCACGATGCCGACGACCACCACGGCCTTGTTCGGCACCGCCAGCACCAGCATCAGCACCGTGTAACCGACCACGGCGAGCGCGGCCGCGTGCCGTTCGCCGAACCGCGCGGCGAGCTTCGGCGCCAACGCGACGCCGGCGACCGCGACACACAGGCCCCAGCCGCAGAAGATCAGGCCGACAGCGATCGCGCTCCAGCCCAGCACGAACGGCGACCACGCCAGCACCGCGAAGAACGCCGCCGTGTACAGCGCCGACGCGACCGAAGTCCGCAGCAGACCAGGGTGCTTCAGCGCGCGGATCGGGTCGAGCAGCTTGATCGGCTCACGCTTCTCGTGCGAGTCGCTCTTCAGGAACACCGAGCACAGTACGAGCGCACCGGCCATCAGCACGGCCGTGCCCAGGAACGGGCCGCGCCACGAGATCGTGCCGAGCAGTGCGCCCAGCAGCGGGCCGACGGACAGGCCGACGCCCAGCGCCGCCTCGTACAGCAGGATCGCGCCGGACTGCCCGCCGGTGGCGGCGCCGACGATCACCGACAGCGCGGTGGCGATGAAGAACGCATTGCCGAGGCCCCACACCGCGCGCAGGCCCACGAGCTGCTCGATCGAGCCGGCCGCGGCGCACAGCGCGGTCGCGGCGACGATCAGCGTCAGCCCGACCAGCACGGTGCGCTTCGCGCCGAAGCGCGCGGACATCGAACCGGTGAACAGCATCGCGATCACCTGCACGCCGAGGTACGACGTGAACAGCAGCGTGACCTGCGACGGTGACGCGTTCAGGCCCTTGGCGATCGACAGCAGGATCGGGTCGACCAGACCGATGCCCATGAACGCGATGACCGCGGCGAACGCCGTGATCCACACCTGCTTGGGCTGGCCCTTGACCGCGTCCAGCAGGCTCGAGTGGTGCTCAGCGCTCATCGCTGATCAGTTCCTCCTCACTTTTCTTCACTGATACGACGTGGAAATCGCGGATCAGCTTGCCGAGCGCGGGCAGGGCGGCGTCGATCGCGGCGCGCTCGGAGTCTGTCAGCTCCAGCAGCCGTTCGCGCATCTGCGCTTCGCGAGCAGCAACGAGCTCGGCGTAGAAGCCGTCGCCCGCTGCCGTGGCTTCCACCAGCACGGCTCGCCCGTCGTCGGGGTCGGGGCGCCGGACCACGAGCCCGAGCCGCTCCAGCCGCCCGACGACGTCGGTCATCGACGGCATGCGCACGCCTTCGAGCTGAGCCAGCCGGCTCATGCGGCTGGGCCCGACGCGCACCAGCTCGGACAGCACCGAGCCCTGAGTGGGCGTCAACGCCTGCGAAGTCTCGCGGCGCACCAGGTAGTAGAGCCGGAACACGACCGGCCACAGGCGGTGCGCGAGATCCACGATTCCGGAAGTCACTTAGCCAGGCTAACAAATTTAGTTAGGGTAGCGAAGTAATTCGCCTCACAGACTAGGCTGCAGCCATGGACGCGGTGATCTTCGACCTCGACGGCGTACTGGTGGACTCGGAAAAGACCTGGGACGAGGTGCGCCGCGCCGTGGTCGCGGAGCACGGCGGTACCTGGTTACCCGAATCGACCAGGGAACAGCAAGGGATGAGCACGCCCGAGTGGGCTTCGTACCTGGTCAACACGCTCGGCGCGCGGCTGACGCCCGACGGGATCGCGCGGACGGTGATCGACCGGATGGCGCAGCGCTACGCGTCGGGCCCGCCCGTGATCGACGGCGCGCCCGACGTGGTCCGCGCCGTCGCCCGCCGCTACCCGGTGGCCATCGCGAGCTCGTCGCCGCCGGTGCTGATCCAGGCGTTCCTGCAGGCGTGCGACCTCACGTCACTGGTGCCCGTGGCGGTGTCGAGCGAGGAAGTCGGCGCCGGCAAACCCGCGCCCGACGTCTACCTGCGCGCGGCGAAGCTGCTGAACGTGCCGGCCGCGTCGTGCGCCGCCGTCGAGGACTCGACCAACGGGCTGAAAGCGGCACTGGCGGCGGAAATGGCCGTGTACGCGGTGCCGAACCCGCACTTTCCGCCGGACCCGGCCGTGCTGGCACAGACCACCGCCGTGGTGCACGACATCAACGAGCTGCCGGCGGCGTTGGGGCTGTAGCTACCGAGAAGGGCTCCCCGGCGAACCGAGGAGCCCTTCTACCGGCGAGGAAACGCGTCAGCGCTCCAGCTCGCCGCGGATGAACTTGTCGACCGCGTCGCGCGCGGTGGAGTCGTCGTACTGCTCCGGCGGCGACTTCATGAAGTAGGACGACGCGGACAGGATCGGCCCGCCGATGCCGCGGTCCTTCGCGATCTTCGCGGCGCGCACGGCGTCGATGATGATGCCGGCCGAGTTGGGGGAGTCCCACACCTCGAGCTTGTACTCCAGGTTCAGCGGCACGTCGCCGAACGCGCGGCCCTCGAGGCGCACGTAGGCCCATTTGCGGTCGTCGAGCCACTGCACGTAGTCCGACGGTCCGATGTGGACGTTGCCCTTGCCGAGCTCGCGGTCGACCTGCGAGGTCACCGACTGGGTCTTCGAGATCTTCTTCGACTCGAGGCGCTCGAGCTCCTTCATGTTCAGGAAGTCCATGTTCCCGCCCACGTTGAGCTGCATCGTGCGGTCGAGCTGTACGCCGCGGTCTTCGAAGAGCTTCGCCAGCACGCGGTGCGTGATCGTGGCGCCGACCTGCGACTTGATGTCGTCACCGACGATCGGCACGCCGGCGTCTTCGAACTTCTTGGCCCACACCGGGTCCGACGCGATGAACACGGGCAGCGCGTTCACGAACGCGACGCCTGCGTCGATCGCGGCCTGCGCGTAGAACTTGTCGGCCTCTTCGGAGCCCACGGGGAGGTAGGAGACGAGCACGTCTACCTTCGCGTCGCGCAGCGCGCCGACGATGTCGACGGGCGCCTCGTCCGACTCCGAGATGGTCTCGCGGTAGAAGCGCCCGAGGCCGTCGTAGGTGTGCCCGCGCTGCACCGGCACGCCGAGCGGCGGCACGTCGGCGATCTTGATCGTGTTGTTCTCGCTCGAGAAGATCGCCTCGGACAGGTCGTGGCCGACCTTCTTGGCGTCGACGTCGAACGCGGCGACGAAGTCGATGTCGCTGACGTGGTACTCGCCGAACTGGACGTGCATCAAACCGGGCACGCGCGTGCCGGGATCCGCGTCGCGGTAGTACTGCACACCCTGGACCAGCGAGGAGGCGCAGTTGCCGACGCCCACGATGGCCACCCGAACGCGGCGGTTCTCGCCCATGCCGGTTTCTCCTTCAATCCGTTACTTCATCTGCAGGTCTGGCCGCGACGTTGCGGCCCGAGCGGCGCGCCCTCACTCCTGCGGGCCACGCTGCTCGGCTTGTTCGTGCGCGATCAGCTCGTTGAGCCAACGCACCTCCCGCTCGCTCGACTCGAGTCCCAGCCGGTGCAGCTCGCGGGTGTAGCGGTCGATCCTCTCCTCGGCCCTGGCCAGCGCCTCGCGCAAACCTTCGCGACGCTCTTCCACGCGACGCCGCCGGCCCTCCAGGATCCGCATCCTGACGTCGGCCGGTGTCCGCGAGAAGAACGCCAAGTGGACGCCGAACCCCTCGTCGTCCCAGGTCTGCGGACCCGCGTCACCGAGCAGCTCGGCGAACCGCTCCTTGCCCTCGGCGGTGAGCTTGTAGACGCGGCGGCCGCGCCGGGACCAGGCCCGGTCGTCCGCCTCGTCGAGCTCCTCGACGAGGAATCCCGCCCGCAGCAACCGACGCAGGGTCGGGTACAGCGAGCCGTACGAGAACGCCCGGAACATCCCGAGCGTCTCGTGCAATCGCTTGCGCAGCACGTACCCGTGCATGGGGGCCTCATGCAGCAACCCGAGGATCGCGAGTTCGAGCACACCGCACCCCCTCACGGGAACAAACCGCAGCGGCCGCCGTTGCCCCAATGGCTGGTGGGACGTAGCGGGGCGACCGCCTTCGTCAACCTACTCGGCAACTATATCGCGCCGATACATCGAAGTGGCGGAAGTAACCCCCGGAAGCGGGCAGACCAGGGCGAACGTCACCAGAGAGTTATCGAATTTCCGGCGTGTCCGACCGGTCGCCCTGGGTGGCCCCCCGCAGGGGGCACCGCGCACACAGGAAGAGCCCGTACTCTGTTCCTCGTGCTTACCCAGCGGCAGGTCGTGGACTACGCCTTGCAGCGCCGTGCGCTGCTGGCCGGCGTCCGCTCCGGACGCGTCGGCGACCATGAGGTGTGCGACGCGAGCCCGTACCTGCTCCGTGCGGCGAAGTTCCACGGCAGGCCGGACGACCGCGCCTGTCCGATGTGCCGCCGGACGCCGTTGACTCTCGTCTCGTGGGTCTACGGCGACGAGCTGAAGCACGTCTCGGGATCGGCGCGGACGCCCGACGAACTGGCCCGCATGGCGGGGCTGTTCGGCGAGTTCACCGTCTACGACGTAGAGGTGTGCCGGACGTGCCATTGGAACCACCTGGTCCTGTCCTACGTCCTCGGCACAGGCGAGCCCCAGCCCACCCGGCCGCGGAGGACAGCGGGCCAGTGACGAGTACCAAAACCGCTGCAGAGCACAGGGCGGCGGGCACCGGTTCTTCCCGAACGCCGGCGCCGGCAGTGCCGCCCTCGGAGGCCCATTCGTGAACGACGACCGCAACCGCTCCTGGCCTGGCCAGGAGCCAGATGCACCTCGCCGTGCCCAATGGCCGGAGGAAGAACCGGGTCCCGCCTGGCCGGGCGAAGACGCCCCCCGCCGCCCGCAGCGGCAGGCCCCGCCGCGACGCAGTCCCAACGGGGACGCGCCGCGGCAGCCGCGCGGCGCCGCGCCCGAGTGGCCCAGTGGGGACGAGCCGCGTGGTGCAGACCGCCGCCGTGGTCCAGAGCCCCGCGCTTCAGACCCACGCGGTTCAGACCCACGCGGTTCAGATCCTCAGTGGCCCGCCGACGAGCCTCCTCGCCGTCCCCAGCGACCGCCGCAGCGTCCCCAGCAGTCCCAGCGCGTGCCGAACGCCAACGGTCAGGGCGGCATGCCGGCACGCCGTCAAGCTCCGCCGCCGCCTCCCCCCGGTGGCCGGCCAGCTGGGGGAGCTGGTCCCGCCGCCAGTCCGCCGCAGGGTTTCCGCCAGCCGGGCCCGCCCGGACCCGGTGGTCCAGGCCGCAACCCGTCCGGTCCCGTCCGCCGTCCGCCGCAGGGCCGCCCGGCTCCACCGCCCCCCGCGTACCCGGACCGTGAACCGGACCTGATCACCCACGCCGCGCACAACGGCACGGAGTTCGGCTACGACCCGTACGACGACCGTTACGACGATGATCGGTACGACAGCTCCGAACACCCCCAGTACTCGGACGAGGACGACTTCGAGGAAGAGGGCCCCGAGCTCGACGAGAACGGCAAGCCGATCAAGCCGCCGCTCACGCCGAAGCAGCGCAAGAAGCGCCGGTGGAAGATCATCCGACGGATCGCGTACGCGTGCGTGGGCCTGTTCATCGTCGTGCCGGCCGTCGCTTTCGTGATCACGTACTTCCTGGTGAAGGTTCCTTCCCCGCAGGACGTGAAAGCGTTGCAGAGCCAGCCCATCACGTTCTTCTACGCCAACAACCAGGTGATGGGCCGCAGCGTCCCGCCAGGCGGCGACCGCGAGCTGCTGCAGCCGAACCAGATCCCTGACGTCGTGAAGCACGCCGTGTACGCGGCCGAGGACAAGACGTTCGAGACCAACTCGGGCTTCGACATCAAGGGCATCCTGGGTGCGGTGTACAACCAGGTAACCGGCGGTACCGGTGGTGGTTCGACCATCTCGCAGCAGTACATCAAGAAGGCCACGGAGAACGAAGCGCCGACGCTGACGCGCAAGTGGACCGAGCTCGCGAAGTCGTTCAAGCTCAACAACGAAGAGTCCAAATCGGACATCATCACGGGCTACCTGAACATCGTGTACTTCGGCCGGGGCGCCAACGGCGTCGCGGCGGCCGCGAAGGCGTACTACGGCAAGGACGTGGCCCAGCTGTCCCCGTCCGAGGCGGCGCTGCTCGCCGGTCTGATCCAGGGGCCGAGCCGCTCGGAAGACCCGGCGTACACGCAGAAGCGCTGGAGCTACGTGATGGACCAGATGGTGGCCAACGGCTGGCTCTCGCAGGCCGACCGCGCCGCCGCGACGTTCCCGAAACTCGTGCCCAAGGGCTCACAGGCGAAGCAGAACGCGGGCACGCTGGACTACTTCATCCAGCAGCGCATCCTCGACGAGCTCGAGGCCAAGGGTTACGACCAGGACAAGCTCTACGGCAGCGGCGCGAAGATCTACACCACGATCGACCCGGCCGCGCAGCAAGCGGCGGTGCAAGCCGTGCAGGACAACATGAAGGGGCAAACCGACCCCGACATCCTGGGAGCTCTGGTCGCCGTCGACCCGAGAACGGGTGGCGTCGTCGCCTACTACGGCGGCCCGAACACGGTGAAGGACGAGAACGGCAAGGACACGCTGGCCAACGACTGGGCCAACACGGCGCAGAACCCGGGCTCGTCGATGAAGCCGTACGACCTCACGGCGTTCCTCAAGATGGGCAAGGGGCTCGGCGAGACCTTCGACGGCACCAACAACCGTGAGCTCGGCGGCCGCATCGTCCGCAACGCGGGCGAGAGTGCCAGTTGTGGCCCGCAGTGCACGGTCAAGAAGGCCATGGAGGTCTCGGCCAACACCGTGTTCTACGACATGGTGCTGAACGTGACCAAACCCGCGCCCGTCGCCGAGGCCGCGAAGGAAGCCGGTGTGCAACCGGCGCCGAAGGGCAAGGCCAAGCTCGGCACCAACGACGCCAACATCGCGCTCGGCGGTGGTGAGACGTCGTTGACCCCGGAAGACCAGGCCGCGGGTTACGCGACCTTCGCCTCGGGCGGCATCTACCGCCAGCAGCACTTCGTCTCGAAGCTCACCAACTCCCAGGACGAGGTGGAGTTCGACGAGACGACGGTGCCGGGCAAATCGGCGTTCGACCCCGACGAGCAGAAGAGCCAGCAGATCGCAGGCAACGTCACCGACGCGCTCCAGCCGGTCATCAAGGAATCCCACCTGAAATGCCCGACCGGCCACGAGTGCGCCGGCAAAACCGGTACGCAGCAGTTCGACCCGGGCAAACAGAAGAACCTGCCGAAGGGCTACTCGGACCGCAACGCTCAGACGTGGATGGTGGGCTACACCCCGTCGATCTCCGCGGCGGTGTGGATCGGCGGTGACGGCAACAAGCCGTTGCACGACAAGAACAACAAGCCGATCTTCGGTGCCACCATCGCCGGCCCGGCGTGGCAGGACTTCATGGACGCCTACCTCAAGGGCAAGCCCACGGAGAAGTTCCCGAAGGTCGACCCGATCGGCAAGGACGCGGACACCGTCACCCCGACGACCCGCTCCCGCAGCTCGGTGACCACTACGTCCAGCCCCACCACCACGTCTTCGACCCCGACCACGACGTCGAGCACCACGTCGAGTGAGACGACGACGTCGGAGAGCACCACGACAAGCCGCCCGGGTGGGATCTTCGGCGGCGGCCCCGGCGACGGCGGTGGTCCCGGACGCAACGGCGGTGGCGGTGACGGCGGAGGCGGGGTCGAGGTGACGCCGCCACCGAGACAGCCAGGCGGATAGCACGCGCCGAAGGGCTCCTCTCCGGTCAGGAGGGGAGCCCTTCGGCGTGTCGCGGCCACCGCCACCCGGGTTCGGAGTGACCCAGGCGACATCGCCCAGCCGCCACCCTGGGCGTAGTTTTGTCCGGTTCACGCCGCGCCGGGGCCGTTACCCAGAGATACGCCCCGCCGGTCGAGTGAACCGACCCCACCCACGGTGCGTCCCCTTGTGGAGAGGGGATCTGCGCCCGCAGCACGCCCGCGTCCGAGAAGAGGATCCGCACGTGAACGACGACCGCAACCGCTCCTGGCCCGACCGGGATCCCGATCCGCGGCGTCAACCACCCCCCGCCGGACGGCAGGGACCGCCACCGTGGGCGCGCAACCAGCCACCACCGGGCGGTGCTCCCCGGACGCCGCCGCCCGGCAACCCCGCGCAGCCCGGGCAACCGCGTGCGCCACAGAACCGCCCCGGCACGCCGCCGCCCGGCTTCCGGCAGCCACCGCCCCCGGGCGCACGCCGCCCGACCCCGCCGCCGCGTCGCGAGCCGGAGCTGATGACACACCACGTGCACAACGGCACCGCCGACGACGGCTACGACGCTCGATACGACGCCGGAGGCCCGCTCGACCCCGACGACGTCTACCCGGAGGAGCCGGAGCTCGACAAGAAGGGCCGGCCGGTCCTCACGCCCGCGCAGAAGAAAAAGCGGCGCTGGAAGATCATCCGGCGCAGCATCTACGCGTTCGTCGGCGTCTTCATCGTGATTCCCGCGATCGCGTTCGTCATCACGTACTTCAGCGTCGACGTGCCTTCGCCGCAAAGCGTGGCGCAGGGGCAGAGCCAGGCCGTCACGTACCTCTACGCCGACGGCACCCCGATGGGCAAGGACGTGCCCCCGGGCGGCAACCGGCAGATCCTCACGCCGGACCAGATCCCCGACGTGGTCAAGCACGCGGTGACCGCGACCGAGGACGCGTCGTTCGAGACCAACTCGGGCTTCGACGTCACGGGCATCCTGCGGGCCGTCTACAACCAGGTCACCGGCGGCACCGGCGGTGGCTCCACGATTTCCCAGCAGTACATCAAGAAGGCCACCGACAACGACGCACCCACGCTCACCCGCAAGTGGACCGAGCTGGCGAAGTCGTTCAAGATGAACCAGACGTACTCGAAACAGGACATCATCACCGCGTACCTGAACATCATCTACTTCGGGCGCGGTGCATACGGCATCGGCGCGGCGTCACAGGCCTTCTTCCACAAGGACGTCAAGGACCTCAGCTTCTCCGAAGCCGCGCTGCTCGCCGGGCTCATCCAACAGCCGGGCCGGTCGGAGAACTCGAAGGTGGCCCACGACCGCTGGAACACCGCCCTCGACCGCATGGTGGAGAACCACTACATCACCGCGGCCGACCGCAAGGCGGCGCAGTTCCCCACGCCGATCCCGCTGTCGGAGAGCAAGGACGACTCGGGGGCGCCGTACGCCTTCATCTCCGGCCAGGTGAAGACCGAACTCGCCGCGCACGGCATCCCGGAGGACAAGTACTACGCCGGCGGCTACACGATCCAGACGACGATCGACAAGAAGGCGCAGGACCTCGCCGAGCAAGCCGGTGCCGACGCACTGGCGAACCAGTCGGACAAGCGGCTGCTCGACGCACTCGTGGCCGTGGACCCGAAGACCGGCGGCGTGCTCGCGTACTACGGCGGGCCGACGATCGTCGACGTGAACGGCCAGAAGCAGGCCGCTCGCGACTGGGCCGACACGCCGCAGAACCCCGGTTCGTCGATGAAGCCGTATGACCTCACGGCGTTCCTCAAGCTGGGCAAGGGGATCAACTCGACCTTCGACGGCCGCAACAACCGGGAGTTCGACGGGCGCATCGTCCGCAACGCCGGTGACAGCGACAGCTGCTCGGAGCAGTGCACCGTCGCCGAGGCCATGAAGATCTCGGCGAACACGGTGTTCTACGACATGGTCCTCAACGTCACGAAGCAGGGCCCGGTCGAGCAGGCCGCCGAGGAAGCCGGGGTGAAGACCAAGGACAACGGCGGTGGCAACTCGCAGATCGACATCTCGAACAACAACATCTCCCTCGGCGGTGGCGACACCAAGATCACGCCGGCCGACCAGGCGTCGGCCTACGCCACCTTCGCCGACGACGGCCAGCAGCGCGACCGCCACTTCGTGCTGAAGGTGACGAACTCGCAGAACGAGGTCGCCTACGAAGCCCAGGCGCAGCCGGCCAAGTCGGCGTTCGCCGACGGCGACCCCGACCTGAGCAAGCAGATCGCGGGCAACGTGACCGAGGCGCTGAAGCCCGTGATCGGCTTCTCGAAGCTGAAGTGCCCCACGGGCCACGAATGCGCCGGCAAGACGGGGACGCAACAGCACACGAAGCGCGCGGGTGAGCCGGCTTCGGCGGCCAACGCCAACGCGCAGACGTGGATGGTCGGCTACACGCCGTCGGTCTCCGTGGCGGTCTGGGTCGGCGGTGACGGCGACCTGGCCCTGCACGGCAAGGGCAACGCGCCGATCTTCGGATCCACGATCGCCGGCCCGCTGTGGCAGAAGTTCATGACGAACTACCTCGCGGGCAAGCCGGCCGAGCACTTCTCGCAGGTGGATCTGATCGGCGACGCGGCCCCGCCGTCCGTCCCGCCGAGCGACACGAACATCCCGCCGTCGGACATCACGCCGACCGAAAACCCGAACAACCCGGGTAACGGCAACGGCGGCAACCCGGTGAACCCCGGCGACCCGAACGGTCCCGGCGGCCCGGGCGGCGACTTCCCGTCGTTCCCCTCGCATACGCCGAAGCCGCCGAAGCACCCGCCCTCAGGTGATCCCACCGATACGAGCGATCCCGGCGACACGGGCGATCCCAGCGCATAGCCAGGGAGTCGCAAGAGAAAGGCTCCTCCCATCCGGATTTCCCGGCGGGAGGAGCCTTTTTTCGCGCCCGCAAAAGAAAAGCGGGGAGGCCACGAGCTCGGCCCTGGGTTGCCGAGGTCGCGGCGAGCTAGTCGAGAGTGATGACGCGTCCCTCGGCGCCGGAGTGGTGGGCGGCTTCGATCACGCGCAGCGCGGCCACCGAACCGGCCGGGTCCACGGGGAACGCCGCTTCGCCGCGCAACGCGTCGCGCACCTGGGCGTAGAACTCCTCGTAGCGGCCGACTTCGGTGGGCACGGTTTCGGTGTGGTCCGTGCCGTCGTCGACGCCGAGGGTGCCGGCGTCGGCCTCGGGCTCGACTCCCCAGCCCGCATCGCCGGGGCGCAGACCGTCCTTGATCTGCGGCTCCTGCACGTCGAGGCCGTACTTGGTGAAGGCGGCGCGGTCGCCGAGGACGCGGAAACGTGGGTTCCGCGTCGCAGCCAAGGCGGAGGCCCACAGGTGCGAGCGGACGCCGTTGGCGTGGTGCAGGGCGACGAACACGTCGTCGTCCACCTGCACGCCGGCGCGGCGGCGGTCCACCTCCGCGTAAACCTGCTTGACCGGGCCGAACAGCTGCAGGGCCTGGTCGACGATGTGCGCGCCGAGATCGTAGAGCAGGCCGCCGGCCTCGGCGGGGTCGCCGAACTCGCGCCAGTTGTCCTTGATCTTCGGCACCCAGCGGTCGTAGCGGGACTCGAAGCGGAACACGTCGCCGAGCCGGCCGGACTCGATCACCTTGCGCACGGTCAGGAAGTCGGAGTCCCAGCGGCGGTTCTGGAAGACGGTGAGGCCGACGCCCTTGGCCTTCGCCGCGGCCACGACCTGCTCGGCCTCGGCCGCGGTCGGCGCGAACGGCTTGTCCACGACCACGGGCAGGCCGAGCTCGATAGCGCGCAGCGCGAGCGGCACGTGGGTGCGGTTCGGGGTGCTCACCACGACCAGGTCGAGGTCACCCGCCTGGGCGAACAACGCGTCGGCGTCGGGCACGATCTCGGTGCCGGGGTACTCCGCGCGGGCCTGGCCGGCGCGTTCCGGGTTCGCCGTCACGATCGCCGCGGGTATCAGGCCCGGTGTGGCGGCCACCAGCGGCGCGTGGAAGACGCGGCCGCCGATGCCGTAACCGAGGATGCCGACTCGCAAGTCATCAGCCATGCCGCCCATTAAACAACACTGTTGCGTAACTAGCTAGCTCTTCGGGAGGATCTCCGGATGGCCGAAACCGGAGTCAACCTGCGCGGGCTGCGCCGCATCAACAGGGCGCTGCTGCTCGGTCACATCCTGCGCGCGGGCGGGCTCAGCCGCGTGGAGCTGGCCGAGCGCACGGGACTCACGCAGCAGGCCGTGTCGAAGATCGTCGCCGAGCTGCTCGAGACGCAGCTGCTCGACGTCGAGCGGCAGCCCGCGGCCGGCGTCGGCAAACCGCGCACGCAGCTGCGGATCCGGCCGTCGGCGAAATGCGCCCTGGGCGCGCAGCTGGACCGCGACGGGTTCCTCGTGCTGCGCACGGGCCTGTCCGGCGAGGTCGAGGACACCGTGGCAGGACCGTTGCCCGTCGGCTTCACGCCCGAACAGGCCGTGACCGCCGTGGTGGACGCGACGCGCGAGCTGCTCGCCGACGTCGACCCGGGACGGGTGCTGGGCCTCGGCGTCGGCGCGGTGGGGCCCCTCGACCACCGCGAAGGCCGCGTCCGCGACGCCACGAACATGCCGGGCTGGCACGACGTGCCCCTTCGCGACCTCCTCGCTGAGCGCACGGGACTGCCGGTGACGCTCGACAAGAACACCAACTCCGCCGCGGTCGCCCACACGTGGCCCGACACGCCGGAAACCGCCACGGCCGTAGTGCTCGTGGGCACCGGCATCGGCGTCGGGCTGCTGGTCGACGGCAACGTCTACCGCGGGCCGCGCACCAACGCCGGTGAGTTCGGCCACACCACGATCGCCTACGACGGCCCGCGCTGCGCCTGTGGACGGCGCGGCTGCGTCGAGATCATGCACCGCTCGGCGGCCACCCCCGCCGACGCCGCGCGGCTGCTGGGAATCGGGCTCGCCGACCTCGTGCAGGTCCTGGACCTGGAGCGGATCGTGTTGTTCGGCCGCACGATCCGCGCGGCACCCGACGTCTATCGCGACACGGTGGCGGCGCAGCTGCGCGAGCTGCTGCCGGTGCCGCACTGGCAGCGCATCGACGTGGAGCTGAGCGACCTCGGAGAGGAAGCCGTGGCCCTCGGTGGGGCGTTCGAGGTACTTGCCCGGTTCTACTCCGACCCTAAATGACCGGCGCCTGACCTGCGGGCAGATAGCATCCGCGACGTGCCCGACCAAGCCACCGCCGAAGAGCCGGACGCGGCTCCCCGCACGCTGACGCCAGCGGAGCGGATCGTGCCGAGCTGGAACGACCCGCTGGCCGCCGCGGCGACGAGACCGATCGGCGGGCCGCTCGGCGAACACGCGGCCGTGGGCCGGCACTGGTTCTGGTCACCGCAGCGCGTGGGGCTGGGCCTGGCGATCCTCGCGCTGGTGCTGTGCTGGTTCGGCAAGGCCTCCTGCATCCAGCAGTACCAGGACTCCACCGGCGCCAGCCAGCTCGACTGGCGCGCGGGCCGCCCGTTCGTCGCGATGTGCTACTCGGACATCGTGCCGCTCTACAGCTCCGAGCGGCTCAACGATCCGAAGACCTTCCCGTACGTCTCGTCCTGGCAGGAGGACACCCAGACCGCGGAGAACCAGACCCGCTACATGGAGTACCCCGTGCTCACGGGCCTGTTCCAGTGGGTCAACGCGAAGCTCGCGGCGGGCTGGCTCTCGGTCGCGAACTCGGGCTGGCTGCCCGGCGCGCTGCCGGTGGCGATCTACTTCAACATCTCCGCGTTCTGGCTCTCGCTCGCGTGGCTGATCACGGTGTGGGCGACCGGGCGCACGATGAAACGCCGGCCGTGGGACGCCGTGCTGGTGGCGATCTCGCCGCTGGTGCTCGTGCAGGCGTTCACGAACTTCGACGCCATCGCCACGGCGTGCACCGCCGCCGGGATCCTCGCGTGGTCGCGAAAACGGCCGGAGATCGCCGGCGTGCTGCTCGGGCTCGGTGCCGCGGCGAAGCTGTACCCGTTGCTGTTGCTCGGGGTGCTGTTCGTGCTCTGCCTGCGCGCGGGGAAGCTGCGTGCGTGGGGCAGAACGGCGGCGTTCACGGTGCTCACCTGGCTCGTCGTGAACGTGCCGTTCATCCTCGTGGCCACGCGCGGGTGGTGGGAGTTCTTCCGGCTCAACACGTTGCGCCCGATGGACCCGGACTCGCTCTACAACGTCATCTCCTACATCACAGGGTGGACGGGCTTCGACGGCGTGCTCCAAAAAGGACAGACGCCGGCGATCCTCAACACCGTGATCGCCGTGCTGTTCCTGCTCTGCTGCGCGGGAATCGCGTACGTCGCCCTCACCGCGCCGCGGCGGCCGCGCTTCGGCCAGCTCGCGTTCCTCGTGGTGGCGGCGTTCCTGCTGACCAACAAGGTGTGGAGCCCGCAGTACTCGCTGTGGCTCGTGCCCCTGGCCGTGCTCGCGATCCCGCGCTGGCGGCTGCTGCTGAGCTGGATGGTGATCGACGCGCTGGTGTGGGCGCCGCGGATGTTCTACTACCTCGGCATCGACCACAAGGGACTGCCGGAGGGCTGGTTCCTCGGCACGGTCGTGGTGCGCGACCTCGCCGTGGTGGGCATCTGCGTGCTGGTGATCCGCGAGGTCTACCGGCCACGCACGGACCTCGTCCGGCTCGCCGGCGACGACGACCCGGCGGGCGGCGTGCTCGAACGGTCGCGTGACCGCGTGACGTTCCCGGGCTTCGGGAAGCACCGCCGGGTTGTGCCGACGGCGCCTCCCGCGCCTGAGTCCTAGTACTGCAACGGCGGTTAGGTGAGTGGGTAGCCGCGTCGTTTGTAGTGGCTGAGTCGGGCTTGGTGTTGTCGTCTGCGGCGGAAGCGTGAC
>NZ_JBFAAJ010000034.1:0-74251 GCF_040639695.1 Amycolatopsis sp. NPDC023774
ACTCGGCGACGCGGCCGTCGCGCGCCCGCAGATCTCCCTTGACCACAGCTTTACCGCAGCCGCGACTGCGGCCGGATTGATCAAGCCCGGCGAGAGCTTCGACGCCTATGCCGGCGACCGCAACTTCCTCTTCGCCGCCTTCCTCTTCGAAGACGTAGGAGTCACAGCCTTCAAAGGCGCGGCACCGTTCATCTCCAACAAGACTTACCTGGATGCAGCAGCAGGCCTGCTGGCGACCGAGGCCTACCACGCCGGGATCGTGCGGGCCACGCTCTTCGCTGAAGGGCTCGCGGATGACTCGGTGTTCGATGTCCTGCACAAGATCTCCGCGGTTCGCAACGCGGTCAGCGGCCCCGCCGATGACGATCAGGATCTCGGCAACAAGGACGAGGCCAACCTGGTTCCCACCGATGAGTACGGTCGCGCATTCGGCAGGAGTGCCGCGGAGATCCTCAACATCGTTTACCTTGACCCGCAAGGGGCCTCCTCCGGCGGCTTCTACCCGGATGGACTCAATGGAGACATCGTTCAAGGCGCGGCACCGACCGCCGGCTAGTTTCCGCCTCCGCCATTCACCGCAAGTGCAGGCCCATCGCCGTCCTCGGACGGCAGCATCGACTCGATGAGGTCGAGCAGCGCCCCGCGCTGCCGCTCGTTCAGCCGTGCGAAGTACTCGAGCAGGCGGGCCTGCGACACGGTCGGCCGCTCGGACCCCTTCGGGGCATGCCGCGCCGGATCGATGCCAGCCATCTTCAGCGCTTCGGCAGGATCCAGGCCGACAACCTGCGCCGCCGAGATCACAATCGAGGCGCGAGGGTTGATGGCCGCCTCAAGTCCTCCCCCGAGCTTGCGCACGCCGCTCTCGAGCTGCCCCCAGGTCGTGACGGAGAAGCCGGCCGCCGCCGACGCCTGACGCTGGCTCAGGCCAGCGGCCGTCCGCGCAGCCTCCAGCCGCTTGCCGAGCGGCCAGGGGCGCTTGCTCTCGTCTGCCACAGGAGCATGTTGGGGTATTCCCCTCTGGCGCGCTATCACCTCTTCCGCGACGAAACATTTGCCCGTGTTGAGGCGACTGTCCGATCGGCGCCTGTTCGACCACCGGAGCCGAGGACACGGCTGTGAACGGTCGTGGCGCGAGATTGGGCAAGGAACGTGACGATTCAAGGAGTTCGGTGTGGCCTCTGACGCGCTCGAAGGACCGGTCCCGGAGTCGAGCGGACGGGGCCAGGCGGTTCTCGACCTGCTGGACAAGGCCATCGGCGTGCAGGCACCGCTGGTTCGCAAGAACATCGCCCGGGCGCGCCAGCGCAACCCGGATGCGACACCGGCGGAGGTCGTCCGCACCTTAGCGCGGATGTACGTCAGCGCCTTGGCGGGAACGGGGGCTGCGGTCGGGGCCACCGCGGCCGCGCCCGGTGTCGGCACCGGGGTTGCGCTGGCGCTGTCGGCGGGCGAGTTGTTGTCCTCGTTCGAGTTGAGCACCCTGTTCGTGCTCTCGCTCGCCGAGGTCCACGGGGTCCATCTGCACGAGATCGAACGCCGCCGCACGCTGGTCATGGGGATCCTGCTCGGCGAGTCCGGCTCCAGAGCCATCGACAAGGTCGCCGGGCGCACTGGTCAGCACTGGGCTCGTCAGCTCGTCGGCAAAGTGCCCGTGGCCACGCTGCACCGCATCAACAGAGTCTTGGGCAAGAACTTCGTCACGAAGTACGGCACCAAGCAGGGGATCATCGTGCTCGGTCGGGTGGTCCCGTTTGGCGTCGGCGCGGTGATCGGTGGCGTTGCCAACGGCACCGTTTCCGCTTTTGCCGTCCGGGCCGCCCGACGTGCGTTCGGCCCGGCACCGCAGGCGTGGCCCGAGGCATCGCAGGCGTTCAGCCCGGCACCGCAGGCGTGGCCCGAGACACCGTGGTCCGCAGAGACGGTGCGAGCGATCGAGGAGGCCCAGCCGTGAAGCACTACCAAGTCACCGTGACCCGCAAGGGCAGATGGTGGATGGTGCACATCCCCGAGATCGACGGGCTCACCCAGACACGCCACATCCGCAAAGCACGTCGCGTGGCCCGCGAATCCATCGCCGTCGCCCTCGACCTCAACCCCGACGACATCACCGTCGACGTCCACTTCGAGCCGTAAGCGCACGCCGGCCCGCCGTCGAGTGGTTGGGGGGTGGGGACACGGATTCAATCAAGTCCCCGGCCCCGTTGCGGGGGACCATCACACACCCACCCCCCATGGCCGCGAGTCCCTCACGATCTCCGTCCGGCTGCCAGCGCCGCATCGTAGCCAGAGCCACCGACAACTTCGGCAGCCGGCGCGGCGGGTAACGGGGCGGGGGAACGTGGCGATCTTCCTCGCGGAACGAGGAGATCATGCGCAAAGTCCTTCTAGGCGGTCTTGTCCTGCTGTTGTCCGCCTGCTCCACCGGTGTGCCGCCGGACATGTCCAAGTACGTGCCGACAGAAGACGCCATGAAGCCAGTTGGGCTTGCCTGGGGGAGCGGCGAGCCGGTGCCGTACATGATGAGTGCGAACGCGCCGATGCAGCTGGACTGGGCCTGCGGCTGGTCTACCCGGATCAGCACGCGGTGCACGTTCGACGGCTGGGGGCGGCCGGCCAGCGCGAGCACGCCGGGCGAGGTCCGGACCTCTGCGGCCGCGAGGCTGAGCAGCGTCATCGACTCCGGCGTGAACGGTGTCGTCCTCGCTGAACCACCATTCGGTGTGTCGGCCGAGTGCGACGAGCGAGGGGTCTAGCGCGAATCGGATGTCGAGATGGACCTGGACGTACTGCTCTTCGCGAAGGGCAAGCTGACGCGTCGGGTCCAGGTGAAAGGCCGGCTCACCGGTGAAGTGGTAGACACCGAACTGGTAAAGCAGGCCGTCGGCATCTGGCTCGTTAGGGATGTCGAAACGAAGGGCCGCGAAGTCCAGGAACGCTGCCCAGGCCTGCTGCGCGCTCAGGTCGCTGACGGACCATCGCCGTGCGTTGATCTTGGCGAGCAACGCCTCGGCGGCGCTGTCGATGGGCAGAGGGTGCTCGGCTGTCACAGGAGCATTGTGGCGTCTAGTCACCCAGGTGGGGCGGAAATTCGTGACGACAAGGCCGACCGACCGCGCAGTCGCAGCGGCATACCTCTCGCGGTCTGGTCGCGGGGTTTCGGCCTCGGTCAGGACTCCCCAGCTACGCACGATGGGTCTTCTACCGGCGTCGCACTGTGCGCCGCCGGGTCTGTTGCCGGTCAGTACGACCACCCCACCCGAGCGTCCAGGTGTCCATCATGATCACGACCGTCGCACACAGCCGCGTCGATCATCGTGTGTTTCGTGCGGGTGGTGGACAACTCGCCGCGCTGGCCGCCTCTGCCCTGGCTCGTGATCGATCGCCATACGGTGTCGCCCGTTGCTTACCCGTTCGACTGCAGCGGGCGGGAGGCCCTGGTCGTAGGGTCGCCGCCCCTGCGTTCCGCCCGCCGTCGGCGGCGTGACCGGACGGGCAGCGACGGGAGGTCGGCCGCCTCCGGAAGCCTGCGCCAGACCCGGGAGCGCTCCGGCCGCCCGACGTGCGGCCGCGGCCTGGTGAACCCGCCCGCGCATCTGCTGCAACGCGGCGATCTCCGCGACCAGGCTCGCCAGCGCCAGCAGCAACGCGATCCCGGCGAACTTCTCCTTGCCCCGCCCGGACAGGGCACCGGCGGCCGCGATCCGCCGCGACGCCTGCCGCAGATCACGCGCCACCGGGCCGATCCGCGCGGGCAGAACACGGTGCGGTGTCCGCCCCGCACGGTCATACCGCTCAGAGATCTCCGCCAGCGGCCCCGGCTCCCGCCCTTCCCGGCCGCGAGCCAGCGCCGCGAACACCTCCCCGGCGGCGTGCGCGATCCCGTCCACATCCCCGCCGCCCTCGCGCACCTGCACAGCGGCGCGCCCGACGACAGCAGCGGCATGCTCAAGGGCGTCCTGGCGCTCGGCACGGGAGACGCGGCCGTCCTCGGTTCGCTCGATCGGCGCGGCCGCCGGCGTGCTCGCCCAGCGGGCCATCAGCTTCGGCCACGTCAGATCGGCCGCGAGCTTCGTGCCCGAGTAGGTCACCGGCGTGCCGTCGGCGGTGACGTCGCCCGGGAGCGACACCGCGTAGCCGCGGATCTCGCCGTCCACGCCCACCGTCGTCTTCGGGTTCAACCCCTCCCGACGCAGCTCGCGCAGGAACTCCTCGCCGCTGCTGACGCTGGCCGCGCACTGGGCGACCACCCGGCGCAGCTCTTCGCGCGCGGTCACGACCCAGCCCTTGCGTTCGGCCTTGCCCTTCTCACGGCGGGTCGGCGCCGGCAGCGCGGTCTTGTCCGCCCCGGCGGTGGCCACCAGCCCGAGCTCGCGCTCGATCTTGCGGCACTCCTCGCGCAGCTTCGGGTAATCCCGGTACGGATAGATCCGTTTACCAGTGTGTTCGGAGACCAGCGTCGCCATCAGGTGGATGTGGTCGTCTGCGTGGCGCACGGCAATCCAGCGGGCGCCGGCCTGGTGGATGCCGGTGGCCTTCATCAACCGCTCGGCGATCTGCTCCCACTGCTTGTCGCTCAGGGTGGGGTCGTCACGGTGCAGCCGGACCGGGCAGTGCCAGACGTAGCCCTGCCGCAGCACGACCGCGTTCTTCTGCTCGTCGTACTTGTAGTGCTTGACCCACGACGGCGCGCCCGCCGGCAGCGCGCCCCCGGCGCGCAGGCGCTGCGACCACTGCGGCGTGATGCGCGGCGGGTTGGTCAGCGGAAGCCCCGCCAACTCGGCCAACTCCTGCATCGCCTCGGTCAGCGGGCCGAGGTCCACATCGAACTCGCCGGGCTCGAGTACCTCTCCGTCCAACTCGACCGCGCTCAGAGTGGCCGGGTGGTGCAGCCACGGGGCGCTGTCCCAGGACGCGACCACGCGCGGGTTCACGTGCTCCTCGTGTTTGCCCGGTCCGAACAAGTACCTGATCAGGCCGGCGGGTCGGTAACCGTGCACGACCTTGGCGATCACGCCACCAGCCTCGCTCGAACCTTGGTGATCGTCTCATCGGCCGAGCGCACCACGTTCCGCACCAGACGCAAGACGGTCTCGGCCGCCACCGGGTTCTCGATCTCGCCCGTGGAGTTCGCCGCCTTCGCGACGTCGTTGAGATTGCCGCCGATGTTGGTCATCACCCGGCGGGCCTCGCGCAGCTCCTTGATCAGTTCGGACACCACGCCCGAGTCGAACCGCTCGCCACGATGCTGACGCACCGCGGCCTCATACCCGGCCCGCTGAACGTATGCCCCCGGCTTCAGCCCTTCCAGCGCGGCGACCATCACGATCACGGCCCACTCCTCGTCGGTGTACCTCATCAGCCCACGAGGAGAACGTACGTTTCCCCTTCATCGACTGCTCGCGATAGCCCCTCTGTAGTGAGAGCTCGTCCCCCATTGCCCCCGCCCCCTCGTGCATTCCCGGCCCCCCGGCCCGAGGCGTGCCCCTTTCAGGCTGCCCGCCAAGGGCCAGACTGCCAGGCCGCGCCGCGGCCTGGGGTCAAAGAGTTACTCCTTGACCTATCTTGCTCTGCGCGTGGCGTATTTCATCCGATGCGATTACAGGGTGGTTTGCACCTTCCAACGACCGTGTGTTGCTTGACCTGCGCACGCTGCGGATACGCGTTGTAGCGAACCACGCTGTGGCGCCGACGCGCCACAGATGCCGCGTCCTGAGCCGTCACCACTTCGAGTGGATGAGCTGCGGAGATGCGGCCGAACTCGCAATGGATGCGAGATTCTCGCATCTGTTGGGGCCTCGAAGAGGAGGGTTTTGGGTGGACCAGACGCGAGTTGCGGCGGGGTCGGCGCGGCTTCATGTGGTCGACGGCGTCGCGCTGTTGATGCCGGACCGGCAAGTGTTCGAAGCGATGCTCGACGGCTGGGCGAACCAACAGGCCGCGCGAAATCTCGGGTTCGTGACCATCCAGGGGCGGGCGAATGTCGTGAGTGCGTTCGCTGCTTTCACCAACGCCTTCCCGTGGCAGTGGAGCGCTCAGCTGGTCGACGAGTGGCTTGCTGACCTTCGCTCGGTGAAGCACCTACGGAAGTCGACGCTGCGGAACTACCAGACCGCCGTCCGGCTTTTCTGCGACTTCGTGACCGACCCGAACTACGGCTGGGCCACCGAATGTGAGCGACGGTTCGGCACACACCCTGTGCAGGTCGTACACGAAGCTACTCACGCTGGCCTGCACCGTGATCAACGTCCGCCGGCTCATAAAGATCGAGCTCTGCGACCAGGTCTAACGCATCCATTCACTCGTTTGGGACACGTCGGTAGCTCTGTGTCGTTGGGTGGGGGTGACTGGCGAGCTTCTGAGCGCGGAGCAGGTCCTCGGGTCGGCACGGGGCCCCGTCACCACGAGGGAGATCGATCTCCTGGAGGAGGCTGCAGCCGCGTTGCTGACGGCACCATCGACGGGGATGAACGAGCGCTCTCGTCGGGAAGTGATCAGCCATCGGTGGGGCCGCCTCTTCAGAGGCGTTCGATGCGGTCGGCCTGCGGGCCCCGGTCGCTCTGACGCACCGCGTACCGGACCCGGTCACCCTTCCGCAGCGGCTCCGACCCCACGATCACGGACACGTGGGCGAAGAGATCGTCGCCGCCTGCGTCCGGGGTGATGAAGCCGAAGCCGCGGTCGCCGTCGTAGCGCGCGACGACGCCCTCGCCGCCTCGTACGGGCACGTCCCGCACCGCCGGCCCTGCGGCCGCGGCAGGTGCCGACCGCTGCGGCGCCGTCTGGGGCTCGGCGCCCCGGACCAGGTGCACGTCGCGGGCCTGCGGGCCCTTGTCTCCACTAGCCACCTCGTAGGCGACGCGGTCGCCCTCCGCGAGCCACGTCAGCCCCTCGGCCAGGGCCCGGGCGTGAACGAAGACGTCCCCGGCGCCGGAGTCGGGGTTGATGAAGCCGAAGCCCTTGTCCTCGTCGTACCAGGCCACCGTGCCGTCGGCACCGTCCGCGATACCAGCCGCAGCGGGTGAGCCGGCCCCTGCTCCCAGCGGGATCACGTGCCCGGCCTGCGGGCCGCGCTCGCCTTCGACGATCAGGAAGGCCACCCGCTGCCCCTCGGTGACCACGCCGCCGGTCACGATGGCGGAACTGTGCACGAAGATGTCGGCGCCGCCGCCGTCCGGCGACGCGAAGCCGTACCCCTTGCCCGGCTCGTACCAGTTGACGGTGCCGAGCAGGCCCACGGCGCTGCCGGTGGCCGCATCGGCGGTGACGCGAACGCGCAGCGCCTGGGGCCCGCGGTCGTTCTCGCCGACCTCGAACACGACGGCCTGACCCTCGCGGAGCACTTTCGCGCCGCCGTCCCCGACGATCTCGGAGGCGTGCACGAACACGTCCGGCGAGCCGTCCTCGGGCGCGAGGAAGCCGAAACCCCGTTCGGCGTCGAACCAACGGACGGTCCCTTGCGGCATCAAAGGCTCCAGGTCGAGAGGGCGGGCAATGGCCCCCAGTCTCTCTGACAGACCTCCGGTCCGTCGGGCCGGGCCCACAGGCGGGCGGTGCGGAGCCAGGGGCGGGCCGTTGGTTCACCTAGCGACACGCCGAGTTTTGAGACCAGGTCCTAGCTCCGCAGCAACGGCCCCGGGCCGCGCAGCGGTCGTCTCCGCGGTACGTCGCGGCTAGGCAGGTGCACTGCCGCCCGTCGCCAGTGCTGAGCAGGTGCTATTCGCGGGATTCGGATATGGGAGCCTGCCAGTAGCGGATCGCCTATTGCAGCGGATGCGAACTCGGGGAGGTGTGCACCTTCCAAACCGGCACGAACGGCCGGCGGCTTGCGTCCAGCAGGAACCGGCTGTGCACCGAAGTCCTACGTGCCGGATTGTGCGACCACGGTGATGAAGGACGTGGTGGCGAAGAACGTGTCGGTGGTCAGGTGTTCAAGCCACGTCTGGGCGTCCTGTGCGGTGAGGTAGCCGGCGGCGACGGCGCGTTCGGTGTTGCGGCGTAGCCCGAGGATCGCCTCGGCCGTTTCGAAGTCGGTGAACACGGCTGCGGCGTTGAGTACGGTGCGCAGGGTGAAGCCCGCATGGTTCGCCAGGCGCGGCAGTTGGCGTCCGATGGCGGGATTGCGGTTGACACGTTCGGCGATGTAACGGGTGAATGCGCGGCTGATCTTTAGGTCGGGGTGGTCGATCGCGAGGGTGTCCCAGTCGGGCTCGGCGAGGGCGAGCAGGCCGCTAGGGCGCAGGACACGATGGAGCTCAGCCAGCACGGCCGCTGGGTGGGCGACGTGCATGAGTACGCGGTCGGTGCGGGCGCGGTCGATGCTGAGCGTCTACCGCGGCGGCGAGGGCGGCAAGGTCGGTGCCGGGGCCGCACCCGACGTCGAGGACCCGGTGACCGGGCTCGATCTCGAGTGCAGCCAGCAGGTCGCGCTTGTAGGAGCGGGCGGCGTCGGTCGCGGCGACGCGGTCGAGATACCGCGTCGGTGCGGAGCCGGTGACTGCAGTGTCGGTCATGTGCACGATCGCAGCACGGTGCTGTGAAGATGTGGTGGAGGAGCTGAGCCGGTTGTGTGCAGGTGCACGCCGTGACCGGGCTTCCACAGGCCTTGCCCTGCATGCCTGGCCGGCATCTGACGGCCGATCCTGCCACCTGCTGAGCGCCAGTCGCCGTCCGACGTTGCCTCGTGACGGCCGGGCCGAGCCTGCCAGCGGACTGCTTGCTCCGCCTGCACACAGCACCTCTTGCATTCGGCATGCGCGCCGGTTCTGTCGTTGACGAAACTGGTGTCGTGAACGGCGAGTTCGAGGACGGGCGGCTGGTCAGTGTCGAGTGCGGCAACTGCGGTCGCGAGGTGCCTCACGCAGAGGGTTGACGTATGGCTGATTCCATTCGACTCATCGAGGGCCGGCTCCTGCCCGCGGGGGCCGACGTGGAGCGGATCGTGCGGTCCGGGGACGAGCGGGAGCTGTTCGCTGTGCGCGAGACCTACCGCCATCGGCGGCGGTGGCAGCAGATGGCGGATCAGGCTGTCGACGAGGACGATCGAAGACTGTGGGAGCCGGTCTTGGCGGCCACGGCGGAGGTCACGCCGCTGCAGGAGCTGGCGGCGGCGCACCGGCTGGCCCGGATACTGACCAGTAGCCGCTGGTACGTGATGCGTGATGCCCGCGAGGCCGGGGCCAGCTGGCCGGAGATCGGTGTGGCTCTGGAGATGAGCAAGCAGGCCGCTCAGGAGTGGTACCAGCGCAAGATCGCCGACCAGGAGTAGCACGTGCCGGACTTTCAGGATGCGGCCCGGGCCCAGGCCGTGCTGGACGAGGAAGGCTGAGGGGCATGGTCGATTACGACGACAAGATCCTGCTCGATGCGGTGTGGCTGCCTCCGGCGCGCTGCGAGGAGAGACCAGGACGGGTGGTAAGGAAGGGCCCGTCACCCGAGCTCGGCTAGTCACCCATGGCGCGAGCGGCGTCGGCTCGATGCTGCGCCAGGTTCCGCAGCCGGGCGAGCACGAAGTTTTTGCCGGTGCCGTCCCAGGCCGCGTGCGGGTCCCCCTCGGTAGCCCATGGCACGTGCTCGACCAGGGTGAGGTCGGCGTCGGCGATGGGGAACGAGATCTGCCCCTCTCCCGGGTCGGCGTCGGGGTCGGTGAGGTACAGCACCGTTTTGTAGCCGGGCAGCCCTGTGGGGTCGGTTTTCAACCGCGGGTTCAGGACCGGGTCGGCCGCGAGCGCCGCGAGTAGGTGCATCCGATCGACGTAGACGGAGCGGAGCTGGGCCTCCAGCTCGGCCACCCGGCCACGCAGCCGCTCCAGCTCTCCGCCGGCGGCGCCGCCGACGTCGGCAGGTCGGACGCTCGCACGCTGCTCGTCGTGGAAGCTCATGGTGCAGCCCTTTCACGGGGATGAGGTAGCGACCGCCGGGCGGGCCTTCATGACCTGGTGGTGAAGGGTTTCGCTCTCACCACGGTGAGCCGGTGTCGGTACCGGCCGAGTTCGTATGCCGAGTCCGCGCGGGCCTCGACCACGACGCCGGGTTCGACCGGCCAGTAGGTGAAGTCCTCGTTGCCGGGCAGGCCGGCCACGACCCCCGAGGCTCGCACGGGGCCACCGGGCGCGAGCCGGAGCCGCCCCGCGAGCGACGCGAGCGCCGGGCGCGACAGCGTCGTGGAGAGCCCGACCGCCCGCACTCGCCCGCGCCGGTCGGCCTGGCCAAGCACCAGCGCTGTCGGTCGGGTCGGGGAGCCGGTCACGCCGAGGACCAGGGCGTCGACGTCGTCGACGTGGCGCACCTTCACCCAGCCCGCGCGTCCACCGCGCAGCGGATACCGGCTGCCCAGCGGCTTCGCGAGGGCTCCTTCGACGCCGACGGCGGCCTGCTCGGCGCTGATCCACCCCCGCGCCTGCTCGACGTCGAGCGTCGAGCGCATCAGCTGTATGCCGGCGGTCCCCGCGCCGATCACCGCTTCCAGTCGTTCCCGCCGGCTCGCGTACGGCAATGGCCGGAGGTCGCGACGGCGGGCGCCGAGCAGGTCGAACGCCACGAACACCACCGTGATGCCCTCGGTGCGTCGCCGTGCCGGGCCGTAGCCGAGCGCCGCGAAGTCCAGCCGCCCTTGCGGCCGGTATGCGACGAGCTCGCCGTCGAGCACCACCTCACCGAGAGCGGCCGCCGATTCGAAGATCCCGGGGAACCGGTCGGTCAAGTCGCTGGCGGTGCGGGACTGGACCGCCCCGGCGGGTACGTGGATCAGGCATCTCCAACCGTCGAGCTTGGGTTCGTACCCGTGGCCGGCCTCGGGCAGCACGGCGGCCGGCTCGGCGACAGCGAGCCGCAGCGGCAGGTCCGGCACGGTCACGTGTCCATGGTGAGCCTCGCTGACCAGCAGCGCAGCCACAAACCCCAGCGTTAGAAGACTCGCACGCTTGTTCGAGATCAGCGCCCGCAGGGCGAGTTCGGCCGCCGGGACCTCCTGGTGCGCCCGGCGCTGCGCTACGAGCTGAACCGTGATGGGCCGCTGACCATCCACCCGCCGAGGCACTGCCCGCGGCGGCGCGTCACCAGTGGATCTTGGAAGTGGGGCAACTGGCGCGCTGGCCGTCTAGCGCGCACGTCGTGTGGTTCGGCAACGCCGCCCCTCGCCCGCACTGCCGTGACCAGCGAGAACGCGCAGGTCCGCAGGCCGTGACCGGTAAGAAGTTAGCGCGCGACGGTGACACTAATCTCTCGCCAGTTTTCTTTTAGGCATGACTTTTCCCCGACGGTCACTGATCCGCCGGGGAAAAGTTTATTTGACACGGCCCCTTTCTTTGGCTAAATTAATTACCGATGCGAGAGCGGCTAAGGAACTTCCACGGGGACCCAAGCCAACACTTGCAGACACGGACAAGGTCAGAGCGGCCAGTTGTTGAAGCACTGTAGAAGTCTTGCTACAGCGCCGATAAGCTGGATCGCAACCTTGGTCCAACGGTAGTAGATACGGTGGTTGAGCATAGTTTCCTCCACTAATTCCAGTATTAAAAAGCAGGACTATAGAAGCCCCCGACTCCGGTTGTACGGAGCCAGGGGCTTCTCGTCATCCTGATGGAGAAATCGTAGCCCACTCACCCTGAGGGCGCCAGGGTTTCACGCGGGAAGTTCACCATTCCCTCGCGATCGGAAAGCAATTTTGGAATTGAATTCCCGGCACTTTCTCGATTAGCAAATGCTGCGTTTTCGCAGGTGGCGGCTCCGCCGGTCGACACCGCTGGGTTCCCGTGGCGCTTCGGCGGTGGTGTTTACGCAGGTCAGATCGGGTATCGCTCGGCCGCTGCCGCCCGGGACCCGGCGGGAGGGTGGTTCGTTGGTGTTTGCGCTGGTCAGGTGGTGAGCCGCAGCCGGAGGAGTATGGCCTCGCGCTGCCATCGCTGGGTTCGCAGCCCAGCCATGCATCCGACGAGGCTGTGCGCGTACTCGACGGCTCTTGCACGCGACGTAGTGGGGCCGGTGCACTGCGTTGCCCCTGCAAGCACAACGCCGTCCGCGGTGAGGTGCCGAAGGGGGCTGCTGCACGCCGGGTGTCCCAAGCCCGGCGGGCAGCAGCGGCTCACAGTTACGCGACTCAGGGGTGGTGGGGCTCAGCCGATGCCGGTGACCTGCAGGGCGGTGGTCCAGTTGTTCTTGATTGCGGAGCGGGCGGCGGAGAGGGTCACGGTGCCGGCGCAGACGGCGTTCTTGAGCTTGGTTTCGGTGCCGTCTTTGGTGTGCGCGGTCTGGGTGCCGGAGTAGGGCTCGGGCCACAGGTTGCCGGGGTCGCGGGGGGAGCCGCCGAGCTCGAGGGGGACGAGGTGGTCTTCCTCGTAGTCGGCGAGGTTGGTGTCGCTGTAGCCGTAATCGGCGATGCCCTGGACCTTGAGCGGGTTGGTGTAGGACGTGGGCGGGCGGACGGTGTCGGTCCAGCCGGACACGCAGATGGTGCTGTGGATGTTGGACTGGGTGACAGCCGAGTAGTAGACACCCGGCGTGCAGCTCGAATCGGGCAGCGGCAGGCGGACGGTGGAACAGGTCGCGGCCAGGGCGACACCACCGGTGATGACGACACCGCCCCCGGCGAGGGCGACAGCAGCGAAGATCGCGGTGACCGACCGCACGACGACACGCATGGGAACCTCCGGAAACCATCCCCGGACCGGGTCGCCGAGGGCTGTGAACATCGCACCCCACCGGGCGCGACCAGGAAAAGAACCACCGGTGTGAACGCCGTGTGTCGGCGTCGGCTCACGAATACGAACTTTCCCGACGTCAACAGCCGGATGGCCTACAACCGCCGGGGTGAACTACCCAGCACGATCCATAGCGGGCACGCCCGTGCCCACCCGGCTGGTGACCTCACCTGAAGTCCCGAGAGGTCGTCGCCAGCGATTTCAGGTCCAGCGGCGTGACCTTGTCGGCCACGATCGAGACGGTGCCTTGCCCGACTTGAGCGATGCCGCGCACGAGCAGCGCTGGGCTGGACAGCCATATTTGGCGGTGCCGGCGCCACATCCCGATCGACACGATCACGTTGCACATGCCGGTTTCGTCCTCGAGGTTGAGGAAGGTGATCCCGCCGGCGGTGGCGGGGCGTTGTTTGTGGGTGACCGCGCCGCCGACCTTGATCCGGGTGCCATCGGCGACGTCGAGGAGCCGGCCGGCGGGGATGGCGCCGAGCTGGTCGAGGTGGTCGCGCAGGAATTCGATGGGGTGGCGGTCGGGGGTGATGCCGGTGGCCCACAGGTCCGCCGACGCGAGCTCGAAGGTGGTCATGCCGGGCAGGGCGGGGGCGTCGTGGCCGATGGCCAGGCCCGGGATGTGCTCGGCGCGGGTCGCGGCCGCGGCGCCGGCGGCCCAGAGCGCGGCGCGGCGGTCGGGCCCGAGGCCGGTGAACACGCCGGCGGTGGCGAGGGCTTCGACGACGGGCCGATCGAGCTGCACCCGCTCGGTCAGCTGCCCGATCGACGTGTACGGGCCGGCGGTGTCGCGTTCGGCGACGATCCGTTCGGCGACGTCTTGGCCCACCGAGCGGATACCGGCCAGGCCGAGCCGGAGCGCGACCCCGCCTGCGGAGTCCGGGTCGGGTTCGAGGGTGGCGTGCGGCAGCGACAGGTTCAGGTCCGGCTCGCGGGTCCTCACGCCGTGGCGGCGGGCGTCGGCGACCAGCGACTGGGGTGAGTAGAAACCCATCGGTTGGGCGCGCAGCAGGCCGGCGCAGAACGCGGCCGGGTAGTAGCGCTTGAACCACGCGGAGGCGTAGACCAGCAGCGCGAAGCTCATAGAGTGGGCTTCGGGAAAACCGTAGCCGGAGAAGGCGTGGATCTGCTCGAAGACCCGTTTGGCGAGGTCATCGGACAGGCCATTGGCTTTGGCGCCGGCGAAGAACCGGCCGGCCAGGCGCCGCATCTTTGTGCTGGAGCGTTTCGAGCCCATTGCGCGGCGCAGCTGGTCGGCTTCGGTGGGGGTGAAGGAGGCGACGTCGCGGGCCATCTGCATCACCTGCTCCTGAAACAACGGCACCCCCAACGTGCGCTCGAGCGCGGGCGCGAGCAGCTCGTGCTCGTGTTCCCACGTTTCTTCGCCGCGGCGGCGGCGGATGTAGGGGTGCACGGAGCCGCCCTGGATCGGGCCGGGCCGGATCAGCGCGACCTCGACGACCAGGTCGTAGAACTTCCGCGGCCGCAGACGCGGCAGCGTGGCGAGCTGGGCGCGGGATTCGACCTGGAACACGCCGATCGCGTCGGCCTCGCACAACATGTCGTACACGGCGGGGTCGGCGAGGTCGAGGTCGTGCAGGCCGATGCGGCGGTCGTGGTGCTCGGCGAGCAGGTCGATCGTGTAGTGCAGCGCCGAGAGCATGCCGAGGCCGAGCAGGTCGAACTTCGTCAGCCCGATCGCGGCGCAGTCGTCCTTGTCCCACTGCAACACCGACCGGTCTTTGGCCGTGGCCCACTCGACCGGCACGATCTCGCTGACCGGGGTGTGGGCGATGACCATGCCCCCGGAGTGCACACCCAGGTGCCGCGGCGAATCCTCCAGCCAGCCCGCGAACTCGATGAGGTCGTCAGGCAGCCCGGCCTCAGCAGCCGCGGGGTCGGACACGCTGGCCCAGCGATCGACCTTCTTCCCGAACGCGTCCTGCTGCCCGGGGGAGTAGCCCAGCGCTTTGGCCGCGTCGCGCACGGCGGAGCGGGCGCGGTAGGCGATCACGTTCGCGACCTGCGCGGCGTGGAAACGCCCATGGGTGGCGTAGACGTACTGGATGACCTCCTCGCGGCGGTCGGACTCGATGTCCACGTCGATGTCCGGCGGCCCATCCCGCTCGGCCGACAGGAACCGTTCGAAGAGCAGGTTCCACTTGACCGGGTCGGCGTGGCAGATCTGCAAGGCGAAACACACCGCGGAGTTCGCGGCTGAGCCGCGGCCCTGGGCGAGGATGTTGGAATCGCGGCAGAACCGCACGATGTCCCACACCACCAGGAAGTAGCCCGGGAACCCGAGCCGCTCGATGACATCGAGCTCCCGCTCCAGCTGCGCGTAGGCCTTCGGGTTCTCGTCCCGGGTGCCGTAACGCATCCGCGCGCCCTCCATGGCCAGGTGACGCAGGTACTCGTCCTCGCCGGCGAAGCCTTCCGGCACGGGGAACGGCGGCAGCTTCGGCGCGACCAGGGCGAGGTCGAACGCGAGCTCCACGCCGAGCAGCGCCGCGCGCTGCACCGCGCCCGGGTACCGGGCGAACCGTTGGCGTTGTTCGGCGCCGTCGCGCAGGAACGCCATCCCGTCGGCCGGCAACCAGCCCTCCAGCTCGTCGATCGAGCGGTTGGCCCGCACCGCCGCCACCGCGGCGGCATGGCGGGCCTGCTCGGGCCGGGCGTAGTGCACGTTGTTCGACGCCACGGTCGGCAGCCGCAGGTCCGTAGCCATGTCGGCGAGCAGGTCGTTGTGGACCGCGTCCAGCGGCTGGCCGTGATCGATCAGCTCGACCGCCACGTTCTCGCGTCCGAACCAGTGGGTCAGCCGGCGTAGCGCGGTGGCCGCCGCGGCCGGGCCGTCGCCCACGAGGGCCTGGCGCACGGTGCCCTTGCGGCAGCCGGTCAGCACCAGCACGTGCCCGCGCAGCTCCTCCACGACCTGGTCGAGGTCGTAGACCGGCCGGCCTTTCCGGCCGCCCTGGGCCAGCTGGGCATGCGAGATCACCCGGCACAGCCGCCGATAGCCCTCCACCCCGCGCGCCAGGGCCAGCAGGTGGGAGCCCTCCGGATCCGGCACGCCGCCCTGCGGCGCCGACAACCCGAGCGACAGTTCCGCGCCGTGGCCGGTGCGGATGCCGAGCTCGCGGCCGGCCTCGGCGAAGCGGACCGCGCCGTACATGCCGTCGTGGTCGGCCAGCAGGAGGGCGTCCAGTCCGAGCCGAGCCGCCTCTTCGACGAGCTGTTCGGGGTGGCTGGCGCCGTCGAGGAAGCTGAAGTTGGAGTGACAGTGCAGCTCCGCGTAGGGCACCCGCCCGCCCTCGGCCTCGACATCCGCCCGCGGCCGCAACCCCGCGGGCGGCTGGTAGCCCTCCCGCTTGTGCGACCGCGGCGCCTCCTCGGCACCCGGCGGCGCGGTCGGCGCGCCACGGCCGGAGGCGATCCGCTCCAGCTCCGACCACGGCATGGGCGGGTTGTTGAACGCCACGACGAACTCCCACAACAACGTCTTCGCCGTGGGAAGGCCGGCAACCAGCAACTATCGAACCTATGTTCGCATACTCTGCCTGACGTGCGCTGATCGCAACATGCCCATCGCCACACTGCTCTGAACGGGTGATGGACGCGGTGGGCATCGTCGGCACGCGGGCATGCTGCGAACGCCACACCGCGGGAGGGCATGTCGAGCACCGGCAGCTGACGCGGCCCGGCCTACGGTCAGCGCAACCAAGGGTGGACGAGAGCAGGGGTATGACCGTGGCCGAAGAAGTGCAGCCGACGAAGAAGTGCTTCCAGTGCCGGAAAGCCGAACCAGGCCCCGGCGGCGTGCTGTGCGCCGGCTGCCTGCACGACATCGCCACCGCTGGCCTACGACGTGGCTCTCGCCAACGCCAAGAAGCTGTCCAGCCAGTACCGCTGACTCAGCTCCTCAGGGGATCTCAACTCGGGTAGCACCGACCGCCCGGCGTGCCGGATTGACCGGCCGCCGGGCGTTGTCATTCATCGCCTTGTTCAGACCTCTGACCTGCACATAGTCTCCTCGACTCGCCTTCGCGGCTCTCACCTATGTCCGGACGGCACAAGGCCGAGACCGGAAAGGACGGCCCGAGCCGGAAGGAAGTGGTGGAGATGATGTTGTTGACAGTGGCGGTGCTGCTCGTGGTGATCATGCTGGTGCTCGCGACCCACGTCGCGACGAGGGCCAGGCGGTACGCGGCATGGGAAAAGATGGTCACCGGTCTGCCACCAGGTAGTCGACTGACCGGCCTTGAGCGCGACGGCCGCACGATGGTCGAGATCGGTTACGCCAGCCGCCCTCAGGGCAAGAACGCGCGGGTGAGCCGTGGTCGGCGATGACACCGCGGACAGCGACAGATCCCCGACGCCGCTTCCCGAATCGATCGGGATCTCCGACGCCGAGATCGAGGCGATCCTCGACGCAGACCACGATGCTCGACAAGGTCTCGCCCGCGCGGAGGCGGACGGTTTCGCCGCCTTCTACCGCGAGGACATCAAGGCTTTGGTGGGTTTCGTGATCAAGCTCGGCGCGACGTTGCCGCAGGCTGAGGATGTCGCCCAGCGCACGATGACCACACTCTACGAGCGCTGGGCGACCGTCCGGCATCCCAAGGCCTGGACCAGGAAAGTGGCCTTCACCGCGTTCCTGCGTTCCGTCCCCGCCTCGCAAGAGCAGCTCACCGATGTGTTCGAGGGCGAGGACGAACCCGCGTCGCCGCTGCTGTCGCCGGAGGCACGATCGGAGCTGCGGGAGGAGATACAGGAGATCACCGCGCTGCTCGATGCGCTCCCTGCGCAGCAGCGAATGGTGATGGCTTACCGGATGGAGGAGGCCTACGACGACGCGGAGATCGCCAAGGCGCTCGGCACGACCCCCAAGGCGGTACGGGCTTCCGTGCGACGAGCGAGGGCCGCGCTGACGAAACAGGTCCGACAACTGCGGCACGGGGGTGCGCAATGAGTAAGGCCACGATCAACGACGACGAGCTGGACGCCATCCTCAGCAAGGCGAACCAGCGGCTGTACCGCGCGCTCGACCGCACGGTGGACGTCGAGGCCGGCCTCCGCGCAGTGGTTGCACCACGAAACCAGGCCGAGGTGCGATCCGAGACCGTCACGAAACAGGTGCCCCCGCAGCACACCGCTCCGCATCCGGCGCTGAGGCCATCGGCCGGGGCTCTCACGCGGGCAGGGTGGGCGATCATCGGTGTCTCCGCGCTGGTGGTCGCGACCTTCTGTGGCGCCCTCGCGGAGCTGAACAATCCGGCGGCCGAAACGAGTAGCGCCACCGCCTCCGGTCAGCACCCCTCGATAGTCACCCCCGGATCCGGGGGCGCGTCGCCGACCGCGCAGCCGGTCCCCGGCAGCCAGAAGTCGCTCACCAAGGCCGAGTGGAAAGGCGCCGTGATCACTCGGACACCGATGCAGCTGTCCGATGAGCCCTATCCCGACGGGTTCACCATCGCGGTCGGCTGCCCCGCCAGCAGCATCACGACCACCTTCGAAGCGAAGTACAACCAGCTGGAGCTCACCGTCGGCGTCCCGCGCACCGGCGCAGACGCACTGCACTACGAGATCGACTTGGACAACGGCGTGCACCTCGACGGAGAACTCACGCCTGGCGCGGGAGCGCTGCACCTCAATGTGCCGGCGAACGGTGCGCAGCAGATCTCGATCAGCGCGCGAGCGATCTCGGCGACGTCCGGCGCGTGCGCGGGCACGGTGCTAGGCGTCGGCGACGCGACCTTGTTCGCGCGCTGATCGCACCGACCCGAGAAACCTCTATATAGGGCGGCTGCAGGGGGAGGAAATGCAAAATCCAGCGCACGGGCGCGGCCGGAGCCTCGACAAGGCCGGCTGGGTCGCGCTCGCGCGCGCGGCGATGGAGAACACGTTCGAAGAACGCCTGGTCATGCCACACGCAGAGATGGAGGCCAGGCTCTGGGAGCACGGCTGGGTTCCGCCGGCCGACGTCCGGCCGCTCCGGTTCTTCCCTCACATCCTGACCGAGGCTCAGCAGGAAATGGAACGCGAGAACCGGATCTCGCGCACGGTCCACACGACGAAAGGCGAAACCTCCGTCGACCTGCTGGTCACCGCCAACACGCGGCTGCGGAAGACCGCGATCGCCGCAGCCTCACGTCGCAAAGGCATGCTCTACGGCCGCTACGACCGGTGGAGCTCAACCTTCGGCGACGCCGGCGAAGCTGTCCTCTCTCACTCGCTCACCATGGCGATGGGGCGCGGGGACGGCTTCACCCCGGTCAACAGCGACGGCAAGTTCGGGGAACTCATCCGCATCGCAGGCCTGAGGTTCCCCGGGGCGGTGGACAACGCAGCCTGGCTGACCGTCTTCGATCCGGCCACCCGGATCCCACTGCCGCACCACCTCGTGCTGATCGAAATGAAAAACCGGCGACTCACCCTCTACCCACGGCACCCGGAGGTGTACCAGCTCCTGCACAAGGCCGCCCTGGCGTCGGAACACCTGCCCGACGTCCCGATCGTCCCCACGCTCATCTGCCGGCGCGGGCACCCGTGGCTGTTCTGGATGGCCAAGGACCTCGGATTTCGTGTCCAGGAGACCCGCCGCCAGTTCTTCACCTTGCCGGACAAGACCGAGAAGCGTTACCTGGCCGAGGTGCAAGACGAGCTCGCGCTCGACCTCACCCCCATCAACGGCGACATGCCGAACATCATCGAGTTCTTCAAGGGCGTGCTGCCCAAGCAAGCCGCCGCGGCCGCCGCGCGGTGGAAGATCATGGCCCCCACCGTCTTGGACTACGCCGCTCAGCTGCGCAAGAACACGCTCGACGACCCAACACGGACCCAGCTCGTCGCCGAGCTCCACATCGAGGTCGACGCCATCCTCACCACGCACCGCCTCGGCGAACCCGCGACCTGGGCACTGCCGCCCATCGAGACGGTCGAAGACCCGACGTACATCTAGGCCCAGGGCCACATACCGTCGCCGACGATCGCCCGCGGTCGTTCGCAGGGAGAGCTACGCGCGACGTCTCGAGCTCAATGAGCAGGTCGGGCAGCGGCTGCTCGTCGACGTCGGTGACTCCGGGCTGGGTGATCAGCAGCCACGTCGCGCGCACGGCCTGGCCCCAGGCCACCGTGGTGTTCTTGATCTGTTCCCACCCGACGTCGGTCGTGGCGAAGTCCTCGCTGTGCAGCACGGGGCCGTCGGTGGTGGTTTCCTTGATCACGATTCCGTCGGCGCCGAACTTGGTGACCATCTCGTTGTCCCAGGTGAACTCGAGCAGTGCCTGCCGGTAGGTGGCTTCGGCCTTCTCGCGTTTCACGCCGTAGCGCTGCATGATCCGCGGGATCTCGATAGCCGGGTCGCTGGGCGACCAGAAGGTGATCCACACACCGGCCTGCCCGGCCAGGACGCCGTCGAGCGGCCCCCACGAGGCGGCCACGATCATCACCACGTCGTCGCCGGTGTCGGCCGGCCGCACACCCGGGCCCCGCGGCAACGGATCGGGCCGGTAGGCGCCGATGGGCTCGGCGAACACGACGAAGCCGGACGCGGCGGGCACGTCCTCGGGATGCAGGGTATGCACCGGCAGCGTCTCGGCTGCGGCCAAGGCCAGGCGGGTCATGTCGGCGGTGACGAAGTACAGCTCGGCTGCGGCCAGCCGCGCCCGTTCCTGCTCGAGCAGCCGTGCGGCTTCGGCGCCCAGGTCGCTGCTGAGGGCGGGCATCGCGCCGCGCTCGGTGGCCAGGTTGTAGACCAGCGCCGAGGTCTGGAATGGGTTGCGCAGCGAATCGATCAGCGCTTCCCGCTTCGCCGGCAGCGCGCTCGGCTCCGGCGGATCCCACCGGCCCGGCGCGGGAAACTCCACTGTAGGAGCCACAGCGTGCCGCGGAGCCGGATTGGTGTGGACGTTGCCACCAACGGAGCAACCTCCGCACGCACCGTGGCCGGGAGAGCCCCCGGATGCGCGGTGCGTCGCTGCCGCGGACCCACGGCCAGCTGCGCGACGATCAAGGAATGAGCATGGAGGAGCCCGACATCACCGACCCCGTCGACGTGGCCCGGCTGGCGTTCAGCGCCGACGACGGCGTGATCCAGGGCGATCTGACCTGGCAGTCCTACGTGGACACCGACGACGACGGCGCGATCATCGTCGACGTCTACCCCGACCGCATTCCCATGGCAGAGAGCGACACTCCCACCTTCCGCTACCGCGTCGAATACGTCGGCCCCGCCCCGACGCCGTAGGCGTTCGAGGCTTGCGCTGATCGAATGAAGCTGGCCGCGTGACCGGCGCGGTTCATGATCCACGCACGTGAGGCTCTGGCACGGTGGTTCGGTGACGATGGGGGAATTCGCCGAGCGGGACGCACTGCGGCGCACGCTGCAGACGCTGCGCCAGCAGCGGGAAACCGACGAGCGGGAAGCGGCCCAGCTGGATCGGCTGCAGGCCGAGATCGCCCGCACCCGCCGCGATCGGGACGCGGAGATGTCGGCGGAGATCGACCAGGCACGCCGGGAGATCGAGCGCACGTGCGTCGACGCCGAAGACCTCATGGTGGCCGCGTCGCGGCTGCTGGTGCGGGTCCAGATCGCCGGGCTGGGGGAGGGCGATCCTGTGCTGCACGCGGCCCAGCGCGTGTTCTATGAGGACGTCCGCGCGGCGATGGAGGCCTTCGCGAATGCGGTGAACAGCGAGGACGAGGACGTGCTGTCGTGACCCGGGGAAAGAAGGCCCGCTCGCGGCAAGCCCAGGCACAACGATCGCTGGCCGAGGAACTCGAGCAGCTGCGCAGCGAGGTCGAGCAGGAGACCGTGCGCGCGGCCGAGGCGCGGGCCGGAGCCGAGCGTGCCGCGCGGGCCCGCCGGCAACTGGCCGAGGAGCGGCGCATCACCGAACGCCGCCTCGCTGCCTACGTCGCTGAGGCCACCCGGCGCGCCGGGGGCGCGATCCGCACCCGCGAGCAGCTGAAAGCCGCGCTGCGCAAGGTCCGCGCGGTCGATCACGACCTCACCGGCGGTTCCGCCAGCCCCGACGCGTTGGAGCAGCTGCGCCAGGCCGGCGTGCAGGTGGCGCTGCCCGCAGTGCACGCCTCGGCCAGCGCCGAGTTCAAGCAGGCCTGGTACCGCAAGCAGGCCGGCGCCTCCCTGCAGCCGACCCGCGAGGTGTCCCTCGCCGGCTGGCTGCCGCCTGGCGCCGAGGACGACATCGGCGCCTACGCCCGCTACGCCACCTCCACACCGCTCGACACCCACCCCGAAGCGTGCTGGACGTGGGCGATCCCGCCGTGGATGCGGATCCCCGCCGACACCACCGACGCCCCCGCTCTGCGCGCCCAGCTCGGAGCCACCACCACCGGCGCCCCGAGCCTGCCCGCCATCGACTATCCCGGACCCGAGCTGCGACGCGACGCGGTGTTCGCCGCCCCCTGGCGGCAGCCGCCCCTGGTCCCGCATCCGGCCGACGCGCTGGACCTCCTGTACTGGTATCGGCGCAGCACCTGGCCCCAGGGCTGGCATCCCGACCGCCGGCCGGTGCCGATGTGGCTGCCCGGCGAACACTCCAGCGCCTTCCCCGCCGCACGGGCGCTGCTCGACGAGGTCGAGCTCCGGCTGCCGTTCCCGACCGTGTTCGCCGTGCTATCCACGCCGTGGCGCATCGAGCCCAGTTACGAGAACAAGCACCCCATGCTCGACGGGCACCCGCTGTTCACCTACGCCCGCGGCCGCCTCGGCACGGACCTGGCCCCTCCCGAGCTGGGCGACGTGCTCACCCGGCTGCAGGCCACCGGTCTGGCCGAACGCGACGATCTACCCTCGCCGCTGGAGTTCCTCGACGGCTACGGCGGCTACGTCGAAGGCATCCTGCTCACCGCCGACGACCACGGCGTCCCCGGCGACGACATCGCCTGGTGCGTGGCGATCTACCACCCGACGGGCCTGCCCCTCGCGCGCGTCGCCATCCCCGCCTCGCGGACCCGGGCACAGTGGCGCCGGCCGCTGGACAACCTGATCGCCGGCATCGCGCTGAGCTGCTGGCACGAAGCCCAGGACCTGCCCGCACGCCTGTCCGACCACCCGGCGCCGGGGATCGGCGCCCCGCTCGCCGACACCGGCGAGCTGCACGTGCTCGACATCGACGCCACCTCACCCCGCCGCACCCCCGACCCGGCCGAGACCACCGGACCGGGAGTGCGGCCCCACCTGCGCCGTGGACACTGGCGCGACCAGCCCGTCGGCACCGGCCGGCGCCAACGACGCTGGACATGGGTTCGCTCCACCACGGTGCACGGCTCCCTCACCGGCGGCGGCCAGGTCTACGTCCTGCGCGACCGCAGCCCCGTGATGAACCAAAGGCGCTAACGACTTGACCGTGATGCTGAAGCCCAGCGATGAACCGCTCGGCCTCGCGCGTGAAACGAATCTCCCGGCGTCGACGACGTTCACGCTTATGAATCCGGAATTCTGGGGCATCAGCGCTCTCGCCTGGCAGGCGTTGAGCACCGTGGTCGCGGGCGGCGCGTTCCTCGTCGCGCTCGTGGTGGGCTACTTCCAACTGCGCTCGGCCCGCAAGACTCGGATCGAGCAGAGTAGGCCGTACGTGGTCGTAGACCTGGCCCCCGGCCTCGCCGCGGCAAAGCTGGCAGATCTCGTGATCACCAACATCGGCACCACCCCCGCCTACGACCTCACAATCACGTTCGACCCACCGCCCGAGCGCGCACGCGAAGACGCACCGCAGTTCAAGCTCAAAGACGTGCGGATGTTCAACGAGCCGACGCCGATGGTCGCGCCCGGCCGCGAGTTCCGGATGTTCTTCGACAGCGCTCCCGAGCGGTACGAAAGCACGTTGCCGATGTCGTTCGCCGTCACCACGCGATACCGCGACAGCCAGCGACGCTGGTACGACGAGACCGTTCAGCTCGACTTCGACGTTCGACGCGGCGCGATGTTCACCGACGTCAAAACCATCCACGACGGAGTGAAGATCCTCGAAAAGATCGCCAAGAACCTCCAGCACTGAAGCGCCACTATGGCCGGAGATGCTGTGTCATCGAGCGAGGTGCGGCCGAGCTTTTCCTGATCCAGTCGGGCGAATGGTTCGTCAGTGAAGTCGTCCCGGAGGGGGATCAAGTGGGTTCCTCGTCAGCCGCGGCGCGCGGATCGTGTGTCCAGCGGCCGGTCGCCGACCGCAGCGCCACGCGGACTTCGTCGCGATCTGCGGCGCCGGCGGCGACGTCGCGCTGAGCCTTGAACAGATCTCTGGTGTCGATCAGGACGCCGCCTTCGGCGACGAGGTTCTCCAGGTCTTCATCGCTAGGTATCGGCACCGGCCGCGTCACCGGGTCGTTCTGACGGAACGCGTTCACGACGTGCCAGAGCGCGTCGGGATCGCGGCGGGTTTCTTTGACGTAGTGGGCTTTCCATCGCAGAAGTTTGCCCAGGTCGTTGACCTTCGCCCCGGCGGTGTAACCCTTGACTTCGACAAGGGCTTCCCACCCGGGATGAGCGTGCGGATCACGCACCCGCAGATCTTCGAGGCGCTGACCGGGTGAGTTGACCTGGTCCATGTCCTCGACGGTGAAGCCCAGGTCCTCAAGCGCGGTCTGGACCGCGTGAGCGAGCTCGTCGCCGTCGGCGGTGAGGAGACGGGCTGAGCCGACGGCCGCGGCGGCGTCTGCCTGGCCGACCCCCTCGCGAGCGACCGCCAACTCGGTGTCTAGGTCCCGCAGCAGTTTTTCGCGTTGGGTCTCCAGACTTGCCACCGTGGCCCGAGCGCGCTGCTGCTCGATCGTCGCCCACTCCGGTTGCTCCCACCAGTCCGGCTGCCCCGGAACTGCTTCGGGGTCGAGCTCGTGGAACTCCTTCAACGCGGCCGCCACCCACAACTCCGGCGCCGGACAGTTCTTGGGCAGAACCCAGCACCGCCCGCCTTTGTAGCGGGTGAACGCACCTGCCAGCACGCTGCCATCGCTTGCGAGCAAAAAGGGAGTGCACCACTGGCCGGCCGGCAGCTTCCCGCCCACATTGCCGAGCTGCCTCTGGACGAAGCTGAGCCTGGGTTTGGCCGTCAGTGCGCTGAAGTAGGGCACGAGGTACCGATGGACGAGCTCCCCGAGCCGGCCTTTCACCGATTCCGGCACGGTGAGCGTGTTGGCCAAGGTTGTCTCAGTGCCGAAAGTGACATTCGGGTTGAGGTCCTCTCCGCCGTCAGCCCAGCCGAGTTCTTCGGGTCCGAATGCCACGACGTGCAGTCGGCCATCGCGGTGCACCGCGCTGCTAGTGATCAAGACGTCGTACTCGGGCTCGTGCACCTGCTCGCCGTACACGACCCGGCGCGGCTTCGGGAACAAACGCTCCACCTCAGCCGCGGTGTCGTCGGGCAGGTCTTGCAGCAGGGCACGGGGGCGTGCCTCGTCGTTGTAGATCCGGCTGGTGCTCATTGACTGCTTTCGGTGGCTCGAATACGGCTGAGTGGCGACAGGAAGAACGTCGATCAGGTAGTCCCCGCGCGTTACGCGAGGCCTATTGGCGGTCAGGCTTGAAGTGGCGTCCAGGTTCCCCAAGCAGCTGGCGTTTCAGGGCGCTGGTCGATGGTGCAGGCGTAGTGGCGCTGCCAGGTTCGTTCGCCGTCGCGTTCGTGGCAGGTCACAGTCAGGTTGATGGTGGTGCCGACGTAACCGTCTTTGGTGCTGGCGTAGAAGAGGAGCTCACGTCCACGCCGGACGTCGTCGAAAGTGAGAACGATGCCGGCGGCGACGCCGCCGACGGTGAACCGGTGCAGACCGCTGGTTTCGACGAAGTCACCCGAGGCGGTCACGGTCAGCGAACGCAGCGCCTGGCCCCGTTCCACGCGCAGCACGATCTTGGCCGCGAAGTAGTCCGTGTCGACGGTGAAGGCGTCGACCGCCGACACGGAGAACTCCGGCGCGTCGCGCTCGTCGCGTTCCTCACGCATCAGAGCCACCTGGTCTTCGGCGGCGCGGGCTTGAATTTCGGCAGCCGCGCGGGATTTGGCTGCCTCGGTTGCCTGATCCTGCGCGGCGATCCGAGCTTTGCGGGCTTCGCGGGTCTGCCGCCCGGTGAACCCCGCCGCCACCACGGCGATGCCCGCGGCAACCCAGGTGGCGATGTCGCCGGCGTCAGCCACGACGGTTCTCCGTGCCGGACTCGGGAAGGGTGGCACGCAGCTCGGTGATTTGCCGCTGCATCCGCTCGACCTGCTCGGCCACCTCGTGGCCGGCTTCGCCCATCTGCTTCCACAGCACCAGTTCGCGCTCGGCGATCGGCAGGACCTCCTCGGCCGGGGGCACGAGGTGCTCGTGGGTCAGTTCCCGGCGCCGAGCCTGCAGGCGCATCAGCTCCAGCTGCGGGTGCAGGCGCGCCAGCCCGTCGGACACCGGACGAGCAGCGATGCGGAACTCGTGCGGTTCGTGATGCCGTTCCACCCACGCGTCGAGCCGGCTGGCCCAGACCTCCGGGTCGTGCGCGGCGTCCGCCAGGCGCAGGTATGAGGTGCCGTCGGGCTTGAGGGCCATCGGCTGCGCGAGCGCCTCACGGAAGCGTGCGACCGCCTCCTTGTACTTCTTGTTCGCGTTCTGCCTCGCGGTGCCGAGCCCATCGCCGACCACATCCCAGGTGGCCCCCGAGATCACCGCGAACACCACCATGCACTCGAGGACCTCCTCGGCACGTGCGAGCAGCCGGACCGCATCCTCGATCTCCACCGCGTCGACGTCACTGCCGCCCGAGGAGCGCAGGCTGCCTGGGGGGATCGGGACAAAGGCCCTGGCCGAGTCGGCCAGCTCCTGCGCGGCGGCCGCGAGCGCCATCCGCGCTCGGGTCGCGTCGGTGTAGGGAGCCGCGTCGTCCGGCTCCGGTTCCGTCAACGTCATGATGTCAACTAAACCATGACGAGCAATCAGATGTCATGAATTTGATGACAACCACTCGTATGGCGGCGCGTAAGAGCGCCAACACTACCGATAACCTGTGATATCGGTAGCGAGGGGGAACAGGGGAGCTCACTCGGCGAGGTCGAGGTGAAGTGGGCGAGCGGGCAACGGTCACGTCGTTCAGCGACGGCGCGTTCGCCCCACCTGCTGCTACTCGTACCGCACAGCGCTCTCAGCACTCATCACGACTCTGCGAGCGAGTCCGGCGGGTTGGCCGGATACCGCAGTGGCCCGTTCGGCGTCAGGTTCCATTCGTGGGCATGGACGAGGGGTACACGCCCGAACTCGCCAAGAGCCTTGGCTGCAGCAGTCAGCTGTTCAGCCAGGGCCTCGTCCTCCGGCCCAGTGATCCCCGCGCTGTCGAGGAAGTCGCTGCAGGCAATCGCGGTTTGCAGGAAGAGCATGGGTAGATGGTGTAGCGCGAAGTCGGTCCGGTAGTTGCGGAACTCTGGCTTCAGTGTCACCAACTTCCCGCCGGGCTCACCCCAGCCGTTACGCATCACTTCACCCATGGAGAAGTGAAGGGCACGGCTCGTGGCGGCGTGAAGGTAGTCGTATAGGTCCTTGTGGCCGCTCTGCTCCGCAACCCAACTTGCGCTTGGCAGCTGGCCTCCTGACCAGTTGAACTTCCCACGCAGCCTCTTCAGCTCATCCTTTACGGGGGTTAGCTGCTGCTCCTGGGCATCGAGGAACCTCACCGGGTACCACAGCTCCTGCATCACTGCATCGCCGACATAGGCACGCTGGGCCAGCAGAGAGCGGATGGCGTCGGAACGCCCCATAGCCATGAGGAGGTCCTGTGCATCCCGATGCGGTAGGTCTTTGATCCACAGCATCCAGAGCAGCTCGTCGAGCGCTGGCCGAACAAATCCGACAGCCAGATGGCCGAGGCCCGCCTTAGTCAGCACCACGGTGGCGTCGAGGGCTTCGAGCTGACGCCGCAGGACGTAGTTGGCTGCGATCCGGCGAAGGTCGGACCAGGCCGTGTCCCAGCTCAAATCGCCAATAATGAAGGTTTGCTTTTCTGCAGCGATCCACGTCTCTACGGCTGCCAACCGCGCTGCGGCGTCGGGGGTTTCATTCACAGGCACTGGGGCATGCCACAGCCCACTCACGGCGGCGGCAAGTAGTTGTCGGGCTATTGGCCGGAAGGTTCGCCCGTTCGGCGGCGCGCGCGAACGGGGCGAGGTTCGCCGCGCAGGTCGGTATGGCCTTACGCCGTCTCCCTGAGCCGACGTAGAAACCGCCTCAGCACGGCGTTCAGCTCAGCCGAGTTCTCGACAGCTTCAGCCATGATCCGGTCGACGAAGGCGATACCGGCGTCGCGCAGCAGATGCTCACGCGTCGTGTCCAGCGCGCGACGAGCATTGTGGTGAGGGCCGTCGACTTCCAACACGCCGGCACGCCCCCTGTACGTCACGAGGAAGTCCGGCTCCCACGTTTTTCCCGGGACACGCCCGCCGGCGAGGGGGTAAATGCCGATGGTCTCGTCGCTCGGGAGGTCCTGCTCCTGGATCTGACGAAGGGCGCGATAGACGGTCTGCTCACCCTGGTTCGTGAACGCCAGATAGTCCTGCGAGAACCGCGGTGGCTCCGCGCGTGCTCGGCGGGCCTGGTTAGTGGGTCGACGCGTAGACGTCAACTGGTCCTGCAGCTGATCCCGCCAGCTCGGACCCACCTCAGGCAGCGTTTCCCGCACCGCGAGGTAGAACTCGTAGTACCCCATCCTCCTGGAGATCTCCTTGCACACGTCGCTGAACGTCTCTGTCCACTCTCGCGTGAAGCGGGGATAGTGCTCGGGGGCCACCTCCAGCCAGATCTCCCACTCTTCGTTTTGGTCGTCGTATTCAACCTTGATGGCCTCGACATCCAACACCAGTGCGGCGGTATCACGATCGCCACGCTGCAGCAAGAGAGTCACGGCGTGCGCGACCGTCGACTCAGCCATCGTCCTGGTTTTTTCCTGTCCATCAAGGAAGGGGTCCTCAAGGATCTCTCTGTAAGTGCGGGCTTCCTTGGCGTCGCTCTGCGACGAGCCCCACGGTTCGCTCATGTGTCGACCCCATCTGCTGTGCTCGAGAGCGCGAGCATAGATCGGGACACCGACAATCTCGTCGGCCGGCATCCGGCTACTCCGCTTCAAGCTCCGATCACGGAGTCAGGCCGGCAATCACAGCCAATGGGTACCTAAAACGATCGTTTTCGGCACCCATTGCCGCGGCGTCGAGGTATCCAGGTAGAATGGGTTCCGATTTAGTGTATCGAAATCAACGTTCGCCTAAGGGCTACCGGAGAGTTTGGAGACTCATCGCATGCGGTTCGGGTATGCCCGGGTGTCTACCCGCGACCAGAGCACCGATCACCAGATCGACGCGCTCGCCGCGGCGGGGGTGGCCGCAGAGAACATGTTCATCGAGAAGGTGTCCGGGAAGCTGTCTTCGCGCCCGAAGCTGGATCTGATGCTGGATAAGCTCCGCGCCGGCGACGAGGTCGTGGTGACCCGGCTCAAGCGCATCGGCCGGTCCCAGCAGCACCTGCTTGAGCTGGTCCGCTGGTTCGGTGAGCATGAGGTCGACTTCATCGTGCTGGAACAGGGCATCGACACCTCCACCCCGGGCGGACGGCTGGTGTTCCACTTCCTGGCCGCGCTCGCCGAGTACGACCGGGAGATGATCGTCGAAGGCACGATGGACGGCTTGGCCGCCGCCCGGGCCCGCGGCCGCGTCGGCGGCCGGCCCCTGGCGCTGACGCAGCGGCAGCTGGATCAGGCGCAGCGGATGTATGACGCGGGGGAGCACACCGTCGCCGAGATCGCCGAAACCTTCCGCGTCGGGCGCACCACCCTCTACCGGCAGCTGCACGCCTACAACGACGGCGGCGACTGCGCCCTGGTCGTCTACCGCAACACCCGCACCCGCAAGATCGACGCCGACACCAGCCGCCGCTACGGCGAAACCGGCGCCAGCGAGAAGGTGCAGCTGGAGGCCGACCGCAAGTGGTTCCCGATCGCCCCGGCCCGCTGGCCACGGCTCAAGGCGATCGTCTACGTCGTCGACGGCGTCGTCACCCGCATCCGCGGCGTCGAGGCGGACGTGTCGAAGTGGGACACCGACGACCGCGGCTACGCCGACGTGCCGGTCACCAAGCCGCTCACCGAGCTGCAGATCGCCAAGCGCCTCCCGACACTAGGCATCGCGCTCGGCGACCACCGCCCCCACGCCCGCGGCAAGATCCGCGAATACGTCTCCCTGTAGCCGTGGATCGGTGGCTGGCCGACCTGGGTCTGGCCGAGCGGGCCCGGCGCTAGTGGGTGCTGCAACCAGCGCTTCAAGAAGGTGGCGGTTGGCGTTCGGTCCTTGCGGCGGCGGCTGTCAGTACGTGCCTACGAAGTAGGCATCTGTGTGATCAGCTCCGTCGTTGTCGAGGACGTAGGTGACTCGGCATTGCAGGCGGGTGACCGGCGTCGGCGGCCTTGCGCCACCAGGTCTCCGCCCCGTCGGCGTCACCACGCCTTTCCAGCAGCACGCCGAGGTTGTTCATCGCATTGGTGTTGCCGGCGTCGGCGGCCTTGCGGTACCAGGTCTCCGCCCCGTCGGCGTCACCACGCCTTTCCAGCAGCACGCCGAAGTTGTTAATCGCATCGGTGTTGCCGGCGTCGGCGGCCTTGCGCCACCAGGCCTCCACCCCGTCGGCGTCACCACGCTCGCCCAGCAGCACGCCGAGGTTGTTCATCGCCTTGGTGTTGCCGGCGTCGGCGGCCTTGCGGTACCAGGTCTCCGCCCCGTCGGCGTCACCACGCCTTTCCAGCAGCACGCCGAGGTTGACCATCGCATCGACGTGGTCGGCGTCGGCGGCCTTGCGGTACCAGGTCTCCACCCCATCGGCGTCACCACGCTCGCCCAGCAGCAGGCCGAGGTTGACCATCGCATTGGTGTTGCCGGCGTCGGCGGCCTTGCGCCACCAGGCCTCCGCCCCGTCGGCGTCACCACGCCTTTCCAGCAGCACGCCGAGGTTGTTCATTGCAGCGATGTCGCCGGCGTCGGCGGCCTTGCGCCACCAGGCCTCCGCCCCGTCGGCGTCACCACGCCTTTCCAGCAGCGCGCCGAGGTTGTGCATCGCCTTGGTGTGGTCGGCGTCGGCGGCCTTGCGGTACCAGGTCTCCGCCCCGTCGGCGTCACCACGCTCGCCCAGCAGCACGCCGAGGTTGACCATCGCATTGGTGATGCCGGCGTCGGCGGCCTTGCGGTACCAGGTCTCCGCCCCGTCGGCGTCACCACGCTCGTCCAGCAGCACGGCGAGGTTGACCATCGCATCGACGTGGTCGGCGTCGGCGGCCTTGCGGTACCAGGTCTCCGCCCCGTCGGCGTCACCACGCCTTTCCAGCAGCACGCCGAGGTTGTTCATCGCATTGGTGATGCCGGCGTCGGCGGCCTTGCGGTACCAGGTCTCCGCCCCGTCGGCGTCACCACGCCTTTCCAGCAGCACGCCGAGGTTGACCATCGCCAGGGTGTGGCCGGCGTCGGCGGCCTTGCGCCACCAGGTCTCCGCCCCGTCGGCGTCACCACGCTCGCCCAGCAGCACGCCGAAGTTGACCATCGCATCGGTGTTGCCGGCGTCGGCGGCCTTGCGCCACCAGGCCTCCACCCCGTCGGCGTCACCACGCTCGCCCAGCAGCACGCCGAGGTTGACCATCGCATCGATGTGGTCGGCGTCGGCGGCCTTGCGGTACCAGGTCTCCGCCCCGTCGGCGTCACCACGCCTTTCCAGCAGCGCGCCGAGGTTGTTCATCGCATTGGTGTTGCCGGCGTCGGCGGCCTTGCGGTACCAGGTCTCCGCCCCGTCGGCGTCACCACGCCTTTCCAGCAGCGCGCCGAGGTTGTTCATCGCATTGGTGTTGCCGGCGTCGGCGGCCTTGCGGTACCAGGTCTCCGCCCCGTCGGCGTCACCACGCCTTTCCAGCAGCGCGCCGAGGTTGTTCATCGCATTGGTGTTGCCGGCGTCGGCGGCCTTGCGCCACCAGGTCTCCGCCCCGTCGGCGTCACCACGCCTTTCCAGCAGCACGCCGAGGTTGTACATCGCCATGGTGTTGCCGGCGTCGGCGGCCTTGCGAAAAACTTGTTCAGCAACGCTGGGAACATTGTGGTTCACCACCGCCTGGTAGCCGACCGACAGAAGTTCCTCAATATCCACCTCATCAACGATTAGTTGCCATGTTTCGAGGGGAATGGCCCGTTGTGTGGTCGCCAGCTGGTCCAGGGCGTAGTCGTACAGTTGGTATCCCGCATCGGTGGGCTCCAGCAGCGACACGGTCGGGTTGATTTCACATGTTGCCCAATCCAGGGCGTCACGGTACTTGTCCCGGTCCTCGAGTTCGCTGCGCCGTCGTGTGGTGAGGTGCGGTTGAGCAAGTCGCGGCAGAACCGTCGCCGGAACGGGCCGCGTGAGGCCTGCTCGTGACCAGTCGGAAGCTCCCAGCACGAGGGCATGGCCGCACGGGTTGTCGTGTTCTCCCATCGTGAGCCGGTCCTGCACATATTGGGCGGCGCCGACGTACTCGCCAATGCCGGTGCGATTGATCCGGTCTCGGATGTCCTGGTCGGGGATCGCGCGGCGCAGGTCGTCCCCATCGGGGCGATCACGGTCGCGATCGAGTAACACTCGCTTGAACGCGCTCAGCACGTCCCACTCTCGTGGGCGGAGCTGGTCGGTGGGCTGGAATCGGGCCCATTCGTGTGCCCGCAGCGTCGCGACGAGCCAGTTCGACTGGCGCAGCAGGCGAACCATCTCCGCGGTCACCCCACCGCGGGCAAGGAACCGGTCCAAATCGTCCAGCCAAATCACATGGTCACGGGGGAGGACGCCTGCCTTGTCGAGGTCGACGAGCGCGGTCGGGCCCTCAGGCAGCAACAGCGGCGCGTCCGGAAGTTCCTGGGCGACCACCGCGGCGGCCAGGCGCGTCTTACCCACCATCGACGGCCCCACGATCAGCACCGGCAGTCGAGCCTGAAGATGCTCGGCGACCTCGCGTTCTTTCGCCGCACGCGGTAAATAGGGAACCTCCACCACGGCAGTGTGGACGCGCAGGTCGGACAATTCCGCCTTGGCGACGGTCGTGCCGGCTCGTCGAACATTGCGCCGAATCGCGCCTCGCGCGGCTTCCCGCTGCTCGCGTCCCTTCGACCACAGCGAACCCACACCACCCACCACCACGGCAAGCGCCGCAGCCGCGGCCACCCACCACCCCGCTCCTGGCCAATTCTGGACCAGAGCCAGTCCCGCAGCTACCACCAGCAGCACCGCCGGCACCGCAATCGCCGTGAGCCGCCCCTTCGGGCGTAGCCCGTGCCTACCCACCGCCGCCCTCCCGGTGCTCCCTGCCGTTGTAGTTGCAGGACAACGGGCAAACGACGAAAACCTTGCCGGAGGCGGCCACCAGGCTGGCGACGTCCGACGCGCGCGCACGGACACTTTCCGCCGCAGGTCGATCGGATTCGGCCGACGCCACGGCAGCGCGCAGCCGCGCATCCAGATGGGTGTCACGCCGAGCTTCCATGAGATCACCTCGCCATCGGGCGTTGTCCGGAACGGTTCCGGGACGAGAGGTGCGACAGCTAGCGGTCCGCGAGCTGCCGGAGGCCCTGCGGCTTCTCGACGGCGAGCACCCCGGACTCCTGCCCGATCCGGCGTAACACACCGGGTGAAACCTGGCCGATCACCGAGCCCGAACCGCTGCTGGCGACGGCCATACCGATCGCCGCCAGACGACTCGCCACCCGCTCGAGATCGGTGCCGACGCAGACCCGGACGACGGCTGTCCGCCGATCATCCCGGTCCGCATGACGGCCCCACCTGTCCAGCTCCGGTGTCACGACCCGCCCCTGGTCCATGCAGGCAACCCTACGCGCGGCCCCTCATTGATCGCGTCCTGGAGAATGTCCGACCGGCACACACCTCACCCCCTTAGTCGGGGCGCCGCCGGGATACGGGAGAAACCTGCCAAGTGGGCGGGTAGCGCCTGGCCAGGTGTTGTTTGTCGGAGAGCGGCTCGATGTGGGAGTCACGTCGCAGCCCCGCGCTGGCTCATCGCGGTAGCCCCGGCATCCGCACGCACCACGCCCGGCGGATGGGCCGGACAACGCGACCCAAGGGGCTAAACGCCTACGACGCGCCAGGGCCCAGCCAGTGCTCCATCCCCGCCTTCACCGCGATGGTCACGGCCTGCTCCACTCCCTTACCGACGATTTCGCCGACCTTCTTCATGACCGCCTGAGTCTTGCCCGCCTTCTTCGCGGGTGCGTCGGACTCGATCTCCTGGGCCGCGCTGATCAGCTCGCGCCGTTGCTCATCGGTGAGACCTCGCACGCCGTCGAGATAACGCCTCAGGCTGGTGATATCGCCCGGCGTCACCTCGGCGGACACCTGCAGCACCTCGCTGTTGCCGACAATCGCCTGGCCGCCTTGATGGACGACGACGTTGTACACCGCGCTCACGGTCTCCCGCTGGGCAGGCAAATCGTGGGTGGGGATGTCGTCGAGATCAGGAAGCACCTGCTCCAGCTCCAACGCGAGCCCCAAAACGCGATTGCGCACCGCCTCCACCGCTCCGACCACCAAACCACGAGGGATGACCTGACGCGCCTTCACGAGGCCGTAGCCGTCAAGCAGGTGCAGGTCACCGGACTGGATCAGCCTGTTCGCACGCATCACGGCATCGGTCGACCACATCATGGCGCCGTCCTTCGCGCCGAGCTGCAGCAAGGAATCCTCCATGCTGGCGATCGGTTCAAGCAGGCGAATCTCAAAGAGAGGTTGGAACTCCTCCGGGAAGGCCGCGCGCGGGATCGGAAAGTCCGTTACACCCGAACTAAAAGGGCCTGTGAACTGCGCAAGAACATGAGCGGGACGCGGACCACGGTACGCTGGCAGCGGGTCATTCTCCCCGTATCCGTCGCGTTCCCGCGCGATCCACGACGCCAGCTCCCGTGCCCCTGTCCGCGTTGCCAGGACCTGAACCGACCGCAGCAGCGCTGCCACAGACGCATCCCCGCTCGTCGCGGAGCTAATGATGTCATCCAACATGTGCACGGGGCATCCTCCGCTGATGGGGTCTCGGGCTGTCTTCACTGGTCACGGGGCGCCTCCATCGGCTCGCTTGCCCTGCTTGCCCCGCGTATTGATCCGCGCCGCGAACGACCGGGCGGAGACTGATCCGCCGAACCAAACACGAGAACCGGCTGGCTGCGGGACACTCGGCCGATGACCTCCGGCTCCGACGATGATCAGTTGCCTACGTGGAACGAACTCCTCCTTGCGGCGATCAGCGATCTGGCCGCCGCAGAGGCACGGCTGAGCGATGCCGGTGATCGGCTGAACTCCGATCGGCGGCCGGTCGACGACGAGCTGTCCAACCGCGAGGAGATCGCCCAAGCCGAGGTGTGGCTCCTGATCCGCAGCGCCAAGGCCGCGATCGATGACGCGAAGAACAGGCTGTGGGGCGCCCAGCGATAACCTCATGCCTAGATCTCCTTCGTCAGCTCACCGTCCTCGTCGGGACCGTCGGTGGAGGTGTTACGACGGAGGCGGTGGCATGTCCTGCCACCGCTGCCGAAAGAGTGCGACGGGCAGCGGCTGGCGGCTGGCCCAGCAGCGCCCGACCTGACAGACCGGCCGGGTGCCGTGCGGGGCTGAGAAGCGGACCATCCTTACTCAAGTACTTGGCAGGTTTCTCCCGTATCCCGGCGCGCTAGTCGGACGGCCAAGGTGTCCCGTGAACGCGGATTCACTCGTCTGCTCGTGTTCATCATTCTCTTGCAAAGAAAAGTAACCAACCGGAGCCCGAGCGGGAAAGTGGAAAACTAGTTTCAGTAGCGCCGCGCGGTGAGCGCGGAGAAGTTGTCGGGCGTGGCCGGGGGCCGCGCTCTTTTGTTGTGTCAGTAGTGACGCCTCGTTGGTGACACGCGATGCCAGCGGCAAGGAGACGGATCGGTGACGGCGCGGTGACTGCGCGCCGATTCCCGGGGCTACCCTCGAGGCGTGCTGCACGAAGTCTCGCTGCACTTGACCGGCGCCTTCGAGCTGTGCCTGTACGGCCGGGCGGTGGCGGTGCCGCACGCGGTCGAGCGGCTGCTGGCCTACCTGGCCTTGACCGGGCGGCCCATCGCCCGCTCCCGCGTCGCCGGCACGCTGTGGCGCGACAGCGAGGAGATCCGGGCAGCAAAATGCCTGCGTACGGCCCTGTGGCGGCTGCAACGAGTGGACGCCGGCATTGTCACGACCGCCGACGACCGGGTCGGGCTGGGCGCGGACGTGCCGGTCGACGTCAGCGAGTTGCTGGGCCTCGCGCAGTCGCTGGTCCGCGACCCGGTCGACCCGGACGCGTTCGCCGGTTTGCCCCGCCTGCTCGACCGGCGCGACCTGCTGCCCGACTGGGACGAGGACTGGGTCGTGCTCGACCGGGAACGCTACCGCCTGCTGCGCCTGGAAGCCCTGGAGAGCGCGGCCACCGAGATGCTCGCCCAGCACCGGCTGCCGGACGCGTTACTGGTGGCGAGCGCGGCGGTCCAGTCCGAGCCGCTGCGCGACTCGGCCCGCCGGCTGATCGTCCGGATCCAGCTGGAGCAGGGCAACCTGGTCGAGGCCCTGCGCTCGTACCAGCAGTACCGCGCGCTCCTCGGCTCGGAGTTCGGCCTAGAGCCCTCCGCCGCGATGCAAAACCTGGTAGCGGTACTGCGGGCGTGACAGCGTTGTGACTGCTCGATGACCGTCCGGGTGGAGGGTTCGTCCATGGACGACGATCAGACACGCGAGCAGCGCTGGGTCGCCGTGCTCCGGGTCGACGTCCGCGGCTCGCCGCCCCGGGATCTCATCGTCCTGGTGGTCGAGGTCGGCCGGCGGCCCGGGGACGACCGGGTGCTCGGGGCCGCGTCCACGCCGGAGCGGGCCGCCGAGATCCTTCGGGACTGGCTCGAGGCGTTGATGGCGGGGTGACGCTGGTGTGACGGCCAGGAGCCGGGCGTCGGGCAGCCTGATTCCATGGTGGACGAACCAGAGCTGGCCTGGGAGGCGTCGCTACTGGCGGCGATGCGCGACGACCTGGCCGCGCGCGCGACCTCCGAGATGCTCGACGAGACCCTGCTCGACCTGCTGGATCCGCTGGACCCGGCCGAGGCGATCAACGTGGGCAAGGCGCTCAGCCAGATCGAGAAGGGCGCCTCGGCCGTCCTCACCGACCCGACCGTACGGCAGGTCGCCCAGGTTGCGCTGCCGCTCGCCGGCGGCGCGATCGGGACCGCTGCGGGCGGCCCGGTTGGCGCCGCGGCCGGCGCCAAGATCGGCACGATCCTCGGCGGCGCGGTCGCCCCCGCGCCGCCCGCCCAGCCGAACGCGGGGGCGAAGGCGGCGGGGGTGCAGGCGCTGGCCGCGGCGAACACGCAGAACGTGCAGCTGGCGCTGGTCGCGGCGGCCCTTGGGCCGAAGGGCGTCCAGATGATCAACGGAATCCCGGTCGCCGCCCTGCTCGCCGCGATGAGCACGCTCTTCGCGCGTGCGGCGGCCGAGGTGGACCAGCGGGCGCGGCAGATCGGCACGGCGGCCCCGGCGGCCGTGCCGGCCGAGAGCGTGACCGCGTGGGACCCGCCCGAGCGGCACATCTACGAGTCCCTGCTGGCGGCCGAGAGCCTCGACCTCGCGGCGGAGCTGTCATGACGACCGAGGACGTGCTGGACCCGCCGCTCGACGATCCCGCCCGCGCCGTCTCCGGGCTGCTCCAGCGACTGCTCGGCGGGGTGCTGAGCGACGAGCTGGCGATGATGCTGGCGCAACGGCTGCTGGGCGCGTTCACCGGCGGACCGGCGCAACCGGCGGCGGACAAAGATCTCGCCGAGCGCAATATCGTGCTCGCCTCCGCGCTGGGCGCCTGCGACTGCTGGGGCGAGCGGCCGGACTGCGAGGTGTGCGGCGGCGCCGGCGCGGCCGGCTGGACCTCTCCCGACCGGGCGGCGTTCGACCTCTACGTCGCCCCAGCACTACGAACCTTCGACCGGAGCACCGCGGAAGGAGCGGGGTCATGACAATCAGCCTGGACGACGACGACTTCACCGGCGAGGACTACGACCTCGACGGCGACGACCTGACCGAGGAGATCGACGAGGACGAGGCGGTGGCAGTGCGCGACCACCGCAACACCGCCCGCCGCACGCCCGCGCAGCAGGCGCTGATGCGCCGGGTGGCTCGCCAGCAGCTCGCGTCGCTCCGCCAGCGGCAGCGGGCGGTGACGGTCCGTGACCAGCGGCCGGTGACCACGGCGGTGCGGCGCACCCAGGCCGCCGTCCGCGCGGTCGATCTGCGCCAGCGGGTGCAGACCGACGAGGTCGACGCCCAGGTCCGGGCTCATGGCCGCCGCGCCGAGGGCCTCGAGCGCGCCCTGGCCGCCGGGATCGTGGCGACTCAGTTGCAGGCCACCTTCGGCAACACCGCGGCGCTGAACAACACCCTGACCCGTACGGTGTTGCCGCTGTCCCCACTGCTCTTCCTCCGGCCGGCCCAGGTGCCGGCCTGGCAGAACCCGAAGATCGTCGCACCGGCCCTGGTCGCCGCCATGGTCCTCGGCAAGAACCTGCTGGGACACGACTCCAAGGTCGCCTCCGTCCGCATCGCCGCCACCAACGCCACCAAGTCCGGCGAGACGGTCTTCGTGAAGGCAGAAGCACTCGACGCCCAGGGACGAGTGATCCCGGGCGTCACCCCCAAGATCGTCCCCAAGGGCGGCGCGACGGAGGACAAAACCCGTCCCGGTTTCTTCACGCTCGGGGCGCCCAACAGCCTCGCGGAGTTCGAGGCGACCGAGGGCACCGCGTCCGACACCCTCGTCATCAACGTGAAGTGACCCGTGGATCCCGCCCTGCGGGAGCTGTTGCGGCGGACGGGCAGGCGCGGCGAGATCGAGGCGGTCATGCGCCTCGCCGCGCCGGGGCTGACCATTCCGGGCGTACGCGTGGTGGCCGCTTTCGGCGACGTCGTCACCTGCCGGATGTCCGCCGGCGCGGCCGCCCGGGTGCACGCCGATCCCCGCTGCGTCAGTCTCAAGGCGCCCCGGCCGCTGGGCCCGGAGCCTTCCGCCGGGGATGCCGGGACGGTGCCGCCGCAGCCGCTGCCCACCGACCTTCGTCGACCGGCGGGCCTGCCGTTCACCGGCGCCGGGGTGGTCGTGGGCGTGGTGGACTTTGATTTTGCCTTCGCTCACCACGCCTTCACCCACCCCGCGTTCCGCCGGCCCGGCCCGGCGCCGGCCACACGGTTGCTGGCACTGTGGGACCAGCGTGGTGGGCGCTCCCGGCTCTCGCCTGAGCCGTTCGGCTACGGCCGCCGCTTCGACGCGGCCCGGCTCGACGCCGCGCTGCGCCAGCCGGACCCGTACGAGAATCTCCCCTACTCGCTCAAACCGGGCGGGCACGGGACCCACGTGCTCGACATCCTGGCCGGGTCGGCCGCGGACGGCCCGAGCGGGATCGCGGTGGGCAGTGACCTCGTCTGCGTGCACCTGGCCGACCGCAACACCGGCGGGCTCAACACGCTCGGCGACTCGGTCCGGATCTTGGAAGGGATCGCGTTCGTGCTTGGCGTGGCGACCGGCGCGTGTGTGATCAACCTGAGCGCCGGCTCCCACGGCGGTCCGCACAACGGCGGCACTCTGCTCGAGCGGGCCCTCGACAACCTGCTTCGCGAGCGGCCCGGCACCTGCGTGGTCCAGTCCGGCGGGAACTACGGCGGCCGCCCCCCGGTGCACGTGCAGGGCCGGGTCGGTGCGGGCCGGACGGTCGCGGTCACCCTGCACACCCATCCGGACGACGCCACGATGAACGAGGTCGAGCTCTGGTACGCCGGGGCCGACACCTTCGCGATCCGGGTCGTCTCCCCGGCCGGCGGCCGGTCGCCGTGGACGCTGCCCGGCCGGCGACAGGTCATCGGCGACCCGGACCACCCGGCCGGCCTGCTCTACCACCGGGCCGACGAGCCGAACACCGGCGACAACCACGTCGACCTTTTCCTGGAGCCGTGGGCGCCGGCCGGCGAGTGGACGATCGAGGCGTACGGCGTCCGGGTCCGCGACGGCACCTTCCACGGCTGGGTCGAGCGGGACGAGGCCTGCCCGCACTGCCAGGCCAGCTTCACCGGCGACCTGGTCTCCTCGCGGGTCACGATCGGCACGCTGGCGACCAGCCACCTGCCGGTGATCGTGGGTGCCTGCAACGGCCACCGCCCCGAGCACCCGGTCGCGCCGTTCAGCAGCCGCGGCCCGACCCGCGACGACCGGGTCAAGCCGGACGTGGTCGCCCCCGGCCAGGACGTCCTCGCCGCCAACGCGCCCGAGGGTTGGACCCGCAAGTCCGGCACCAGCATGGCCAGCCCGTACGTCGCCGGGGCGGCCGCGCTCTGCCTCGAAGCACTGCCCGGCGCCCCAGCGACCCAGATCCGCGACCTGCTGCGGGCGGCGGCCGTGCCGGTCACCGCCGGCCCCAGCGATCCGTGCAGCCAGGGCGCCGGATTTCTGGACCTCACCAAGCTGACCGCGTTGCTGCGCCGGAGACAGGAGCCGAAAATGACCACCGAATCACCGGACGAACTGTACGAACGACTCCTCGCGGCGGCCGGCAGCCCGGCCGGGTACACCGTGGTCGCGCTGCCCGGCCAACCGGCGGCAGTCTGGCCGGCCGAGGGCGACCGGCTGATCCGGGTGCTGTTCGGCTGGCCCGGCCGCGGTCGCTCGACGGTGCTGACCGCGGCCCCGACCTTCGACCGCGCCGGCCCACCCGGCGAACCGCACGGCCCCGGCTACTACGCCCCGGTTACCGGCGACGGACCACCCCGCCGCATCCTCGACGGCCACGGCCGGATGCCCCCCGGCCAGCTCCTCCTACGCCCGGACCCGGCCGCCGAGGAGACCGGGCCGAGCGATACAAAGCATGTCAATAAGGCTCGCGACGCCTGGGCCAGGTCTTTCCGGCCGAAGCTCCCGGATGGTGTCGTCATCAGGGACATCTCCAAGACGCCGTCCAGGCTGCTCCACAAGTCCAGGCTCTGGGCGTGGACGAACAGCGCCAACGACGTCTACGTCGCGAAAATAGCCAACACAACTGAAGCAGGTCTTTTTACCACGCTCTACCACGAGGCCCAGCACATCCGTCAGTTCCGCGAGCACCGCATTGCGCGGCCCCTGTCGTACGTGCAAATGATGCTTTTTGAAATCGACGCCTATCTCCGCACGGCATGGTGGTGCCAGCGGAACCCGGACCCGAATATCCGGGAGTTCGCGGAACAAGTGTTCAAGTCGGCCATGGAGATCAGCTCGGAGTATCTGGCCGGGTGGCAGGACCCGGACGCCGACAAACGGTTCCGCGACTTCCTGATCGCCAGGGAGTACCTGCCGAAGCACACGGATCTGCGCGATCTCTACGAACCCCCGACCGCGGCGAGCGCCGAATCGGCGGAGGTCACGCCCGCCGGCGTGATCACCGCCGCCGAGTTCGGCATCGCCACGTTCGAGAAACTGAAGGAGCACGTCTTCAACGGCGACTTCAAGGTCGTCTCGACCTCGGCGCGCTACATGCACGAGAGCGGACCGACCGGCCTCACCGTGCAGCAGAAGACGTTCCTGCTGCCGATCTACGCCGTCCACAATGTGCTGTCCCAGCAGGAGTTCTGGCTCAAGATCACCCTGGACTACGACGGGATGAACATCCGGCACGTGGCGATCCACGAGCAGCGCGACCGGTCCAGCAGCCTGTACGCCGCCAACTTCACCGTCGAACTGGTGCCGGGGGAGGCCACGCCGCGGAACGAGCCCGTCGCCGCGATCGCCTACGAGATCGACGGCGTCTGGGACCCGTTTGGCCCGGGCGAATGGCACTTCAGCGGCACGCTGGTGGTGGACGCGGCCGGGAACCTGCAAATCCGGCGCTTCCAGGCCGACGACGAGAAGGTCCGCCTGGGCGCGCCGATCGCGAGCGGCGGCGGCCCGGTGCCGATCCACCGCAAGGGCGGCGGCACACGCACCGTCTTCTTCGCTCCGGACAGCGCCACGATGACCGAGGACGCGGCCCGCGCGCTCTGGGCCTGGCGCAACGACTTCGCCTCCGACGCCCTCAAGGTGATCGCCGCCGGTCGGGCTCCGTTCCACCTGGCCGGCTACGCCTCGACCACCGGCACCGTTGAGCACAACCGCCGCCTGGCCAAGCAGCGGGTCGCCACCGTCGTCTCCCTGCTGAGGGCAATCTTCGGCGACGGCACCCAGGTGACCACCGTCGAGCCTGGCGAGCTGGGCGCCGCCACCGCCGACGGCCAGGAGGCCCGCGGCGAGCGGCGGGTCGAGATCGAGGTCGAGGTCGAGTACTTCAAGCTGTGACCTCGTAGTTCGCGGGCGAGGCGCTGCGCGAGCCAGCTTGGGACATCCGGGCGCCGGTGAAGTCCGTTCCTTCCAGGTGGGCATTCGTGAAGTCCGCCCTCTCAAGGCCGGCGTCGGTGAAGTCGTTGCGAACGCCGCCGTCAGTCACGATCTTCGTCGCGCGGCTTGGTGCGGTCGAACCAGGCCGGGGCAACACCGGCCACAACGGACCCGACGAGGCTGGCGACCGCGGTCGCCCGGTCCACCGGGAGCCACACCACGAGGCCAAGCACACCGGCTGCTGCAGCCGTGCACAGCACTCGGGGAACCACTCCGCCGTCGTGTTGGACGGGGCGCTTCTTGCGCATCGTTTCTCCTTTACCGCTGACGTCGCCGAGACACCAGCCAAGCCACCCTTGCCACCCCGGCTTGCGGAGTGGGCGGCGCCTCGTTCAGCGCCACACGACCATCCTGACCTGGGTTTTTAGGTGCTATTCGTCGCAAGTCGAACTCGAAAAATCAGCCCGAATATGCGTTGCTGAAGCCAGTCGTTGCGGGTCACAGCCAGTCAACAGAGGGAGTTCCCTAGGATTCAGGGGCCTGGGGAGGGGAACTGCCGATGCCACCGCGCTTACACAAGCCGACGGAATTGCCGGAAGAACGCCAGAATCTGGTCGACTTCTTGTGGCGCTTCTACGTCAAGGCCAAGCGCCCGTCGATGAGGCGGATCGCGGCAACGATCGAGACCCTGGACGAGGACGTGCGGAACGGCACGGCCAACCACGAGACGATTCGCCGGGCTCTCAAAGGCGAGGCCATCGGGGAATGGGGCACGGTCGAGGTGATCTTCCTGGCCTTGTGCGAGATCGCCGACGTGGACCCTGACGACCACGATGACTTCGACGGCTACGGAGATCCCTCGTCTCACCGCGGCAACCTTGAGTGGCGTTGGAACGCGGCACGAGACGGCGGGGCTTCACCCGCCGACCTGCCGAAGACACGGAGCGAGCGGGCAGCCGAGCAGGCTGAAGCTGCTGCGAGGCAGGCCGCGTACAGGACCACCGATTCCGACGACCCGTGGGGCCCCCCGTTTTGACCGGCACGCCCGCCGTGGTCAGAGAGCAGGCTGGGCTCAGAGCGATTCCCCGCCGGGATTCCCGGCTTAAACCGGGGGCGTGGTCTTGACCTCCCTGCGCAGTGCCGGTGGCCAGCGACGTCGCGTACAGAGCGATGGCTGATCGCCCGCGAGGTTTCCGGTCTGAAAACGAAAAAAGGGCCGGTGGGGCACGCCGTGATGGCGTGTCCCACCGGCCCTTGGCGGTGGTTCACTCGTGCAGTCCCGCACCGGACGGGTGGGTGGAGCGTCTGGGGGAGCGGTTCAGCCGCGTGTGCGGGCGGCCTGGCTGCGTTCGTCGGCGCGCTGCTGGGCCTGGTCGGGCGTCATGCCCTTTTCGACGAACTGGTGCTCGGAGAGGCGTAGACCTCGTACTCATCGGTTTCGACGTTGACGGGGTTGGCGACGTAGCGGGATTCCATGAGCAAGCCCTTTCGGGGTCATGCGCTCGCGCGCGAGCTTGGTGGCCTTTTCAGAACGTGGCATGTGACGACGTGTTCGACCAGTGCATGCGACCGAAGTCGGGTCGCGGTTGCCCGAGCTGGCTCTGGTCACGATCGTCTCGGTGGCTACCGGGCTGAGGCGACCCGGCGAGCTGGCGGGGGTCAGCGCCGGAGGTAGGAGCGGATGCGGTCGAGGTCGGCGGTGGCGAGAAGGTTGGCGAGCTGGTTCAGCCGGTGTGCCCGGAACTTCGGCGCGAGGTCGCGGACGGCCTGTTCGTCGCGGTCGGCGAGGGCGTTGCCCAGCTCGATGTCGAGGTCGGGCAGGTCGGTCGGGTCGGGGAGGGTGGCGTAGGCCATGGCGGGTGATGTCCTTCCTGGTCGAAGCGGTGGGTGGTGCGGGGTCAGCGGCGGTTGGCGGCGGCGGCGATGTCGTTGTGGTCGAAGGCGAGCAGTTCCTTGAGGGCCTCGTCGAACGGGACCCACTCGGCGACGGAGGCGTCGTCGCCGGCCATGGGGCGGGGCATGCTGGTGAGCTCGGCGACGTAGGCGTCGGTGGAGTACGGGCCGCGCGGGTCGCGGCCGGGGGCGTCCCAGGTGCCGAGGAATCGCAGCGTGTCGGGCGGCACGGCGACGCCGGCCTCTTCGCTGGTCTCGCGGGCGGCGGCGTTGCGGCTGGCGACCCGCGGGTCGCGGGTGCCGGCGAAGTCCTGATCGTCGACGTGCCCGCCGGGCAGGGCGCGGCGGCCCTTGAACGGCGCGTAGGCGCGGGTCACGAGCAGCACGTGCGGGACGCCGGCCTCATCGGGGGCGATCAGGACGGTGTCGGCGGTGTAGCGAACATCGTTGTCAGACAACTGGTTGTCCTTTCACGGGGGCGAGTTGGCCGATGGGGTCAGCAGTCGAAGGTGACGTTGCGGGGGCGGACGCCGATCAGGGAGAACGGGTATTCGCCCTCGTGCCGCAGGTCCATGAGCCCGTCCGGGTAGATGCCTCGGACGCGCAAGATCACGACTGGCACTTTGGCGGCCTTACTGCCGTGGTAGCGCATGAAATCGCCGAGGACGATGGGGTGCCCGTTGGTGTCGGTGGTCTGCAGAGTTCCTCCATTCAGGAGCGGGTGAAGGCGCCCGGCGCATAGCCGTCGGCCAGGGTGGGGTCGGTGGTGGCGAGCTCGGCGGCCGCGGCGGCTTCGTTGGCGCAGCCGTCGACGCTGTAGAGGTGGGTGAGCACGGGCCACCGGCGTTGTGCTGGCGGCAGCGGCAGTCGCCGCGCAGCCGGATGTCGGCCGCAGTGCTCATCGGGTGCCGGCCTTCGGGCAGTGGCCGAGCATGTCGGTGAGCGCTGTCTTCTCGGCGGTGGTGATCGTGAGGCTGTAGAAGTGCTTCACGGTGATCCAGTCGGTGGCGTAGGTGCACCAATACGAGACGAGCGGCGGCTTCCACTGGTCGGGCGCCAGGTCGCGTTTCTGCTGGTTGAGGTTGTCGGTGACGGCCAGCAGCTCAGGGCGGGTGAGGTCATTGGCGAAGTCGGTGCGCCGCTGCAGCATCCAGGCCGCGGCGCCGGAGACCCAGGCCTGGGCGCGGGGCACGACGTGGTCGATGTCCACGTCGGAGGAGTTGGTCCAGGTCTCGCCGTCGTAGGGGCTGGTCCAGGTGCCGGCGACGGGGTGGCAGTTCTTGTCGACGCGCACGTCGCGCCCGTCGCGCTGGAGCACGACTTCACGGGTGTCGCAGTTGTGGCCCTGGCTGATCCAGTGCGGGAACTGCTTGTCGGTGTAGCCGGTCATGGCGCCGCGCGGGGCGACGCGCAGCTCGGCGAGCTGCTGTACGGCCGGCCCGTTGACGGGCGCGGCCGAGGCGGCGGTGCGGGGCAGGTCGGCGCCGGCGGCCGTGGCGGCACAGCCAGCGGTGGCGGTGGCCAGCACGGCGGCCGCGACGACGCGGACGAGTGTGTTCAGCACGAAGTTCCCCTTCAGGTGGATGCGGGCGCGGGTGTGGCGGCACCGGGACGGGGTGCGGGCAGCCGTGCTGCCGGCACCTCGCCGCCGGGCTGTTGCTCAGATGTCCTCGAGGCGTTTGCCGAAGCAGCGGTCGCAGTACCAGTCCATGGCCACCTCCTCGTGTAGCTCGAGGAGGAACGGGTCGGCCACGAATCGCACGTCCGCGGTCGTCTTCTTGCACGTACCGCACGGCTGGGGTGTGCCCAGCAGTCCGGCGATCTCGCGGTCCAGGTCGTCCACAGTGCTCACTCCGTCCCGGCGGCCGCGGTGTAGAGCGCGATCAGCGTGGGGAAGGTGTGCTCGCTGACGGGCCGGTGCTCAAGGTCGCCCAGCAGCGGCAGTGGGTCGGGCAGCTCGCGCCTGTGTCGTGCCGCGTGCTCGCGCAGCTGCTCAAGTTCGACCCCGGCTGCGGCCACGGCGGCGGAGCGGCGGTTCGCAGCCATCGGCGCCTGCTTGGTGCGGGTCCGGCCGGGCATGCGCTCCCACACGAGCGCCTCGCGCTGCAGGTTGGTGATGGCGCGGCGGAGGATCTCGGCGCGGGCGGCCGGGTCGGTCGTCTGCTGCAGCTGGGTACGCAGCTGCTCGCGTTCGTGATCGAGCGCGGCGCCGACGTCGGCGTTCTCGCGGGTGATCTCGCTGCTGGTGTCGATGCTGGTCACGGGTGTGCGGTCCTTTCCGGAACGAGGGTGCGGCGGGGTTCGTGATCTGGTTGCGTGGCGCCGGGTTGCAGTCGGTGCCGCTGGGTGGGGATCGGGGCGGCGGCTGGCGCCGCGTTCGCCGTAGTTGCCGGTGGCCGCGGCGCAGGGGCTGCAGGTCCAGGTGCTGGTGGGCAGGTAGCGCTCGGCGACGTGCCCGCAGCGGCACGTGCGGTGGGCCAGGTGCATGCGGGCGATGTTGTCGGCCCAGCGCGGACTCATCCGCCGGGAGGGCAGGGCCTGGTCGATGCGGAAGAGCTCGCCGACTTGCTCGCCGGCCCCGCGGCGGTGGAACACGAGCAACCCGACCGGGTCCTGGCCGCGGCGGCGGCGCAGTTTCTGCTCCCACAGCTGGCTTTTGGTCACCAGCCCGGTCGGGGCGTGGTTGTAGCCCCAGTAGGGGAGTCCGTCGCGGAAGCCGTCGCAGACGACGATGCGGCCGTCCCAGAGCTGGGTTTCATGCAGCGGCACGGGCGGCCGCCTCGGCGCGGGTGCGGTAGCCGGCCGCGGTCGCGCGGAGGCTGGCGGCGGCGCGCGCCCAGGTCCTTGTGGTGACCGGGCTGGCGTGCTCGGTGGTGGCGAGGGTGGCGAACTGCTCGGCGGTCTGCGCGGCCAGGGCCGCGCCGGTGTGCCAGTCGCTCACCGGCAGCGGTTCGCCGGCGGCGACGCGGGCAGCGAACGTGGTGAGGGCGGCGAAGCCGTTCTCGGCGGCGCCGAGCAGCGCGTTCTGGGCAGGGCTGAGCTGGTGGGACACTGTGGTTCCTCCATCGTGAGGTGGTGGAAACCCGGGCGGGACGCGGGGATGCTTTCCAGGGCTCTCATCCGCGTCCCGCCCGGGGCTTTCGGAGTGTTCACGGCCGCGCGCTCGTCGACGAGCCGCCGCCGGTGTGGTCCCGGCGTCAGTGCCGGGACCTGATGCCGAGCCGGTACTCGCCACGCGGGCGAGCATCGGTTTCACCCCACGAACCCCGGCCGTATAGGGCGTTATACGAACGGGGTGCGGGGTCAGGGGCGCCGGCGGTTGCGCCAGCTGTGCCGCCCAGCGGCCGCGTTGCGCTCGAGCGCGCGTTGGTGCAGGACCCGGCTGCGTTCGGCCGGGTCCAGTCCGTCGAGCTCACCCGCACCGCCGGCCGCAGGAGCCGTGGTGGCGGGCGAGGTGGCGTCGGCCTTGGCCTGCAGCGCCGCGCGCGCGGCGGCGATGGAGCGCTTCTGCGCGTCGGTGAGCTGCACCGCGCCGCGGGCCACCGGGCTGGTGGCGCGGGGCGTGCCGCCCAGGAGCTGCCGGATGTGGGCCATGGCCCCGGCGCGGCTGGCGTCGGCGCGCTGCTCGCGGGCGAGCTGGGCGGCGGCGTTGCGGCCGCGGGCGGCCACGGCCTGGACCAGCTGGCCGAGCACGTGCGGGTTACTCGCGCCGTCGCGTTCGCGGAAGTAGCCCTCGCCCTGGGCGTGCACCGTGCGCAGCAGCTCGGCGCCGGCCCGGCCGAACATCGCGGTGTCCTGCTCGCGCTGGCCCTCGAGCCCCTCGGCCACCAGCGGGCGCAGGACCCGCGTCCGGCTGGGATCGGGCAGGGGTTTACCCAGGTCGCTACGCCAGATCGACAGGCGGGCCTTGGCCCAGCCCATCGGGTGTATAACGGCGTATCCGGGGTGGGAGTGGGCGGCGGAAGTGCCGCTCCAGCCGACCGGCTGGTAGCGCAGGGCGTGCAGGATCCCCTCGTTGCACCAGCCTGCCCGCCACCAGGACCGGCACACGTGCCGGATGCCCAGATCAGTCATCCGACCGAACACCGGGTGCTGACGACGCAGCTCAGCCGCCGCCGCGAGCATCTCAGCCCCCGTGGTCGGGACCATGGCATCCCAGGCCCGGCCACGCTTGTTCTCAAAGCGGCCGCGAAGCGGCTCAATCTTGGTGTTCGTCCCCACCTCGGCGGCGGAGCCGAGGTTGTGGAAAATTTCGCTCGCGCGCGTACGTAGGTAACCAACCTCTACAACTAGAGAATCAAGATCAAAAGACACAGAGGGGGTCCAGTTTTTCCCCTCAGCCCGCTTGAGCAGGGCGATCTTGGTGGTCAGCTCGGCCAGCACGAGGGTGTACTCGCGGCGGGCCGCAGCGGGCTCCTGGCGCTCGGCGTAGGCCGGGACGCGCAGGGCGTAGACCGCGGCGCGGTTGCCCTCCACGGGCGAGCCCATGGGCCGGAACTCGGGCGTGGAGCCGGGTTCGATGCGGTCGATCCAGCCGAGGATCCACAGCTGCCGCAGCCAGCCGGCCAGAGTGGAGCGGCCCCACCCGGTCGCGGCCTGCAGCCGGGCCCAGGTGGGCCAGCACTCGGCGGTGGTCCAGTCCGACCAGTTCCGCAGCGTCTGGAACAGCAAACCCACGCGCTCGCGGGCGTCGCGGCGCAGCAGCCCGACCCATTCCTGGGACTGGAACAGCTTGCCCCACTCGGTCGGCTGGGCCGAGCGGACTTCGAGGGCGGCGCGCGGCGCGGCGCCGGCCTCCGACGGGGCGGCCTTGCCGCCGAACTGCAGCCAGCACCGGCCGCACAACGTCGCCATCTCCGGGCACACGAACCGCAACGGCAGGTCGCGACGGAGCTCACCATCGGGGTTTTTGCAGGTAAAGCAGGGTGTGACGGCGCGCCTATGGCACGCGATCACCCCAGGAGTTATCCTGGGCATGCAGAAGGGACCTCCTTTCTGAGGGCATGAAAAAGGGCCCTGTGTCCTGAGGCGGACAAAAACCCGGCGCAGCCGGGCGTTGGACAGCCAGTCGAGTTGGCAGCTCGACAGCGGTTGACCAGCAAATAGGCGATCTGTACGGCAGATCGCCCTAAACGTTCGACGAAGCGGTTCCGTTGGCAGCGGAGCCGCTTCGTTGCGTTAGATGGCCATCAAGGCCTCCTGGGTCGGGTAGTCGCGAGCGACAGTGGCTTGCGCGGGCGCGTCGTTGCTCGGGACGGCAGCGAGACGCCCTTCCCGGGCACGCAAGGCCTGGAGTCCGAGCTCGATGACTTCATCCGCCACCGAGCGGAGGGCCACGCCCCGCGCCTCGGCTTCGGCATCGATCTCGGCAACGAGAGCCGTCGCCGCACGCATGAGCGTGGACGGGTTTCCGGCGGACGCGTGACGGCGTCCTACTCGTGCAGCCATGCCGCGCAGTTTGTTACAAGCGGGGCTGGTGTGGCGGGAGGCACGCCGTAACTCGCCGACTTCTTTCGGAGAATCGACGAGCGGTGCGACGAGCGGTGCTACCAGCTGCGCAGGCCCCTGAACTTCTTCCGCGCGCTGATCGTCTGATTGATGATCTTCTCCTTCAGAGTCTTCGTGCTCACGCGCTCGACGCGCGTGAGGCCAGCCGCGGCGGCGACGGCGAGCAGGCCGTCGTGGTCAAGGCTGCTGAGGTACGCGGCGCCGTCGGCTTCGGCCTCGGTCTCGCGCAGGTGCGCGACGATGGCGGCCGGGTCGAACTCGGTGCTGGACACGGTGGATCTCCTCGCGTGCGGTGGCTACGGGCGCGGGCAGCGTCCGCAATGCTGGCGGGTTTCGTGCCCTCGGGTCAGGGCTGGGCGGGTGTATCTCACGGACGCCGGGGTGGCGCGTGTTTCGCCGCGGCGCGGTACGCCTCCGCGCTGGTTCGGACCAACGCCGCGAACTCCTGCAGCTCCGAGATCGCGAGGAGCGCCTGGCTGTTGTAGGTCGCAAACAGCTCCGACGCGCGGGCGTTGGCGGCCGCGGCGATCCGGCCGTCCTCGTAGGCGAGGTACTCGCAGGAGACCTCGTCAAGCCGATCCACCGGCGGGTCGGCCAGGCGCTCGTAGGAGTTCACTGGCACGGCTGATCCGATGCTTGAAGCCGCACGTCGTCGATCCAGCCGGCGGCGATGTCGAACCAGCTTCCCGACTTCTGCCACTCGCCGGCGTGGCGCAATGCCTCGATCAGGGCGTCGACGGCCTGGGTGCCAGCGACGCGCATCGCGCTGAGCTGTTTGGGGGTCGCGCCGTCCATCCGGGCTCGGTACTCCTGCGACAGCCGGGCGACGGCCTTCGCGGCGCGGCGCCAGTCGTCGGCGACCTTGAGGTTCGACTCGATGCGGGCCTGGTGTGTCGCGACGTCGATGAGGATGTGGTGGAGCTGGATGAGCTCGAACGGGATGTTGAGGTTGTCGACCGAGGGCGGGTCGGGACGTTCAGCGGCGGCAGCGGTCGTAGTGATCACGCGGGGCTCCTGTTCGTCGACGAGGCTGAGCCGGACGGCTCCCCCAGCGTCCGGGCCGCGCGGGCCCGGGCGCTGGAAGGTCGGCCGGATCGGGTGGTGCCGGATGGGTTCGCCGGCTAGGGCAGAGCCCAGTGCCAGGTGGGAGTGCCGAGGTCGTGTGCGTAGACGATTTCGGCGAGGGTGGAGGCGCCGACATAGCCGGTGGGGTCCGTGACGATCACGACGTGGTCGGCACGGTCGATCTTGTGGCGGTGCAGCCGGTCGAGGCGGTGCTTGAGCCGCGCGGCGTCGGCCGGGTCGCTCCACAGTGGATGGGGGCGTTTCATGTCGACGCCGGGGGCGAGCACGAGGCAACCGGCCGCGGTGAAGCGCAGGTTGGTCTCAGCCAGCTGCGCCCAGAAGCGGGTGGAGCCGCACAGGCACACCGTCGGTGGGTTGATGCGCTCGTCCGCGCCGGCGGTGAGCTCGGCGAGCAACTCAGTGGCCGGGCGGAGCGCGGCGGGCGCACTGGCGGTCATCGGCCCGCCGCCGGGGCGCCGGTGAGCTGATTGACGGTCGCGGCGACGTCGTCCGGCACATTGAACAGGCCCTGGGCGCCGATGCCGGGAGCCGGCGCGGCGAAACGCTGCGGGCCCGTGAGGGTCCAGTGCTTGACCGCGGGCTCGCCCCAGGGGGCGCAGCAGCCGTCGCGTTCGTCGTGGATGCCTTCCAGGGTCACGACGCCGAGGAACACGCGGGTCGGCAGCTCGTCAGGCAGCACGGTGCCGGCCTCGCGCAGCGCGGCGAGGGCGCGCTTGTCGATCGCCGCGGGGGCATGGATGACGAGCAGGCCGCTGTAGCGGGTGCGCCAGGTGCGGTTCTCGACGAGCTTGTGGCCGGCGACGATGAGCTCGGCCCAGGGCTGGCGGATCGACAGGGCCTGGATACGCGGCGCGTCGACGGCGCGGTGCTGGTGGGCAGGTCCGGACATGGACGGGGTTCCTTCCTGGTTGAGCGGTGATCCCGGTCGGCAGCCGGCGCGTAGTGCACCGGTTGTCCGGGGCCGGGGTGGTACGCGGTGATCAGGAACGGCCGAGCAGGCGGGAGATGAGGCGGAGCTTCTTGCCGGAGCCGCCGCAGCGGCCGCAGTTGCGCCAGTTTTTCCCGGTAGGGGAGGCGTGTTTGCCTCCGGTGCAGGCCGAGCAGGCGGTGTAGGGCCAGATCAGCCCGGACACGACGTAGATGCCGGCGGCGAGCGCGAGCACGACGACGAGCCGGACGGTGGGGTCCAGGCTGGTGAAGCCGGCGAGCATGAGGTCCTCCGAAACAGGGGTGTGAGGACGGTCGGGCCGCGTCCCTTGGCGGCCCGACCGTCGCGAGCGAGAGGTGTGGTGGCCGAGCGGGCCGCCTGGTCGTTCAGCCCTGTTCGGGCTCTCGCGCGGCCGCCGCCGCGGCCTGGGCCTTCGCGCGGTTCTTGAGCTTTCGGCGCTCGCGTTCGGACAGGCCGCCCCAGATGCCGAAGCGCTCGTCGTGCGCGAGGGCGGCTTCGAGGCACTCGTCCTTGACCTCGCAGCCGAGGCAGATCCGCTTGGCTTCGCGGGTCGAGCCGCCCTTCTCGGGGAAGAACGCCTCGGGGTCCGTCTGCGCGCACAAGGCGCGCTCCTGCCAGTCCTCGGCTTCGTCGGCAACCGCGCATCCCGCAGCCAGCTCAGCCAGGACGTCCTCGAGGCTGGGGTCGTCCAGAAACTCGTTGATGGCGGCGCGCTGTTGCGCCCAAGGATCGGTGCCGTGTGTGGTAGACACGGTGGGTCTCCGGTTCTGTTGCAGGGCTGGAAAGTTCGCACCCGCCCGCGGCGGGGAGCCTCATGGATTCGCGGTCCGGCTCTCCTGCTGCGGGCGTTCGCGTTTCACCAGGCGCTGTCGTCGGTGTGGGCGGTCACGCAGGCCGGGCAGAGCCAGTGGTGCGCGTCGCGGCGGCCCCAGCCGATCGCTTCGGCCGCCGCAGTGAGCTCGGCGCGCTCGGGCGAGCGCATCGGCAGCGGGTCACCGTCCTCGTTGTGGCCGCTGAGCACCGCCGGCGTCAGGAGCTCGCCGGCCGGATCGCCGCACAGGGGGGCGGCGCAGCACAGCGACCACACCGGCCGCGGGTCGTAGTGCACGGCCGGCGCGGCCAGCACGTCGGTCAGCCACCACACGTCCGCGAAGGTGACCGGCTTGTACTCCTCGGGCGGCATGGCGGCGATGTTCAGCACGCTCCACATCGGAGCGTGGGTGCTCCAGCTGCCGCAGGCCCACCACAGCGGACGGCCCGCCCACATCGCCTGCTCGAGCGTCGTGCGGGCGAGCTCCATCTGCGCACGGGCGTCCGGGTCGACCGCGAGGTCGTGGGGGTCGCGGGTCCAGTCGATGCCGGTCCTGGCGAGCACGGTGGCGTACTCGCGGGCGTAGGCCAGGGGCATCGGGTTCACGACGCTGCGGCGGGTGCGGGCCTGGATGAGCTGCCACAGCGCGGTGTAGCGGCCGCGGTGGGCGGCGGGGACGATCACCAGCCCGAAGGCGTCGGTGATCTCGCCGTTGGGGTCGTCGTGGACGGTTGCCGCGGTGCGCGGCACGGGGATGTCGAGCGTGGCAGTCACGTGGTGTCCTTCCGCTGGTTGGGGTCAGGCGGCCAGGTGCAGGGGATGGTCGTGCTGGGGGCGGTCGGCGAGCTCGTGGTCGAGGGCGTTCTCGCCGTCCGGGCGGTGCGACACGGCGTGGGCCAGGCGCTGCAGCAGCCCGGTGTGCCGGCCGGTGTCCTCCAGGGCGTCGACGAGGATGTTGAGCCGGTGCGCGTAGAGCCAGCCGGGCTGCTCGGCGACGGCGGTGGCCATCTGGGTCAGCACAGCCTGCTCGTACGGGCGGGCTTCGATCGCCCCGATCAGGCCTGGGCTGCGGGGCCGGTCGCGGTGGCGGGCGATCGCGAGGTCGGCCACCAGCCGCGCGGCGGCGGCGTTGTCGATGTCCTCGCCGATCGCCGCGTGCTCGCCCGGGTCCCAGCCGCGGTGCACGATGTGGGACACACTGACGAGCTCGACGGCCGCGGCGGCGAGGCTGGTGAGCAGGGCCGCGATCTCGTCGTCGTCCAGTGCCCGCTCCATCGCGGCGACGACGCCGTCGATCTGGTCGGCGAGTTCGAGGTAGCGGGTGTCCGGGTCAGTATCCGGGTTCGTTGTGCGGGGCATCGGACCTCCTTGCAGCAGGGCGGGCAGGGTCAGCGGTGATCGGCCGGCGCGCGGGGCGTCGGCGGGCACCACGGGCAGGCGCAGGTTTCGACGACGACCACGGAGTCGGAGCCGGTGGGCAGCAGCAGCGTCAGCGCGGCCCAGAGCGCGCCGACGAGGCCGGCGGCGATCGGCCGGTGCGTCAGCTCGGTGGTGCCGAACCAAGCCATCGCCGCGGTGGCGGCGCCGAACAGCGGCCACAGCAGCTGGCCTCCGCGGTGCTGTGCGCGGGCGGCGAGGAACACGCCGGCGCCGATCACGGCCCAGATCGCGGCCGCGAAGTTCACCGCGAGCGGCAGCCCGGCGGTGTGCACGGCCAGCCAGTGCCCGATCGGGTCGGTCATGATCCGCAAGGCGGGGACCCAGTGGACGAGGTCGTGCAGCATCTGCCCGCTGCCGGCCCACACCGCCACCTTCGCCACGCCGTACAGCGCGACGCCGGCGAGGAACAGGACCAGCAGACCGGACAGGAGCGCGGCGGCGAACCCGAGGGGGCTGGCGATGGCGAAGCCGCGGATCTCACCGGCGGCGTCGCGGATCCGGGCGCGCACACGGGCGGTGCGTGCGGTGTAGGGCGAGGCCTCGCTTGTGGCGGGCCCGGTGGTCTGGTCAATCGAGGGCATTGGCGGCTTCTTTCTGCGTGGGATGGAGGAACGAGGCCAGGCTGGGCTGGCCGGGGCGTCCGCGTGGGTTGTTCCAGTGGCGTGAAAGTGCTGTGGTTGCGGGGTTTTCGTGGTGTCCGCGGGTAATCTCCGGGCATGAGCAAGGAGGAGGTTTTCTCGTACGTGGCGGGGATCAAGGCCGCGGACGAGTGGGACATCGACAAGTACGTCGCGGTGAAGGCCGTGATGAACGTGCTGGGGATGCCGTTGATGAGCGCCAAGGACGAGTTCAAGCGGGGCCACCGGCAGTGCCTGGAGTTTTTGCGGCAGAACGTGCCCGACTCCAACCACGAGGCGAAGGAACGGCGGCGCCGGCTGCTGTTGTGGGCGACCGAAGCGCGTGGCGGTCGGGGGCAGAGCGAGGACTGGTCGAAGCTGATGCAGGCGATCAACGAGATGGCCGCTTTGACATGACCGCGAGCGTGCGGTCGACGACGCGGCCCCCGGGATGGTGTTCCCGGGGGCCGCGTCGTGGTGGGGGCCGGTCCGCTCAGGCTGCCCGGCGGCCGGCTTCGGTGAGGAAGTAGCGCACGGCCTTGCCGGCACCTTCGCGGTCGACCAGGCCCTGTTCGCGCAGCTTGCCCAGCAGGGTGTTGGCGTAGCGCGGGGAACACCCGACCTGCTCGGCGATCACGCTGGGCTGGTCGAGCCCGTTGGCGATCGCGCCGAGCACGGTTCGCAGGTGCCCGACGAGCCGAGCATCCAGGCTGTGCCCGCCGGTGTCCGGCGCCGCGGCCGCCTGGGCGGCGGCCTTCGGCGCCGCGGGCTGCTCGGTCGCCGCGGGCTGCGGCTGCGCGGTCCGGACCCGCGGCGGGGCCGGGGCGCGTGACCCGGCCGCCGGGGCGGCGTGGGATTCGGCGCGGCGGTTGAGGAACCGCTGCGCCGCGCCCGTGCCCGACTGCCGCGCCGGGCTGCCTGTGCTGGGCTGGGTCGGCGTGATCTCCCGCTCGACGCTGTTCTTGGCCAGCTCCGACCCAGGGTCGAGGCTGATTTTCGGGGCGCGGGCGAACCACTCCTCGATCAGCACGACGTCGTCGGGGATCTGCCGGACCGTGGTCGGTTGGCCCGTGGCCTCGTCGACGGGGTAGGCGTCGTCGTGGTCGGGGGCCCACAGGCCCTGGTAGATCGCCGGGCGTGCCTCCGGGTGGTCGGACTTCATCACGTAGCCGACGCCGGGTTTGCGCGGCAGCGTGTTGAGGTTGAACGAGTCCGAGCCCGAGTCGGCGATCCGCGAGCAGGTGGGGTCATCCACGCGCAGGCCGATGCCGTTGCCGGCCTTGAGGAACGAGCGCAGCGCGGTGTCGTGCCAGGTCTGCACCGAGGGGTCCTGGTCGGCGCACAGGAACCCGATGCCGACCTTGTTGGCCTCACGGAACAGCGCCTTCCACCGCTCTTTGTTCTCCTTGGTGATGATCCGGTGCGACTCGTCCATGATCACCAGCACGCCGGGGTAGTCCGGAGAGGGCCGGAACTTCCCGCGCAGGTGCGCGGGCTTGTTCAGCTCTCGGTAGTGCTGGATGGCTTCCAGCCGGTCCAGGGCAAGCTCGGCGTCCTCGGAGCCGTAGTGCTCGGTGTTGTCCCACAGCAGCGGGCAGGAGTCGCCGTTTTGGCCGTCGATGTGGATGACCTTGGTGTAGCCGGGCCACATCGCCACCAGGCCGATGACCTCCAGCAGCCGCGACTTGCCGGTGCCGGGCGAGCCCACCAGCAGCCCGTTCTGGATGCGGGACTTCGTGTAGAGGCGGTAGGCGGCCATGCCGCGCCCGTCGATGTAGGGGCCAATGGGGATGAACCCGCCGGCCAGCATCTCCGGGCTGCGGAAGAACGCCGCGCCCTTGATCGGCTGCTGCAGGATCACCGAGAACTTGACCAGGCCGGGTTCCTCGACATCGTCGCCGTCGTTGGTGCGCACCATGTACGGCTCGGCTAGCAACCGGGTCGCCGGGACACCCAGCGCGGTGGCGATCTTCGACATGACCGCGTTGACCGCGGCGATGTCCTGCTTGCCCGGCGCCAGGCGCAGCACGTACTCGATGCCGTGGTCGAAGGCGGTGCCGTCGATCAGGGCGGAGCCGGGCAGGGCGTAGCCGGTGGCGCCGACGTGGTCGGCCCACAGCTGCGGGAAGCGGGCAAGCAGCGAATCGTCGATCTCGACCGGCTCGCTGGTCTCGGTCTCCGGGTCGGCCAGCGCCTCGGCGACCGCCTCCTCGGCGGTGAGTCCATGGGCGTGCCGGCGCCACCAGCGCGCGGCCAGCGAGTAGTCCGCGACCATCGCCAGGGCGAGGGTGCCCCAGGTGACGCCGACGGCCACGGCGAGGGTCATCCACGCCGCGGCCGCGAGCAGCAGCGTCCCGGTCCAGATCTGCCAGCCCTGCAGCAGCATCTTGCGGCGCCGCGCGATCCAGTAGCCGAGCGCGCCGACGGCGGTGGCTCCGAGGCCGGTGAGCAGCGCGGCGATGCCGGCGGTGTTCGCAGTGGCCTCGTGGATCACGAACGCGAGCGCGACCATGCCGGCGGTGAGGTAGTGCGGCAGCAGCTGCTTGCGGTTGCGGCGCTCGATCTCGCGCCAGGCGATGCGCTGCGCTTTGGTCTGGGCGCGCCGGTCGGCGCGGTTGCCCTTGGCCGCGGCGGGTGTGGCCTCGGGATCGGTCGGCGTGTGGTCTTGGGTGAGCTCGTCGGGCAGCTCCTGCATCAGGGTCCGCATCGCCTCGGCCAGTTGCTGGGCGGTGGTGCCGACTTCGCGGCGGGTGCTCGTTGACAGCGGGTTGCCCTGGCCCCATCCGGGGCGGCGGTTGACGGTCTTCATCGGGTTCTGCTCCCTTGTGCGTCGGTTCCGGTGGGGCCGGTGCCGCACCGACCGCCACACCCGCGCGGAAACGGGGTGTGGCGGCCGGAACCGCGCCGGAGAGATGGGTCAGAGTGCGCCGTTGGTGACGAACTCGCGGCTGCCAGCGTCCTGATTGGCCAGGTAGGCCTCTTGGACACCGGTGTGGGCGGTCAGGTTGGTGTGCAGGGTCTGCGCGGCCGCGGCTGCGGCCTCGAACTGGGCAACCGCGTCTTTGACCGCCTGCGCGGCCTTGATCACCGACTCCTGGACCTGGCTCACCGAGCCGAGGGTCTCGCCCGTGACCCCGCCGAGGGTCAGATCGGCCTGAGCCTGTTCGCACGACTGCGCGAGCTCATCGGGGTTCGGCGCCGCGGCGACGATGCCGTCCTGCGCTGCGATCAAGTAGTCCTTGAGGTCGCTGGCGTATTGGATGGCCTGGTCCAGGCCGGTGGATTCGCCGTTCACCATGGGGTACTCCTTCGCTGCCGCGATCTGTGCGGCGCTCGTGGACACTGCGGGGAAAGGGATGACGTTGCTGCGTTGGACAGATGCGGTGCTCGCGGTGGAATCGGCCTCCTTCGGGGGACTGTCAGGTGCCGTCGTGCCGACAGCCGCGGTGGTGGCGGCCGGCTGATCAGGGGAGATCCCGCCCTCACCGTCGGGCCACCCGACTCGCGGAACCCGGCCGCCCAAGGTGAGAAGAGCGTCGTGAGCGCCGGGGTCCCACTCGGCGATCGACAACGGCTGGCCGTCCTTCATCGAGGTGCCGACCCAGCCGCTGTGGGTAGCCGTCCAGTGCAGGACCCATGCCCGGGTCGTGGTCGGCAAGCCGAACCAGTCGTCTCTGCTGACGGTGTAGGAACCCGTGCTGTCGGGAGCGACCCCGAGGCAGCGTTCGACGACCTCGCGCTGATGGTCGCTCAGATCCGCGATGAGCCTGGCCGGCAGCGTGTCTCGACTGGTGTCCCCCTCGCCGGGCAACACCGGCCCGACGTGGCCCAGAGGGCTGTGCGTGGACGTCGCTGCGACGGCACCATCTTCGGAGGTGCTGCTCGGGTGGATGTACTCGTCGACGTCGGGCACTTCGGCGGTGAAGCCCAGCGGCTCCAGACTCGGCGTCTCGTGCTCCGGCCCGGCCTGCTCCGCGGCGGGAACGGTCGCGGGGCGAGCCTGGGGCTGAGGCAGCGGCGCCGCAGCGGGCGACGTGGCGTCCTCGTCGGGGACCTCCGCGGTGAATCCGATCGCCTCCGGCTGGGCGGGGGCGCCGTCCTTGGCCGCGAGCTTGGCGTCCTGGCGGTCCCGCTTGTCGTGTTCCTTGGCCAGCTTCTTGTCGGCCTTGCGTTCGCGTTTCGCCCGGCGGCGTTCCGCGCCGAGCTCGCGGCGTTCGTGGGCGGAGTCCCAGACGTCGTCGAACAGCCCGGTCACATAGCGCCCGAGCGAGGACTGCGGCACCGTGCCGCCGTTGTCCTGGCGCTCCTTGAGCTTGGCCATGCGGTACTCATGGCGGGGCGGAGTTTCGTGGCGCCAGCGGGCGGAGAGGTCCTCCCACAGCCGCACGACCAGGTAGGCGAATGCGAAACAGAACAGCAGAGCCATCGTTGCCTCCTTTCTGTGGCGGGATGGTTGGTGATCAGGTGAAACTCAGGGCCGGCACGATCGGGATGACCTGGTCGATCACCAGGAACAGCAGCAGCGCGGCGACGGTGCGCGAGCCGCGCTGGAAGATCCAGTCGGCGTAGAGCGCGATCGCGCGCAGCGGGATGGCGACGTAGGCCCAGGCGCGGGAGCCGTGCCGGGACAGGTCCGCGAGCGGCAGATGCTCGCCGGACACGGCCCACTCCTGGGTGGCCTTCAGCGGCGGGGGCTGCTCGTCCCACAACCGCGGCGGAGTGAACTGCTCGGCCAGCAGGCTCTTCACCTCATCAGGGGTCAGGCGGTCGCCGCGCGTCGGCGGCGGGGTGTCAGGGGTCATTGCGGTGGTCCTTCGACGTAGCGCTGGTGGATCGCCTCGGCCTCCTTGGCCAGGGCGGTCGTCAGCTGGGCGAGGGTCAGGTCGCGGCGTTCGCGGCTGGCGTGGGTGAGCGCGGTGCGCAGCAGGTCGACCGCGGCGTCGAACTTCGCGCGCAGGTCGTTGTTCTGCTCGGCCCGGCGCACCCGCGACCAGTACCGCTCCAGCGAGCGCTGCACGGTGGCCGCGCGGCTTCGTCGCTGGACGTTGGCCACGCGGCTCTGGCTGGCAGTCGGCACCCGGGTCACGCCCCAGTGAGGAAGGCCAGGCCGTTGGTGGAGATGTTGGCGAAGCTGTCGGTGAGATTGCGCCCGGTCGGAGCGATCGGCCCGGCCGCGAACACGAACAGCAACGGCAGCAGAAGGATGCTGATCTGGGCGAGCCGATCGGCTTTGCGGTCCTTCCAGACGTCAGCGACCAGCACGATCACCGCAAGAAGCACCAGCGCCCCACCGATAGCGCCGACTGGCGCGCCGGGAATGAGGTTGACGATCTTGCGAAGGAGGCCGGCGAGCCAACCCCCGATCTGCGTCTGGGACAGCGCGACGCTGAACATCGCGTAGAGCAACGACTTGACGTACCACTTGCTCAGCGCCGAGGTCTTTCGCTTGAGGATGAAGTAGAGGGCGACGGTGAACCCCATCAGGACCCAATACATGGGTCGCTCCTTTCGTTGGGCAGCACGAAGTCGCGACGCCTCCGGGCGCCGCGTGAAGGGAAATGCGGAAGTGTGCGAGCCGTCCGACTCGCCGAACGGCCCCGGTCCGCCAGGTGCGGAGCCGGGGCCGTTCGAGGTAGGGACGGGTCAGGCGAAGCGGATCAGCGGTGCTGTTCCGCGCGTCGGGTGTTGATCCAGGCCCGCAGCGTCGAGAGCGCGTTCGGGACCTCGTAACCCTCGTCGGCGAAGTGCTTGCGCACTGCCGCCGGCCCCGGGTGACCGTGGGCCTGCGACCAGGCGAACGCAGTGTCCGCGTCCAGCATCCGAGCCGACGCGATCCGCTTGGGCTCGGGATGCACCGACGGCTGCGTCAGCTGTTCCTGGTGGCGTGCCTCTCGCTCCAGGCGCCGCTGTTCGGCAGCTGCTTCCCGGCGGCGCTGTTCGGCGGCGGCTTCGGCCTGGCGCTGCTTTTCGCGGCGAGCAGCCTCCGCAGCGTCGGCTCGGCGCTTGCGCTCCGCCTCGGCTTCGGCGGCCGCTGCAGCGGCTGCGGCTCGCTTCTGGTCTGTGAACGTCTTCAGCGCCTTGGAGAAGGCGTGCACGAAGTACGCCAGCAGCGCGGGGATCAGGACCGCCGCAACGGTGCCGGTCCAGCCCCAGTTCGGCGGCAGTGACGCGCCGAGCAACGTGGCCTTGCCCTTGACGTCGTGGCCAACCAGGTTGAACAGCACGCTCGCGGCCAGCGTCACGACGAGCACCTGGTGCCCGATGCGACGGTAGGTCCGGTTGGCCGAGATCGCGCCCATGAACGTGCCGCCGATGGCGCCGACGTCGATGATCACCGGGAACAGCGCAGCCAGGCCCTTGCCCCAGCCATACAGCTGCGCGGCGGCGTACATCATGTCGAACGACAGCGCGAACGACAGCGCGGCAACGAAGAAGGTCATGAGCCCCACCGCCACGAACGCGCCGGCGGTGATGGGCTCGTCCTCGTCCACGCTCTGGTCCGCTCGGTCGGGCCGACGCCTGTCGAGGAAGTCGACCAGCGCGTCGCGAACGGTCCGCCGGGACGCCGCGGGGGCCGGCTTCGCCGCGGGCGCCGCGGCTTTCGGCCTATTGCGGGACGGTTCCTCCGCCATGTCCTGTGCGGGCTCGCCGTCGGGTTCGATGGGCTCGGGCTGGGGAGGAGCTGCCTGCGGCGCGGGGGCCGGCGGGCGGGGACGCGGCACCGGAGCGATCAGCTGCTCGGGCTCGCGGTCGACGATGTCGATCGGGGCCGTGGTTTCCTCGGCCGCCTCCGGCACGATCAGGCCGCTGTTGAGGCGCCGGGTGAACAGTGCCAGGTCCAGCTCCACACCCTGCTCGTGGTTCTGGGGTTCGGACACGGGGTTCCTCCTATCGGGGACTTGCACGGCATCCTGCCGTGCCGCGAGATCAACTCGGGCGCGACGTGCCGGGGCGTCGGGATCCGGTGGCCTGGGCAACACTCACACCCGGGTGGGCGTGGCCACGCGACCCGGGGGAGGTCCGGGGCCGTAGCTTGGGTGTGAGTGGTGCCCCGGTGCCGGAGCACCAGATTCAGGTGGTTCGTGTGTCCGGTTAGGACGCTCGCAGGGCCGTCTGCAGGTTCGCGACGACGTCCCACGCCTCGTGGCTGGCCTTGTCCGCCTCGGCGGCCAGGCGCGGGTTGGAGTCGCTGATCCGCAGGCATTGCAGGAGAAGCTCTGCGGAGGCACCGTTCGCGGCCGCGTCGTGGCACTGCTCGTTCAGGGTGATGTGTCGGGTCATCGGTGCTGCACCTCCTGCTCGGCGCACCGGTAGGTGTCGCCGTCGTAGCGGAATCCGTCCGCGGTCGCGGGCGGGACGGTGACCGGAGAAGCAGCCGCGGTGCGCGGCCGCGGGGTGCTCGAGCGCACGAACCGCGCGGTGGTACGGAGGACCCGTGGCGCGAGACTGGCCAGCCACAGCAGCGAAGTCAGTGTGGCGAGGATGGTGAGACCGACGTTCACAAACTCGATGTGAACGCCCATGGCGGTGTCGAGGAACGGCAGGCCGAGACGGGCGCCGGCGACTGTGGCCACCGTGGCGAACGCGGTGGTGCGCAGCGTACTGCGGCCGAGGCGGGGCAGAACCCACGCTGCGCCAGTCGCGAGGATCGGCGTGGCGTTGACTGTGGCGGACAGTGTGGTGATCCAGGACATGACGTGTGCTCCCGTGTCAGGTGTGAAGTGGGAACACCAGCCAGGCCAGGAAAACCAGCGCGGTGATCATGGAGAAGGCGATCAGCGCCGTGTGGCTTGAGCTGGTGTGGTCGAACTGGAAACCGGTGACGATGGTGTCCGGCTCGGGCTGAAGCTCGATCACCTGGTGGGGACGGGCTCGGCGCCGTGGCGTGCGAGTCATCACGATCGCTTCCGGCCGAAGGCCGCGGGGTCGGCCGGCAAGGTCACCGGGCGGCCCTGGCTGTCGCGCTGCACGGGTTTGGAGCCCTTGCTGGTGCTGGTGGTCTTGGCAGGCTGGGTGGACTTGGCCAATCGACTCACTCCTCGTCATCGGCGAAGGTGGGCAGGAACGGCGCGATCAGCGCGTCCCGTTCCTGCGCGGTGAGCGCTTCGCGCTCGGCGGCGCTCATGCCGCCACGCACCCCGATCTCGTCCGGGTGCCGGCGCAGCAGCGCGTCGGCCAGGCAGATATCGCGGACCGGGCAGCCCGCGCAGATCTCCTTCGCCGCGGCGAACGCATGCGTGGCCAGCGGGCCGGTGGGGAAGAACGCCTCGGCGGCGTCCTGATCAATCGCCCGGACCGTCTGGCCGGGCACCAGCACAGTGCTGGCGCAGGCGATGTGGTCCCTCCAGTACCGGTCTGCGACGTGCTCGGCGGCCAGGAAGCGGGTGTCGGGCGCGTCGATCGTCGAGATCACGCGGCCCACGACGTCACCGCCGGCGCCTGCCCGAAGTTCGCGGTGATGACCTCGGCCCCGGCGTCCGGGGCGGCGGTCACGTCGAGCTCGTCGAGCTCCAGCTCGGCCTCGGCCACGAGCGCCTCGAGCAGCTCGGGGTCAGTGACCGTGTCGAACGGGTGCTCGGTGCCGGTCAGCAAGCCCGGCTCGATGCCGAGCGAGGCGATGAAGCCGGCGGTGTCCGGGGCCGGCGTGGCCGGATCGTCCCAGCTGGTCAGATCGAACGTCGCGTCGGCCCACACGGGGTCGCGGAAGGTCTCGTCGAACATGAGTGGCTCCTCAGGTCGCGGCGTGGGGCCCCGCCCTTGGCCGGCGGGGCCCCACGCGTGTTTCCAGGGGCAGTGCGGAAGAACAGCTTGTTGAAAACGGGCTCGGTGTCCCTCGACCAGCCACCAGCACGCCCTGCTCGCCGCAGCCCTGGGGGGCGCGGGTCATGGCAGGAGCTGGTGGCGATCGGCTAACACCGAACGGGTCAGCGGGAGGCCCTTACGCGGTGCCCGATCGGTGGGCAGCGCGGCGCACATCCCCGCCTTGCCTCGGAGACGTCACGAGGGAGAGGGCGGCGGACAGGGCCGGTGTGCTAACTCGCTCTGTAGTTCTCTGCCGCTCCCCGGGTCTTCAAGGGAGCTCCTCATCGGCACAGCCGAGGGGGTGGGGCGGACCACCACGGGCGCAGACCCGCTGTGACCTGCGATGGAGGAGGAGTGGGACCTGGCTCACACCGTTGATCGACTGGTTCAGACGATAACTGTATGGTTCAGACGATGTCAACAGTTACCGTCTGATCCAGGCTGCCTGCGGGTGAGTATCCGCACGTCAGGACGCACAAAATTGGTCATCATCTGACCCCGACTGTTATCGTCTGGGCCATCAGCTGGACGCGACAGGAGGACCATGGCGACGACGAGCTCCGGGCAGGACGCCACCAGCGAGTACGGGGTGGCCGTGCTGACCCTGGCCGGCCAGATCCGGACCGAGATCGAGTCCGGCGCCTACCCCCACGGCACACAGCTGCCATCCACGAAACAGCTGGCCGCGGACTGGCACGCTTCGGCGACCACCGTCGCGCGGGCGATGAAGGTCCTGGAGCACGAGGGCCTGGTCATCAGCAAAGACCGCTCCGGGCGCATCGTGAATCACCCGCCAGAGAAAGCCGCCCGCACGCCAGTCGTGCTGCTGATCGGCGGCTACGCCGGCTCGGGGAAAACCCAGCTGGGCCGCATCGTGGCCTCCCACACCCACTGGGCGCTGCTGGACAAGGACAGCACCACGCGCGCGGTGGTCGAAGCGGCGCTGCAGGCCATCGGCCAGTCACCCCACACCCGCGAGTCACCCGAGTACCGCACGATCATCCGCCCCGCGGAGTACCAGGCGCTGATGACCGGCGTGCTGGAGAACCTGGAGTGCGGCACCAGCGTCGTCGCAACCGCGCCGTTCGTGGCCGAGCTGGCCGACGAAGAGTGGTGCGAGCAGGCGCGTCGCGACGTCGAGGCCCACGGCGGCCGGCTCGCGGTGGCGTGGGTGCGCTGCGACGCAGAAACCATGCACCGCTACATCACCTACCGCGGGGCCGCGCGCGACGCCGAAAAGCTGGCGGACTGGAAGGGCTACATCAACAGCATCAACCTGGACTACGAACCGGTCGTCGAGCACCAGATCATCGACAACAACGGTGCGAAAAGGTCGCTCGAGCAGCAGGCCGAGGAGATGCTCGCCCGGATCACCGCGTGAACCACACGCCCACTGCAGAGGAGAAGAACGCCGTGAAGGTGCTGGTCAGCCAGGAGACAGACGACGAGGTCGGCGCCGACCTGCTGGCCGCGCTCGACGGCGTCGAGGTCATCCGCTACGACCCGAACAGCGAGCAGCTGACTGAGCAGCAGCGCCAGGCGCAGATCCTGCTCCCGCCCTACCGCAGCAGCCATCGACCCAAGCGCCTGTTCGGACAGCTCAGCGCGCCGCGAATGGTGCAACTGCTGTCCGCCGGCGCCGACGAATGGGCCGACACCGTGCCGGCCGACGTCATCCTCGCCAGTGCCCGCGGCGCACACGCCGGACCGGTCTCGGAGTGGGCGCTCTCAGCGATCCTCACGCTCTACCGGCAGTGGCCGGCCCTCGTCCGGTTCGCCGACCAGGGCATCTGGGCCCACCGACGTTTCAGCGCCGACACCCTCGCGGGGAAGAAAGCCCTGGTCGTCGGTGCCGGCCACATCGGCACCGCCACTGCCCGACGCCTCGCCGCGTTCGACGCGACAACCACGCTGGTCGCCAGCACCGCCCGCGACGGCATCCACGGCCCCGACGAGCTGCCGAGCCTGCTCGGCCAGCACGACATCGTGGTAATCACCGCGCCGCTCACGCCGCAGACCGAGGGCATGTTCGACAAGGAGCTCCTCGCCGCAATGCCGGATGGGGCTCTGCTGGTCAACGCCGGCCGCGGCCGGATCGTGGACACCGACGCGCTCGTCACCGAGCTGCAGACCCAGCGGCTACGGGCCGCGCTCGACGTCACCGACCCCGAGCCGCTGCCCGAGCAACACCCACTGTGGGCCTGCCCCGGGATCGTCATCAGCCCGCACAGCGCCCGAACCGTGCCCGGCGCGAACAAGCTCTGCTACGAGGTCGCCGCGAAGCAAGTCAGCACGTTCTTGCTCGGCGAGACGCCGTCCAACGCAGTCGCCGAGCGCGCGAACAGCAACTAGCTCGGCGAGTTGAAGGGCCCGGCCGGCTTCGGCCGGGCCCTTCACTGTTCGGCCCTTCAACCCGTCACGCCTCAGCGGACGGAGGACGGGCAAGGTCGCCTAACTTCATTCCGCTTTGCAGTTCTCAAACATCGACTTGTGAAGACTATAGTCTTCACAAGTCGAGCTTATAATCCTGTGGTCGAGTGACATGGCAAGCTCAGCCTTCGCGGTTCGCGTGTGCCGCGGGGCCGGTTACGCGGCGATCGTGCCGAGGTAGTCGACGGCGCGCTGGATCACGGCGTCCGCTTCGACGCCGTCGACTGCAGCGTCCTTCTGCCTCGCGAAGGATTTCTCATAGGCCGCGATCTCGTCTGCCTCAGACACGGTGAGCTCACGGGTGAGGAGCTCGACCTGCACGTCGGCGTAGTCGGCGCCGGCCTTGAGCACGAAACTGGTCTCGGGGAGCAGCGTCTCGTTCGTCTTGTCGGTGACGATCCCCAGGTAGATATTGGGCAGCTGTGCGATGCCGCGGAGAAACGCGAGCTGGGCGATATTGACGGCGGGGGAGCCGAAGCGCCTCCGCAGCACACTCTCTTGGATCACCATCTCGATCGTGACCCGACTGTCGTATAGAACGCGTTGCCGTTCGGCACGTGCTGCCACGGCCGCGTGGATCTGAGCAGGGTCGCGGCCGAGCTTGAGCAGCAGGTTCCGGGTGTACTCGGGGGTCTGCGCGAGGCCGGGGATGACCTTCGGTTGGTAGATCTTGATGCTGGTGGCCTCAGCTTCGAGCGCAGCCCGCGCTTGCTGCTGTGCGGCGATCCCGTCGTGGTCGATGTCGGTGAACCGCATCGCGCTGCCGGACACTTGGTCGGCGAGTTCGAGGAGCTCGGCTCGCCCCGCTTCGTCGAGGTCAGGGCTGGTGGTGGTGAGCCAGGCCTTGACGTCCTCAACCGAGGGACGAGTGCGGCCGCTCTCGATTTTCGAGATTTTGCCTTGGCCCCACCCGTGCACAGTGCCAAGCTGCGCGCCGGTCAAACCGGCGCGCAGCCTTGCATCCGTGAGCGCGATGACCAGTCGGCGGTGCGGTCCAGACAACCTCGACAGATCAGCTCGCGAGCGCCGCGGTCGTGGTGCCTCGTCAGTCAATCCGGGCCGCCTCCGACTCCCGAATCTGCTGGTCGTCACTGCGCTGGTCGGGCAGCAACGAGAACTCGGCATAGGGGACCGAAAGCTCGAGCGCGCGGGCCCGAAGCGCGACGTAGGGCGCCGGGTCAGGCGCGAGCTCCGGACCGAGGTAGCTGCCGTCGTCGGCGTAGTTCTGCACGACGGCGACCCGGTCGTCGAACAACCAGAAATCTACGTTCCACAGCGGGTTCGCGGCGTCTTCGGCAGTGAGCCAGCTGCGCTCGAGCAGCCGAACGTCCTCGCCGGCGGAGAGGTTGTCCGGGTAGATCGAGTGCTCCCAGCGCGTGTAATCCGTCAGCGGGCGACCGATCATCCTCACCCGTGCGAAGGGCCTTCCAGCCGCCGCCGCGACGCCGGTCAGTTCCTTCCACGCGTCTTTCGAGTCGGAGCGGGGCAGCTCACGGCCGGCCAGCCAGGCCTGCAGACGGGCGTTCTCCTCGGGCACGCCGTAGACGTCGCGTGCTTCCAAACGCCAGGCGTACCGCGTGAACGTGCGGTACAGCTCGTCCAGCTCCTCACCGGTCATGCTGGTCCTCCAGCCCTCTCTGCGGCCTGGCGCAGCAGCCAAGCCGGGATCACCACGCCGTCCTCGTCGCTCGAGAACGAAAGTTGACCACGCAGGTCAGCACTGAGGATGTTGCCCTTCACCACGACGTTGTCGTCGTCGTCCAGGTACACCCCCGGGCAGTTCCCGCCTTCGCAGGTCGCAAGCTCGTGCAGCGCCATTCGTACTCCCCGAGACTATAAGCCAACAGCGTCAAGCATCGAGCGTAGGGCGCGCTTATAGGCGACACAAGATCCTTCACCACCGCGCGGAGCAGCGGCAGGTCACGGACGCTGATCCCAGCAAGTCGGCCGGCGGTCGAGGGCCACGAGAGATCGACTCATCACTGCACACGCGGATCACGCCGCGTGCCTCGCCGCCGCCAGCGATCCGGCTCCACCACGACGTCACCAAGCCTGAAGACCAGGACGGGCAGGCCGTCGCCTTTGAACTGGTTCCAGCGGCGTTGGATCGCGGGCTTGGCCGGCAGCTTCACGGGGGGTGGCAGCCGGGTGTGGTCGGGGCCAACTCGGAACCGAGAAGTCGATCGGCTTGAAGTTGGGGCTCCACGCGTGTACGCGCGCGAGCGCGCGTGAAGCGGTGAACCCGGAACAGCTGCTGGGTCTGATCTCGGAACTACTCGGAACAACTCGGAACCAGCGCCTTCCGGGACCGAACGGGTCGCCGACTGCGTGCGCCGATCCTGCGGTCTGGGCGCGCTGGCCACCCGCCGATGGCCGGGTGTCGACCCGCCGAGGGTGCGCATCGAAGGCGCCGAGCGGCGCCGAGCGGACCCGCTGGCGATCTTCGGGGAGGTCGCCGACGGGCGGGCAGAAGGGTCGCCGAGACACCCGCCGATGGCGGGCAGTAAGGCGCCGAGGTCGGCGAGGCGCACCCGCCGAGAAGCGCCCTGCGGCGACCCGCCGATCGCTCGCCGGACATCCGTGCGAAGGGCGCCGATCGTTCGCTGGCGACCCCCGCCGACGGGGCGCCGAGCACCCGCCGACAGGGGGCGCCGATGCCTCGCCGGGCACCCCGCCGATGACCCGCTGAAGGCGCTGATCAGACGGTGTTCGGCGGGGTGGGTCGGCGGGGTCGGCGCCCATGTCGTCGGCGGGTTGTCGGCGGGGGGCGCGGATGAGGGTTCGGCGGGTTGACGGGCGTGGTCCCCCGGTGGGCCGGCGCCTCGCATCGGCGGGGTCGGTCGGCGGCCGCCGACGGGTTTCGGCGAGCCGAGTGGCAGGCGTTGCTGGCGGGTGGAAACGGCGTTTCCACGGACAGGTGTCGGCTGGTTCGGACCGGATTCCGGTGGCTTGGCGCGTGCGCCTACACCCGTTGTCGTGTGGGGCGGTTCGGTGGAAACGGCGTTTCCACCGAGCGGGTTCGCGGGAGAATGTGGCCGTGGGCAACGAGGTGAGGCAGACGTGGTGTCGGCGCTGATCAGGCTTGCGGGAAGCCCCGACTGGCGCGATAGGGCGGACGCGGGTCGCGGTCTTGCCAACTTTGCCGAGATGGTGGAGGCCAGGGGGCCGCTGCTGGGCCTCGTGCTTGACGCGGGTGACACGTTTGTCACCCGTGCGACGGCGGAGGCGTTGCTCCGGCGTCAGGACTCGTCCGGTCTTGCTGTGGTCGCGGCTGCTCTGGCCGCTGCCGGCCCTGACCACGCTGAGTGGATTCATACTGCTGTGCTCGACGTGTTCGGGGTGATCGCCAGCGAACGGGACGCCGCCGTGCGGGAGTGCGAGGCGGTGGAACGGGACGCTGATGAGCGTGCGCGGCACGGCGCGGGCCAGTTGGCCGCCATGCTCGCCGAGCTCAGCCCAGTCCTCCGCTCGGCGCGGAATGACTGATCAATAAGTGCAGTGTCGGTGGTCATATCGCGCTGCGAGGCGTCGCAGCCGTCGGAGGTATTGGCCGCGGAACCGGCGCTGTGTGGTCTCAACTCGGGTGAAGTCCGGGTCAGCGAAAGCCTCGTAGTAGGAGTTCTCGGCGTCGTCGCGGCCGCCATCGGCGTCGACGAGGCGCGCGAGGGCTTCCTTCTCCGGCGGTCCGCTTGGAAGGTTGACGACCCACTCGGCCTTCGGCGTGTCAAGCTCCCGCGCCGCCCGGTCCACCATGCCTACGCCTCCCGGCCCAAGTCGCTCGTTCGCCAAATCATCCACGGCGGGGCCCGGGTTGGTTCAGCCAACATGGCGCGCCGCGCTTGCCGTGGGCGACCGGTGCTGCAATCACGCCGGGACACCAACCTCGCCGCGTGATTCCCGGAGATCATGGCGCTCGCCCGCCCTGGGTGGACGTCATGCTGGACGGCGAGGCTGTGGCGTGGAAACGACGTTTCTACCCGGGACAGCTTTGCACCGGTCGCAAGGCGCGACGCGAGGCCATCCGTCTCCCCCGCGAGGCGAAGCGCGGCTGCTTGGTGGAAACGTCGTTTCCACGCACGCGCGTCGGTTTGGTTCGGACCAGGCTCCGTTAACTCGTGCAGCTCGGTGGAACCGCCGTTTCCACCGAGCCGGTTCGGCGATGTCAGTGGCCGCGCCAACTCGTGGGTGGAAACGGCGTTTCCAGCTGCCCCATGGCGGCGGTGCCTCCGGCTCTCGCCTGGAAACGGCGTTTCCACCCGGCGCGGCTCTCTACCGGTCGCGCCCGGTGGAGTCATGTCCGCTTCCCCGCGGGGCGGTGTGCGGCTGCGGGTGGAAACGCCGTTTCCACACTGCCGTTCGCGAGGCGGAAGGTTCGGCGCAGCGTTTGGGTGGTGGAAACGGCGTTTCCAGTTGGCGGTCCAGGCGAGCGCTGTGTTCGGGGTGGAAACGGCGTTTCCACCCTTCAGGAGCGCGGTCTGGACGGCGACACGCCGTGGTCCCGGATGTCGCGGGTGGTTCATGCCATCCTGGGCGCGTCAATCCGAAGTACCTGGTCACGTCGCCACGGGCCGGGGAAGCACACGGAGGTCAAATATGGCGAAGGTTCATGCCGTGGTGTGCCAGAAGGGCGGTGTCGGGAAGACCACTGTCGCGGTGAATCTGGCCGCGACGCTGGCCGACACGATGGGCGGCACCCCTGACAACACCCCGGTTCTGGGGGTTTCCGCGGACGCGCAGGCGTCGATGCTGGAGTGGGCGGAGCGGGTCGGTGATGATCTGCCGTTCGATTTCGCGCAGTGCCATGACGATCCGCAGCAGCTGCGGCAGCTCAAGCGCATCCAGAACTACTCCCACATTTTTGTGGATACGCCGGGTTCGCTGGAGGAAGAGGCAGTGCTTCGCGCGGTCCTCGAGGAGGCCGACGAGGTGATCGTGCCGGTCGAGCCGGAGCCGATGGGCTTCTCGCCGGCGCGGCGGACGATCGAGCGGGTGCTTCAGCCGATGGGCAAGCCGTTCAAGGTGCTGATCAACAACTGGGATCCGCGTGACGGGGCGTCGGATCTGGAGCAGACCCGCGATTACATCAGGGCGTTCGGGTACCCGATGTTCAACACGGTGATCCGGCACTACAAGCTGCACACCCGGGCGCCGGCTGAGGGTGTCACGGTGGTGCAGTACGCGAAGAACCGGACCGCTCTGGAGGCACGGCAGGATTTCTTCCGCCTGGCGCTGGAGGTCCTGGGCAGCGGCGGCAACGGAGAGGCGCCGAAGCATCGGGTGGGTGGAAACGCCGTTTCCACCGTGGCGGGTGAGCGGTGATGGCCAAGCGGGTCAATCTGGCCGATCTGGCCAAGGTCGATTTCTACGACCCCGCGAAGGACAAGAACCCAGCTTCAGCCCCAGTCCAAGCCCCGGCGCCGGAATCGGGGCCAGCTCTGGTGTCGGTACCCGACGCTGCAGCGGACGCTCCTGACGCCGGCGAGCCAGAAAGCGCGATGCGGTCTGTACCGGTCTCGCGTGTCGTCGCGAACCCGCTGAACAAGCGGCAGGCCGGGTTCGACGACGAGGTCGACGGGTTGGCCGCGACCATCCGGGCGAGAGGGATCATCCAGCCCCTGGTGGTGTGCTCGGTCGAGGCTTACCTCGCCGAGTTCCCCGGGGAAGCGTCGCGGGTCGAGGGCTTCGACTGGGTCGTGCTGATCGGTAACCGCCGTCTCGAGGGTGCACGTCGTGCACCGTTGGACGAGGTGCCGATCATCATTAACGACGAGTCGGCCAGCTCGATGTACGAGGTGATGCTGATCGAGAACAGCCAGCGACGCGCGTTGCCGCCGCTGCTGGAAGCTGAGGCGCTATCGGCGGTGATGGATCGGCGGGGCATGTCGCTGCGCGAGCTCGCCACGGAGATCGGCAAGTCCCACACCTACATTCGGCAGCGGCTCGTGCTGCTGGACCTCATCCCGGGCTTGAGGCAGGCGTTCTCGCACGGTGCGTTGACCATCGAGCAGGCGCGACAGTTCGGGGAGCTGCCGGAGGCGACTCAGCAGGAGATCGTCGACGCCGGGCCGCCATATCGGATGCCGGCGCCGAAGAAGCCGGTCGTGGCGATGACGCGGCGGCGGGCGATCCGCGCGTCGTCGCCGGCGATCGCGGCGGCGTCGATCCGATCGGTGTTCTCTCCGGACGAGCTGCAGGAGCTGATCCGGCTGCTCACCGAAGAGGCATCGGAGCCGGCTGCGGAGGCGTAGACGTACCGCGTGGCAGCGGGCGGGTGGAAACGGCGTTTCCACCCGCCCGTCTTGCGTTCCGCAGCCGTTCCCGGTCGAGCAGCCTGTGGGCGTTCCCCCGCGCCGGGTGGAAACGCCGTTTCCAGCATCGGGCCGGTGCGGGGGTTGGGCCCGATCCTCGGCGCAGGCCCGTCAGGTTGCCGTGGGTGGCTACGTCGTTGTGTGGCGCGTGTCGTCGAAAATGTTGTGCTCCGGCTCGTCGAGACCGGCTCCGAATCGCTGCGCCGAGTCGCGAGCGGCCCTGGCGCTGGCCCTGGCCAGGGCCAGTTCTGCGCTCGGGCCTTCGATCAGGCCCTCGCGCTGCATCCGGCGCGCGAGTGCGGTCCGGAAGGCTCCGATGTGCCGAGGGGTCCTCGACGTCGGCGGCGAAGGTCGCCTCGAAGTGGTCGTCGAGGTTGCCCAGGTGCCGATCCAGGTTGTCCTGGTTGGGGTTGTGCGTGGCGTCGCTCATTCGGGCCGGTCCTCCTCGGTTGTGATCAGCACGCGTTCCGGCCGCGCGTAGCCTGTGCGGCCGCGTCAGAGCTTCCGTCCCCGGGAGATCCGTTGAGCGGCCGTGTCCGTCGAGATGTCGAGGATCCGCGCGATGTCTTGTGCCGATCGGCCTTGGGAGGCGAGGGCCACGGGGATCCGGTAGGACTCGTCCAGTTCGCAGAGCGAGCGCAGGACCTCCATCGCGTCGACGCGCTGCTCGGGTGAGGACCAGGTCGGCTGCGTCAGCTGGTCCGCGAGCTGGGTCGCGTCGATGGGTACTTCGCGGCCGCGTGCGCGCAGGGTCTTGCGGACGGTGTTGCGTACGACGGCGAACAGCCAGCGCTCGGCGTCTGCGAGGGGGCAGAGGTCGAAGCGCTGCTCGCGGAGGACCAGGCTGATGACCGCGTCGTCGGCAGCGGCACGTGCCTCATGGGTGGACGCGCCGAGCACAACCGCGTATTTGGCCAGCCGCACGTAGTACTGCTCGCGGAGTGCGAGAGCACGCCGCTAGACCCCCTCGGGGCTCATCCTTCCGAGAATTAACACCGCGTCTCGCGCTCCCCGCCTGCGGTTGCTGGATGTAGATCTTCACGTGGGAACCGTCCGCGCGTAGATCGTCGACCACACCGCCGGCGGGCAGATGATCGAGGACCTGCACGTAGGTCTTGCGGCGCTCTGCTTCCGCGCGGGTGTCCTCGGTGACACCGAAGACTTTGTCCGTCCAGCTGATCATCGCGGGGCCTCCTTCGCTGAGGAACCTGCCAAGCAAGTGCCGCTACGCGCCCGAAGCTGACAACGATCCACCCGATCGAGGCATCGCCGTTTCCATCTCCGATCACGCCCAACTCGTCGGCGAGCACGCTTCCGCTGCGCCCGCATTCCGTGGGCCGACGAACTGTTCGGTCTTGACGGAAAGGAAGTTACAGGTACACACTGTATTTACAGGAACTGACAGTAAGTTACCGCGCGGGAGGAGCGCTATGAAGGTGGGCGGCAGGGACTTCGACCAGAGCAAGCTGGATGTCGAGCGGGCCATGCTCGGCGAGGAGCCGGAGGAGATCAGGAAGTACATCGTGGAGGTGAACGGCACGGTCTACCCGCCAAAGCAGGTGCTCGCCCGCGCAACTGGCTGGGACCGGCAGTCCTTCACCACCATGGAGGCGCAGCGGGTGCTCACCAAGATCGGATTCGTGTGCCGGGAGCCCGGGACGCTGCCCGATGGACGCGCCGCGTGGGTGCACACCACGGGCGAGCAACTCGAGACTGCGCCGAGCGAAGCCGCCCGGATTGCCGCTCTGGAGGCGGCGCTCACGACAGCACAGGAAGCCATCGCCGGCCTCGTCGCGAGGATCCGCGCATTGGAGGACCGGAGTTGAGCGGGTGTCCGGCCTGGCTCGGAACGGCCGGGCCAGGCACCATGCCGCCTGGGCGGACCTCCTACTGGCAGGCTCGCGTATTCGATCAGCGCGTATTCCACAGCTGCCGGGACCCTGGAGCGACCGCCTTGCCGTGGCGCAGTGGAGCTCGGGGACGGTTGCGCGGTTTCCTGTAGCACCGTTTCAACCGGTTCCTCGGCCAGCTGTACTACTGCCTGCGAACTGAGCAGCTTTTCAGCGCATGTGACCCCGGATGGTCGGGTGAGAGCGTTAGTTGGCCAGTGTGGTGGTGACTACATGGACGTTCTGCGCGGAGGGGACCCGGCCGTCGGCGTCGGCCAGTCCGGCTGCCTGGGTCAGGAACTCCTTTTCGAGCGACTTCACGACCGCCGGGTCCAACGGCATGAGGTTGTAGACCGTCGAGACGGACGCCCACACCTGCTCGGCACTGCCGCTCAGGTCGATCGGCTCGGTAGCCCACTCGA
>NZ_JBFAAJ010000035.1:0-71663 GCF_040639695.1 Amycolatopsis sp. NPDC023774
GACATCTTGTTCGTCAGCGCACCCGTTGCTCGGCCCACCGCCGCCTGCCCCAGCCCACGCAGGGCATCGGTCAGCTCACTCGTGTCACCACCGGTCGCCTTCGAGGCGGCGCCGGTGGCCTTGCCGGTCGCTTTGCCTGCTGTGTCCGTCACCTTGCCGGTGTTCTTCAAGGTCTTCGTCACCACGGCCGTCACCTCCGCGCCCGGCGGACGGGCGAACGCCGGGTGGCGGTGCGCGTACCGCTCGAACCTTCGTCGTCGTCCCCGGGTGAGGCGGCCGAGCGCCGGCTCGACGATCGTCGCCGCGGAGGCCGTTCGGCGCTCTGGTCCTCGTCTTCGCCTTCGCTCGCCTTGCGGCTCGACCCACGCCGTCGCCGGGGCTTTTCGGGCTCGGACTCCGGCTCCTCCTGGTCTTCGTCCTCGTTCTCGTCCACGACTTCGGCTTCGTCTTCGGGTTCTTCGTCGGGCGCGTCGTCGGCTTTGCCACGGGAATTCTTGCCGCGGGTGAGCCCGCCGCCGTCCTGGAGGCGTTCACTCAGCGCTTCGATCCTCCCGCTGGCCGCCGTCACCGCCGCGGACTTCGCCGCACTGAGCAGCTCGTCGCGCGCCAGCGACGTCAACTGCCCAACCTCGGCTGAAGAACTCAACTGCTTGAGACCACTTTGGACGAGTTTCGTCGGCGACACCCCGGATCGGCCGGTAGCCCCGGCGGCCGCGATCATCAATGCCAGGCGCATCTTCTTCGTGCGCCCCAGCATGTAACCGGCCGCGACGCCGAGTGCCATCCGCGTTCTTGCGTTCATTCACTCCTCCTGAATCTTTCGGTAGCGAGATCCATACGACCGACCCGCACGCCGCCCCCGAAAAAGGCGAACAGGAATTTTGGCTGCGTCACCCAACTCAGCTACCCGATTCGAGGGGGGTGGAAACGCGATCAAGGAAAACAAATTTCCGCAGCAGTTGGGCAGGGATAGAACGTTTTACGGAAGCGGTTCCAAAGATCATTCAGTACGTACTGGCAAGTAGCTTTTCCGCAAAATGAGGCCTGGCCTGCGCGGTGGCCGGCAGGATGCACGAACTGATGCCACCTGTTATTTGACCGGCCCGTGTGACGGTTTCGCAAATGGCGCAGAATTGCCGCCGACCGGGCGCAGCACGGAAATGCGCCGTTTGGCCCAGCAAACGCGGGTGCTGCCACGCAGGGTCCACACGCGACCGAGGATGAGGTTCGCAGGGGCTGGCGTCGAGGCGGCCCACTTCGCACAGTCCGATGAGGCGCGGGCCTGACTTGCCCTACGCCGGGCAGGAGGGGCCCGATCGCCGGGGCGGCGCCTCGGCCCACGGCTGCGCGGCATGCTGCCCGAGGCAGCCGTGGAGAAGACCGAGGGCGCGGCTGCGTGGCCGAGGAGGCGCCACCCAGAGGTGACAGCGTTCCTGAGCGCCCCATTTCCGCGCAGCGCGCGAGGGTCACCGTCCCCGGCAACCTCGACTGGACCGTCGTCGACCATTGCTCGACCAGCTGTTCGAGGATTCACGCTTCTCCTGTGCGCGTTGATCGTCGATTTGCCCGCGGGTGCGCACGGTGCCGCCGGCCACACGCGCGAATGACCCGCCGGCGGGCCGACCAGCGTGAACTCGCGTTTTGCGCGAACCACGAGCGGATAGTCAGAGGTCGGGCACCTCGGCGGAGGTCACGGGGCGTCCGGCTCCCGTCGGTCAAGAAGCGGCCGGCGGGAGTCTGCCGGCTGGCCGCCGGCGCTGTCGGCTGGGCTGTCGCGGCGCGAAGTGGGCACGACTTCCTCGATCAAGCTGCGGGCCACGTCGCGGAGTTTGACGTTGGTGTCCTGTGACAGCGTGCGAAGGATCTCGAAGGCTTCATCGGCCGGGCACGCACGCTGCGCCATCAGGATGCCCTTTGCCTGCTCGATCGGCGCCCGCGACACCAACGCCTGCCGCAACTGCTCGAGCTCGGTTTGCGCGGCGCGGTAGCGCTCCGCCAGATCGCTCTCGCCGTGCTGCCCATTACCGGCTGCGCTGCGCCGGCTGTGACGCGGCGGGGAAAGCAGCAGACGGTCGGCGACGTGGGTCGATTCGGGGAACTGCATCCTGATCACTCCTTCGCGGGTCTCGGCGAGAAGCAACTACACAGGGTAGCGCCATCAAATGTATGACGATGGGGTCTTGGATTCAACGGACGGCGGGGTGCAATGAGCCTGGACTCGTGCGGACGCCGGAACCGCTGGTCTCGGTTCGCCGCCGGTTGCGGTGCCATGGGTGGGGTGGGTCAGGTTGTGGTGAGCAGGGCGATGGCTGCTGCGGCGGCGAGGAGGCCGCAGGCCTGTGCTGTGCGCAGCCGTTCACGGAGCACGATGATGCCGAGCAGGACCGGTAGCACGGGGTACAGCGACGAGAGGACCACGGCGATCACCACGAGCTGGTGCCGGGTGGCCAGCAGGTAGCACAGGAGCGCGAGCGCGGCGGCCGCTCCGGACAGGGCGGCGGAAAGGGCGAGGCGCGGCGCGGGGAGACGCAGGCGGGGAAAGGTCGTCCACGGCAGGACCGTGAGGATGGCCGCGACGCGTCCGGCGACGACGGGCCACGCACCTGCCGCGGGTTCGGCTTGCGCGAGGGCCAGGTACTGCACGGCGATGCCGACGCTCGCGATCAGTCCGTCCACGGCCGGCCCGGCTGCCGATTCGGCGGTGGTGCGGGTGCGGGACGCCATCCACAGTGCCGGCACGGCAATCAGGATGCCGAGCCACGTCCGCAGTGGTGGGTGTTCACCGAGGAAGGCCACGCCGGCCAGCACCGGCAGCGCGACACCGGCGACGGCGCTGGTGGGTACGACCACGCTCATCGCGCCGCGGGCCAAGCCGCGGAACAGGAACGCCATGCCCGCCCCGGTGCCCACGCCGGAGAGCGCTCCCCAGCCCAGGTCGGCGGCGGTGACGGCGCCGGCCGGCAGGATCGGCGTGACGAGCAGCGCGAGCAGCAGCCCGCCGGCCTGCCCGATCAGTGCCACTGCGGCGAACGGCGCGCGGCGTGAGACGAGACCGCCGACGAAGTCGGACAGGCCGTAGCAGACCGCGGAGGCCAAGGCGAGCAGCGCGCCCACGGGTCAGCTCCCGCGGTCGCGCTCGGCTTGGCCGACCGGGCACACGGTGCCGCGGGTGCAGCCGGCCCGATCACACAGCCGGCACAACAGCTCGGCGCTGCCCACGTCGTCGTACAGCCGGGCCAGCAGCTTGCCCAGCAGGTCGGCGAACTGGTCCTGCTCTTGCTCGCTGAGCACTTCGATCAAGCTGGTCAGCCCAGCTCCGCGCGCCTCCAGCACGGTGTGAGCCGCGCGCCGGCCCTCCGGGGTGAGCTCCACGGTCACCTCTCGGCCTTGCCGAGGGCGTCGTTCCAGCAGTCTGCTCTGCTCCAGCGAGTCGACCATGCGGGCGGCCGCGGACTGGCTCAGCCCCACCCGTCGGCCCAGCTCGGTCACGCTCAACCCCGGGCCGGCTGAGGCGACCACCAGGGCGGCCGCGCCGCTGGCGCTGACTCCTGCCGCACGGTGCGCGCCCGTCAACACCCTGTCGGTCACCGCCAGCGCTGCCGCGCCAAGCAGATTCGCCGTTCTCGCTTGCATGACTCATGCATAACTCGCCTCCGGTCGGCTCGCAAGTCGAGTCCTCGCTCGAAGGGCCGGGGACGAGAGGGGTGGGTAGCTCGAGGCACCGCACTCCGAAGCTGAGGCCGGGAGGTCCAGTCGAAGTCAGCCTGATTCGTCGGTGACGTGGTGTTCGGCGCCGACGGGCTTCGACTCGGGCGAGCCGCGTTGGCGGAGGTAGACGCTGAAGACGGCCATGCAGCCGATGGCGAGGAATTCCGATTGCCAGTTCTGCAGGGTGCGGTTCCAGAAGTCGGCCGAGAGCAGGTATTCGCCCCAGTCGACCGGGTCGCCGAAGTCGCTGAGCTGTTCGGCGTTGTAGGCGCTGACGCCGGCGATCGACTGGGCCAGCCAGGACAGCAGGAAGATGGTCCCCATGACCAGGCCCAGGGAACGGGAGAACACCGCCGTGCGCCAGCCGCCCGCCCTGGCCCAGCGTGGGGAGCCGACGCGCACGTGGCGGCCCAGCACCTGGTCGCGGTCGTCCTCCGGGCCGATCTTGTCCAGCGGCTTCGACTCGGGCGAGCCGCGCTGCACGAGCCAGACGGTGGCGAAGACGTAGAGGAAGAATTGCAGGTATTCGGATTGCCAGTTCTCGGCGACGTCGACCGCGAACGAGGAGGAGGTGAGGTAGTCCCCGAGCCCGACGGTCTGGGCGCCGTGGGCGAGCTGCTGGTTGTTGAAGTCGACGAGGCCGGACCACGCCTGGCCGGCCAGGCTGAGCAGGAACAACGCGCCGAACGCGAGCGAGAGGCCGTTGTCGCGCAGCAGCGTCCGCAGCCAGTTCATCGACCCAGCACCCCGAGCACGATGAAGTAGGCCAGTCCGGCGAGGACGAGCACGAGGTAGGCGGCGAACACCGCGCGGGCCCTCATCGCCCACCGATCGCGCAGTCGTAGACCTGCTCGTTGCGCAGGTGGCATCCGGCGCCGGTGATGCGCCAGCCGTCGGGGAATTCGTGCAGGAACAGGGTGTCGGCAGCGGAGCGCGCCTGTGCCTCATCACCCCAGACGGACGCGGAGACGACGGGCGCGTGCGGCACCTCGGGGAGAACCGGCGAACACCCGGCGGGGCCGAGCGCGTCTCGTGCGCGTGGCGCGAGGAGCGCGCAGGCTTCGACGGCGGCACCCGTGGCGGCCGCGGTGACGAACCCCTGCGCGGTAACCTGAGCATCCGGGGCATCGGCAGCGCCACAGGCGGCAACCGAGACCAGCGCCGCTGCGACCACGCCGATGACCTTCTGCACGCCTGGGGATACCCGCTTGTCCGTGGTTCACACCTCGTCCGGCCATTGGCGCGGTCCCCGTCCGAGGGCTCGCCGCCCCTGCTGCTGCGGAAGAGCGGGTATCGGGGCGGAAAGACCCGTTCAGTCGCCGCTTTTGCCTGTGGGGCGACGGAGGATGCGTTCGACGTGGTTCATCGCTTCGCGACCTTCCGGGATGGTCTGCATGAGCCAGTTGTGGAACATGCCGGGGTACTCGGCGTAGTCCACGTCGATTTCCGCGTCACGGGCGCGGGCGGTGAAGCGGCGAGCGTCGGGCAGGAGCAGGTCGCGGGTGCCGATGAAGAGGCTGAAGGGCCCCAGCCCGGTGAGGTCTGCGTGCAGGGGGCTGATGCGGGGGTCGTGCGGGTCGGCGCCTTCGGCGTACATGCGGCCGGCCTCGCGCAGTCCGGTGATGCCGAGCATGGGGTCGTGTTCGTCGAGGACGACGGAGATCGGGTCCTCCAGCGTGATGTCGAGCCAGGGTGAGTACAGCAGCAAGCGCGCCGGCTGCGGCCGGGCTTGCTCGCGGAGGTTCTGGGCGATGGCCAGGGCGAGCGCGCCGCCTGCGGAGTCTCCGGAGATCACCAGGCGCTCGGCTGGGTGGTGGTCGGCGATGTGGTCGTAGGCGGCGTACACCATGGGCAGCGTCTCGGTGTGGTCGTGCCGGGGCACCAGTGGGTAGATCGGCAGGGTCACGGCGCAGCCGAGGCGCGCGACGAGGTCGGCGGCGTAGCGCCAGTGGTGGGATTCGATCTCTTCGACGTAGCCACCACCGTGCAGGTGTACCACGTGCAGATCTGAGGTGGCTCCTCGTCGAGGCCGCAGCGTCCAGCACGGCCGGCCGCGCGCCTCCCACCGCTCGACGGCGCACGCGCGCCGCACCTGCCGGGGCGGGCGGGCCATCGACGGCCGCTGGTGGCGGTGCAGCCGGTGGTGCAGCGTGCGGGCGTCGTCGTAGAACCGTTTCTGCCGGGTGGCGCGCAAGTACGCCATGTACAGCTGTGCCTTCGCACTGACCATGTTCCCGGGATACCCCGCGGCGGTGGCGTGCCAATCGCGTTTGCCGCAGGCCCGCTCGGGTATTCGGACGCGAAGATCAGGAGGTGCGACCGTGCCACAGCGGGACGGGATCAAGGAGCCATGGGGAGCGCGGACGCCGTACGGGCCGGGTGGGCCGTGGCCGGTGCGCGTGGACAGTCATCTTGCCGAGGGCGTGCGCCCGGAGGATGTCGAGCGGTGGGCTAGGAGTGCGGCGGTGCTGCACTCCAACGGTGACGGGCTCGACATCGCCGTCGCGGGGGGCCGGATCGCCGGGGTGCGCGGTCGTGCCGACGACCGCGTGAACCGTGGGCGCCTGGACCCCAAGGACCTCTTCGGCTGGCAGGCCAACTCCGCACCCGACCGCCTGACGAACCCGCTGGTGCGCCGGCACAGTGAACTCGTGGAGGCGGACTGGGACGAGGCGATGGACGTCGTCGTGCGGCGCAGCACGGAACTGCTCGATGAGCAAGGGCCCGGCGCGCTGGGCTTCTACACCAGCGGACAGTTGTTCGCCGAGGAGTACTACACCTTGGCCGCCGTCGCGCGGGGCGGGATCGGCACGAACCACCTCGACGGCAACACCCGGCTGTGCACGGCGACCGCGGCGGCGGCGTTGAAGGAGTCCCTCGGCTGCGATGGTCAGCCCGCGTCCTACACCGACGTCGACCACGCCGACGTCATCGCCTTGTTCGGGCACAACATGGCCGAGACCCAGGCGGTGCTGTGGGAGCGGATCCTCGATCGGCTTGCCGGGCGAGAGCCACCGAAGCTGCTGTGCGTCGATCCGCGGGAGACGCCGGTCGCCCGCGCGGCGACGCTGCACCTCGCACCGCTGCCGGGCACCAACGTCGCGCTGATGAACGGGCTGCTGCACGAGATCGTCGAGAACAGGTGGGTCGATCGCGAGTATGTCGAGCGCTGCACCGTGGGCTACGACGACTTGGCGGCGACCGTCGCGGATTACCCGCCCGAGCGGGTGGCGGAGATCTGCGGGCTCGAGGCTGCGCAGATCCGTGAAGCAGGGCGGCTGCTCGGCACTGCCGAACGGCTGTTGTGCACCGTGCTGCAGGGCTTCTACCAGTCGCATCAGGCCGCGGCGGCCGCCGTACAGGTGAACAACGTCGTCCTGCTGCGCGGGATGCTCGGCAAGCCGGGCGCCGGCGTGCTGCAGATGAACGGCCAGCCCACGGCCGAGAACACCCGCGAGTGCGGCGCCGACGGCGACCTGACGGGCTTTCGCAACTGGGCCAACGACGAGCACGTGCGCGACCTCGCGAAGCTGTGGAACGTCGACGTGACCCGGATTCCGCATTACGGGCCGCCGACCCACCTCATGCAGATGCTGCGCTACGCGGAAAACGGCAGCCTGCGATTCCTGTGGGTCTCGGCGACCAACCCGGCCGTTTCCCTGCCCGACCTGCACCGGATTCGCTCGATCCTGTCTCAGGACCGGCTGTTCCTCGTGGTGCAGGACGCCTTCCGCACCGAGACCGCCGAACTCGCCGACGTCGTGCTGCCCGCGGCGGTCTGGGGTGAGAAGACCGGCACGTTCACCAACGCCGACCGCACGGTGCACCTGTCCGAGAAGGCCGTCGACCCGCCGGGGCAGGCGCGGGCGGACCTCGACATCTTCCTCGACTACGCCCGGCGGATGGACCTGCGCGACGCCGACGGGGCACCGTTCCCGCCGTGGTCCGACGCGGAGTCGGCGTTCGAAGCCTGGAAACGCGCCTCGGCCGGGCGGCCGTGTGACTACAGCGGTCTGAGCTACCGCAAGTTGCGTGAAGTCAGTGGAGTCCAGTGGCCGTGCACCGACGAGCACCCCGACGGCACCGAGCGCCTCTACACCGACGGGAAGTTCTTCGCCGACCCCGACTACTGTGAGAGCTACGGCCGTGACCTGGTGACCGGAGCCCCGGTGGAGCCGGGGGAGTACCGGGCGATGAACCCCGACGGCAAGGCGATGCTCAAGGCCGCGGGCTACTTCGCCCCGCATGAGGTCCCGGACGAGGGCCATCCGTTCTTCCTGGTCAACGGCCGCACCATCCACCACTTCCACACCCGGACGAAAACCGGGCGCGTACCGCAACTGGACGCCGCGGCCCCGCAGGTGTGGCTGGAAGTGTCCGAAGTGGACGCCAATGCGGCGGGGCTTTCCGAGGGAGACCTGGCGGAAGTGTCGACTCCGCGCGGCGCGGTGCGTGCTCACGTCCGCATCGGCGGCATCCGCCCGGGCGTGCTGTTCCTGCCGTTCCACTACGGCTACTGGGACGTCGACCACGCCGCGGGCAAGGACGGTGACCGCGCGGCCAACGAGCTGACCTTCACCGACTGGGATCCCGTTTCGAAACAGCCGTTGTTCAAGGTCGCGGCCGCCGCGCTGCGGAAGGTCAGCGAGGAGCAGCCCGCGCCGACGATCACGCCGGCGCACACGAGCGTCCACGAAGACGACGTTTCAGGGGTGACGCGATGAAGCTGGGCCTGGCATTGCGCGAACTCCACCGAGCCGAGAAGTCCCTGGCGCGTGATCTGCGCAAGACCGCCGACCGGCACGAGGTGGAACACGAAGTGCACCACGTCGCCCGGGACCTGGCCGGCTGGTCGGCCGACCACGTACGAGAACTCGCTCGCCACGCCCGCGGCTACGGCCTCCACCTCGACGAGGATGTCCCCGGCTCCGGACCGCTGGCGCCGCTGCGGACCACTCTCGCAGGGCTGAGCGCCGGTCGTCCGGAGCCTGGGTTGCTGCTGCTCGCCGACCTGCGGAGGCTGCACCGCAAGGCCGCCGGTGTGTCGCTCGACTGGGAACTGCTCGCCCAGGGCGCGCAGGCCGCGAAAGACCAGGAGTTGCTCGAACTGGCGAGCCGCTGCCACCCGCAGACGTTGCGGCAGATGAAGTGGACCAACGCCATGCTGAAGATCATGTCCCCGCAAATCCTCACCAGCTGAACGGACTGACGATGACCGGACCCGGGAGGCCGCTGCCCGGCCACCCGCGCCAGCGAGACCTGCCCACGGTCCGCAGCCTCGATGAGCTGTGCGCGTTGTTCACCTCCGACGGCGGCGACGATCTGTACGTCCGCTGGTCGCACGGCCCCACCGTCGACCTCGACCCGTCGGGGGCGCAGCAGAGCCGGGACAGCCTGACCGGCGTGTCACTGCCGGGCCTGTCGGCCAACCCGCTGCGCAAGGAGTCGTGGTGGGAGGACCGTCCCGTCCGGATATGGCTCGCGCGGCGGCTCTACGACTACCAGCACCTGCGCGATCTACGTGGTCCCGGCGTGCGCCCGTGGGTGCTGCGCGGAACCGAACTCGCACGCGGTCCGGACAACGAGCCGCTCGTGCGCTGCGACGAGCCACTGTCGTGGGTGGCGGACACCGTGCTGCGCGAAGGCCGTGCGCTCATCGACGCACAAGGATCTCGTGAGTGGGGGCCGATGGATCGGCGTCCGTAGCCGAAGCCCGGAGCCCGGGCGTCGCGCCGCGGTGGCTCGGACCGCGGCTTCAGCATGTCCTCCGGCGGCGTCGCCGCGCGAGCACACTGCCGACATCGCCGCCGAGCGAGCCGCTCCCGCCTTGCAGGGAGCGCTCACCACCGGCCCGCGACACGGCTGCGCCCCAGCCGCTTCACCAGCGGCTGGGGCGCAGGGGCCGACCGGGTCAGGTGTCGCGCCCCGTGAGCGCGTCGCGGATCTTGTCCACGAACGCGGCGCCGCGGTCGAGCACCAGGTTGGCCGGCGGGCGGTCGGGCGCGGCGGGGTGCGGGCGAGTCGGTGCGTGTTCCTTGGCCGCCAGCACCTTCTTCCCCAGGTCCTGCAGTTCCTCGGGCGCGCAGGCAGCGCGCAGCTTCGGCAGGAGGTCCTCTTCCTCGTCCTTGACGTGGTGGCGGATGTCCTTCATCAGCTCGGCCAGGAGGGGCTCGAACTGCTCGTCGCCGGGGTCGAGGCGGGCGAGGTCCTTCATCACCTTCTCCGCCTCGGCGTGCTCCTCGATCTCGTGGTCGGCGAGCTCGTTGCCGCCGTCGAGGTGCTTGCGCGCGGCCGGGTACATGTGCTGCTCCTCGGCGACCGAGTGCCGCACGAGTTCGGCGATGACGTGGTCGACGAGGTCCTTGCGGTGCTCGGGGTCTTTCGCGCCCGATTCCAGCTCGGTGAACACGCGTTCTACCGCGTGGTGGTCGGCGACGATCACAGTGATCAGGTCGGTTTCGTGCTTGGTGGTGGTCATGAGCCTCCTTCGGGCCAGTCCGGAGCGCTCCGAGTACCCACCACTCCGCCGGTCAACCGGCTCAGCCGCGGACGATCTGCGGTGGCATGATCGTCGGCCTGCGTCGGTCCATTTCACCGAGCGGGAGCAGCCCCCATCCTGGGCTTGCGGCGCTCAGGTCGGCCGGCGCGGTCCCAGCGGCGCTGCCGGCCCGGACCGGGGATTGTGTTCACCCCTCCGGCGAAGTGGGTAAGCCTCTTACATGGCGACTCGACAAGGACCGCGAGCCATTCCCTCGGACCAGGCGCTCACGAACGCCGCCGGGCCGCCGGAGCCGGCGGCGCGCGCGAGCGTGGCGGACACCCTCCGGGTTGCGGCCCAGGTGCTGCTGCCGACGCTCGCGGGTGGCGTCATCAAGCGCAGGCCGCGGGCCATGGGGCTCGCGCAGAAGCTGCGCGCGGACCGGCCGGCCGTGGACGAGCTGCGCCGCCTACGACGTCGTTACGGAGCGCGTCCGCTGCGGTTGCGGGTGCCCGGCCGGTCGGTCGAGGTAGTGCTGTCACCGGACGAGGTCGGGGTGCTGCTGGCCGGCACGCCGTCGCCGTTCAGCCCCGACACCACGGAGAAATCGGCCGCACTCGGGCACTTCCAGCCGCACGGCGTGCTGATCTCCGATGGCCACGAGCGAGCCGTGCGGCGGAAGGTCAACGAGGCCGTGCTGGAGCCCGGGCGGGCGATCCACGAACTCGCCGGCCCCTGGGCACGGGTCCTCCACGAGCTGGCCGTCCCGATGCTCGACCGCACCCTCGACTGGGACACCTTCACCGTGCATTGGTGGAGGGCGGTCCGCCGGGTCGTCCTCGGCGGCGACACCGCCGAGGACCGCGAGCTGACGGATCTGCTGGAACGCCTGCGCCTCGACGCCAACTGGGCGTACCTGCATCCGCGCCGCGGAGAGACGCGCCGGCGGTTCCTCGATCTCGTGCGGCGGCAGGTCGGCCTCGCGCGACCGGAGAGTCTCGCGGCCGCGCTGGCCGCGGTGCCGGACAACGGCGAGACCGACCCGCCCGGCCAGCTCCCGCACTGGCTGTTCGCGTTCGACGCGGCCGGGATGGTCACCTTCCGGACCCTGGCCCTGCTGGCAACGCACCCAGACCGCCTCGCCGAAGTCCGCGACGAGCTGGCCGGTCTGGACCTCACCCAGCCGCAGCAGCTTCCAGCGCTGCGCGCGAGCGTGCTCGAATCCGTGCGGCTCTGGCCGACCACCCCGGCGTTGCTGCGCGAAAGCCGCACCGCCACCGAATGGGGCCGCGACCGCACAACGTTCTTCATCTACACGCCCTACTTCCACCGCGACCCCGACCAGCTGCCCTACGCGAACCGCTTCGAGCCCGCCATCTGGCTCGACGGGCGCGCGGCGGACAACCCCGCGCTCGTCCCGTTCAGCGCCGGCCCCGGGGCGTGCCCGGGCCGCGACCTGGTGTTGTTCCCGACGTCGATGCTGCTCGCGAACCTGCTGCAGGCCCACGACTTCCACCTCCACGGCGCCACGCTGACCCCAGGCCAACTGCCCCTGACGCTGGACAACTTCGGGCTGAGCTTCGACGTCGTCGCGCGGTGACCCGAACTGCCTCGTCACGGTGTCACCGGCGAGCGGCGCGCACCCCACCATGGCCGGGTCGGCCAGGTCGCCGGCGACGATCAGTGGGCTCTGGGCTCGCGCCGGCCGCAACCTTGCGGTAAAACCCGGTAGCCCTGCGTTCGCCGGCGGTGCGGTGTTCACCGGCAGCGAGAGCGGTAACGCAGCTCCGCCAGGCACCGGTGGTTGCGCCGGCGCAGTGGTCGAAACCTGGTTTCGGGGCGACAGCGCGAAGTTTGTCCGCTCGTTCGCCGGGTAATCGGCGGTGACCCCGACGCCGAGGAGGCCACCATGACGACCGTACCCGCGGAAGAAGCGGACGAGACCGCCGGCGCCGCGACCCTGCGGGAGGTGCTGCCCGCGTTCCCCGCGGGGTCGGCATTACCCGCGCGCGGTCTGCTCCGCCTGCCCGGTGTCTACCGCCCGCAAGCCGACACGTGCCTGCTGGCGTCCGCCGTGCGCCGGGCCGGGGTGCCGGCCGGCGCCCGCGCGCTCGACCTGTGCACCGGCACGGGCGCGCTTGCCATCGCGCTCGCCCGGGCGGGGGCGGAATCCGTGCTGGCCGTGGACCTTTCGCGGCGGGCGCTGGCGTCGGCGCGGGTGAACGCGGCCCTGCGCGGGCTGCCGGTGCGCGTGCGCCGCGGCGGCCTGCTCGCCGCCGCGACCGAGGGTCCCTACGACGTCGTCGTGACCAATCCGCCGTACGTGCCGGTGTCGCCGGAACGGGCCCGGCCCGATCGCCGGTGCGACGCCGGTGCCGACGGACGCGCGGTGCTGGACCCGTTGTGCGAAGGCGCCCCGACGCTCGTCGCGCCAGGCGGGTTCCTGTTGCTGGTGCAGTCGGTGTTGTCCGGCGTGGACCGCTCGGTCCACCTGCTCACCGCCGCGGGCCTGCGGCCGCGGATCGTCGCCCGGGCGGTGGTCCCGTTCGGACCGGTCCTTTCCGGACGGACGGAGTTCCTCGAGCGGTCCGGATTCGTGGCCCCGCAGGTGCGCGAAGAGGAACTGGTGGTGCTCCGTGCCGACCGGTGAGGGCCGGGACCACCGGCGGGTGCGGGTCGTCCCGGGTGGGCCGCTGCTGATCGAAGGACCGGTGGAGCTGCAGACGCCCGAGGGCGACCTGGTGCGCTGCGATCGATTCCTCGTGGCGGTGTGCACCTGCCGGCGCAGCAAGTGCTTCCCGCTGTGCGACACCAGCCACCGCAAGCGGGTCCGGACTCAACCCAACGGCTGACGCAACGAGGACCGTCCGGCGCGCCAGCACCCCAGCAGGTGCTCGCCGAGGCGGTCCTCGAGGTGGTTCGTGGCCTGCACACCGAACACCACGTCGGCCGCGAGTGCCGGTTCCTGCTCGAGCAGGTCGCCGACCACGTCGTGGCGCATCACCTGTTCGTGCACCGCGTCGGCCTCGATGTGCTCGGCGTAGAAGAATGTGCACTCCGCGGCCGCGCCGAGCCGGGTCAGCGCCTGCACCATGCGCTGCGCCGAGGGTGCGGTGGTGACCTCCGCAGCGGCGAAGTGCCCGACGAGCGCGCCCCGCAGCGCGCGGTGGAGCCCGAACAGCGACATCGCGTTGACGATCGCCAGCATCGGCGCGGGCACGTGGTCCAGCAGGGCCAGGTAGCCGTCGGGGAGCCCGGCGCCGCGCAGCAGGTCGGCGAACAGCCGCGCGTGGACGTACTCCGCGCGGCCGCCGCCGAACTCGTCGAACTCCACGGCCACCAGCGCCGCCTTGGCGCGGCCCCGCAGCCTCGGGATGACCCACGCGTGCGGATCGGCTTCCTTGAGGTGGTAGATCGAGCGGTGGGCGAACAGCTCTCGCACCTGCCACCACTCGCCCTCGTCACGCAGGTAGTGGGACACACCGGCGGCGTCGATCGGCTCGACCAGCAGCGCGGCGAACTCGCCGTCCACGTCGTCGCCACCGGGCACTGCGGTGCGCAACGCGCTCAGGAAGCGCTCTTCCAGCGCAGCCCGCAGCCGCAGCAGCTCGGGGTCCCACTCCCAGCCGGCGTCGACGCCCGGCAGACCTTGGTAGTGCAGCTCGTAACACAGGTGCAGGGCCAGCTGCAGGTCGTCGCCCAATGGGTCGGCGTCCGCGGTCGCGTCGAGCGGAAGGGTGCGCCCGGGCGGGGCAGCGGACAGGGCCGCGGAGACGGCGGCCGACAACGGCCCACGGGGCGCGGGGAGGACGGCGGACTGCAGAGTCGTCATGGCCGGAGGGTTACCCCGCGGCGAGCGCTTCATGCCCCGCGACGGGCACGGTGCGTTCCTCGAGCAGCCGCACCACGGCGCGCAGCCCGCCGGCCGCCGCCGCGCGCTGCGCGGCCGATCCCGTGCCGTCGAGGAGCAGGCGGCCGGCCAGTGATCCGGCGAGGGCGCGGTCGCCGGCTTCCTCGAGCGCGCCGGCGGTGTGCGTGAGCAGGTCTTCGACGAGGTCGGCGGCCGGGCGCTGTCGTTCGAGCCGGGGATCCACCAGGAGTCCGGTGAGGCCGTGGCGCGCGGCGGCCCAGACGGCGGCGGCGGACACCTGCGGCGACAGGCGCGGGCCTTCGACTCCCCGCTCCAGGTCGGCCAGCGCGGTCCGCACCAGGGCGCGGGATAGCACGGCCTGCAGTACCGCGCCGTCGACGGTCACAGCGGTGTCGGCCACGCGTAATTCCACGGTCGGCAGCCGTGGTGACGGCCGGGCGAGCCAGAAGCTCTGGTTTCGGTCGACCAGCGCCCCGCACGCCACGAGAGCGTCCACTGTGCTCTGGTACTCGGCGTGGCTGCGGAAATACGGCGCGACACCGGAACCGGGGAAGCGGGTCTGCAGCACCATCCGCCAGCTGTGGTAGCCGGTGTCGCGGCCGTCGGAGAACGGCGAGTTGGCCGACAGCGCCAGCAGCACCGGCAGCCAGGGACCGAGGTGATTCACCACCGCGACGGCCGTGTCCGGGTCTTCGACGCCGACGTGCACGTGGCAGCCACAGGCTTCGTAGTCGGCGGCGAGAGGGCCGTAGGCCTCGTGGATCTGCGCGTACCGGCCCTGCGGTGCCGGCTGCGCCCCCCGGCCTGGCAGCGACACGGGCGTGCCGGACGCGACAAGCGCGCAGTCCTCGGCGGCCGCGGCCGCGGCGAGCAACCGGCGCCCGCTGGTCAGCTGGGCCCGGAGTTCGTCGGCACTCGTGCAGACGCCGGTGGCCAGCTCCAGCTGCGTCGGACGCAACTCCCGTTGCACGATCGCGCCGTCCGGCAACGGACCGTGGTGCCCGGAGCGCGCCAGCACACGGTCCGCGCACGGCGTCGTCCGGCCCGTGCGCGGGTTGACGAGGAGGAACTCCTCCTCCACCCCGATCGTCGTCCCCGGCCCGTCCATGAGGACCCGGGTACCCGTTTGGGCGGCGGTGAACCGGGATCGCGCGCCGGACTCCGGCCTCTCGCACCACGACGTCGAGCCACGGCGAGATCGGCACGAGCCAGCCGGGTTGCGGGCTCCCCTCGTCGCGCGGTGGGCGGCGACAGGCCCGCCGTCGCGCGGTGAAGCGCTTACGCGGAAATGCGTTGTTGTCCCGGCCGGGGATAGGGGTACCCGAGCAGAAAGCGATCACGAGAAAGGAACACGCATGACCACCGCGGAGAAGCCACTGGCCGTCGTCACCGGCGCGTCGAGCGGGATCGGGCTCGAACTGGCCAAGCAGTTCGCCCAGCACGACTTCGACGTCGTGCTCGCCGCTGAAGACGATGAGCTGACCCAGGCCGCCGAGCAGGTCCGGTCCTGCGGCGCGGCGGTCGAGCAGGTGCGAACGGATCTCACCCGCCCCGAAGGCGTGGAGGAACTCGTCGAGCGCGTTGCCGCCACGGGCCGCCCGGTCGAGGCGCTCGCCGTCAACGCGGGCGTCGGCATCAACGGCGAGTTCGCCGGCGACACGCGCCTCGACGACCAGTTGACCGTCGTGGACCTGAACGTGCGCTCGGCCGTGCACCTGGCCAAGCGCGTGGTGCCGGCCATGGTGGAGCGCGGGCACGGGCGGGTGCTGTTCACATCGTCGATCGCGGGGACCGCGCCGGCGCCGTATCAGGTGGTCTACTCCGCGTCCAAGGCGTTCCTCACCTCGTTCTCCGAAGGCTTGCGAGCAGAGGTGAAGGACAAGGGCGTGACAGTGACGGCGCTGCTGCCCGGCGCCACGGACACGGAGTTCTTCGAACGCGCGGACATGGAGGACACGAAGATCGGCGCGGGCAAGAAGGACAGCGCGTCCGACGTCGCCGAAGCCGGGTTCGCCGCGCTCATGGCGGGCGACGACAAGGTCGTGGTCGGGGCCAAGAACAAGGTGACCGCCGCCGCGTCGCGGATGCTGCCGGACGAGGCGAAGGCGGCGCAGCAGGGGAAGATGATGAAACCGGGTTCGGCGCAGGAGTGACCAAGATGCCGGTCGGGGTTTCCGTGCACGGCGCCCGGGTCATCCTGGAGCGCGCGAATCGTGATCGCCGGTGCGACCGGGAACATCCCGCACGGCATCCCAACCGGAACGCGATGCCCATCAGCGCGTCGGCGGTGTTGTGGAGCGTGTCGCCAGCAACCCCCGACCCGGTCGCCGCGGCCAGCGCCAGCTACCTGGTCAGTACCCGTCGATGCTGAGGCGAGGTGTTGCTGGGATCCCTCCGGCGGCCACAGTGGCCGTCGGGTGCCTCGACGAGCTGACCGTCCAGGTCGATCACCGGCCTGGACGGTCTTCGGCGCGAGGACTTGGGGCGACATGTCGGCAATTCCCGGTGAGAACCGCGGAGGGGCGGCATTGCCGCCGCCCGCTCGTCCGCCATCGGCACACCGTCAACGCCTGCCAGGCCAACCGCGCCGACCGAAGCACCGCCACGGCCGGGAGCACCGCAGCACGCCGGTGGGCCCGTGCCGGTCGGGCTGGGGCCTCGAGCCCCGAGCCGGACTCGGCACGACCCACGCTGACGATGGAGCGCACGCCGTGGACGCGAAGGGTTACCAGAAGAGGGGCAGCGGCGAGGAGAAAGGCGGGTCAAGCGCCCCGGCAGCCGCCGGCTGCAGTGCCGAGCCCGGTCGCCTGTCGGCACCGCCCAGGCCGCGGGCGGGGAAGGAGCGGCCAAAGTCGCTGCGCCGCCCTGAAATTGCCGGGCGTTTGGTTACCTCCGGGCCGGGTACGTGTCCGGAACACGGCCCGCTCGGGCCGCCGTCCATCCCGGCCGAAGGGAGCGCGTCATGGCCGGCCAGGAAGACCAGCACGGCTGGGCCGAGGACATCGGCACCGAGGGCGGCGCCGCCGCCGAGGGCGCCAGGAAATCCCGTGAAAAGCCGGACCACGAGCCCGACCCCCAGCGTGACTACTCACCCACCGGCACGCTCTCGGACACGGACATGGAGCCCGGCTCGCCGTTCGGCGCCGGCGACAGCACGACCCGTCGGGGTGAGGAAATCGGCCCGGACCCGGGTGAGGACGCGGAGGGCTACAAAGGCGCTTCGCAACGGCCGTACGGCAGTTCGCACGAGTAGTGCCCGGCGCTGTGCAGGCCCGTCTCGCTCCGGATTCGGGCGCACTTGATCGGGCCGGACGGCCGGTCGACGCTCAGCGGCCGACCGCAGCTGCTGTGCTCGCCCTCGGGACGGGTGGGGTGGTGGTGACCTTCACGTTCGACGCGGCCAGGTGGCGCCGCGCCGTGGGCACGGCCAGCCAGCGGCTCGGGTAGCGCTCCCTTTTCGGCAGACAAGCGGGGCGGGTGTCGTACCGTCGACGCCCACCGCCTGTTCAGCATGTGCCCGGCGGGCTGGCGGCGATCATCCGCAGCCAGGCTTCACCCCGCCACTGCGGCCTCCGGACCCTGGGCGGGTTTCCTTCGCCGTCGTGTAGCCGGAACGCAGCGGCGAGCACGGGCCGGTTCACGTCGTGGGTGTCACGCCGGTGGCGTGGGTGACGAACCGAGCGGCAAAGTCGCGCAGTTTGACGTTCTCCCGCTGGGACTGTTCGACGAGCAGGCTGAACGCCTCGTCCGCGGAAATCCGGCGCAGGGCCATGAGGATGCCTTTGGCCTGGTCGATCACCGCACGGCTGGACAGTGCCGTCCGGAGCTGCTCGGCGGTCTCGTGCGCGTGCTGGTAGCGGTTGTAGGTGCGCAGCGCGGCGGTGGCGGCGGTGGTGTAGAGGTCGAGCAGTTTCTCGTCGAGTTCGGCGAAGCCGTGGTCGCGGGTGCTGTAGCAGTTGACCGCGCCGGCGTGTTTGTCGCTGACCACCAGTGGCGCGGACAGGAAACTGCCGAATCCGGCCTCGGCCGCGTCCTTCGCGAACACCGGCCAGCACTCGGCGGCGTCGGCGATCGATACCCGCACCATGGCACCGGTGCGCGCGGCCTGCAGGCAGGGCCCGTCACCGACGGCGTACTGGTCGCGGTCCAAGGCGGCCGCGGTCTCGCTGGTCGTCGCGGCCGTCGTGGGCATATCGGCGGTGATCAGGGTGATGGTGGCCTCGTCGACGCCGGGTATCGCCCGGGTCACCTGCTCGCACACCTCGTGCAGCAGGAGCGCGGAGTCGTCGACGTTGTCGAGCGCCGCGATCAGCTTCTCCAGCGCCCCGGTGACCTCATCGAGGACCATCGGCCACGAGTTGTTCCGCATGTTGTCCATGACCAGCTCTCCCGTCGGCTACGCCGAAGAACGAGGGCCGGGACACGTATGAGGAGCAGTGCGGCAGCGAACCGGGTACCATCACGGCCGCCGGGGAATTACCGGTGCCGACGTGGGTGTGTGCTTCGAGGCCCGCTGCTGGACGAAGAGAATACGCGCCGCATCCTCCCCGCGGCGAAGCCCTTCGTCGTTCGCGCAAGGTCGGTATGCCGCGAAGGCGGCGCACCGCCGGACCGGAACGCGCGAAATACCTCAGCTTCCACCACTGTAACTCCGCAGCCCTCCCACGCGGGCGGAACCTCTCATCGACGAGCAGTTACGAAGCACGATCAACCACCGCGGCGCGCTGGTACCCGAGCGCCCGCAGGGCGAATTGATCGCCGTCATCGGTCAGTGCGCGCCGAGATCGGCGGCGGAGACCGTGGCCAGACTGCTTGTTCTCGCTGATCACGCTCAGGCCGCGCGGCCAGTGTGTCGTGCCGGCACGGCCTCGACCGACCGCTCCGGACTCCCGGTGACGCCAGCCGCCGAGGCGTCGACGACGCGCATTGAAGAGCTTGCTTGCTCCTTCGATGCCCACGGCGCGGACCTCCGGCCGCATCCACGCCATCGCGGCAGTCCGGTCAGTCGTGCTCGGCACCAACTGCAGCGGCGGCTGGGCCGCGAGGAGTCGTTCAAGCCGGGCGCGCCGGCGCTGATCCGGCACCGACCGCGCCGTGGCCGGCCCTTCGGCCGCACCTGGAGATCGAAGACGCCGATCGCGCGGTCGACGACGTGCACTGCGGATCCGGAGCCTCCTCGTGTTCCGGGCCTGGCACGACGGCCACGTCGCCGCGACTTACGCGGCCCTGCTGTCCCGCTGCTGCGAATGGTGAACCGTGCCGGACCGTTGGCGCCGCGCCCCGGTGGCGGTCAGTTTCTTGATTCGAAACGCGGTTGTACTTGCGGTTCACGCGGGGAGGGGGCAGTGTCCCGCGAGTTCTCGGGCAGCGTGTCGAGGAACTCGTTCAGAAAGGCGCGGGCGACGTCGCGCAGCTTGGTGTTGGTGTCCTGCGACAGGTTCACCAGCAGGGTGAAGGCAGTCTCCGGTCGGCACCGGCGCTGGCCCATCAGGACACCCGTGGCCTGTCCGATCAGCTCGCGGCTGCGCAGCGCTTGGCGCAGCTGCTCGTTCTCCACGGCGATGGCCTCCGCGAGCTCGGCGATCTCGGCGTCGTCGCCGGGGCGTGCTTGCTCGGGGCCTGGCGGTGCTCGGGCTCCGAACGGGCCGGCTCGTGATCGTGGGACTCGACCACGGACATGATCATCACCCTCCCGTCCATCCGCAGCTGGATGTGAAAATTTACCGCACCGTCTAGTGCACCTGCACTAGACGCTTCACTGTGCGGAGACTGGACCTCCGGACTGGGTGGCACGGCGCGCGGGGCCTCACGGTGGACGAGGCCGAGGCGACGAGGTGTCCTCCACCCGCGGCGCTGCCTCGGCTCCTGCGCCGCCGCCCGGTTCACCTCGCGCGGACCGTGCCCAGGTCTCTCGCGCCGCCGATCACGAGCCCCGCGGCACTCGCCATGGCCGAGGCCTGCCCTCGATCCACCTGCGTGCAGGCCACGCTGACGTCGCCGCCGACGACCAGCGCACCCGTCGAACCCATCCGCGCGCCGGCGAGCGGCTTCGCCAGTCCACGCGCCGCCCGTGTCGCGGTCCGTACCGGCGCCTCTCGCCCCGGGAACCTGCCCGGTGGCACGAGGGTGGAACCGCGTGTTTCTTTCGACGCTCACCGGGCATTCGCGCGAGACCAGCGCTGAAAGGAGTGACGCCATGACCAAGACCTCGGCGCTCAGCGCCCAGGACCAGAAGCTGCGAGAAAGCAGGCTGCCGCTGGCGGCCGAGCTGCTGACCGGCGTGTGGTTGATCGTCGCCGCCTGCGTGTTCACCTGGGCGGCCACACTCGCCGGCGAAGCGGGGTTCTGGAACACCCTCGTGTGTGGTGTGGTCGTCGCCGTGGTGGCGCTTGCCCGCCTCGCGGTGCCGGGCCGGCTGTGGTGGCTCGGCGTGGTGAACTTCGTCATCGGGTGCTGGTTGATCGCCACGCCGTTCGCGTTCGGCTACCCGCCGGATGGGCACCGCGACGCGCTGCGGACCAACGCGCTCGTGGCGGGGGTCCTGCTGGCGATCTTCAGCGCGATCGCGCTGACGGTGGCACTGAGGCGCCGGTACGGAAGCTTCGCGCCCGGCCGGTGATCGCGTTTTCCGGCGCACGCGTCGGGGTATGCGAAGGCCCATGGGTACTCGCGCTCTCGCATCGTTGCCGTACGAGATCCTCGAGGACGAGAATGTCCGGATCCCCGTGTCCGACGGGATCCGCCTCTCGGCCCGCATCTGGCGGCCGGTGGGCTCGGAGTCCTTGCCGGTGCCGGGAATCCTGGAGTACATCCCGTATCGCCAGCGTGACCTGACCTCGGTGCGCGACTCGATCCACCACCCTTATCTGGCCGGCCATGGTTACGCGTGTGTCCGCGTCGACATCCGCGGCACCGGTGAGTCCGAAGGCGTGCTGGCGGACGAGTACCTCGAGTCCGAACAGCGCGACGCCGAAGACGTGCTCGCGTGGCTCGCGGACCAGCCGTGGTGCAGCGGCGTGACCGGCATGATGGGGATCTCCTGGGGCGGGTTCGCCGCGTTGCAGGTCGCCGCGCGCAAACCGCCGAGCCTGCGGGCGATCGTGATCTCCTCGTTCACCGACGACCGCTTCGCCGACGACATGCACTACATGGGTGGCTGCCTGCTCTCGGACAACGTCGCCGAATCCGGCACCATGTTCTCCGACTCGACGTTGCCGCCGGACCCGGCGGTCGTGGGGGATCGGTGGCTGGAGCTGTGGCGGGAGCGGCTTGAGGGCTGCAGCCTGTGGGCCGAGCAGTGGTTGCGCCACCAGCGCCGTGACGGCTATTGGCGCCACGCGTCCGTGTCGGAGAACTACAGCGACGTGCAAGTACCGGTGCTCGCCTCCAGCGGCTGGGCGGACGGGTACTCCAACGCAGTGACCCGGCTGATGGCCCACCTCGACGTGCCGCGCCGCGGACTGATCGGGCCGTGGTCGCACAAGTACCCGCACCTCGGCGAGCCCGGCCCGGCGATCGGGTACTTGCAGGAAGTCGTGCGGTGGTGGGACCACTGGCTCAAGGACGTCGAGAACGGTGTGCTGGACGGGCCCATGGTCCAGACCTGGCTGCAGGAGAGCGTGCCGCCTTCGACGTCCTACGAGGATCGCCCCGGCCGGTGGGTCGGCGAGGCGCGGTGGCCCTCGCCGCACGTCAAGCCTTCGGAACACGCGCTGGCCCCGCACCGCATCGCGCGGGCGGAGGAGGACGTGCCGGAAACGGTGCTGGAGGTTTCCTCACCGCTGTCGGTCGGGCAGTTCGCCGGGAAGTGGGCCTCGTACAGCGCCCCGCCGGACCTGCCCTACGACCAGCGTGAGGAGGACGGCGGCTCCCTCGTCTTCGACACCGACGTGCTCACCGAGCGCTGCGAAATCCTCGGCGCGCCGCGCGTGCGGCTCGCGGTCTCGGCCGACCGGCCGGTGGCGATGGTGGCTGCCAGACTGTCCGATGTGGCCCCCGATGGCCGTGCCACCCGGGTGACGTACGGGCTGCTCAACCTGACCCACCGCGACGGTCACGAAGAACCGAAGCCGATGGAGCCCGGTCGAGTGTGCGAGGTCGAGTTCGAACTGAACGGAGTGGCGCAGGCCTTCCCCGCCGGTCACCGGATCAGGCTTTCGCTGTCCACTTCGTACTGGCCGCTGGCCTGGCCGCCCCCGGAGCCGGTCACCTTGTCCGTCCACACCGGAGGGAGCTTCCTCACGCTTCCGGTGCGACCGGTGGCGGAGCCCGATGAGGTGCCCGCGAACCCGTTCGGTGAACCGGAAGGCGCGCCGCCGATCGCGACGACGCAACTGACGCCGCCGGAGCAGAGCTGGGAGGTCTCGCGCGACCTGGTCGCGTACCACTCGGCGCTGGACATCGTGAAGAACTCCGGCGCCGTCCGCTACGACGACATCGACCTCACCGTCACCCGCGACGTGCATGAGCGCTATACGTGGGTTGCCGACGACTTCTGCTCACCCGTCGCGGAGACGGAGTGGGTCGTGACGTTCGAGCGCGGCGACTGGTCCGCTCGCAGCGAAACCAGCACACGGGTGTCCTGCACGCCCGAGGAGTTCGTGGTCGACGCGCGCCTCGACGCCTACCACGGCGACCGCCGGATCGTGTCCCGCAACTGGCACCGCACCGTGCCGCGGGACCTGATCTGACGCGTTTGCCGTTAGGGCGAAGGGGAAATCCGGAAGGTATGAACCAACCGGAACGAACGAGGAGTGACAGACCGATGACGGCGAACATCTTCGTGGTCGGCCTGGACGACAACAACGCACAGGTGCTCGAGCGGCTGCCCGACTCCGACCAGTACGCATTCCATGGACTTCTGACGCCTGACGAACTCCAGCACGGCGAAATCGACATCGGCGGGCTGCTCGACAAGGCGACAACGACGCTCGACGCGTTCGACGGTTCGATCGACGCGATCGTCACGTTCTGGGATTTCCCGGCGGCGTCGCTCGTCCCACTGTTGTGCGAGAGCCGCGGCCTGCCGCACGTGCCGCTGGAGGCGATCCTCAAGTGCGAGCACAAGTACTGGAGCCGGCTGGAGCAGCGCGAGGTGATCAGCGAGCTGCCGCGCTTCGGCATCGTCGACCTCGACGACGCCGAACCGAAGCTGCCCGAGGGGGTCTCGTACCCCGTGTGGCTCAAGCCGGTGAAGTCCTTCTCCTCGGAGCTCGCCTTCCGCGTCACCGACGATGACGACTTCGCCGCGGCGGTCGGGGCCATCCGCGAGGGTGTGGGGCGGGTCGGTGAGCCCTTCGACGAGGTCCTCGGGAAGGTCGAGCTACCGCGCGAGATCGCCGAGGTCGGGGGGGCGGCGTGCCTGGCCGAGGAGGCTCTGCACGGCGTGCAGGCCGCCGTGGAGGGGTATGTGTACCAGGGCGAAGTGACCGTGTACGCGGCGCTCGACTCGGTCGACTACCCCGACAGCTCCTCGTTCCTGCGCCACCAGTACCCCTCACAGCTTCCGCAGGAGGTGCAGCGGCGCATGGCGGACGTCGCGAAGAGAGTGATGCGGCGGATCGGCTTCGACAACGGGACGTTCAGCATCGAGTTCTTCTGCGATGTGCAGTCCGGTCAGGTGTGGCTGCTCGAGATCAACCCGCGGCACTCGCAGTCGCACGCCGAGCTGTTCGAGCTCGTCGACGGCCTGACCAACCACGACCTCATGGTTCGGCTCGGCCTCGGGCAGGCGCCGCGACGTCGCACCGGCGCCGGTCCGTACGGCATCGCCGGGCGCTGGTACTTGCGCCGCTTCTCGGGTGACGCCGTGGTGACGCGCGTGCCGACGGCGGCGGAGATCACCGCTTTGCAGGGCCGGCTCGGCGGGGTGGAGATCAGCGTGTCGCCGAAGGAAGGGCAGCGGCTTTCGGAGCTGCCCGAGCAGGACAGCTACTCCTACGAGCTCGCGCAGTTCCTCATCGCGGCGAACAGCGAGCAGGAGATGGAGCAGAAGTACCAGCGCTGCGTCGACGAACTCCGGTTCGAGTTCGACGAGGCAGCTTGAGGCGTACCGGCGCTGTGCGGCGGATTCCGCACAGCGCCGGCACCGGTTCAGCGCCGGGGCCGAGGTGCAGCCCCGCCTGTGGTCGTCGGTCGCGGTGCCGTAGACCCAGGGCAGCGATGTTTGCCGGCGCTTTCCCCGGGTAGCCGCTGCGTTCGCCGGTGGTCTTCCCCGGCGGGTCAGGAAAGGAGGAGCGATGACGGGCGCCAACCCGATCCAGGTGCAGAAATATCTGTCCGGAGTGGACTACCCCGCCGGCCGCGACGACCTGGTGGCGGCGGCGCAGCGAAACGGAGCTGACGAGGAGACGCTCGAGCAGCTGAGGGGGATCCCCGACCGGCAGTACGAGGGGCCTAGCGGGGTGAGCAAGGAACTCGGCGGTAGCTGAGCGGGAGGGGGCCGGGCTGGAGGGAGGTCCGGCCCCACACCACCGCCTCAGAGGTAACCGAGGCCCAGCACGATGAAAAACGCCGCCACCAAAAACACGAAGACCGCGAGGACGATCAGCCATCCGGCAGGCAGCTTGCGCGACGGCATGGGTTGCGGGTGCGACAGTCCCGAGGTCTGCCCGGCGTCCGGCGGCGTGTCGCCCGGGGTCACCGAGCCCCCGGGTTCCAGGCCGGGGACCTCGTTCGGCTCGGGTCCGGGTGCGGTCATGGGAATCACCTTCCGTCTGCGTGGTCCGGGCTCCATGGCTACCGCCTGTGGCGGCGGATAAACGCCGTGGCTGCACGCGCCCGCTCCCCGTACCCCCACGAGACTCGAACACGCTCGACCGGCGTTCCCACGACGTTCGCCGGGCCGGGCGCGCAGGTGCTCTCCGGCCCCCTGATCGCCGCGGGGTCCGCGAAAGTTCGCAGCTACGGGTGATGGTGAGCGACGTCGACATCAAGCCCGGGGTGGCCGCGCGCGGTGCTGCGCGACCCTCGCGGCCCCTGCCCGGCGAAGGACTTCTTGGCGTTGCCCGGCCGCCTCGCAGCGTGTGGGGTGCAACCCGCCGATTGCCGCGGACAGCGACACGGGGAGATCTTCCGACCTCCGGCGACCTCGTCCGTCGGGCACCGGCTTCGATGTCGCCCTCCGCGAGCCGCAGCGAAGGCCGGTGACGCCGATGTCCTGGCCGAGGGGCACGACGATGCGTGGCGGCTCGGCTGCCCTCGTGATGCTGGCGCGCCGGAACCGGTCACGGTCGGACCCGCCGAGCAGCCGGTCGACGGGCGGCTGCTCGTGCTCGGCGATCGCCGCCGGCCCGGTCGCCAGGAGCAGCCCCAGCGAACCTTGCCCCGGAGGCCGGCCACCTGGTGGTACGACAACCAGACGTCTTCACCGCTTCATCCGTGCGGTGTGGAGGAAAAGGAGGGCGCAGCCGGCCAGGAAGCTCGCGAACGCCAGCGCGCCATTGGCGGCGAAGACGCCTGTCAGGAAGGCGAGCACCGCCGTGACGTCGGCGAACACGAGCACGGCGAGCCAGCTGACGTGCTCGGCTGCAGCGTGGGCGGTGAACGCCCACGTCGTGAACGTTCTGAGGTTCAATTCGGCTTCGAGGCCCTGCAGCGTGCGCTGGTCATCCCCGTCCGGCACGACACCTCCCCGACTCGGAGTCGGTCGGCGCCGCGAGTGGACCCTCATCGGCGACAAGCTCCACGCCGCCGCGCCGTTCGGCCCGCGCACGTTCAGCCGCCGGGGACGGCACGGTCTCGTGGTGCCCATCCACAGCGGACTTTCGCTGGCCAGGGATCTCCTGGACCTCGTGTCCCACCGGGATTTCGGCTCGGTCGGGCAGCAGCTGCTCGGCGCCGGTGTCGTGGGTGCACCGCTGGTCGGAGGGCCCGCGCGAGGTCACGCCGACCACCACGCGCGGGAATTCCGTCCACAGCGCTTTGTCCACGCGGATCACCTCCTGGTCGAAGCGGGGCAGCTCAATCCTCGCCGACGGGTGGCGGGATGGGTTCGTCGTCGTCGGCCGAGAGCTCGGGGTCGCGCCAGTCCTCCGCACGGGTGGGGCCGTTGCCCTTCAGCTCCCCCTGCAGTTCGGCCTTCAGCTCGTCGTCCTCACGGGGCGAGTGCTGGTCGCTTTCGCGCGGCATGGTCACCTCCGACATGTGCTGGCTTGATCGGCTCCGCAGTGGCTACCCGGTGATCCGGTCACGAAACCCGGCGCTGTCGGGCTCCGCGAGCTCCGCGACGGCGCGGCACACCTGCGCCGGGTCGACGCGGTCCAGGCACGGGTGGCCTGGCACCGGGCACGTGCGTGCGCGGCTGTCGCGGCACGGCGCGTGCTGGTCCCCGAGGAGAGCGACCGGCACGCCGTACGGCGCCCAGCGCGCGGCCGGCACCACCGGCGCGAACAGCGACACGACCGGGGTTCCGGCCGCGGCGGCCAGGTGCGCGGCACCCGTGTTGGGCGCGACCACTACTCGGGCGCCGGTCAGCACCGACGCCAGCTCGGCCAGGGTCGTCCGGCCGCCGAGGTCGATGCCCGTGCCGCCGGCCACCTGCCGGGTCAGCTCCCGCTCGATCCGCGCGCCGGTCACGACCACACGGTGGCCCTGCGCGATCAGAGCCCGGACGAGCCGGTGGCTCCACTCTGCCGACGGGTGGCGGGCCGGTACCGAAGCGGCGGGGTGGACCACGACGTACGGCCCACCTCCGGTCAGCCGAGTGGAGTCGGGCAGCGGCCGGCGCAGCGCCAAGCCGCCGTGGTCGCCAGGCGGCAGCCGGAACCCCGCCGCCTCGGCGAGCGTGAGCATGCGCACGGCTTCCGGCGGGTCGCCGTCAACGCGATGGCGCAGGTCGAGCAGGCTGCCCGGGTAGTCGTCCGAGATCGCGCCGACCCACGGCACTCCCGCCTGCCGCAGCAGCAGCGCGAGCGGCAGCGGGGACTGGTGGAACGACGTGAGGATCAGCGCGCGGTCCGGTGCCCGCCTGCGGACCTCCGCCACGAACGCGCCGGTGTCCGCGGCGGTCGTGGGCGGCGGTTCCGGGTCGATCCAGGGCGCACGCCAGGTGAGGTGATCGTCGACGCCCGGTAGCAGCTCGCCGGCCGGACGCCCGTTCGGTCCGGTCAGGAGCGTCACGTGCGAAGCGTGCGCGGCCACGGCGCGGATGCACGGGCCGGCCAGCAGGACGTCGCCCAGATTGTCCTGCCGGGCCACCAGGACGTGGGTCATCAGGCGACCCCGGCCACGCGCAGCGCTTCGGACAGGTTCCGCGCGACCGCGGCGTACCGGCGCGCGTGCTGCACTTCGACGTCGAGCGTGCGCTCCGTCGGCACGAGCACTGCGCGGGCCCCGGCCGCGAGGGCGGCGCGCACGTCGGCCCCCGTGTCACCGATGACCACGCACGACGCCGGGTCGACCCCCAGTTGGGCAGCGGCCCGGCGCACGAGCCCGGGCGCGGGTTTGCGGCAGTCGCAACCGTCGCCGTCGTCGTGTACGCAGACTTGCCACGTCCCGAACGGCCCCAGCAGCTCCTCCACGCGCGCGTTCACCGCAGCCAGCCGCTCAGGCGTGATCAGTCCTTTCGCGACCCCCGACTGGTTGCTCACGATCCCGACCGGCACTCCCCGTTCCCTCAGCCCGCGGACCAGCTCGACGGCCCCGGGCACCGGCCGCACGCTTTCGGGGTCGTCGAGGTAGGGCACGTCGGTGATCAGCGTGTCGTCGCGGTCGAACAGCACCGCGGCCGGGGGCCGGCGGCGCCGGGCGGAAATCTCGCCGCGCACCCGGTGGTAGCAGGCGACCGGCGGGATGAGGACGCTGGTCACGACCATCCGCACGACTTCGCCCGGTGCGGCCGGGCCCGCCAGCACACGGCGCGCGGCGAACTCCGCTGTCAGGCTCGCCCACACCCCACCGGCAAGCGCGGCCGGGGCCCGCCGGCCGGTGAGGGCGAAGCCGAGCGCGGCCAGACCGGCCACTGTGGACACCGCGTGCTCGCCGAGGCGCCCGCGCCCCGCCGCGGTGCGCTGACGCCACAGCGCGCCGTGCTTGGCCCGCATCAAGGCGTTGTCGGCATTGCCCCGCTGTGCTTTCACACTGGCGAAGAAACCGGAGTTGCGGGCGGGGTGCGTGGTCAGCCGCCGGCCGCGTTCGATGCGATGCCCTGTGAGCGTCACGCGCAGCGCGAGGTCCGAGTCTTCGCGGAACGCGCGGGGGAAGCGTTCGTCGAACCCGCCGGCTTCGACAAGCGCGCTGCGCCGGTAAGCCATGTCGGCGGTGATCCACAACGCGTGTTCGAGGCCGGCGGTGCCGCGCTCGTCGTCGGTCGGGCGCCGGTCCGCCGGGAGCGGCACCGTGATGCGCGCCTGGGAAGCGGCGACGTCCGAGCCCAGGGGCAGGAGGTCGTCGGCCAGCTGCTGTGGCCAGTCGTCGGCCAGCACGACGTCGTCGTCGACGAACGCGATCCACTCGCTCGCCGCGTTGCGCCAGCCGAGGTTACGCGCGGCTGCCGGTCCACGCCCGCCCGACTGGAGCACGCGGACGCCGGCGGGGACATCGAGGTCGCGGCCGTGGGGCCGGTCGTCGACGACGAGGACTTCCGCCGGCCGCGGGCCGCGGCCGGTGAGCAGGGTCTGCAGCAGCGGCCGCAGGTTGTCGCGGCCCGTCGTGGGGATGACCACGGTGTAGTCGAGCGAAGCAGTCACTGGAGCTGACTACCCGGTGGGGGCCCGCCGAAACGGGTGTCGAACCGGCGCACCGGGGTAACCACACAGCGACGCGAAGGAGGTGCGGATGACCGCAGGGACGATCGAAATCCGGAACCCGGCCGACGGGAGCGTGGTGGGCACGGTGCCCACCGCCGGCGAAGACGAGGTCGACGCCGCGCTGGCGCTGGCGAACCGCAGGTGGCCCGGTTGGGCGCGCACGCCGGCGGCCGAGCGCGGTGGGCTGCTGCACTCCGCGGCGGCGCGGTTGCGGGAGCACGTCGACGAATTCGCCGCGCGCAACGAAGCCGAGACCGGGCGTCCGCGGGCCGAGGCGGCCGAGGGCGTGCTTGCCGGTGCGGGCACTCTCGACCAGTACGCGGAGCTGGGCCCCGTCCATCGTGGGCGCAGCCTGCTCGGCGACTTCGGGGCGACCGACCTGATGGTCCCGGAAGCTCGCGGAGTCGTCGTCGCGCTGACGCCGTGGAACGACCCGGTCGCCGTGGCGTGCGGGCTGATCGGCGCGGCCTTGGCGGCCGGGAACACCGTGGTGCACAAGCCGAGCGAGCGCGCGCCGCACACCGGCGCGCTGCTCGGCAAGGTGCTTTCCGGCGTGCTGCCGGACGGTGTTTTCCAGACCCTGCAAGGCGAAGGCGGGGTAGGCGCCCTGCTGGCGATGCGCGGCGACGTCGACGTGATCGCCCACGTCGGCAGCACCGCGACCGGCCGGTCGATCGCCGCCAGCGCGGCTGCGACCGGCGCGAAGACGTTGCTGGAGAACGGCGGCAACGACCCCGTGGTGGTCGACGAGGACGTCGATCCCGCGTGGGCCGCCGGGCAGGTCGCGCTCGGCGCGTTCGCCAACTCCGGGCAGATCTGCGTGGCCGTGGAGCGGGTCTACGTGCACGAAGCCATCGCCGAACCGTTCCTGGCCGCGCTGGTGAAGGAAGCCGAGGCGCGCACCCTCGCGCCGCTGGTCGACCTCCGCCACCGCGAGCACGTGCACTCGCACGTGGAGGACGCCCTGGCGCGGGGCGCGCGGGCGCTGACCGGGGGAGTGGTGCCCGAAGGGCCCGGCGCGCACTACCCGGCGACCGTTCTGACGGGGTGCACGCCGGACCTGCGCGTGATGGTCGAGGAGACGTTCGGCCCGGTCGCGCCGGTGCAGGTCGTCTCGAGTTTCGAAGACGGGCTCGCCGCGGCCGCCCGCAGTGACTACGGGCTCGCGGCGACCGTGCTGACCGCGTCGATGGCCCGCGCGCAGCACGCGTGGCGTGAACTCCCCGCAGGGACGGTGAAGGTCAACTCCGTGTTCGGCGGCGCACCCGGCGGGGCCGCGCACCCGCGGCGGCGCAGCGGCAACGGCTATGGCTACGGACCCGAGCTGCTCGACGAGATGACGCAGACCAAGGTGGTGCACGTGGAGCCGCCGGGCGCCTGACCCACGCCGAACCGGTCGGCGCCGGCCTGTCCGAGGCTGACGGGCACCGGCATCCAGCGGCGAGGAGAAGCGCGGTGACCACCCTCGGAAACGGTCGCCGCGCTTCTCCTCGCTCGCGCCGGTGTCAAACCGACGACTCGGTGCTGTCCGGCCGGCCGCGGCGGCATTCGGTGCAGACCATCGTCTGCCCGAGCAGCGCACCGTCGCCGGTGACGAGCCGGGCGACGTGCAAGGTCGGCTGACCGCACTTCTCACACGGGATCGGCTGGCTCTCCTGGCTGATCAGGATCCGGTTCGTCACGGGGTCTCCCTCGGGATGGTGGTCCGGACCGCGTACCCCACGGTCCGGACCACACTCGGGAAATCCGTCGACATCACCCGAACGGAGTAGCCTCCGGGTGCGGCCGTCCGACGCCGAAGTGAGTGAACCCGGCGTTGGCGAGCATCTCGGGGTGGAGAAGGTTGCGCGTGTCCACGACCACCGGCCGGGCCGTCGCGGCGGCGAGCCGGGCCCAGTCGAGGTCGCGGAACTCCGGCCACTCGGTGAGCACGACGAGCGCGGCGGCGTCCTTCGCCACCAGGTACGGGTCGTCCACGACCTGCACCGCGTCGAGCTCCGGCACGGCTTCGACCGCCGGATCGTGTGCGGTCAGCTCAGCGCCGTGGCGGGCCAGCGCGATGGCGATCGCCAGCGCCGGCGAGTCGCGCAGGTCGCCGGTGCCCGCCTTGAACGCCAAGCCCAGCAGGCCGATCCGCGTGCCTGCGAGGGAGCCGGACGGCGAGCCCGTGACCGCCTCCCGCACGGTCCGCACCGCGCGGGCGCGCTGGCGGGCGTTCACCCGGACTGCGTCGCGCAGGATGCCGAAGTCGACGCCCGCGGCGTCGGCCGCGTGCAGCAGCGCCGAGGTGTCCTTGGGCAGGCAGGAACCACCCCAGCCCGGCCCCGGTACGAGGAATTCCGGGCCGATGCGCGCGTCGAGGCCCATCGTGCGGGCGACTTCGCCGACGTCGGCGCCGAACCGTTCGCACAGCTCGGCCAGCACGTTCACGTACGACAACTTCACCGCGAGGAACGCGTTGCTGGCGTACTTCGCGAGCTCGGCGCTGGCGGTGTCGGTCCGGACCACCGGCGCGCCCGTCGGTTCGTACAGCTTCTCGACGCGGTGCGCGGACGGCGCTGCCGGCGGATCGGTCCCGATCACGACGCGGTCGGGGTGCAGGAAGTCCTCCACCGAATGCCCTTCGCGCAGGAACTCGGGGTTGCTCACCACCGGCAGGTCGCCGCGGCCCAGCAGGCGCGGCACACGGGCGGCCGTACCGACCGGCACCGTGGACTTGGTGACGAGCACGCAGCCGGGCCGCAGGATCCGCCCGAGCTGCGGCAGCACTTGTTCCAGCACGCCGAGGTCGGGCCGGCCTTCGCCGTCGGGCGGGGTGGGCAGGCACAGGAAGACGACGTCCGTGCCGTGCAGTTCCGCCTGCGCGGTCGTGAAGACAAGGGTGCCGTCGGCGAGCCCCTGGGCGACCAGCTCCGGCAGGCCGGGTTCGGCGATCGGAACCTCACCGCGACCCAATGCGTCTACTTTGGACTCATCGGTGTCCACGCACGTGACCTGGTACCCCAGGCGGGCGAAACACGCGGCGCTCGTCAGCCCGACGTACCCCGCGCCCACGATTCCGATGTGCTCAGCCATGCGGCACCTGCGCTTCCACCGCTACCCGCGCGGCGGCGAGCACGCGCTCCTCACCGAGCAGCAGCAGTCCTCCGTCCGGCCGGTCGCCGTGGGGATCACCGACGTCCCCGGCCCACAGCACCACATGCTGCGGGGCTTCGGGTGGCGGCCCCCACAGCCGTGGTGGCGTGGGGCCGAACAACAGCACAGACGGCGTGCCGAACGCCGTCGCGAGGTGTCCGATACCGGTGTCACCGCAGATCACCAGCGCCGCCTCGGCCACGAGCGAAGCCAGCTCCGCCAAGCCCGTGCGCCCGGCGAGTACCGCGGCCCCGGGCAGCCCCGCCTGGTCGGCGACGCCATGCGCCAGGTCTCGTTCGGCCACGCTTCCGGTGACCACGACCCGGTGGCCCGCGGCGGCGAGCTCACGTGCCACGCGCGCGAATCGTTCGGGTGGCCAGCGCCGGGCCGGGAACGCCGCGCCGGGGTGCACGACCACGGCCCCGGGTGCGGGGCTCGGCCCGGGCGGCGGCGGCAGCCGCAGCGCCGAGCGGTCGGCCTCGAGGTGCGCGTACTCGACCAGCCGGCACCAGCGGTCGACCTCGTGCAGGTCAGCGCGCCAGTCGAGACCGGGCACGTTCGGGAAGTCGGGGTGGTGGTGGGTGAGCAACTCGCCCGGGTCGGTGGCGAGCAGGTCGTGAATGCTCTCGGGGCCGCGGCCGTGCAGGTTCACCGCGAGCTTGGGCGGCGGACCAGACCAGGCGAGCGCTCCGAGCCCCGGGGCCGGCAGCAACTCGTCGACGGCGTCGATGAGCTCGGCGAGGTCCTGCAGCTCCCGCGGCGCGGCGAGCACCAAGCGCTCGTCGGGGTGCGCTGCATGCAGTGCGCGCAGCGCGGGCACGGCCGTCAGCAGGTCCCCGATACCGAGCGCACGCAGCACGAGGATCGCGGCGCTCACGGCCACGACCCCTCCTCCGACGCGCAGACCACCAGTTCGCGGACCTCCGAGCCCGGCGGCTGCTGCAGGGCGAAAACCACCGTGCTCGCCGTGTGCTCGGGCTCGTTGAGCTTCGCGTCGGGCGGCGGCTTGTACTGGTCGGTGCGGTTGTCGAAGAAGTGCGTCCACATCCCGCCCGGGATCAGCAGGGTCACGCCGACGCGCCCGGCCAGCTCAGCCGCCAGCGCGCGGGTGAACCCGACAACGCCGAACTTCGAGGCGCAATAGGCGGTCGCGTCGCTGACCGCCTTGACGCCGAGCGTCGACGCGCACGTGACGACCGTGCCGCGCGAGCGCTCCAGGTACGGCAGCGCGGCGCGCACGACGGCGGCCGTGCCCAGCAGGTTCACCTTCACGACCCGTTCCCAGTCCGCGGTGGCCACCTCGGAAAGGGGACCGCACGCGTCGGTGCCCGCAGCGGTGAAAACGCCGTCGAGCCCCCCGGCGCGCTCGGCCAGTTCACGCACCGCCCGCTCGGTCGCGGCGGTGTCGGTGAGATCGGCTTCGACGTACTCGGCCGGGTCCTCGGGGCGGACGCGATCGAGGACGTAGGGCGTGCCACCGGCTTTGCGCACGGCGTCGACGGTGGCTGCGCCGAGCCCGGAGGCGCCACCGGTGATCAGGATGTTGCCGAGGGGTCGCATCGGTCTCCTTCGTGAGTCGGAGTCGGTTTGGAATCAAGCACCGTCGGGTCAGGCACTCGCGGCCGCGGCGACCAGCCGCGACGTCGAGTAACCCGGGACGGTCGGGACGAGCACGACTTCGCCGCCGTGCCGTTCCACGACCTCGCGTTCGGGCAGGTCGGCGTGCGTGTAGTCGCCGCCCTTGACCCACACGTGCGGGCGTAGCCGTTCCAGCACTCCTGCGGGGGAAGGTTCGTCGAACACGGCCACTGCGTCCACAAAGGACAGTGCGGCGAGCAGCCGCGCCCGGTCACGGTCGCGTACGAGCGGCCGTGCGGGCCCCTTGAGGCCCCGCACGGAAGCGTCCGAATTGAGGCACACCACCAAGGCGTCCCCGAGAGCGCGCGCTTGCCGCAGGAGGCTGACGTGCCCGGGGTGCAGCAGGTCGAAGCACCCGCCGGTGGCGACCAGCCGGCCGCCCTCCGCGTGGATGCGTTGTGCCAGGCCGAACGCATCGGTCGCCGGTTGCGGTTCCGGAGTCGGGCCGTCGTGGGTGGACAGTGCCGTGGCGCCGCCGTCGGCGACGAAACGGGCTGCTGCCTCGACGGCGGTCGCGACGGCTTCGGTGGTGTCCGCGCCGGTCAGCAGGGCCGCGGTGGCGGCCGCGGCGAAGCGGTCACCCGCCCCGCAGGTATCCGGAGCCGCGTGGCCCGGCGTTCGCGCGGACGCGGGGATCGGCACCGCAGTCTGCCCGTAGCCGTCGGCGAGGACCGCGCCGCGCGCACCCGTGGTGACCGCGACGGCCTCGGCGTGCCAGTGATCCCGCAGCAGTTTCGCGAGCTCGGCCGGTTCGTCGTGGCCAGGCAGCGTGCTGTGGGCTTCCGCCAGATTCGGGGTGACGAGCCGGGCGTGGCGCACCGGTTCCGTGCCCCGCGGGTGCGGGTCCCAGACCACCGGCACCCGCCCGGCGAGTTCGCGCAGGGCCCGGCGGACGTGCGGGTTGCGCGTGAGGCCTCGGCCGTAATCCGCGACGAGTACCGCTCCTGCGTCCCCGAGGGCTTCGCGGACCCCCTCGGGGAGCGGTTCGGCGGTCGCCGTTCCGTTACCGGAATCCAGACGGAGCAACGACTGTCCGCCCGCACGGACGCGCGTTTTGCACACCGTGGTGCCACGCAAGGGCAGGGACAGCACCGTGACGTCGGGTTCCAGCAGCCCGGTGAGCGCGTGCCCCGGCTCGTCGTCGCCGAGCGGCGTCACCAGCACGACCTCGGCCGCCGACCGCGCGGCCAGCAGAGCGGCGAGCCCGGCCCCACCGGGGCGGCGACGCCGTGCCGTCAGGTCGACGACCGGAACCGGCGCCTCCGGGCAGAGCCGGTCGGCAGTTCCTTCGGCGTCGACGTCGAGCAGCGTGTCGCCGAGTACGACCAGCGGCTTCACGCGGCCACCCCGAGCGCCTTGTCCAGCTCCTCGCACAGGGCGTGCACCAGCGCGAGATGCATCTCCTGCACGGTGGCCACCGACGGCGCCTCGACGGTCACGGCGTCGTCGCACAGCGCCGCGAGCGGGTTGGGCGCGGGCCCGGTCAGCGCCCACGTGGTCACCCCCAGCTCGTGCGCGGCTTTCGCGGCGGCGACGACGTTGTGGCTGCTGCCACTCGTGGACAGGCACACCAGCACGTCGCCTGGGCGCCCGTGCGCGCGCACCTGGCGGGCGAAAACCTCGTGGTTGCCGTAGTCGTTGACGATGGCCGTGGTCGCCGACGTGTCCGCGTGCAGCGCGATCGCCGACAGCGGCCGCCGCTCGGCGCGGAAGCGACCGACAAGCTCGCCGGTCAGGTGCTGGGCTTCGGCGGCGCTGCCGCCGTTGCCACAAGCGAGCAATCGGCCGCCGGTCGTGAAGACGGTCGCGAGCTGTCGCCCCCACGCGGTTATCGTGGGCACGGATCGGCTGGTTCGCAGCGCAGCTTCCCGCAACGCGGCGAAATGATCCTCCATCAGTGCGCCTCCTCTTTCTCCTCCGGCGCCCCCGCGCCGGTCCGTGGGGAGCGCCGGAGCACGAAGGGCCCCAGCGCGAGCAGGTCGATCGGTGCGGAGCCGAAGCATTCGAGTGCGTCCCGCGGCGAGTCGACCATCGGCCGGCCCGCGGTGTTCAGGCTGGTGTTGATCACGACCGGCAGGCCGGTCCGGCGTTCGAAACCGGCGAGCACCCGGGCGAGCACGGGGTTCTCGCGCTCGTCGACGGTCTGCACGCGGGCTGTGCCGTCGACGTGGGTGACCGCCGGGATGCGGTCGCGCCAGTCCACCGCCACGTCGTGCACGAAGAGCATGTAGGGGCTGGGCAAGGGGCCGCGCGAAAAGATCTCGCCGGCCCGCTCGGCACGGACCATCGGTGCCACCGGCCGGAACTGCTCACGGCCCTTGACATCGTTGAGCCGCTCCAGGTTGGCCGAACGGCCGGGGTGCGCCAGCAGGGAACGGTGCCCGAGGGCGCGAGGGCCGAACTCCGCGCGGCCCTGGAACCACGCGACGACCTCGTCGTTCGCCAGCGCCTCGGCGACGGTTTCCGCGAGGTCGGCGGGCCGTTCATAGGGCAGTTTCGCCTTGCGCAGCACGGCTTCGAGCTCGTCGTCGGTCCAGCCGCGGCCGAGGTCGGCCCCGACCATCGGCGAGCCGACCTCGCCGGCCTCGGCGGCGAGCTGCAGGGCGGCGCCGAGCGCGGTACCCGCGTCGCCGGCCGCCGGCTGTACCCAGACGCGCTCGAACGGGCCTTCGGCGTGCAGGCGGGTGTTGGCGACGCAGTTGAGCGCGATCCCGCCCGCCAGCGCGAGGTCCCGCTGCCCGGTGCGCTCGTGCAGCCAGCCCACCAGGTCGAGCAGGACCTCTTCGAGGACTTTTTGAACGCTCGCCGCGAGGTCGGCGTGGCGGCGGGTCAGCTCGTCACCGGCTCCACGCCGTGGGGCGAACTCCGCGAGATCGACGCCGTCGGCGCGGAACCCGCCGTCGCCGGTCGCATAGACCTTTTCGCGCAGGTGGTCCAGGTGGCCGGGCGTGCCGTAGGAGGCGAGTGCCATCACCTTGTACTCGTCGCTCGAACGCGCGAACCCCAGGTGCTCGGTGAGGTCTTCGTACAGCAGGCCGAGCGAATGCGGGAGCCGTTGTGCCGCCAGTTCCTTGAACCGGCCGTCGCGGTACTCGCCGGCCAGCGCCGAAGTGCTCTCACCGCGGCCGTCGGCGACCAGCACCGCGCAGTCGCCGAACGGGGCCGCGAGCGCGGCGGAGGCGGCGTGGGCGACGTGGTGGCGCACGAACCGCACGATTCCGGGGTCCAGCCCGGGTAGCGCGGCCCGGAGGAACTTCGGCGCGCGTTCGGCGAACTCGGTCCGCAGCTCCTCGCCGCTGTGGTCGTGCCCGGGCAGGCCGGGCTCGACCAGGGCGGGGTCGTAGGAGTAGCCGACGGCATCGAGGTCGTCGGGTGCCAGACCGGCCTGCTCGAGGCACCAGGCGGCGGCCTGCGCCGGCTGCTCCCAAGTCGAGAACGGCACGGCCTGCTTGCCGTGTTTGCGGCGGCTGAAGCGTTCCTCCTCCGCCGCCGCGACGATCTCGCCGTCCACGACCAGGGCGGCGGCCGGGTCGTGGAAAACGGCGTTGATCCCGAGTATGCGCATCGACCTGCCTCTGGCGTCCGGGCGGACCCGCCGGCGGATCCGCGTTCGCTCGTAGCGCTACCCGGCGAAGTCATAAATAAACGGCCGACGGCAAAAGCCCTGGGCGTCGCTACTCAGCGCGACGGAACTGCCGGAACCACGCCGCCGTGCGACGGAGCCCGTCGTCCGCGTCGATCTTGGGTTCCCAGCCCAGGACCTCGCGCGCGAGTGAGATGTCGGGGCACCGCCGCTGCGGGTCGTCGACCACCGCGTCGACGTACTCGACGGCCGAGTCGGACCTGACGATCGCCTTGATGCGTTCGGCGACCTGACGGACGGTCAGCTCGTCGGGGTTGCCGAGGTTGACCGGCCCCGGGTACCCGGAGCGAGCGAGCGCGACGAGGCCGCCGACGGTGTCCTCGACGTAGCAGATCGAGCGCGTCTGCTCGCCGGTACCGGTCACGGTGAGTGGCTCTCCGGCCAGCGCCTGGGTGAAGAACGCCGGGATCATGCGGCCGTCGTTCACGCGCATCCCGGGGCCGTAGGTGTTGAAGATCCGGGCGATGGCCGTGTCGACGCCGTGCTCGCGGCGATAGGCGGAGGTGAGCGCTTCGGCGTAGCGCTTGGCTTCGTCGTAGACGCTGCGCGGCCCGATCGGATTGACGTTGCCCCAGTAGCGTTCGTGCTGCGGGTGTTCGAGGGGGTCGCCGTAGACCTCGCTGGTGGAGGCGAGCACGAAGCGGGCGCCGTCGCGGCGGGCGAGTTCGAGCGCCTGCTCCGTGCCGTGGGAGCCGGCGCGCAAGGTTTCGATCGGCAGCGCGAGGTAGTCGCGCGGTGAGGCCGCGGACGCGAGGTGGAACACGACGTCCGCCGGGTCATCGAGCGGGATCGGCTCGGTGACGTCGTGGCGCACGAACCGGAAGCGGTCGTGGCGGCGGAGGTCTTCGAGCGTGGCAGGACAAGCCGTCGCCAGATTGTCCACAGCGGTCACTTCGAGACCTTCGGAAAGCAGGAGCGCGCACAGGTGAGCGCCGACGAAACCGGCGCCTCCGGTCACCACGGCGCGATCGAATCGCCTGGTCGTCATGCCGTGGCGGCTACCCGGCACCGGTGGCGGCGAAACCGTGTGAGGCGCCCGTGGGCGGGTATCCGGCGATCATGCGAGTTCTGCTCACGGGTTGGGCCAGTTTTCTCCACGGCGAAGCGACGGCCGGTGACGTCCTGGGGTTGCGCGCTGCCGGGGCCGCGCTGGCGGCCGCGGGGATCGACCACGACGTCGCGTGGAGCCCGGCGTTCCGCCCGGGCACGCTGCACCTGGGCGCAGCGCCACCTGGGGACTACACGCACGTGGTGTTCGCCTGCGGCCCCGTGCACGGGCCGCAGCTGCGTGAACTGCACGAGCGGTACTCGGCGTGCCGGCGCATCGCGGTGGGCGTGTCGGTGCCCGATCCGGACGATGCGGCCGTGACCGGGTTCCACCGCATCCTCCCGCGTGACGACGCCACGACGTCGGCCCCGGACTTGTCGTTGAGCGCGGCCACGTCGCCGGCGCCCGTGCTCGGTGTTGTGCTCGCACCACGACAGCCGGAGTACGGCACGGCCGGCCGCCACGACGAGGTGCACGACGCGCTCACCGGTTGGCTCGCCGGCCTCGACTGCGCCCGCGTCTCGCTGGATTCACGGCTCGCGCACGAGGACTGGCAGCGGTGCGCCACGCCGGACCAGTTCGTCACGACACTGTCGAGAATGGACGTGGTCGTGACGACCAGGCTGCACGGGCTGGTGCTCGGCCTCAAGGCCGGGGTGCCGGTGGTCGCGGTCGACCCGATCTCGGGAGGCGGCAAGGTGACGGTGCAAGGGCACGTACTGGGCTGGCCGGTCGTCTCGGCGTCGGGCGCGGGCGATCGCGCGCTGCTGGACGACCGGCTGGCGTGGTGCCTTTCGCCGCGCGGGCGCGCCCGCGCGGTCACCGGTGTGCCGGGGCCGGAGTCCACTTTGGCAGGTCTGGTCGGAGAGCTGGTGGGTTCGCGGTGAGCGCGCGCACGACGGTGGTCATCGTGACCCGGGACCGCGCTCGCGAGCTCGACCGGACGCTGGCGGAACTGTCGACACTGGAGCCGAAACCTCCGGTTGTGGTGCTGGACAACGCCTCCTGCGACGACACCGCGGCCGTCGCGTCGTCGTACCCGCAGGTGCGTCTGATCAAGCTGCCGCACAACCTCGGTGCCGCGGCGCGCAACCTGGGCGTGCGGGTGGCTGGTACGCCGTACGTCGCCTTCAGCGACGACGACTCCTGGTGGGCGCCGGACGCACTGAGCGAGGCGGAGCGCATCTTCGGCGAGTACCCCCGGGTAGGTCTGCTCGCCGCCCGCACGCTCGTCGGCCCCGAGTGCCGCGAGGATCCCGTGACCCCCGAGATGGCGGACAGCCCGCTGGGCCGGCCCCGCAACGCGCCCGGGCCGCTCGTGCTCGGCTTCCTGGCGTGCTCGGCGATCGTGCGCCGCGAGGCCTACCTGGAGGTGGGCGGCTTCAGCCCGCTACTGCACTTCGGCGCGGAGGAGCAGCTGCTGTCCTACGACCTCGCCGCGCGCGGGTGGGACCTCTGTTACGTCGAGGACCTGCGGGCGCACCACCACCCGTCGCGCTCGCGGCCGCCTTCGTCGTGGCGCCGCCGTGCGGAAGCCCGCAACCGGCTGCTCATCGCCGTGCTGCGCCGGCCGTGGCGTGAAGTACTGCGCACGGCCCGAACCGCACCGTCGGCCATGCTGGGCGCGCTGCCGCGGCTGCCGCGCGCCGTGCGCGAACGACGCGTGCTGCCCACCCCCGTCGAACACCAGGCCCGCACACTGGAAGGAACCGCGAAGTGCCCCGCATCTCCGTCGTGATCATCACCTGCAACCGCCGCGAACAGCTGCGGCGCACGCTGGCGCACATGACGTCGCTGCCCGACAACGCGCCGATCGTCGTCGTGGACAACGCGTCCGCCGACGGCTCGGCGTCGATGGTGGCGCGCGAATTCCCCGGCGTCCGGCTCTTGCGGCTGGACGAGAACCTGGGCGCGGTCGCGCGCAATGTCGCGGTCGCCGAGGTGACGACGCCCCACGTCGCCTTCTGCGACGACGACACCTGCTGGCAGCCGGGTGCCCTCACCCGCGCCGCCGAACTGCTGGACCAGCACCCCGGGCTCGGTTCCGTGACGGGCCGATGCCTCGTCGAGCCCGGCCTGGCGGAGGACCCCATCACCCCCGAGCTGCGCGGGTCACCCGTGCCCGGCCCCGACTGGCTCCCCGGACCAGCGCTGCTCGGGATCATGGCCGGCCTCACCGCCGTGCGCGTCGACGCCTTCCGTGAAGTCGGTGGTTTCTCGCCCAGGATGTGGCTCGGCGGCGAGGAAGAGCTCTTCGCTCTCGACCTCGCCGCGCGCGGCTGGTGGATGTGCTGGGCCGAGGACGTCGTGATCCACCACGCCCCCTCACCTCTGCGCGATCCCCGCCGCCGCCGGCGGCTCGGGATCCGCAACACCCTGTGGACGCTGCTCCTGCGCCGCCCCTGGTCCGCGGTCTTCCGCCGCGGCGCCGATGTGCTGCGCTCGGCGCCTCTGGACGGCGCGACGCTGGCTGCGCTGGGTGAGGTGATGCGGGGGCTGCCGTGGGTGCTGGCCGAGCGCCGCGTGGTGCCGCCGGCGGTGGAGGAGGGGCTGCAGATGCTGGAGGGGCCGCAGCGGAATTCGAAAGCCCGCCGCTACGTCGGCTGAGCGCGGGCCCTGCCCGAGCGAGTGCACCGCCCGGGCAGGGCCCGCGGTCAGCGGGCTTCCGCGGTCGCAGCGAGTTCCGGCACGATCTTGTGGTAGGCCCGTACGGTGTCCGCCGCCACGCGATCCCAGGAGTACCGCGCTCGGGCCCGATCAAGGCCTGCGGATCCGTAGGCGTGGCGCAGCCCCGGATCCTCGATGAGCAGCCGGACGCGGGCGGCGAGTTCGTCGGCGCGGCGGGGGCGCACGAGCAGACCCGTGACGCCGTCGACGACGGTGTCGGTGAGCCCGCCCACCGCCGCGGCCACGACGGGCACGCCGCAAGCCATGGCTTCGAGCGGGACGATGCCGAAGGGTTCGTACCAAGGCGTGCAGACCACCGCGTCGGCCGAGCGCAGGAGCGCCGGCATGGTCGAACGGGACACCTGGCCGGCGAACCGGACGCGATCGGCAACCCCGGTTCGCTGCGCCAGCTGCCGCAGGCGCAGCGCCTCCGGATCGGATGCCAGCCGGCCCTTCTCCGGGCCGCCGGCGATCACGAGTTCGGTGTCGGGCAGCCGCGCGAGGGCCGCGATCGCCGTGTCGAACCCCTTGCGCGGCACCAGCCGGCCGACGGCGACGAGGCGGTGGGCGGCCCGGCACTTGGCGACGTGGCCGTCCGGGGTGAACCGCTTGAGGTCGACGCCGCACGGCACGATCGAGATGCGCGTGCGGGGCACACCCATGCGGGAAAGCTCGAAAACCTCGTCGGAGCAGGTGGCGATCACCCGGCCGGCGCGACGACCGACGAGGCGCTCCAGGCGGATCCGGTCGGCGGGGCTCGTGTCCTTGTCGCCCTGATGCCGTTTCTTCACCACACCGAGTGCGTGGAAGGTCTGCGCGGTCGGTGTGCCGGTGGCATTCGCAGCCAGCGAGGTCGCGACGCCCGACATCCAGAAGTGAGCGTGGGCGACATCGGGCCGCTCGACGCGCCAGCGGTCGCGCAGGTAACTCCCGAACGTGCCCATGTGCGGCAGCAGTTGGTCCTTCGGCAGCTTCCGCGCAGGGCCGGCGGGCACGTGCACCACGCGGTAGCCGTGCGGGGTGGTGAGCTCATCGTTCTGGTCGTGATCCTCCCGCCGCGTGTAGACGGTCACGTCGTGGCCTGCCCGCACGAGCGCGGCTGACAGCTCCGCGACGTGCACGTTCTGCCCGCCGGCGTCTTCTTCACCCAGTGCGGCCAGGGGGTTCGCGTGCTCGGACACCATCGCGATCTTCATCGGTGTGGTGCTCCCTTCGGGTCAGCGAGTGATCTCGGTGAGGAGGTGGTCCCAGGCGCTCAGGAACGCGTCGAGGCCGAAGTGCTTGAGCGCGTACGCGCGCGCGTTCTGTCCCGCGAGTGCGGCGAAGTCCGGCTCGTGCAGCAGCTCGCGGAACCCCTTGGCCAGCGCGGCGACATCAGTGGACAGCACGCCGGCCTCGGGCGGCACGGCGGTGACCGCTTCGGTCGAGGCGAAGACGACGACCGGCATCGCGAGGTGCATCGCCTCGAGCAGTGACAGGCCCAGCGACGTCCAGCGCGCGGTGTGCAGGAACACCCGCCGGCGCGCGATCTCGTCGTGCAGCGCTGGTGCCGTCACGTCCCCGAGCCCGCGCACGCGGCCGGTCAGCTCCTCGGTCCCCATGCCGAACACGTCGACGGGCGCGACCTCGGCGAACACGTCCAGCAGGTCGGCCCCGGTCACCCGGCGGCGGCGCACCGGCTCGTTGATCATCGAGACGCCGGCCTCCAGCTCGCCGGTGTAGCGCGCGCCGGGGTCGGGGATGCCGTGGGGGATCACCCTCGTCGGGGCGCTTCCGCAGTCCCACATGGCCTCGTTGAAGTGCGTCACGTGGACGACGGGGACGTCGGAGCGCCCGGCCAGCGGGTGCTCGCTCGACGCCGCATAGGGCCGTGGGGCGTTGTGCTCGACATACACGGCCGGGACCCCCAGACGCTCGGCCACGCCGAGTTCCTCGGGCCGTTGCAACACGACGACGTCGGGTTCCGCCTCGGCCAGCTCGTCGAGCGCCACCTCGCTCGCCGAGGGCCAGTCGCGCCCGGCGAGCCCGAGACCCCACGGCGCTTTCGCGGGAGAGACCGGCAGGAGGTAGTGGTGCCGGCCGCGGACGAAGGCGTCGGTCCACGACCCGTGCACGTGCCACAGCAGCACACGAAGACGCCGGGAATCGGGTGCGATCATGGCTCCCTGATTTCCCGCAGAACGCACGTTAAACGTGCCGGAAAACGGGGTATCCGGCCGCGCCGGTTACGCGGTGGGTGCCGCGGTGGGTGCAGACGCCGGGCGGGCCCCCTCCCCGATCGGGGCCCGCCGGGTACCGCTCAGTCGCCGCCGCGGAAGTTCTCCGACCCGCCGGGGTGCCCGGGCCGCGCGCGGCCCTCGTCGTCTTCGAGCGGTGTATCGCGGGGGTTGCGCCGCGGTGGTGCCGGTTCGCCCGGGTGATTGCCGCTCGAGTCTTCTTCGCCGGCCGGATGGCGCGGTTCTCGGGTTCGGGGTTCGTCGTCCATGGTTCCTCCAGGTTCAATCCTCGTCGGGCCACTCGGCGCGCGCCTTCTCGAAGCCGGCTGCGGCGGCCCGTTCGGCGGCGGCCTTCACCGCATCGAAGGTCGCGTCCTGTGCGATCCCGGCAGTGTGACCACCAGGCCGGTCGCAAGCCCGCCAAGGGCGCCTCCGACGAGGTACAGCGGGCTGTACAGCGACTTGCTCATGCGTCGGGAGTACCCGCGCGGCGCCGGGAACCTACGGCGTGCGCCAGCTCTGGTCCGGGAACGCGGTGCCTGCCTGCGCGCCCATCAGCATGAGCCCACCGTCGACGACGAGGGAAGCACCGGTGATGTATCCGGCGGCCGGCGTGGCCAGGAACGCGACAGCGGCGGCGACCTCGCGCGCGTGACCCGGACGGCCGAGCGGAATGCCGGGCCGGTCCTGCTCGCGTGGATCGGCGTCGGTCTGGCCGGTCATCGGCGTGGAGATCTCGCCGGGCGCGACGGAGTTCACGGTGATGCCGTGTTCCGCGAGTTCCAGTGCCAGCACCTGGGTGAGTGCGCCCGCACCGGCCTTGGCCGCGCAGTAGGGCGCCGCGCCGACGCGGGGCACGTGCTCGTGCACGCTCGTGATGGTGATGATCCGCCCGCCGCGCCCGGCGTCGATCATGCGCCGCGCGGCGCGTTGCGCGCACAGGAACACCCCGTCGAGATCGACCTCGAGCACCTGACGCCAGCTCGCGAAGTCCATGTCGACGGCCGGCTCACGGCTGCCGGTGCCGGCGCAGTTGACGAGAACGTCGACGCCGCCGAGCTTGCCCGCCAGGTCGTCGACAACCTCGGCGGCGCCCGGCAGCTCGGTGAGGTCCAGTTGCCGCACGACAGCCGTCACGCCCGCTTCCCGGGCCTCGGCCGCGGTGTCTTCGGCGCCCTGGCCGTCGGAGTGGTAGGTGATGCCCACGTCGAGGCCGCCGCCGGCGAGCGCGACCGCCACGGCCCGGCCGATGCCGGAGTCCGCGCCGGTCACGATGGCGGTGCGGGGCCGGTCGGTGTCCGCGGGCAGGGGTGCGGGAAACGCCATCGACTTCTCCTCCTCCGTTCGATGGCTCGCGGCTACCCGCGGGCCACCTCGTCAAACACAGCCGGCCGACGTGGGCGGCGGGCCGGCCCGCGCGTGGGGCCGACCGATCGCGGTGCCGGGTGTGTGGGCCGGAGGAGATCCAGGGCACGCGCCGGGTTCAGCGGAGCTTCGCGAGCAACCGTGCGGTGGCGCGTTCGAGCACTGCCCGCGCCGCATCGCCCTCCAGCTTCGCAGCTCGCTTCACGGCTGCGGCAATGGTCTGCCGCGAGCGGTATGCCTCGACCAGCCGTGGGTCCACATAGGACGAGCGGCACACGGCCGGGGTGTTGCCGAGCGCCTCGGCCACCTCACGCATCACGGCGGCCTCGGCGCGTTTGCGCCCACGCTGGGACCGGGGCGGCTCAGCGGACGCGAAGGCGGTGGCCGCGAGCACGGTGGCGTTCCACGTCCGTAGGTCCTTGGCGGTGCAGTCCTCGCCCGCGAGCTCCTTGAAACGGTCATTGACATCGGCGGCGTGGATCTCGTGCCAGCCCTCACGAGTGTGGTAAACGAGCAGCCGGTCGCTTCCGGCCCGGCTGCGCAGCAGCGCACGGACCACCTTCGCGAGCTCGGGGTCCTCGATCGACACCGCCCGGTCGATCCCGCCCTTGGCCGGGTATTCGAACACGCACGTACCGGATCGGACGCAGGCGTGCTCACGCAGCAACGTCGCGACGCCGTGCGTGCCGTTCTCCTCTGCGTACTCTTCGCCGCCGGTGCGGAAGATGCCGCGGTCGAGCATGCGCAGGGCCGCGGCCAGCACGCGTCGGCGGGTGAGGCCGCGTCCGGCGAGGTCCTCTGCCACGCCCGCGCGCCACTGGGGGAGCCGCCGGGCCATGGCCAGCACGCGGTCGTGCTTCTCCTCGTCGCGCCGACGCCGCCACTGTTCGTGGTAGAGGTATTGGCGGCGGCCGGCGGCGTCGGTGCCGACGGCCTGGATGTGCCCGTTGGGCCACGGGCAGATCCACACGTCGCGCCAGGCCGGGGGGATCACGAGGTCGTCGATGCGCGCCAGCGCTTCGGCGTCGGCGAGCCGTTCACCCGAGACGCCGGTGTAGGAGAAGCCGCGGCCGCGCCGGTGGCGCCGGATGCCGGGCGACGCAGGGTCGCTGCGCCGCAGCCTGGTCGAGGTCACGCTTGGTCGTTACCCGCTGTTCGGGCACGGCAACCACCGTTGAGGGGTCACGCCCGCGCCACGTCGTCGCGCCGGTCGTCGAGCGCGAGGTCGTCTATCGCGCGTGCTGCGCGGAGGTCTGTGACGAATTCCGCGCGCGATCTCGCGGCCGTGGCGCAGAGCACGAGCAACAGTCGCGCGCCCTGCGCGTGGCCGGCCGGCTACCGGACCGGCGTGCTTCGACACAGGCGCGTGTGGACGGCGCCGCGTCGGGTACCCAGCGCTTTCCTGAGAAACGAGAGGAGGGTCGCCTCATGGACGGCGACGTGGAGACGTTTCACGAAAATGGCTTGTGGAAGAACAAGATCGACGGTCATCGACGTGCGTCGAACACCTTCAAGGATCGCGCGCTCGCCGTCAAGACGGGGCGGCATATGGCCAAGGCCCGCCGCGTAGCGCACCGCGTGCGCGACGAGCTGGGTTCTCTCGTCAGCCACGACGACTACGGCCAGAGCCACAAGGGTGTTCGGGTGGAACCCAGTTCCTGAGCCAGGGTTTCGGACACGCGCGGCAGGTTCACTGCGAATGGCGGCGCGGGTGCTCGCCGGGGAACACCGGCGCTCTACCGGCTGAGCCAGGGGCCGGGCGACCGTGCGGCGCCGAGCGCGGCGCACCGAGTTTCGCCCGGCTTCCGGCGCGAGGCCGAGAGGTCTCCGCACGGCACTCGGAACACGTCGCGGAGACGCCGGCGCTGCGGTTGCTGCCGCTGTCCCGGCGACTCGGCGCCACAGTGCTCCCGCTGCACGCCGTGGCGGGGCCGGGGCGGTGTCGCTGACCCGGTGTCAAGACTGTGCGTCGCCCGCGAGCCGGTGGGCGGTCTCGAGCAGCAGGGCGTGCACGAATGCCTGAGGCAGGTTGCCGCGCAGTTGCCGCTGGCGCACGTCGTATTCCTCGGCCAGCAGGCCGGGCGGGCCGCAGGCAGCGCGGCTGCGTTCGAACCACCGGAAGCCGTCGACGTCGTTGCCCTGGTGCCGGCAGGCGAGGGCCATGGTGAAGCCGCACAGCAGGAAGGCCCCTTCGGCCTCGCCGAGGGGGCGGCCGTCCGGGGCGAAGCGGTAGACGTAGCCGTCCTGGCACAGCTCGGTGCGGACGGCCTGCAAGGTCGCGAGGGTGCGCGGGTCGGTGGCGGGCAGGGCGCCACGGACCGGGGGCAGGAGCAGAGCGGCGTCCGTGCCGATGCGCCCGGGCGCACGTAACCACGCTCCCCGGTGGTCGACGCAGCGGTCGGTCGTCTCGGCGAGCAGGCGATCCGCGAGGCCGGCCAGCTGCGCGGCGGCAGCAGGTGCACGGTGCCGGGCAATCGCGCGCAAACCCGCGACGCACGCCAGCCGGGAGTGGGTCCACCAGTCGTCTTCCAGTTCCCACACGCCGGCTTCCGGCTCGTTCCAGCGGCGGGTGATCAGGTCAACGCACACGTCGACGGCGCGTTCGGCGTCGGGCGTGAGCCGGTCGTGCCGGGCGGCGGCGCCGTAGAGCTGCAGCATTTCGCCGATCGTGTCGAGCTGGAACTGGCCGTTGACGTGGTTGCCGGCGATCGGTCTTCCGCCCGGGTAGCCCGGCAGCCGGAGAGTGGTCTCGTCCGGTGGAGGCCGCCCGTCGGTGCGATAGGCGGGCAGCAGCTTGTCGCCGTGTTCCAGCACCCGCGCGGAGGTGAACGCGACGGCGTCGTCGAGCAGCGGGTCGCCCTCGACGACGGACGCGGCCAGCCCGGCATAACACTGGTCACGCAGCCAGACGTAGCGGTAGTCGTAGCTGCGCCCGGCCTCCGCGCGTTCGGGGAGGCCCAGTGTGGCCGCGGCGACCATGCCGCCTGCGGCGGTGGTGAGTCCACGCAGCACCGCGTAGGTGTGCCGGGCGTCGCGGGGCGCGACGGTGCCGTCGAGCGGCGGCACGACCCGCTGCCAGGTGTGCTCCGTGGCGCTCCACAGTTCCTCCGCGACGGGTCGTTCGGGCAGCCGCCTGGCGCTGATCTCGAGAACGAGGTCGTGGCTTGTTCCGCCGGGCAGCTCGAGGTCCAGCACGAGCCGGCCTTCTCCGTCCGGGCGGGCGCGGGCCCCGCCGCTCCATCACAGGCGCAGGTCGCCGGTGCGGGCGGTCCAGACGCCGTGCTCGTCGCGCGACAGCTCACGCATCGAGCGGCCGCCGAATCCGTCGCGCAGGTCGAGCTGCACGCGCACGGCGATGTCCCGTTCCACCGCTTCGACGCGCCGCAGAACCACGACCCGCCGCGGGTCGGCGGGGTAGGCCAGGGCGTCCCGACACTCGACGACCGTGCGCGGGCTGACCCACCGGTGGCGCCAGATCAGCGTGCCGGGTTCGTAGTACCCGCCCCAGACGCAGGTTTCCACCGGGCTCACGGAGTAGCTCCCGCGCCCGCCGATGAGCGTGGAGACCACGGCGCTGTCGGCCCAACCGGGCGCACACAGCCACGCGATGTTGCCCCGCGGCCCGCACAGCGCGCCGCGCTCACCGTCGGCCAGCAGGGCGTACTCGCGCAGGACGTGGGGCGCGAAGTCCTGCCAGTCGCTCATGCCCGAGCCCATCGCCACACGCCGAGCGCACTCGCCGTGAGCGCGCCGCCCGCTGCTGCCAGCAGGCCGTGGTGCCGGCTGGCCCACTGCTGGACGCTGCGCGGGGTGGCCTGGGCGTCGAACTCGCCGTGCGCGCCGAAGTCATGGCCCCCGGTCCCGTCGGCCGGCTGCCACAGGTTCGCCGGCTGGTCAGCCGGAGTGGGCTCCTTCGTCTGCTGCGAGCGCAAGCCGGTCAGCGCGAGGTAGCGGTCCAGGATCCCGGGGGCGACGGCGTTCGCGACGAGCGTGCCGACCGTGCTACCGCCCACCCAGTACTCGCGTCGCCGCGGGTGGTCGGCGGCGTACAGCACCGCGCCGGCCGCCACTTCGGGCTGGTAGATCGGTGGCACGGGCTGCGCGTGGCGGGGCAGCCGCGACAGCACCCACGAGAACTGCGGGGTGTTGACGGCCGGCATCTGCACCATCGTCACGTGGACCCCGCTGTGCTCGGCCAGCAGCTCGCACCGCAGGGCCTCGTTGAAGCCCTGGATGGCGTGCTTCGCTCCGCAGTACGCGCTCTGCAGCGGGATCCCGCGGTACGCGAGCGCCGACCCGACCTGCACGACGGTGCCGCGGTCACGCGGCTTCATCCGGTTGAGCGCGGCCATCGTGCCGTGGACGTAGCCGAGATAGCTGACTTCGGTGACCCGCCGGAACTCCTCGGGCCGGATGTCGGAGAAGCGGGCGAACACCGACGTGAACGCCACGTTCACCCACGTGTCGATCGGCCCGAGCTCGTACTCGGCCCGCGTGGCGGCCGCGTCCACCTGCGCGAAGTCGGCCACGTCCGTGGGAATCGGGAGCGCTGTCCCGCCTTCCCGCCGGATGTCCTCGGCCGCGGCGCTCAGCCCCTCCTTGCCCCGCGCCAGCAGCGCGACGCGAGCCTTGCGCGCGCCGAACGCCCGCGCCACCGCCCGGCCGATGCCCCCGCTCGCCCCGGTCACGACCACCACCGGAGCCGGGTTCGCGTTGTCCGTCATCTGGACCCTCCGATCCGTTCAGGGCCGCGAGGTCCGGGCGGCGCCCGCCCACGCCGCCGCCTCCACCACGCCGACCAGGGCGGGTGTCCGCCACCGCCGGGACACCCCGGCCAGACCGACCATGCTCACGCCGTGTGCCACGTCGGGTACCCACGCCCACCGCGCGCCGCGGCTGCGCGGCCAAGCCAGCACCACCGCAGCCTGCAGGAGGTGACGCACCCCGAGCCCGGCGAACACGACCCCTTCACGCCCACGCACCGTGCGGGCCGCGGTGAGCAAGACCCCACCCCAGCCGGCCCGCGCGAGCGCGACTCCACGGGGGCTCATCGTGCCCTCACCGCAGGACGGTCGCCAGGTGCTCGCCGCCCACCGCCCGACGGGGGAGTGGACTCGAGCGGCGGCCTCATCACGCTCGCACCCGGCGCGTCACCGCCACCGCGGCCGCACCGAGGCCGAGCGCGGCGGCCGCCGCGATGCCCTTGCCGCGGCGCGCGGGCTCCGGTTCGGAGGTGCCGAGGGCGGAGGCGAGCAGTTCCGCGAGGTGCACGCCTTCGCGGCCCCCGCTGTCGAGCTCGTGGAGTTGCGTGCGGCAGCTGAACCCGTCGGCCAGCACGACCGTGTCGGCGGGTGCCGAGCGCACCCGGGGGAGCAGCACGCGCTCCGCGCAGGCTTCGCTGACCTCGCGGTGCCCCTTCTCGAACCCGAAGTTGCCTGCCAGGCCGCAGCAGCCGGAGCCGAGGTGCTCGGCGTCCACGCCCGCCGCTGCCAGGAGCCGTTCGTCCGCGGACCAGCCCATGATCGCGTGCTGGTGGCAGTGGACCTGGGCGATCGCCTTCGTGTCGAGCTGGGGCGGCCGGTAGCCGGGGGAATGCTCGGTGAGCAGTTCGGCCAGCGTGACGGTCTGGTTCCGCAGCCGCCGGACGTCCTGGTCGCCGGGGAACAGCTCGGCCGCGTCGGAGCGGAACACCGCCGTGCAGCTGGGTTCGAGGCCGACTACGAAGCCTCCTTCGCGCACATGCGGCGCCAGCTCCCGGACGGTTCGTCGCAGGATGTGCTTGGCAGCGCCGAGTTGCGCGGTGGAGATCCAGGTGAGCCCGCAGCACAGCGGCGACACGCGCATGGTAACGCGCCACCCCGCGTCCTCCAGCACGCGGACCGCGGCTCGGCCGACGCGCGGGTGGAAGTGATTCGTGAACGTGTCGGGCCACAGCAGCACCGTGCCGCGCGCGCCGTTGCCGGCCGGGCGATGGCGGGCGAACCATTGCTGCAGCGTTTCCCCGGCGAACTCCGGGACCTCGCGGTCCTCGACGCCTGCGGCGAGCGTCGCCAGCCGCGCGAGGCCCGGCGCGTGGGTGAGGGTGTTGACCAGTTTCCCGGCCCGCAGCCGCCCGGCGACCTGTGCGAGCGCGGGCAGCCAGCCCATCGTGAAGTCCGACCGCGGCCGGCGCCACGGGCGGCCCTCGTAGTGGTGGGCCAGAAACTCAGCCTTGTACGTCGCCATGTCCACATTGGCCGGACAGTCTGTCTTGCAGCCCTTGCAGGCCAGGCACAAGTCGAGCGCGTCCTTCACCTCCGTCGAGCGCCAGCCGTCGCCGATCGGGCTGTCGCCGTGGCCGCGCGGCATCTCGAACAGCAGCCGTGCCCGCCCCCGCGTCGAGTGTTCCTCCTCGCCGGTGACCTGGTAGGACGGGCACATGACTTCGCCCGATGACGTGTCGTGCTGGCGACAGCGCCCGACACCCACGCAGCGGTTGGCGGCCTGCGCGAACGATCCGCCGTCGTCGGGGAAGCGGAAGTACAGGTCCTGCCGGTCGGCGGGTGACCACGTGCCGCCGAGGCGGAGGTTCTCGTCGAGCCGGTAGGGCGCGACGACCTTGCCCGGGTTCATCCGGTCGGCCGGATCGAAGATCGCCTTCAACCGGCCGAACGCGGTGACGAGCTCGGTGCCGAACATCTTCGGCAGCAGCTCCCCGCGTGACTGACCGTCACCGTGCTCGCCGGAGAACGAACCGCCCAGCTCGGCGACGAGGTCGGCCGCGCGGACCATGAACCGCCGGTAGGTGGCCACGCCGTCCGCGGTGTAGAGGTCGAACGGGATCCGGGTGTGCACACAGCCCTGTCCGAAGTGACCGTAGAGGCTCGGCCCGGTGTCACTGGCGTAGCCGAATTCCTCGTAGAGAGCGGTGAGTTTCCGGACGTACTCGCCGAGCCGCTCCGGGGCGACGGCGGAGTCCTCCCAGCCTTCGAAGGTATCGGCCTTGCCGGGCACGTGCGCGGTTGCGCCGAGCCCCGCTTCGCGCACCTGCCACAGCTCCTCTTCGTGGGCGGGGTCGTCGAGGAAGGCGACATCGGCTTCGTGTTCGGTGTCGTGCAACGCCTCCAGCAACCCGTGTGCGCGGCGTTCGACCTCCTCGGTGGTCTGTCCACCGAACTGCACCATGAGGAACGCGCGGCCCGCCGGCATCTCGGCCAGCGCCTGCGGGTTCATGTCTTTGAGCTGCTGGTCGCGGATCAGCTTGTGGTCCACACCTTCGAGCGCGACCGGTTCGTGCGGCAGGATCTTCGGCACGGTGTCGGCGGCCCTGGCGATGTCGGGGTAGCCGAGCACGACCAGCGTCCGCTCGGGCAGCACCGGCACCAGCTCCAGCTCCGCACGCAGCACAGTGACCAAAGTGGACTCCGAACCGACCAGTAGGCCCGCGACGTCGAAGTTGTGCTCCGGCAACAGCGAGTCGAGGTTGTACCCCGACACGCGCCGGGGGATGCCCGGGAAGCGATTGCGGACCTCGTCGGCGTACTCGTCGCGCAGCCGGCGCAACTGGCGGTAGATCGCGGCCCGTGCGTCACCGTGACGTTCGATCTCGGCGTACTCCTCGTCGGTGGTCTCGCCGCACCAGAAGCGCGTGCCGTCGGCGAGTACGACTTCCAGGCGCGCGATGTTGTCGACGACTTTGCCGGTCCGCTGGGCGGTGGCACCGCAGGAGTTGTTGCCGATCATGCCGCCGAGGGTGCAGTTCATGTGCGTGGCCGGTTCGGGCCCGAACCGCAGGCCGGTGTGGGCCAGTTGCCGGTTCAGCTCGTCGAGCACGATTCCCGGCTGCACGACGCACGTGCGGGCGGCTTCGTCGACGGACTCCAGCGTCGTGCAGTACTTGGACCAGTCGAGCACGATCGCCGTGTTCGTGCATTGCCCGGCGAGGCTGGTGCCGCCGCCGCGCGAGAGCACCGGAGCGCCGAACTCGCGCGCGACCGCCAGTGCCTCGACGGCGTCGTCGGGTGAGCGTGGCACCACCACGCCGAGTGGTACCTGGCGGAAGTTCGACGCGTCGGTGGAGTAGGCCGCGCGCGTGCCGTCGTCGAACCGGACTTCGCCGCGCACGCGCGCCCGCAGCGCTTCGCCCAGCGTGACGAGGTCGAGTTCGGGTGCCGGTGGGTGCCGGACGACAGGGTCAGGCAGGTCCACGTGGGTCATCAGCGGTCCTCCTTCAGGCCGGGTACCCGGCCGCGACGTCGGCCCGGACGGTCAGGCCGTGGCCGGGCACGGCAGGGGATGGAGTGACTGAACTGCCCGCGGGGTCGAGGCAGCCGTCGAACAACAGGTTCTCGATGCGGTCGTGGTCGGCGAACCACTCGATGTGCCGGAAGTTCGGTGTCGCCACCGCGACGTGCGCGGACAGGTTCGGCGCGCAGTGGGCCGACACCTCGCGGTTCACGGCGGCCGCGAGCGCGGCGGCGCGGAGCCATTCGGTGTAGCCGCCACAGCGCGTGACGTCGATCTGCAGGCAATCGACCACAGGCACCAGCCGGGCGAAGGCCGGCAAGTCGTAGCCGTACTCGCCGGCGGCGATGTCGGGCCCGCCGGGGGTGCGCAGCCGGGACAGGCCGTCGAGATCGTCGCTCGACACCGGCTCCTCGAACCAGGTGACGCCCGCCTCGCGCAGCGGCTCGAGCAGCCGGCCGGCCAGACCGGCGGAGTAGGCGCCGTTGGCGTCCACGTACAGCGCCGCCCGGTCTCCGATGACGTCGCGGGCGAGCGCCACGCGTTCGAGGTCGCGGTCCACGCGCGTACCCCACGACTCGCCGACCTTGATCTTCACCCGCGGAATCCTCTGCCGGTGCACCCAGCCTTCGAGCTGCTGGGTGAGCTCGTCGTCGGCCATGGTGGTGAACCCGCCGCTGCCGTACACGGCGACGTCGTCGTGTACGCGGCCGAGCAGCCGGCTCAGCGGCACGTCGAGCGATCGCGCGGCGGCGTCCCACAATGCGATGTCCACCGCGGACAGTGCACAGGAGACCAGGCCAGGGCGGCCGAGGTTGCGGATCGCGCGCTGCATCGCTGTCCAGCACACCCGGACGTCGGCCACCGGCGCCCCGAGGACGGCGGGCGCGAGCGTGCGCTCGACCAGCGGCGCGCAGGCCGCGTCGGCGTAGGTCCAGCCGAGGCCGCGCACCGGCCCGGCGTCGACGTGGACGACCACGATGGTGGTGCTGTCCCACTCGAGGGTGCCGTCGGCCTCGGGTGCGGGGGTCGGCACCCGGTGAGCGCGGGCGGTGACGCGCTCGACCGGGGGCGAGCCGCGCGTCATTTGTCCCGTCGGCTCGGCAGGAACTCCTGCATCTTGGTCTTCACGCCTTGCACCACGAGGTGCAGGGCGTCGGGGTCACCCTTGAGCACGGCCTGGGTGGCGGACTTCATCTGCTCGAACGTCGCGTGCGGCGGGATCGGCGGCACCTCGGGGTCGCAGCGGACGTCGAGCAGCGCGGGTTTGCCGGCGGCGAGCACGGTGTCCCAGGCACTGGCGAGCTGCTCGGCCTTGTCGACGGTCACGGCGGTGAAGCCGAGGGACAGGGCGAACCCGGCGTAGTCGACGTCGGGCAGGCTTTGCGACTCCTCGAACTTCGGCGCGCCGCCCATCGCGCGCAGCTCCCACGTGACCTGGTTGAGGTCGTTGTTGTGGAACACGCAGATCACGCAGCACGGGTCGCTCCACAGGCTGCGGTAACGGGCGATGGTGATCAGTTCGGCGAGGCCGTTCATCTGCATGGCACCGTCGCCGACCAGTGCGATCACGGGCCGATCGGGGTGAGCGAACTTGGCGCCGATGGCGTACGGCACGCCCGGCCCCATCGTGGCGAGCGTGCCCGACAGTGAAGCCCGGACGTCCCCGCGGATACGCAGGTTGCGTGCGTACCAGTTGGTCGACGAGCCGGAGTCGGCCGTCATGATCGCATTGTCCGGCAGGCGGCGCGACAGCTCGGACACGATGCTCATCGGGTTCACCGGCTCGGCCGCCACGGCGGCTTCGCGGTCGACGGTGTCCCACCAGGACGCGACGTTCTTCTCGATCTTCTTCCGCCAGGACCGGTCTTCCTTGCTCGCCAGGCGGGGCACCAGCGCGCGCAAGGTGGCGCCGGCATCACCGACGAGGGTGACCTCGGTCGGGTAGCGCATCCCTATCACGCGCCCGTCGAGGTCGATCTGCACGGCGCGCGCCTGGCCGAAGTCGGGCAGGAACTGCGAGTACGGGAAGTTCGAGCCGATGATCAGCAGCGTGTCGCAGTCGCGCATGAGCTCGTAGCTCGGGCGGGTGCCGAGCAGGCCGATGGAGCCGGTGACCCAGGGCAGGTCGTCGGGCAGGACGTCCTTGCCCAGCAACGCTTTCGCCACGCCGGCGCCGGTCACTTCGGCGACCTGGCGGACCTCGGCGGCCGCGCCGCGGGCCCCCTGTCCGACCAGGATGGCGACCTTCTCACCCGCGTTGAGCACCTCGGCGGCGGCGTCGAGGTCAGCCTCCGACGGGACCGGCCGTGACCACGCCGTGCTCGGCGGGCTGGAGGGCACCTGCTTGAACGCGTGCTGCGGCGGTGAGTACGGCTCTTCCTGCAGGTCGGCCGGGATGATCAGGGCCGTGGGGCACCGCCCTGCCATCGCGGTGCGGAACGCGCGGTCGAGCGCGTTGGGCAGCTGCTCGGCCACGTTGACCTCGACGAGGTATTCACTCGCCACGTCCTTGTACAACGCCTGCAGGTCCACTTCTTGCTGGTAGCTGCCGCCCATTGCACTGCGCGCGGTCTGCCCGACGATCGCGACGACAGGAACGTGGTCGAGCTTCGCGTCGTACAGGCCGTTGAGCAGGTGGATCGCGCCCGGCCCGGACGTCGCCAGGCACACTCCGGGCCGGCCGCTGAACTTGGCGTACCCGACGGCCTCGAAGGCCGCCATTTCCTCGTGGCGCGCTTGGACGAACCGCGGCTTGTTGTCAGCCTCACCGAACGCGGCGACGAGGCCGTTGATTCCGTCACCGGGATAGCCGAACACCTGCTCGACGTCCCATTCCCGCAGCCTCTGGAGCACGTAGTCCGCAACGGTTTGACTCATGCGGTGCGAGTACCGCGGTCCAGTCAGCGGCAAACATGGTGCTAGGGGGCGGGGTATAGCTCCTGTTTGAGCAGTTTCGCCAGGTGTACGGCGTTGCGTACGAGTGTCGCGTTCGTCGACGCGACGGCCTTGGGGGTCTCGTCGAGGTCGTTGTAGTCGCCGCCCTGCATGGCTTCGCCGTTCCAGTACGTCGCGCCCTGGGCCGGCACGGTGAAGCCGGTGTCGTTGAGGGCCTGGAACAGGTCCGCGATGATCTTGTGGGCGCCGTCCTCGTTGCCGACCACCGCGGCGACCCCGACCTTCCCGAACATCGCCGGGCGGCCCTCGTCGTCGGTTTCGGACAATTCGGCGTCGAGCCGTTCCAGCACGCGCTGGGCGAGGCTCGACATGTGCCCGACCCACGTCGGGGTCGCCACCAGCAGCACGTCGGCCGCGGCGATCCTGCGCCGGATCTGGGGCCATTCGTCGCCCTCGCCCATGTCGGCCTCCACTCCGGGCCGGACGTCGTAGTCGACCACCCGGACCACTTCACCGGTGGCGCCGTGTTCGGCGAACAGGTCGAGCAGCTGGCGCGCGATGAGATCGCTGCTCGACTTCGCCGGGCTCGGCTTCAGCGTGCAGGTCAGCGCGACGACGCGCAGGGGCTGGGACACGGTTTCCTCCCGGTGGCAAGGGTCCAGCTCCCGTGGTTCCCTCGATCCGCCGGTTGAAACCGCGCCGATCGCGGGTACTTACCGACGACCCGGTGCGCAGGCGAAAGGACGATCATGCGGCTCACCCCACGGGGGACGAAGTTCTTCGACCTGCTCACCGATGCGGCGGGCAACCTGGTCACCGCGACCGGGCTGCTGCGGGAGCTCGTCGGTGTCGAACCGGGGGAGCGGGAGCCGATCGCCAAGCGCCTGCAGGATGTGGAACACCGCGGCGACGAGCTGACGCACACGATCATGGTCGAGCTCAACAGCTCCTTCGTCACGCCCTTCGACCGCGAGGACATCCAGGCACTCGCCGCCCGGATCGACGACGTCCTGGACTTCATGGAGACAGCCGCCGACCTTTCGGTGCTCTACCGACTCGAGAGGTTTCCGCCCGGTACAGAGACGCTGGTCCGGCTGCTGTGCCGGTGCTCGGAGCTGACCGCGTCGGCCATGCCGGGCCTGGCGAAGGTGAGCGAGTGCGAGCCGTTCTGGATCGAGATCAACGAGCTGGAAAATGAAGTCGATCGTGTTTCCGGCGCATTCTCGCGCAGTTGTTCGAGCCCGGCGCCGACGCGCTCGAAGTGCTGAAGACCAAGGAGGTCGTCGAGCAGTTCGAACTCGCCGCCGACGCCTTCGAACACGTGGCCGACGCGGTGCAGACGATCGCGGTCAAGGAGTCCTAGTGACGGGCCCGGCCGCGCTCGTGACGATCGTGGTGCTGACCCTGGTGTTCGACTACACCAACGGCTTCCACGACGCCGCGAACGCCATCGCCGGCGCGGTGTCCACGCGTGCGCTGACCCTGCGGGCGGCGCTTGTCCTGGCCGCGGTGATGAACGTCGCCGGCGCCCTGCTGTCCACCGGCGTCGCCGCGACCGTCGCGAAGGGAGTCATCGACGTCCCGGCCGGGCCCGGCGCGCTCACGGTGGTGTTCGCCGCGCTTACCGGTGCCATCGCGTGGAACCTCGTCACGTGGTACTTCGGCCTGCCGTCGTCGTCCTCGCACTCGCTGATCGGGGGCATGGTCGGCGCGGCGCTGGCTGCGGCGACCACGGTGCACTGGACCGGCATCGTCGAAAAGGTGCTCGTGCCGATGGTGGCCTCACCGCTGCTCGGGCTGACCCTCGGCTACCTCGCGATGGTCGGTGCGCTCTGGCTGTTGCGACGCGCCAACCCGCACCGCAGCGGCCGGGTCTTCCGCCGCTGCCAGCTCTTCTCCGCCTCGGCACTGGCGCTCGGCCACGGCTTGCAGGACGCCCAGAAGGGCATGGGCGTGATCGTGCTGGCCCTGGTCGCGGCCGGGCAGCAGAACACCTTCGAAGTGCCACTGTGGGTGACGCTGCTGTGTGCTGGTGCGCTGTCGCTCGGCACTTATTCGGGGGGCCTGCGGATCATGCGCACCCTGGGCCGCCGGGTGTTCCCGCTCGACCCGCCGCACGGGTTCGTCGCCGAGTCAGTGGCCTCGTCCGTGCTGTACGTGACGGCGTTCGCGGTAAAAGCGCCGATCTCCACCACGCACGTGATCACCGCGGCGATCATGGGGGTGGGCGCGACGAAGCGGCTCTCGGCCGTGCGCTGGGGCACCGCCCGCGACATCGTGCTGGGCTGGGTCCTCACGTTCCCCGCCGCGGCGGCGGTGTCGGCGGCGGTCTACTTTGTCTCGGACGCGGTGACGTGAGCAACGCGCCCGCCCAGTCCCCCGGAGCGAGCGTGAAGTGGAGTTCGTTGCTGCGCGGCTGATCAGGTTCGGTGCGTGGAGGGGCTGTGCCGACGGCGCCGGCCGGCACCGGGGCCGCCGCGGCACCCACGGCCGGGCGACCGCCAACGTGGCCTCGGCCAGCGCGAGGAGAAATCGCCGGCGGGAGAAGGACTTCACCCTCCTCAGGCGCGCCGCCGGATTCGCTCAGCCGTTGCAGCACGGCGCGGGCAGCGGCACCAACCCGAGCAGCAGCCCGCCACACGGACATCACCACGGTCGCGGTAGACGTGGTTTCACCCGGCCGCGACCGGGTAGGCCGCCACGGACAAGATCGGAGGAACCAACGTGAAAGCTGTCGTGTGGCACGGCGTGGGCGACATCCGCCTCGACGACGTGCCCGACCCCAAGATCATCGAACCGAGCGACGCGATCGTGCGGATCACCCGCAGCGCCATCTGCGGCACGGACCTGCACCTGGTCCGCGGGACGATGCCCGGGATGGTCGAAGGCACGATTCTCGGCCACGAGGCCGTGGGCGTCGTCGAGGATGTCGGGCCCGCGGTACGCGGGTTCTCACCGGGAGACCGCGTGGTGATCCCGTCGACCATCGGCTGCGGCACGTGTTCGTACTGCCGGGCAGGCTACTTCGCCCAGTGCGACCGCGCGAACCCCAACGGGCCGTCCGCGGGCACCTGCTTCTTCGGCGGCCCAGAGGCTACCGGCCCCGTCGACGGACTGCAGGCCGAGTACGCGCGCGTGCCGTTCGCGATGACGTCGCTCGTGCGTATCCCCGACGCGGTGACCGACGACCAGGCCATCCTGCTTTCGGACATCTTTCCGACGGCATGGTTCGGGGCGCGCCTGGCCGAAGTCTCGCAAGGCGACAGTGTGCTGGTGCTGGGAGCCGGCGTCGTCGGCCAATTCGCCATCGCGTCGGCGAAGCGCCAGGGCGCCGGCCGTGTGTTCTGTGTGGACCGCATTCCGTCCCGGCTGGAGCAGGCCCGCGCCCAGAACGCCGAAACCGTCAACTTCGACGACGAGGATCCGGTCGCCGTCATCCGCGAGCTCACCGGTGGCATCGGGGTGGACCGTGTGATCGATGCGGTCGGTGTCGACGCGGAAAGCCCCTCGACCGGCTCGCCGCCACCGGATGACTGGACCCCTGGTGGCGCGCCCGCGCAGGCCGCCCGCTGGGCCGTGGACGCCGTTGCCAAGGCCGGCAGCATCGGGGTGATCGGCGTCTACCCACCGGGCTTCGACGAGTTCCCGTTCGGCCTGGCGATGAACAAGAACCTGACGCTGCACATGGGCAACTGCAACCACCGCCGCTATCTGCCGGACCTGCTCGACCTCGTCCGCACGGGCGTCGTGGACCCGCTGGAGTTCATCACCCGGCACGAGAAGCCGACGGCGGCGATCGAGGCATACGAAACCTTCGACCGCCGCGAGGAGGGCTGGCTGAAGACCGTGCTGGATGTTGCGTAACGAGCGGCTGCGGGCGGCCGGTTTCTTCGCGGATGCCGGCCGCCCGCGCCGTGGCGCGCGGTCACGCCACGCCGCGTCCGGGGAAGCAGACGGGCTCGGGGCGGGCGCGCTACTGATCTTGGGGCGCGAACTCGCTTTGCTCACGCGGCGGGCTGCCGAGGCCCGCGCGGGGCTGCAGGTCGATCACAGCTGGTTGCGTACCCCGGCTTCGTGTGGCAGTCGGGCGGTTTGCGCCGGAAGGTCGCCCTCGATGGCTTTGCGTGCGCCCCCTCGCCGGAAGATCGGCAGCGTGGTGCGCTGGCGGATGTCTTCGACGAGGAACGCGGTTCCCGCGTAGAGCGCCAGGGCGAACAGCGCGAGCGCGACCCACCCCCCGGCAGCCTGTACGGCCTGTGGCGCGCCGAATTGGTATGCGGCGGACAATCCGGCGCGAATCGCGGACACGGTCAGCACCAGACCGAGCAGCGCTTTGCCCAGGAAGGCGACGATGATCAGGGGCACGAGCGTGCAGGCGAACGCCCCGAGGTAGAAACCGAGCGCGACGCTCGAGTGCTGTTGCGGCGCCACGATGTGCACGGCGCCGAGCGCCAGCCACGACGTGGCGAACAAGCCCAGGGCGGCCGCCGCCCCCGTGTCGCGCGCGAGGAATGCGATGACCGCCGCGAGGAACTCCAGCGGGAACACGAAACCGGCCAGCAGGATGCCGGCCATGCGCAGTTGGTCGCCATCGATGACGCCAAGCCCGATGCCGCCCAGCACGGCCATGCCGACGCCAAAGCAGAAAAACCCCAGGGGCAACGGGTTCGCGTACGGCCGGACGCTCAGCTGCGCTGGTTCGCTCATGATCTCGGCCTACCCCGATCTGTGGTACCGAAACGACTGTGCGCCCGGGACGGACGTCAGCGCCAACCGGGCCCGGGCGAACCCGGCGCATTCGCTGGCTGAGCAGGTGGAGCTTTCGCGCCGTTGATGTTTACTCCGCGTCAGAGCGGGTAGGCAGGGGACGGAACAGGAGCCTGCGGGTAGCGGAGCAGTGCCAATTGAGGCAAGAACGTGGGTCGGGGATGGATCCTCAGCGCCTTGGGCGTGCTGAGTCCGCGGCGGAACCGGTGGCCGTCCGCGGACGTGATTTGGCCGAGACGTTTCGGGCGGCGGCGCGTGGTGTGTCGCCGGAAGAGCGTGACCTTCTCCTGCGCACGGTGATCGCCGTTGTTCCCGAGACGGTTTCGGGTGTGGTGTCCGTCAGTTTGACGTGCTGGGACGGTGGTCGGTTCCAGACCGTGGCGGCGAGCGACCCGGTGGCTCTGCGGCTCGACGAGTGGCAGTACGCGGCGGATCGCGGACCGTGCGTAGACGCGGCCCGCCAAGGGCGCCGGACGTTCGTCCCGGATCTTGCGCAAGCGGGCCAAGGGTTCGCCGCCGCGGCAGAGTCCACTGAGGTGCGCTCGGTGTTGTCGATTCCGCTTCCCCGGCCGGCTGACCATGCGGGGCTCAATTGCTATGCGGCCGGCGGCGCCGTGTTCGCGGGCGGGTTGGGCGAGGCGCGGCTCGAGTTGCTCGGCCGCACCGCGGCGGCCCTGCTCGGTGGGCATCCGTCCGAGACCGAGCCGACCGGCGCGCGGTTCGAGGCCGCGCTGGCCCGGCGAAGGGAGATCGACCGAGCCTGCGCAACGCTGGCGAGGAGGGACGGAATCACCGTGGACGAGGCCCTGCGCGCCTTGTCGGCCGAGGCCGTCCGTCGACGCGTCACGATGACGACTGCCGCGCGCGAGCTGCTTCGGGGGGACGCCGATGAGTGAACTCGGTTTGTACGAAGGATACCGGCTTTCCGAGCTGAGCCCGTTCGAGCTGTGGGCGGAGTACCTGGCAGTTGGGGGAGGGGCCGACCAGCTGGAGGTCGAGGCCTACGTGCTGGGCATCCTGCGCCCCGACCGTCTCCAGCACAACTTGATCGCCCAGGCGCTCAACGAGGTGTTCCTGGACCGGGGACTCGACCACCCGGTCGGCTACCACGACCCGGCGCGCTGAGCGGTGCTTAGCGGTGCTCAGGCGTGCGGCGGCACGTCAAGCTCGGTGTGACGCTGTGCGAGAGTCCGGGCCAGCTCGGCGAGCTTCACGTTGACGTCCTGCGAGGTACGGCGCAGCAGGTCGAAGGCCTCGTCCGCGGTGATCCCCCGGCGGCTCATCAAGATGCCCTTCGCCTGCCCGATCACGTCGCGGCTCTCGATGGCGCGTTCCAGGTTCAGCCGATCCAGCTCGGCTCGCGCGAGGGCGGAGGTGCGTGCCAGCGCCAGAGAAGCGTGCGTGGCCAGGAGCAGTGCCGCGTCGCGTGACTCCTCCGCGAAGGCGTGCGTGCGGTTGGAGTAGACGTTGAGCGCGCCGGAGACCCCGTCGTCGGCCGAGGACGGCACCAGCGCGGTGGAGAGCACGGAGGAGTAACCGCGCTCCGCCGCTGCCGGTGCGAACGTCTGCCAGCGTGGCTCCCGGCCGAGATCGTGGCTGAGCGCGTAACCGGGCTTCACGTGCCGGGCGATGTCAACGCACGGCCCCTCGTCGGCGTCGTACTGCACCTGGTCGAGCTCACGGGCAACCGGCTCGGTGCGGACGGGGGTGTTCAACTCGCCGTCGGGCGCACGCAGCGTGATGCTCACCAGGTCAGCGCCCGGAATCACCACGGGAGCGGCCTCGACGACGCGCTCCAGCGCTTCACCTACCGTGGTGGCGTCGAGCAGCAGCCGGGTGAGGCTCGCGAGTTTCTGGGCCAGGGCACCGTTGCCGTCCTCCCGGCCGGCTTCGAGGTCCGCGCTTTCCCAGGTCGACAATTTCGCTCCTCTCCGCCTGCGAGGCGGTGCGTGCGGCGGACGTATTCGCGGCTCCGACCGGCTACCCTCGTGCCGGACCGGGGAAACGAATCGCCGCGGACGGGGTAAGCGGGGACCGTTCGGTTCGTACGCGATCGTCGTGCGCCCGCGAACGACTGCCGAGCGCAGGCCCGCCAGGGAGCCTCCGCGCCCTTCTCAGCCGGAATTCGAGCGTCCCCGGGCGCCTCGCATGAGTGCGGACTGGCCGGCACCGCGGGAAGCGCCGGGTGGCCCGACGGCCGCTGCTTGACCGGAGGGCACCTGCGGACACGCCGTATCCGGCCACCTTGTGGCCTTCGCCGACGCGCCACCCCGGCCTACCCGACGAGCCCCGAGGGAAACGCCGATCGGCGGGCGAGTGCAACGCACCGTCGGCAGCGTGCCCGTCCGGGAGGCCCCGTGGGGCGCTGGCCGCGCAGCACCGCACCCGCGTAGCGTCGCGCGCTTCGGCCCGCGGATCACCGACCCCGGGTCGTGGGGCCCGTCATCGGTCTCCAGGCGCTGGTGGACTGACGAGTCGCCGGCCCGCCCCAGCTGTTCAGGCGGTGGCGGCCCCGGGCGTCCTTCGGCGCTGTGCCCCAGACGCGGCCACGCAGCGCCGTGCAGCGGGCCACGCGGTCACGACCTGGGGCGGCATCGAGCATGCCTTTTGGCCGGGCCAACCGTGTTCAGCGCGGTCTGCACGGTGGGAGCGGGTCAGCGCTGGTCGAGCTGGGCGCGCAGGTCGTGGATCGTGTTTTCGGCGTCGGCGAGCTGGTCTTGCAGGCCGATGATGCGGGCGGCGGCGGTGAGGGTGTGGCCTTCGTCGAGTTGTTCGCGCAGCCGCACCACGAGGGTGAGCTGGCGGCGGGAGTAGCGGCGATGGCCGCCATCCGAGCGCTGCGGGTGCACCAGGTCCGCGGCGTCGAGGCTGCGCAGGAACGCTTCCTGCACGCCCAGCATCTTCGCAGCCTGTCCGGTGGTGAAGGCCGGGTAGTCCTCGTCGTCGAGGTTGTCCAGGTCGGCCACGCACTCCTCCTTTTACGGGTCGTCGCGCACGCCCCAGCCCCTGCAGATTATCTACTGCGCATACTTGACACAACTTGCAGTGCGCGCTATAGAAATAGATGAGCGGTACATGACCTGGTCTCAAGCACGACGACGTTGCCGGGGAGTGATCGACGATGCCGGACACCACCCGCCGCGAGGCGGTGACCAGCGGGTTCGCCGAGCTGGTGTACGCCGATGCGGCCTGGCTGCGCGCGGAGTTCGACGCGATCATGTCCGCCAATTTCGAGGCTCCCCCTCCGTGTCCGGCGAGGCCCCGGCCTGGATCCACGGGACCTCAGCGATCCAGCCGCACGCCCCGCGCCGTCGTCACCGGCGGCCGGCTGACCGACGTGGTGCCGGCGATGCGAGGTGGGCATCGGCAGCGCTCCCCTCCGCTGCCGGTGCGCACCTGTGGTCAGCGAACGCGACGGTGACCTCGAAAGGCAGGTGATGCCCGCACACCCGGAGCCCGCTCGACTGTAGTTCTTTCGCCTGGCGGGGTGTCTGCTTCGACAGACGGCCGAGGAGACCTGACTGTGGTCCCGGTCCGGCGTCTCGTGGCGCGCACCTCGCGGCACCCCGGCCCGGGCGGTACGGCAGCCGGGACGGGCCCAGGTCATTGAAGGATCGATTGCACACGCAGCATTCACGAGAGGTGTTTCCCACCGAACTGGTTCCGGCCCCGCCGCCCGAGTTGCGGCGGGAGCCGGATCTCGACGATGACACGAAGCCAGCACTCATCTCCGCAAAGTTGACGAGCCGCCTCCGGTCCCCAGTACGCCGGTGGCGGTCACAGGGAAGGAGCGAAGGAGGGATGGTCATGCTGATGCGGACCGACCCGTTCCGGGAGCTGGACCGGCTGACCCAGCAGTTCTTCGGCGCCAACGGCACCACGTCGCACCCGGCGGTGATGCCGATGGACGCCTACCGGTCGGGCAACGAGTATGTGGTGGAGTTCGACCTGCCCGGTGTCGCGCCGGACTCCATCGACTTGGGCGTGGAGCGCAACGTGCTCACGGTCAAAGCCGAACGCGCGCCGGCCTACGACGAGGGCACCGAGGTGCAGGTGTCCGAGCGGCCCCGCGGGGTGTTCTCCCGCCAGCTGTTCCTGGGTGACACCCTCGACGCGAACAACATCGCAGCGCACTACGAGGCGGGTGTGTTGACGCTGCGGATGCCGATCGCCGAACAGGCCAAGCCACGCAAGATCGCCATCAGCGGCGAGAGAGAGTCCAAGCAGATCAACGCCTGAGTGCCCCGAACCCCGGCTCGGCATTGTGGCCCCGCCCGCGCGGCGTCGAACGCTGCCGGGCGGGGCCGGCGTCGCCGTCGACCCCCGCACTCGGGCCGGCTGCCGTGCCGGGGTCCGGTATCGCGGACGTGCCGGACACCGAGCCGACCGATGTCGTGACGAGCACCGTGACACACCGGTACTGGACAACGGCGAACCTGGCCCTGACCCGCGCCCACCCCGTGCCGGTCGAGCGCAGCAGGAGGAAAGCGGAACCCATGGCTAACACCCGACGTCGACCGGTCTCGATCGCCGCCACGCTGGCCACGACGGCCCGCGACCTTCGGCGCGCGGTCCGCGCGGCCGACCCGGCCAAGACGCCTGGTCTGGTACAGCTGCGTGATGCGGGCTGGCAGCTGACCCAGCTCACCGGCGAGCTGACCGATCTGGTGACCCTGCTCGCCGAACACGCCGGCCACCACACCCGGCGTCCCGAGCAGCTTCGCCAGGCCGACGGCGCGGCGGGCACCGCACATCTGGCCTCCGCCTGCCGGGAACTGGCCACCCTGCGACGTGCTCTCGATTCCGCCCACACCGCGGCGCGCGGCTACTACACCGAGATCAGCCAGCTCAACCCAGCTGTGCCCGGTTCGCTCCGGTCCTCGCCATGAACCCCGCTCGTCCCGATCCCTACGCGGTGCTCGGCCTGGCTTCCGGCGCCAGCGCCGCCGAGATCACCACGGCCTACCGGCGCGCCGTGCGTGAGTGCCACCCCGACGCACCACACCCGGACCGCGAACGACTCGCCGCCGTGATCGCCGCCTACCGCCGCCTCCGCGACCTCCTCGCGAGGCAGCCCACCGAACCGCAACGGCCCTCCACACCAGGCCGCGATATCCACGTGCGCGTGCACCCCCGCACCACACCGCCAGAACCAGACGTGCGCGTCGGTCCCGTCCACCGCCACCCTCACCGACAAAGCCGGTGACCGAAGGCCGCCGGGCCGGCGCGTCATACCCGAGCATGCCTCGCCACGGTCAGACCGTCTCTCTGGGCGCTGCGGCTCCACCCGGATCGCCGGTCGTCATCCCGCCGGGTCGCACGATCTCCCTCAGCGGCCGTTGTGCCTGGCGTGCAGCTGCGGTGAGACAGAGATCGGTGTTCGGCCTCTGCTGACCGGATTCACTCGCGGCACCACAGGGCTGACTGACCTGCGACGTCCGTGGCTCGATCACGGCGGTGACGGTGCCGGGTGTCTCCTCGGTGAGCTGTCACGCGAGCTGTTTCGCGTAGGCAGCTGCGGCTTCCATGGTCCATTGTGGAGTGTGTGGTTCGACGGCAGCCGTGGTGGCAGCTGGGGCGGCAGCATCGGTGCGATCCGGGTCTAGTAGTTGATCATTAACCGGACTGACGTGCCGCCGACGAATGGATCCGCGTTGGGCTCACGTGGCCAATTCGGTGCGCGGGGTAGGTCAGGCGGTGGATGGCGACCGCGTAAACGCCAGGAAGTGCGCGCTGGCGTTGATCAGCAGGGGATCCTGTTCGACGAGACGCGCGCAGTGCAGTGCCGCGTGCATACGTGTGGGGAACTCCTCTACGCCGGCGATGTCGAGCGCCGCCCAGGCTGGTCCTTCGACGCCATAGACCTCGACATCGTCCAGGCCAGCGGCTTGAATCTCGGCTCGCAACTCGTCTGCGGTGTGCCAGTGGGTCGAGGTGAATCCAACGTGTCCGTCGTAGCGCCCTGTCGCGATTACCGTCTCCACCGACGGAATCAGGTTCGTATCGAGCGCGCCGTTGGTCCCTGCCTCCATGGCAGAGAGATAGCGGCTGATCCCTGCTGCTGCCAATACGCCTTCTGGCCGCAGCACACGCTGCGCTTCTGCCAGTGCTCGCGCGCGGTCGGCTGGATCGACGAGGTGGTAGAGAGGCCCAAGCATGAGTACGGCGTCAACGCTGCTGTCCGAGACGGGCAATTGACGAGCATCACCTACCTGTGCCGTGACGCCAGGCAACGTCGCCGCCGCGTTGACGTGTGCCGGGACTATGTCGATGAGATGCACCGTATGCCCGTCGCGGGCAAGCCACTCGGCGTGCACTCCGGTACCGCCTCCCACGTCGAGCACCGTTGCCGGCGTCGTGAGGAACCCACGGAGGAGTTCTTGCGTACGAAGGAACTCCAGGCGACCGTGCGGGGTCCTGGCCAGTCGAATGGTTTCCGCGTTGGTGGTGTAGTGCCGGACAAGGTCGGTGGTCATAAGGCATGGTGGGTGCCGCAACGGCAGGTGGCCAACGACATTTCGCCGGTAGGGTGGTCTCTGCTCGCGAAACTGCGTTCGCCACCACGGCCGACGAGGGGCGACGCTGCCGGCAAATCTACTGTTCTGGCCTGCGTGCGAAGCTTCCGCATCTCACCGAGCGAGCCGCGTTCGGAAGCCTTGCGGAGGCGATCGTTGAGGTTGACGATGATGGTCAGCAATCGTGGCTCCTGTGCGGGGTCATGCGAGAGGTAGTTCAATCAGGTGAAGTGTGCGACTTGTTCGCCGGCAAGTGTCGTAATCGCTATATGGAAAACACATGTTCATATACCCGCGACTCTTTTTGGATTTGTCGCGGCTGGTCTGGCGACCTTCGGACACCGCCGACGCAACGGGCCTCCGCTCGGCTGTTCAAGGTCGGTTTAGGGCTTCGGGCCGACGATAATCGGCAGGCCGAGGTTGACATGCCCGGCCGGTTGGCGTTCGTGGGCTCGGTCGAGGCTGGCCAGCTTGCGGGCTGCTTCGTTCAGGCTGGTCTGCAGACCGGTGACCTCTGCGAGCCAGCCGTTGCTCTTGCCTTCCTTCGATGCGTCCGCGGAGGTTGGCACATGATCTCCAGCAGCCTCGGCGTAGGGCGCTGTGGCCCAGGCCGACGGCCGACCGGCCCGACCCTGGTGGCACTACACCCCGGCGCGCAGACAACTGCAGGCCCTGCCGGCCGCCGGCACCTTTCCGAGCCGGATTGCCAAGCCGATCACGGCCCGCCGTTCACAGAGCTCGCACTGAGCGTGCAGAATTCCGGTCCGCCTCCTGTGGTATCGGCCCGAACGACGCCGATAGGTACGTCGCGCGCACAGGTATGCCCGGGATCGTTCACGCGGGAAGGGCGTCTCCGGGGAATCCGTGGCACGGGTGTACCTCGCAGCGCATCATGCCGGCTCGCACGCAGGGGTCGTCGGCCATGATCTCCGCGGCTTCTTCGGCCGGCACGGTCATGATCGCGACGCCGGCCACGGTGTCTGAGGCGACCGGGCACAGGATTGCGATCACTCCCTGCGCGCGCAGCGACACCATCCGGCGTTGGTGTTCGAGTTCGATTGCGTCCGCGCCGTCCGTGGTTCGCTCCGGCCCCCACTGGAGGAGGACCAAGCTGTAGGGCTTCGCGGTCGCGGCCAGGGCCCGAATCTGTTCGTCGGTCACGGTCGTGCTCATGATGTCTCCTTACTCCCCCGTGCGCTCGGCCAACGAGACGATGATTCCCTCGGGCCCGCGGAGGTAGGCCATCCGCCACACGCCCTCGTATTCGGCGATGCCGCCCACCAGGCGGTAGCCGTCGGCTGCGGCGTGGTCGACGGCGGCGTGCAGGTCCTGCACCTCGAAGGCGACGTTGCGCAGGCCCAGCTCGTTGGCCGGCGCGGCAGGAGAACCCGGCAGATGGTCCGGCCGCGTGAAGCTCGAGAGCTCCAACGTCGTCCCTCCGCCGGGCGGTCGCAGCATGACGATCTCGGTGCGGGCGCCGGTCATGCCGATCACCGTGTCCAGGAACTCGCCTTCGACGGCCATCTTCGGGTCGGCCTCCAGCCCGAGGCCGACGAAGAACGCGGTCACGGCGTCGAGGTCGGCGACGGTGATACCGACATGGTCGAAGCGTCTTACGAAGGTCATCGGATCCGATTGCGGCGTCATGACGAGCACCCTAACGAGGATCGAGGACTGGTGAGGGGTCTTCCGCAGCAACCGCACTCACCGAGACCGAGCCGCCGAGCGTGGTCTCAACCGAACGGACTCCAATCCCGGAAGGACCTGCCACCGGGCGGTGGCTCCGGTCCGGCATACGGCCGGACCGCCCCGCGCGTCGCGGCCGGGTTTCGATCCGTCTGCGAGGTCAGCGCCGGATGACCTCGGCGAGGTCGAACTCCATCAGGCCGAGGGCGACGAAGGGTAGTTGGCCCAGTTTGGTTTCGGCGGCTTCGCGGGTGGGTGCCTCGACGAGGGTCACCACGCCCGGGCGGGGTTGCAGGAAGAACATGTCCTGGATGAAGCCTTCGGCGCGCAGTTCGTCGACGGCGCGGACCTCGTCGGGCAATGGGTGGCGGTGTCGCCGGCGCGCAGGATTGTGCCGGTGGCGAGGAAGTGCATGGTTTCTCTCTTGTCCTGAGTGGACCGACGGCCGGTCCTGGGTGGAGGGTGGTCAGTGGCCGGGTGTGCCGGCGCGGGCGCGGTGGCTGGCGACGTTGACGCGGTTGCCGCACAGTTCGTAGGAGTGCCAGCGGTGGGTGCGGCTGCGGGTGGTGTCGTAGAAGACCTTGGTGCACTCGTGGTTGGCGCAGATGCGCAAGCGCCCCCACATGCCGCCTGCCACGAGGTCCGCGATGTGCAGGGTGATGCCGCCGACCACGGTGTCGCCGGCGATCTGGTGCTGCTGCACCGTGCCGGGGGTCGAGAAGTCCTGTGTGAACGCCGCGCTGGAGGTGCGTTCGGTGAACGTGGTCCACGCTTGTGCGGCGTCGGCGGGGTCTTCGGGGGTCAGGAGCGTCATCAAGTTGCTTCGCAGGCCGCGAACGAGGTCCAGGCGCTGCGGGGGGATCGGGGACTCGTCCTGCCCGAAGGGCTTGAGCAGGGTGTGGGCGAGCTCGGGGTCGTCGAGTTTGTCGGTGTGGATGGCGTAAGCGCGGGAGTTGAGCAGGTCCACGACCGCGGCCGCGGTGGCCGGGACGCTCGCCTCCGAGGCGGCAGCAGGGGTCATGACGCCAGCCTACGTGTAATGGTCTTTTTTGAAAAGACCATTACAGGCTCCACCGACAGCTGCTAGAACGGTAATTGTCAAAGTTCCGAAGACGATTACGGAACAACTTCCACGCACACCAGGGGTACTTCTCATGAGCAAGCTCGTTCTCACCGGCATCGGCGACATCGACGGCAACGTCCGCATCGAGCGCGACCTGGACCTGACCCCCGGGTCCGGCGACGCGCTGGTGACCTTGGAGGCCGCGGCGATCAACCCGGCCGACTTCCTGTTCGCGCTCGGCTGGTACGGCGTGTACCCGCAGGTGCCGAGTGGGATCGGCTTCGAAGGCGTCGGCCGCGTCACCGCCGTCGGTGCCGACGCGGACCAAGCGCTGGCCGGCAAGCGGTGATTTTCGTGCCCGCCGGCGCCCCGGGCGTCTGGGCCGAGCAGGCCGTGGTCGCGGCCCGCAACCTCGTCGTCGTCCCCGAGGACGCCGACGCGCGGCAGCTGGCGATGCTCTCGGTCAACCCCGCCACCGCCTACCTGCTGCTCAGCCGCTACGTCGACCTGCGGCCGGGCGACTGGATCGGCCAGAACATCGCCAACTCCTCGGTCGGTCAGCTCGTCGTCGCGCTCGCCAAGCGCGCCGTCGTGAAGACCGTCAACATCGTCCGGCGCGAGGAGGCCGCTCGGCAGGTGCGCGAACTCGGCGGCGACGTCGTGCTCGTGGACGGCGAAGACCTCGGCGAGCGCATTGCCGCGGCACTCGGTGGCGCGCAGCTGAAGCTGGTCCTCGACGGCGCCGCCGACGCCACGGCCGCCACGCTGGCCACGGCGCTCGAAGCCGGCGGCACCGTGGTCGGCTACTCGTCCGCGACCGGCGAGTCCGCGAAGCTCCCGCTCGGCGACCTGATCTACCGCGAGCTGAACCACCGCGGATTCTGGATCACCAACTGGGCCCGCACCGCCTCGCGCGACGAGATCGAGCAGGTCTACGGCGAACTCGCCGGCCTCGTGGCCACGGGCGAGCTCGGGGCGGCAGTTGAGGCCGTCTACACCCTCGAGGACTACCAGGCCGCCTTCGACCACGCCCGCAAAGCCGGTCGCGCCGGCAAGGTGCTCTTCATCTTCTGAGTTCGGCTCACCGGACGCGAACAGCTCCTTGACTCGCCAAGATGACCGGTCATATTTAATCCGGTGCGGGCGCCGTCGACCTCCAGAGGCGGCGCCTGCACCCGTGTCTCGAGGTCGGCACGTCGACCGAGCACCGCGCGCGGATCGTGACCACCGCGAAGGCGCGTCGACCGTTCTCGGGAGTGGCGATGTGGAGGTTGTTCGGCGCGATCGTCGGCAGCCCGGAAGTCGAAACCAGCTGACCGGAGGGGGTTCCGGGCTCGAGTCCAGGTGGGGAGTGAAAAGGCCCAAGTCACTGACTTGGGCCTTTTCACTGCCTGCGGGCACCGCCGCGCAGCCGACATCCCGGCCCGATTGAGCTCTTGGCGTCTTGCGCCCCGGAGATCAACCGGTATATTGGTAAGTCCATTAGTCAGCGGCGAGGAGTGGACATGCCGAAGGTCGTGTACGTCGACGACGCCGGCGAGGAGCGGGCGGTCGACGCCTCAGTGGGGGAGAGCGTCATGAGCGCGGCCGTGCGCGCGGGGGTGCCGGGGATCATCGGCGAATGCGGGGGCTGTCTCTCGTGCGGAACCTGCCACGTGTGGGTGCGCGAGGAGTATCTGGATCACGTCGGCGAGGTCGGCGACATGGAGGACGACCTCCTCGATCTCGCGGTGGGCGACCGGCGGGCCGGGAGCCGCCTCTCGTGCCAGATCGAGGTGACGCCGCAGCTCGACGGGCTCACCGTCGACGTGCCCGGGGAGCAGGTCGTCTGACCTCGGCGCGGAGAATTCGCCATTGCTAGTGGTTCAATGGTCTGATATTCAATCCTATGACGGCTTCACGATCGCCGGCGTGAAAGGACTTCAGCGTGCTCCGAACAGAGATCAACGAACTGCTGACGCAGACCGGGCCGGGGACCAAGATGGGCGCCCTGTT
>NZ_JBFAAJ010000036.1:0-53507 GCF_040639695.1 Amycolatopsis sp. NPDC023774
ATCTCCGGCACGAAGAAGCTGCCGAAGGCCACCGCCGTCAAGCGCACCACCACGGCGACCGCCTCGCGCGCCACCACGACGACGCGTGCGACCGCGGCGACCGGCACGCGTGCGGCTGCCTCGCGGACCACGGCGACCCGCCCGGCCACCACGCGCTCCACCACGACGCGCACCCGCGCCACCGCTGCGAAGCCGGCTGCCGCCACGAAGGCTGCCGCCGCCAAGCCGGCCGCGACGCGTGCGAAGGCTGCCACCACCAAGGCTGCCGCCGCGAAGCCGGCTGCCAAGGCGACGGCGACCAAGGCCGCTGCCGCGAAGCCCGCTGCGGCCAAGCCGGCTGCGAAGAAGGCCGCTGCCAAGCCGGCCGCCAAGCGCACCAGCGCTGCGAAGAAGAAGTAACACCACCCCGGCGCTCGCGCCAGGACGTGCACTTCACGGCAGGGCCCCCTCCCACCTCGGGAGGGGGCCCTGCCGCATGTGTGGGGTAGTTCCGGTCGAGTTGGGTGCGATGTTGGACATCGGGTCTCACTGGCTTGGGGATTGCGGGAAATGCTCGGCTGGGCAGGGGATCGATGCGGCTGCCTGGTTCGGTCGCCCGGTTTGGCCGGCGGTGCCGGTGCGCATGCGTTGGCCTGCGGGATCGACACGCCGCACAGGAAAAATGGGGCCCTTGGATCTCGCAGCACGGAACAGCGGACAAGAACGCGCTGCCCGGTGAGGCGCGAGCTCGCCACGAACAGCGCGGCCGCCCACGGTGGTGCAACAGTGTGGCCAGGCATCGGGTTGGGCCTGAGTACTCTCGGAGGGTGGCTGCGAAGCAGCGTAATGCGGGGCAGGCAACCGCTGGGCACCCACGCGCCTGCGGTAGATCACTGCGGCGCACAAGCTCCACTCACTGCCGGAGGCGGCGCCGCAGAATGCGGGACTCGCAATTAACTTCCAGCTTTCGATCAGCGGAATCGCCGTGGACCCCCCAACGGTGAGACCCCGATCGCGGGGCGGCAGCTCTGCCGTACGGAGGCTGTCGGGACGCGAAACTTGCCCAGGAACTGAGGGCGGCATCGCGCTTGCCTCGGACTTTGATCCACCGAAAGCCTGGGGCGCGACGCACCGGAAGTGGTGTGTGACCTCCATGTTCATGCTTGCCGGCCTACGCGAGGTGGGGAACGGCTTGGTCGGGCGATGGGTTTCGAAGTTGTCTTCGCGCGTCTGGCGCCGGAGGGGTTGTGCCGAAACGCCGGGTGGCTGCGGTGGGCTGGGGGGATGGTGCGCCGTCTGCGTGTTCACGCTTGCCGTCCTACGTGAGGTGGGGAACGGTTTGGTCGGGCGGTGGGTTTCGAAGTTGTCTTCGCGCGTCTGGCGCCGGAGGGGTTGTGCCGAAACGCCGGGTGGCTGCGGTGGGCTGGGGGGATGGTGCGCCATCTGCATGTTCATGCTCGCCGGCCTACGCGAGGTTGCGAACCGCATGGCCTGGCGGCGCGGGTTCCGCCGCTGTTCTTTCGCGTCTGACGGGCGGGCTGGGCGGAACGGCTGGATGGTTTGGGTGCGGCGCGCTGGGAATGGTGCGCTACCTGCGTGTTTGGCTCGGGGCGCGAGGTTGCGCGCGTGGCCGGGGGTAGGGTGCCGCCGCCGTCGTCTCGCGTTTGTCGGGGAGCGGTTGTGCCGGAACGGCGAGGTTGGGTGTGTGCCGGGATCAGTGAGCGGCCCGCGCGGGGTTGGGGAGGGGTGCTGCCGCGGAGCTCTCTTGCCTCTCTGGAGTGGTGCGGTCCTGTGCTGGAATGACCGGGGCCGCTGTGGTGCAGTGCGCAGGGAATGGAGCGCTCCCTGGTCGCCCGCGCGCCCGGCTTGCGTCAGGTCAGGTACTGCGCGGTGGAGCGGTGGGGTGCTGCCGCGGGCCTCCCTTGCCTGCGGGGAGTGAGCGTGGTCCTGAGTCGGGATGACGGGGACGGGAGCGGTGCGGCGCGCTGGAAATGTGGTGTTACCTGCGTGTTCGTGGTCTCGGTCCGTGTGGGGTTGGGTAAATCGTGGTGAGGCGGCCCAGGCGGGCTTCCCGCGTCTCTCCGGAGGCTGGCCGTGGGTGTGGAGCAGGAATAGCTGAGGCCGCTCGAGGCGTGCGGGAGACGAGGGTTTGGTCTGTGGCCATGGTGGTGCGGTAGAAGGGCGGGATCGCCAAACCAAGCGAAGTCTGCCGCAGCTCGAGAGAAGTGGCGTGGAGCTCGGTGTTCTCCCCGGGCCGCAGCGTGGCCGGGAGGACCGGTGTTACGGTACGGCCCACGGACCCAGCCGCACGTTGTCGTGTCTGCGGTGGGCGTAGTGCGGCGGAACCGACCGACGGCTGCGGTCGCCGCGGAGTGGGCAGCCGGGGTCGTCGAGGTGGATCGGCTGCGGGGCAACGCATCCGGGGCCGGGGTTGCAGACGTGGTCTGGAGCTGCGGATTCAATTCCCAACGCGAAGCTGAGAGGCTCACCCGAACGGTTGTCGCCGCAAGGAGTCCCGGCCCCGGGAGCGGCGCTGGAGCGACGACGACCGCAGGGCGGCGAAGCGATTCGACGGCGGCAAGACAGATCGCCATGTCGAGCCTGAGCGCCTCTACCGACGGCACCAAGCCGGTAGGCGGGGTGAAAAATCAACTCCGACCCCACCCTTGATCGGCCGTTCGGGCGGACTTGTGTACCCATCGCCGGCAACCCCGGGCGGGAATAGCCATCTCTATAGAATCCCCGCCAAGACACCCCTCGAATAGTTACCTGCCCACTTTTCGAGGCCATTCGAACACCGCCATTCCCCGAAACGCGGAAGGCCTCCCCGCGGCCGCGGACAGCCGGCGGGGAGGCCGAACAGAAGAACTGCGTCAGCGCCGCGAAGGGGCGGGTGCGGGCAACGGCGTCGGGTAGTAGTCCGCGCTGGCGAGGCGCGGGCCGACGTCGCCGGCCGGCGGGAGGAAGGAAAGGACCCAGAGGGAGCCCTTTTTGCTGGGCACGACGCCTCCGCGGGCGGCGGCGAGCTCGGTGCCGTCGCGATCGGCCAGCGCGCTGATCAGGTCCGGAATCACGCCGCCCTGGCTGGCGATCAAGGGGGTGCCCCCGCCGCCGGCGATGGCGAGGAAGCGGGCGATCCCGAGAACCGGGTCGGGCCAGTAGCCCTCTTCCGACAGCAGGTTCTCGTGGCGCACGTCGACGCCCAGGTCCTCCGCGACGCCTTTTACGGTCTGCACGCAGCGAAGCCGCGGAGCCGAGAAGACGCGAGTCGGGCCGAAGCAGGGCAGCAATACCCGCAGGGCTTCGGCCTGACGCTGGCCGGCGTCGGACAGGGGGCGCAGGTCGTCGTCGCCGGTCCAGTCGTCGCGTTTGCCCGCCTTGCCGTGGCGGACGAGCAGCACGGTGATCAGCGACACCGGCAGCGCGCAGAACTCGCGCAGCACGCGCACGTCCGCGTCACGCGTGAGGAGCCGCTCGGCCGAGACCGCGTCGAGCCAGCGCAGCTCGTCGACCTCGTCGTTGGCCAGGAAAGTCCCCGACCCGGCTTCGCCGCTGAAGTAGTCGACGGTCTTCTTCAGCACGCCACCGCCGCCGCGGGCGGGCACGTCGTACGCGCTCTGGGCGACATGGCGCCCCAGCACCACGCGGTAGCCGGTTTCCTCCCGCACCTCCCGAACTGCGGTGGCGGCGAGGGTCTCCCCCGGATCGACCTTGCCCTTCGGCAATGACCAGTCGTCGTAACGAGGCCGGTGCACCACGGCCACTTCGAACCCGTCGCCGGCGCGGCGCCACAGCACCGCACCGGCTGCGCGGACGTCCACGCTCATCCGGCGGCCCCGTGCAGCTTCGCGAGCTCCACCTGGTGGTCGCGCACCTGTGAACCGGCGCCGGGAGAGGGCTGCCACTCGCCGCTGGCAGTGAGGACCCAGCACCGGGTGGTCGGGTCGAGCGCCGAGTCGAGCACGGCGTCGAGCTGCTGCGTGAGCTTCGTGTCCTTCACGCGCACCAGCGCTTCGATACGGCGATCGAGGTTGCGGTGCATCATGTCGGCGCTGCCGATCCAGTGCGTGCCGCCCGCGCGGAAGTGGAACACGCGCGAGTGCTCCAGGAATCGCCCGAGGATCGAGCGGACGCGGATGTTCTCCGACAGCCCCTCGACACCCGGCTTCAGCGCACAGATCCCACGCACCACCACATCGACGGGCACCCCGGCCTGCGAAGCGTGGTACAGCGCGTCGATCACCTGCTCGTCGACGAGCGAGTTGCACTTGATCCGGATCCCGGCGTCCTGCCCGGCGCGCGCGAGCTCGATCTCCTCGCCGATCGCGCGCACGATGCCGCGGCGGATGCCGTGGGGCGACGTGAGGATCGTGCGGTAGGTGTCCTGCCGTGAGTAGCCGGTGAGCACGTTGAACAGGTCGGTCACGTCGGCGCCGATGCTCGGGTCGGCGGTGAAGAGGCCGATGTCCTCGTAGAGGCGCGCGGTCTTCGGGTTGTAGTTGCCGGTGCCGATGTGGCAGTAGCGCCGGATGGTCGAGCCTTCCTGGCGCACGATCATCGACACCTTGCAGTGGGTTTTGAGCCCGACGAGGCCGTAGACCACGTGCACGCCCGCGCGCTCCAGCGTGCGCGCCCACGTGATGTTGGCCTGCTCGTCGAAGCGCGCCTTGATCTCGACCAGCGCGACGACCTGCTTGCCGGCCTCGGCGGCGTCGATCAGCGCGTCGACGATCGGGGAGTCGCCCGACGTGCGGTAGAGCGTCTGCTTGATCGCCAGCACCTTCGAGTCGGCCGCGGCCTGCTCGATGAAGCGCTGCACGCTCGTGGAGAACGAGTCGTACGGGTGGTGCACCAGCACGTCGCCCTCGCGCAGGGTCGCGAACACGCTCTTGGGCGTCTCGCGCTCGCCGAACGCGGGGTGCGTCGCCGGCACGAACGGCCGGTCCTTGAGCTCCTTGCGGTCCACACCGGACAGCTGGTGCAGGCAGGTCAAATCGAGCAGGCCCGGCACCTCGACGACGTCGGCCGGGTCCACCTCGAGCTCACGCAGGAGCAGCTCGAGCATGTGCTCGCTCATGTCCTCCGCGACCTCGAGCCGCACGGGCGGGCCGAAGCGCCGCTGCGCGAGCTCGCGCTCCAAGGCCTGCAGGAGGTCCTCGTCGCGGTCTTCCTCGACCTCGAAGTCGGCGTTTCGGGTGACGCGAAACACGTGGTGCTCTGTCACCTCCATGCCGGTGAACAGCTCGCCCAGGTGCGCGGCGATCAGTTCCTCCAGAGGCAGGAACGTGGCCGTGCGGCTGGCGCGTTCGGTCTCCACACGCATGAGGCGCGGCACGTTGCTCGGCACCTTCACGCGGGCGAAGCGCTCCGTGCCGCCCTGCGGGTCGCGCACCGTCACCGCGAGGTTGAGCGACAGGCCCGAGATGTACGGGAACGGGTGCGCCGGGTCGACGGCCAGCGGCGTGAGCACCGGGAAGATCTGCTCCGAGAAGTAGCTCGACAGGCGCAGCTGATCGGCGCCGGCGAGGTCCGCCCAGCCGACGAGCTGGATGTCCTGCTTCGCGAGCTCCGGGCGCAGGTGGTTCTCGAACGCGCCGATATGGCGCTCCACCAGGTCCTGGTTGCGCTTGGCGATGTAGTCCAGTTGCTCGCGCGGGGTGAGGCCGTCGGCACTGCGCACGGACAGGCCGGTGTCGTCGCGGCGCTTCAGGCCGGCCACCCGAACCATGTAGAACTCGTCCAAATTGGACGCGAAGATGGCGAGGAACTTCGCCCGCTCCAGCAGCGGCTGCGATTCGTCCTCGGCGAGGGCGAGCACCCGCGCGTTGAAGTCGAGCCAGGACAGCTCGCGGTTGAAGTACCGGTCGTCGGGCAGCGTCTCGACGGCGGTCGGCACGCTCGAGGTGACAGCGGGCGGAGCCGAGGGCACGCCGCGGAAATCTTCGCCCGAGGCGTCGAGTGCGGCCGTGGTGCGCCGGGCCGCGGGCCGGGCGGTCTCCGTGGCGGCGACGGCCGTGGCCGCGGTGGTCTTGCGGGCCCGCGAGGTTTTCACCGGCGCGGTTTTCGGCTCGCCCTTGGCGGTCTTGACCTTGCCGGCGGCGTTGGTACCCGCCTTGGCCGCGGTCGCGCGGGCGGCCGTCGTCACCGCGTCCGCGGAAGCGACACTCTTGATCGGCGGCGTCTTCTTCGCTGCGCTGGTGTGTCGTGCGGGGCTTCCAGGCGCCTCAGCTTTCGCCGCGCTGGCCCTGCGCCGCCGGGCGGGCTGTCCGTTCCGGGCGGGTGTGCTGGCGTCGTCTGTGCTCACGACGCCCATTGTTCACTACGAAGCAGCAGTTTGCGCAGACCGCGGTGAAGGTCAAATGAACACCGTCAGCCCAACCGGATGGTTTCCTCGGGCAGCAGAGCCGCCGTGTGTTTGCCGACGCCGAGCGCGCGCACGTGCTCGAGATCGTCCGAAGTGTCCACGTCGCTGCGCAACGACACCATCGCCCCGGCCAGCGGGACGGCTCCGGAGTCGGTATGCCGCTGGGCGGAACCGGCGCCGAACCGCGGGTCGAGCGGAGCGCCGGGAGCCGACAGCAGCAGCGTGGTGCCCGTGCCCTGGTGGTCGGCGACGAACGCGCGCCGCCCGGCTGCCTCGGCCAGCGCGTCGGCGAAATCGCCCGCGCGCAGCGCCGGCAAGTCGGCCTGCAGAGCACCGACGATGCCGCCCGGTTCGCCGTCGCGCAGCAGAGCCGCACCGTGACGCAGTGCTTCGTTCAGCCCGCCGTCGCCCGGTTCGGTCACCAGCTCCACGCCGAGACCGGCCAGCTCGGACACCGCAGCCGGGTCCGCGGCCACGACGAGCACGCGCCGCACGCCGGCCACCGAGGTGACGGCCGCCAGCGTGTCGTACGCCAGCGCCAGCACCAGCTCGGCGTGTTCCGCTGAGACCACCGCGCCACGTAGCCGCGACTTGCCCACGCGGGGGTGTTTCAACGGCACGACCAGGTCCACGTCCACCTGTCCATCTTTACCCGAAAGCTCCGCGGTGTGTGGTGAGCGCACCCTCCCTGGACTGCGTGAACCCCGGCGCGGCAGGATCTGCCGGAGTGGATCGTTCAGAGGAGGAGACTTGGCACGGCGTGAGAAGGGCGGCTTCTGGGTGGGGTTGGCCGCGTTCGTGTTCTACCCGCTGACCCGCATCGGGAAGCGGTCGTACATCGGCGCGGAGAAGATTCCGCGGCAGGGCCCGGCGGTGCTCGTGCTGAACCACATCTCCCACTTCGACCCGGTGGTGGACGCGGTGTTCGTGCACCGCCAGAAGCGCGTGCCGCGGTTCTTCCTCAAGGACAGCTTGCTCAAGGTCCCGGTCCTCGGGAAGATCGCGACCGCGTCGGGCCAGATCCCGGTGTCGCGCAACTCCAGCGCGGCGGGCGACAGCCTCCGGGCCGCGCACGAGGCGCTGGCCGAGGGCAAGGTCGTCGTGATCTACCCCGAGGGCACGATCACGAAGGACCCGGCCGGCTGGCTCAAGGAGTCGTTCACCGGTGTCGCGCGGCTGGCGCTGCAGAACGACGCGCCGGTGATCCCGATCGCGCGCTGGGGCACCAACCAGATCTACAACGGCTACACGAAGAAGTTCACGCCGTTCCCGCGCAAGACCGTGACGCACCTGGTCGGCGATCCGCTGGACCTGTCAGCTTACGAGAACGCGAACCCGCGCAGCGCCGCGACGCTGCGTGAGGTGACCAAGCTGATGATGGACGAGGTCACCCGGCTGCTCGCCGAGATCCGCCAGGAGGAGCCGCCCGTGAAGAAGCCGGAGGACGGCGCCTGATGGCCGCCTTCGCCACCGACGTCCAGCGGGTGACGGTGCTCGGCGCCGGCTCGTGGGGCACGGCGTTCGCCAAGGTCCTCGGCGACGCCGGCCGCGACGTGACCATGTGGGCGCGCCGCGAGTCGGTCGCCGAGGAGATCACGACGCGGCATTCGAACGAGTCCTACCTGCCCGGCACCCGGCTGCCCGAGCGCATCACGGCGACGGCCGATCCGGCGGCCGCGCTCGACGGGGCGCAGGCCGTGGTCCTTGGCGTGCCGAGCCAGAGCCTGCGGAAGAACCTCACGGCGTGGCAGCCGCTGCTGCCGTCCGAGGCCATCCTCGTGAGCCTCGCCAAGGGCGTGGAGCTGGGCACGCTGAAGCGGATGAGCGAGGTGATCGCCGAGCTGGCGAAGGTCGACGCGGGCGAGATCGTGGTCGTCTCCGGGCCGAACCTGGCCCGGGAGATCGCCGCTGCGCAACCGGCCGCGGCGGTGCTCGCGTGTGCGGACCACGAACGCGCGGTGGCGATCCAGCGGGCGAGCTCGAACCAGTACTTCCGCCCGTACACCAACACCGACGTGGTGGGCTGCGAGCTCGGCGGCGCGTGCAAGAACGTGATCGCGCTCAGCTGCGGCATGGCCGCGGGCCTCGGCCTCGGCGCCAACACGATGGCGACGCTGATCACCCGCGGCCTCGCGGAGATGGCACGCCTGGGCACGAAGCTCGGCGCCGACCCGCTCACGTTCGCGGGCCTCGCGGGCGTCGGCGACCTGGTGGCCACGTGCTCGTCGCCGCTGTCGCGCAACCGCACCTTCGGTGAACGGCTGGGCCGCGGCGACACGCTGGATCAGGCGCAGGCCGCCACCGGCGGGCAGGTCGCCGAGGGGGTCACGTCGTGCTCGTCGATCCGCGAGCTGGCGCGCAGCCTGGGCGTGGACATGCCGATCACCGACGCGATGCACCGCGTGTGTCACGAAGGTGTGGACCCGCGTCAGGCCGGCGCGGAGCTGCTGGGGCGCTCGCAGAAGCACGAGTGGAGCTGATCTCCCAGGGGCTGGGAAGCGGTTGACCGCCGGGGCCGGCGCTGGTTCGCTGTCGGCGTGACGATGTGCCTGATGACTGTGCGGCCGGGGTCCTGTGACCTCCGCCCGGTCATGCCGTCGTGTCGCTGTTGTCGGTGAACCCAGCCCCGGCCCAGCTCTTCCCCCCTTTCTCCTGCGAGGAACGACCATGTTCGCCGTCCCGGACAACACCCTGCTGCGTCCTGAGAACCCCGCCCTGCGCCACCCCGTGCGCGTCGCCCTCGAGGTGGCCGCCGACCGCGATCGCTGGGCGAACCTCCTGCGCTACGACCCCGACGAGCGCTTCTCCGCGCTCGTGGAACGCGGCGACGGCCAGGAGGTCTGGCTGCTGAGCTGGCTTCCCGGCCAGCACACCGACCTGCACGACCACGAGTTCTCGACCGGCGCGTTCACGGTCGTCCAGGGGCGGCTGACCGAGACCGTCGCGCGCCGTTCTCGCGACGGCCGCGCGGTCACCGTGGTGCACGCGCCGGCCGCCGGGCAGTCGCGCGTGTTCGGGCCCGGGTACGTGCACGAGGTGCGCAACGACGGCCCGGACCCGGCGATCAGCGTGCACGTCTACCGCGACGGGCCGCGCGCCATGCGCCCGTACCACCTGGATCCGCTGGGTGGTCCGGTCCGGGACTGAGGTCTCAGCGGTCCAGGTCGCCGCGCAGGCGGAACTCCCGCTCGACGCGTTCGCGGGAGGCGTCGGTGGCGAGCAGGATCTGGAGCAGGACGCGGGCTTTGCGCGGGTCGAGCCAGCCGGCCATCGTCGCGCCGAGGCGGATGAGGCTCGACTCGGAGCCGTGGAAACCGTAGGTGCCGCGGAATGTGGTGCCCGCGCCGGTGCGTGAGGCGATGACGATCGGCACCTTCGCCTCGGCGATCATGTCCGCGGTCCCGCGTGAAACGTGGCCGACGCCGTTGGCCGCGATGACCACCCCTCGCGCACCGCCGTCGAGCACGAGGGTGAGCAGTTCGCCGGAATCCGCGATGCCCGCTTCCAGCAACGGAACCAGCCCCGAGAAGTCCGTGCTGTCCACCGGGACGGCGGCCGGACGTCCGCCGGCCGGCTGGAAGTAGTGCACGGAGCGTTCCGCGACGAGTCCGAGCGGTCCCACCGGGTTCGAGGAAAACGCTTCGAGGTGGCTCGCGTGTGCCTTGCGCACCCAGCGCGCCGAATGCACGTCGTCGTTGAACGCCACCAGCGCACCGCGCTCGCGGCTGCGGGGTTCGGCCGCGACGGTCAGCGCCGCCAGGAGGTTCGCGGGACCGTCCGCGCTCGGCAGGCTCGGGTTGCGCATCGCCCCGGTGACGACCACCGGCACATCGTGGGGCCAGGTCAGCTCGAAGAAGTACGCCGTCTCCTCGAGGGTGTCCGTGCCTTGCACCACGACGAGGCCCGACGCGCCCGCCGCCACCTGCTTCAGACCCCATTCGCGCGTCCGCAGCAGCGTCTCGTAGTCCATCGACGCGCTGGAGATGCCGGCGAGCGTGGCCGCCGTGACGTCCATCGACAGGTCGGCACCGAGGTCGCCGAGCAGGTCCTCGGCGGTCAGCCGCGGTACCACCCCGGCTTCGATCGAGCGGCCGGGGGCCATGGAGATGGTGCCGCCCAGCGCGGCGACAGCGACAAGAGCACGAGTCATGCCCGCACTCTAGGAAACCTTCGTCGCTTGCAGGGTGTAGCTCGCCGCGAGGCGCCGCGGGTTCTCGCGCAGCCGCCATTCGCCGCCGTCGACCTGGTGCATTTCGTGCGGCAGCGCGTTCCACGGCACAGTGTCGTGTTCGGTGAACGCGGTGAGCGTGAGGCCGTTCTGCAGCAGCGCCGTGATGATTTCGCCCAGCGAGTGGTTCCACGAGTGCGTGGTGGTTTGGGTGAGCGGACCGTCGGTGTCGACGTAGGTGGTGTCGTTGTCCCACACGAGCGGTTCGGCGTGCTCGAAGTAGTCGTATTTGGGCCACGCGCGCTCGGCTTCGTCGTCGAGCCCCCACAGCATCGGGTGGCTTTCGCGCAGGAACAACCGCCCGCCGGGGCTCAGCAAGCGAGCCACGACCGTGGCCCACTCGGCGATCCTCGGCAGCCAGCACAGCGCGCCGACACCGGTGTAGACGAGGTCGAACGCGCCTTCGCCGAACACGTCGACGGCGTCGTAGGTGTTGGCCTCGTGGTAGTCGATCTCCGCGCCGACGCTGTCCGCGAGCTTGCGCGCTTCCGCCAGCGAGCCGGGGGAAAGATCGAGGCCGGACATCCGGGCGCCCAGGCGGGACAAGGAAAGCGTGTCCGTGCCGATGTGGCACTGCAGGTGCACGCCGCGCAGCCCGGTGACGTCGCCGAGGCGCGGGAGGTCGAACCGCACGACGTCGCTGAGGTACTCGGCGTCGGTGCGGAAGCGCTCGAAGCCGTAGTACTCGGACTTCGCGTGCACTGCCGCGCGCTCGTCCCAGTTGGCGCGGTTGAGCTCGAACGAGTCGGTCACTTCGCCGCCTTCTCGGCCTTGCTGCGCAGCACGCAGAACTCGTTGCCTTCCGGATCGCGCAGCACGGCCCAGCCGGTGCCGTCGGCGTTGCGCTGGTCGTCGAACATCGTCGCGCCGGCGGCGAGCAGGCGCTCGACCTCGGCGTCGCGCGGGCCTTCGGGCGTGAGGCACAAGTGCACGCGGTTCTTCACGGTCTTGGTCTCGGGCCACGCGGATGAACAGCAGCGTGCCACCGTGGTCGAGCTCGATGCCGACCTCCGGGTCGCCCGGCTCGTCCTCCTCGGCGACCGGCCGGCCGAGGACGACGCTCCAGAACTGGGCCAGCGCATACGGGTCGGCGCAGTCGAAGGTGGTGTTCTCGACGATCGACGGCATCTGCTCCCCTTGCTCGGTCGGTCTGGCCGCAGTCTGCCCGAAAAGACCGGTCTCGCGCGAGCGGTTTCGCCGACGTCAGCGGGGAAGCCGACGACCGGCGCGGGCGTGCCGCCGGACGTGCTGCGTGCCAGGACGATCGCGCCCGGTGCCGGCACGAGCCGCAGATCCGACGATGAGCTCGAGCCGTTTATCCACACCACCCGGCTGGTCGGCGCGCTGCCGTCGAAGCTCTGCACAACCAGGGTCAAATCGCGCCGGTGTCCTGGCACACGCGCAGGTACGTGTGCGGGGTGGTGGCGTCGGCCGAGCGCACGGGGCAGGCGCCGAGGTCGATCGGGTGTGGTGCCGGTGCCGGGATCGAGGGCCTCGGCGGACGTGTTTTCCTGTTCGATCACGGGAATCGGTCCTACGTTCGTCCGCACCCACCGCGACGCGTCCGGCCGGTTCAGCAGCAGGCCGGTCTCGGTGTCGAGCAGGCCGTCGAGGACCGAGCCGGGTGAAGCGGCGCGGCCGACGAGCCGCAGCCACACCACTGCGCCGCCGGTGGTGGTGGCCGGGGAGATGTCGAGTCGTTCGCCGTCGGGCCGGTGGTCTCGACCACGTGGCGCCAGCGTTCGCGACCGGTCACCTCGTCGAGCGCGAGGAGTCCTGCGGAACGGCCGCACTCCAGCGCGGCCAGCACCACCGTCCGGGCTTGCGCGGGCAACGTGTAGGGGTTCAGGCACCCGGCCGGCGCGGACCAGTGGCAGAGCTCGTCGCCGGTCCGGATGTCGTAGCCGACGTACGCGTCGTCGTGGATGGTCAAAATCCTGGTGCCCACCAGGATCCCCCCGGTCTCGACCAGAACCGACGCCACCACGCGGCCGAAGCGCGCGGTGCCGGTGTCGGCGTCGAGGACGACCACCAGGTCGTTGCTGCGGTCGGTCTTCGACGCGAACGCGGCCACGACCGTCCGCTGGTCGGCGGACGCGAGGAGCACGCGGACGTGCGCGCCCGGCCGGGCGTAGGACCAGTCGCGGCTGCCGTCGAGACCGTCGAGCGCCGTCACCGAACCCGTCGGCGGCCGCGACGACGACCCCGTGCCCGGCGGCGGCGATCGCGCACACGTCGCCCGGTGGCTGCCAGCACCACTGCCGGCCGCCGGGCTTCTCGGCCACCGGTTCGGGGGCCCGGTCCGGCACGGCGCGGGTCGCGCTCGCGGTGGCGGCGCGCTCCGCGGCGAACGACGCCGCCACCCCGGCGGCCGGCACGACGACGACGGCCACCAGCACGCCAATGGGACGGATCCGCCACGGCGTGGAGTCGAGCAACCCGACCGCCACCCCCACCGCACCCACGGCGAGCACCGGGGTGTCCAGGCCGGGCACGCCGCCCCGCACGTCGAGCACCAGCCGCACCACGGTGGCTATGGCGGTGGCGACCCCGAGAACCGCCGCCGCGACCCGAACCTTGCGCGACCGCGCCGGCCCCAACGCCGCGGCGACGACCGCCCCGGCGACAAACCACAGCAGCCCCACGCCGCTCGCTCTCGTCGCGCCCCCCGACAAGAACGGCGCGACCACCACGCACACCACACCGGCAACCGTCGTCAACCGCAGCACGCTCAGGACGACGCAGCTCGCCGGCTCGCGTTTCACCGCCGCCGTGAACATCCGGTGACAACGAAATCACGTCTGCGCCGGTCGGAATCTCACCAAGTGCACTGTGGACACTCGGGTCAGGCGAGAGCCAGCCCGGGGGAGCGGTGGACGCGCCGCTGGGCGTCGACAATCAGCACGTCACAGCCGGGTTGTCCGGCCACCCAGGCGATCCCGTCGCCGCCGAGGGCGAACGTGGCGGTGGCCAGCGCGTCGGCGTGCGTGAGGTCTTCCGCGACGACGGTGACGCTCAGCAGCCCGGTGGCGGGCAGGCCGGTGCGGCCGTCGAGCACGTGGGCGCCGCGTTCATCCGCGGCCGAGGTGGCGACGGCGCCGTCGCGGGAGGCGACCACGGCGCACACCGCTTCGGGCTGTTCGGGGTGGCGGATGCCGACGCGCCACGGCCGTCCGGGCTCCGGTTCCCCCGCGGTGACGACGTCGCCGCCGGCGTTGAGGCAGAACCGCCGGGCGCCGGGCGCGTGGAGGCGAAGTGGCGGAGCTGCGGACGGCGTTCAACGTGATGCTCACGCACATCGAGTCGTCACTCGCCGCTCGGACGGCCGCCAACGAGCGCCTTCGCCGTTTCGTGGCCGACGCGTCACACGAACTGCGTACGCCGCTCACCTCGATCCGGGGTTACTCCGAGCTTTTCCGGTACGCGGCGGCGAACGAACCCGAGGACCGTGAGGCGCACCTGGCGAAGATCCGCGAAGAGACGGCGCGGATGAGCGTGCTCGTCGACGATCTGGTGCTGCTCGCGCGCCTCGACGCCCACGACGCGGAGCCGCCGGTGCGGCCCGCACGGGTGGACGTCGTCCCGGTTGCCGAGGCCGCCGCGGACGCGTTCCGGGCGGGGCGGCCGTCGCATCCGCTGGAGGTTTCGCTGGGTGCTTCGGCGGTCTTCGCCGACGCGGATCCCGTGCGGCTACGGCAGGTTTTCGACGACCTGCGGGCAAACGCGGCGGTGCACACGCCGTCGGGGACTTCGGTGCGGCTGTCGGTCAGCGTTCTGGATTCCGGCGCGGTGATCCGGGTGGCGGACGCCGGGCCGGGGATCGCGCCGGAGGATCAGCAGCGGATCTTCGATCGGTTCTTCCGCGTCGACAACTCGCGCACGCGGTCGGCGGGTGGCACCGGTCTGGGCCTGTCCGTAGCGCACTCGCTGGTGGTGGAACACGGCGGCACGGTGGAGGTCGCGAGTCGGCCGGGCCGGACCGTGTTCACCGTGCGGCTGCCTCTGGCCGGGTGACGCGTCCGGCGACGTGGTCGGGAACGCTCCAGCCGGTGGGCAGGTCGGCCGACGGCTCGGGGTCGCCGAAGACGGTTTTCACCGGGAGGACACCGGCCCAGGCTTCGTTGGCGCTCACGTCCTCCGGCTCGTCGCCAGGGCCTTCGGCGCGCAGCTTCACCGAGGCCTCGGCGAGGTCGAGCGCGAGGACGGAGACCGCGGCGAACTCCTTCGCGTTCACGCCGCGCGCGTGGTCCCAGGAACCGGGGGACAGGTGGTCGGTGAGCACGCGCAGGGCGTGGAGCTTCTCGTCGCGGGCGGTGATGAGGCGCGCGCGGCCGAGGATGACGGCGCTGCGGTAGTTCATGGAGTGGTTGTTGACCGAGCGGGCGTAGACGATGCCGTCGAGCAGCGTGACGGTGACGCAGACGTCCAGGTCCTGCGCCGCGGTGCGCAGACTGGCCGCGCCCGTGGAACCATGCAGGTAGAGCGTGTCGCCGTCGCGCCCGTAACCGGTGGGCAGCACGAGCGGCGCGCCGTCGCGGACGAGGCCGAGGTGGCAGATCAGGGCCTCGTCGAGCACGGCGTGCAGCGTCGCGCGGTCGATGGCCGCGCGGTTCTTCTTGCGGCCGAGGGTCGTGCGGGGGGTCGGCGAGAGGCTGGTCATGTCCGCAGTGTCGCGCGGGTGAGTGGACGTGTTGAACGGCCACTTCTTCTACACTTGTGAAGTCCACTTTCTCGGTTCGGGAGGTTTTGTGTCGTACGCCGACACCGCGCTGCCGGTGAGCCTCGAGCGGGAAGCGAGCACCCCGCTGGCCGTGCAGCTGGCCGACGCCCTGCGCGAGGCCGCCGCGAGCGGGCACCTGCGTGGTGGCGACCGGCTGCCGTCCACGCGCGCGCTGGCCGAGCGGCTCGGGGTTTCGCGCACGGTGACCTCGGCCGCGTACGAGCAGCTGCACGCCGAAGGCTGGATCGCCGGGCGCCACGGCTCCGGCACGTACGTGACGACACCGCCGACGCGCGCGGCCGCGTCGGTGTCTCCCGCGGGACCGCTCGCGCCGGAACCCGAGACAGCGCCCGTGCTCGACCTGACGCCGGGCACGCCGTGGGCGGCCGGTCTGGACCGCGCAGCCTGGCGCCGAGCCTGGCGAGCGGCGGCCGACCCCGAGCCATTGGTCCGCGCCCACCGCGCCGGCCTGCCCGAGTACCGCGCGGCCGTTTCGGAACACCTGTTGCGGCACCGCGGTCTGGCCGCCGGCTCGGTCCTGGCGACGGGTGGGACCACCGCCGCGGTCGTGGAGCTCGCCGCCGCGGTACTGCGGCGCGGCGCGGTGGTGGCGTTCGAGGAGCCGGGTTACCAGCGGGCCGTGCAGGCGTTCCGGTCCGCCGGGCTGACGGTGGTGGGCGTGCCGGTCGACGAGGAGGGTCTCCGTCCCGACGCGATCCCCCCCGGCGCGCGGGCGGTCTACTGTTCGCCGGCGCACCAGTACCCGATGGGCAGCCGCATGAGCGCGGCGCGCCGCGTGGAGCTCGTGGAACGCGCCCGGGCCGACGGCATGCTCGTCATCGAGGACGACTACGACGGCGAGCTCCGGTTCGACGTCGCCCCGCTGCCCATGCTGGCCGCCCTCGCGCCCGACGTCGTCGTCCACCTGGGGACGACGAGCAAGATCCTCACGCCCACACTGGGCGCCGGCTGGCTCGTCGCGCCCGCCTCGGTCACCGAGGCCGTGCTCGCCTACCGCGACCTCACCGGCACGCGCCCCTCGCCGGCCGGCCAGCGCGTGCTGGTGGAGCTCGCACGCCACGGCGACCTGGGCCGCCACCTGCGCAAACTCCGCCGCGAACTCGCCGAACGCCGCTCTCTGCTGTCGGCGGCCCTCGCGTCAGCCTCCATCCCCGTCCTCGGCGACGACGCCGGTGCCCACCTCGTCGTCCCGTTTGCGTCCGCCGCGCAGGAAACCTGCTGCCTGGCCGAGGCCGAACGCCAGGGCATCCGCCTCGACGGGCTGGCGCGCCACTTCGCGGGTACCCCCACGGTGCACGGGGTGGCGCTCGGGTACGCGGGCTGCTCGCGGGAGGCGTTGGTGAGTGCGCTGCCGGCTTTGGTGGGTTTGCTTCGCTGACCGGTCGTGCCGGGGGCTTGCCGCGGCGCCCGCCGCGCCGCGCGAGTGGTCCAGTAGTACCTCGGTCGTCGCGTTCGGTGCCGTGGGGCGCGCTTGCGAGGTTCTCTTGGCGCCGCCGGCCACCGGCGGATTCGCTCGGTTGATCGCAACGGTGTCGCTGCTTCGCCTGTGGCGATGAGCGGCGTGCTGCGCGAGTGGTCCGGTGGCACCTCGGTCATCGCGCTCGGCGCCGTGGGGCGCGCTCGCGAGGCTACGTCGCCGCTGGCGGCGGGTTTGCTCGCTGATCGCAAGTGTGGCGCTGCTTCGTCCGTGGCGGCGAGCGGCGCGCTGCGCAAGCCCTCCGGCGGCGCCGCAGCCGCTCGGCTTCGGCGCGGGCCCCGGTCGACCGCCGCCCATACGGCTCGGTCTGTGCTCTCCGAGTCGCGGCGCGTTGCCACGGTGCTGCCGACCCTGCCGCGCCGTGCGGCCGATGTGCTCGACCGCGGGCGTGCCGACTCGGGCAGTGAGCGTCGTTCAGCGCGAGCGACCCCACGGTGACTCGTGTGCCGCGCGACCGGTCCACTCGGGCAACTCCTCGGGAGGCGTCCGTCACGGCCCGAGTGCGCGTGGCCCGGACGCATCCCGCGTCGAACAAGCAGCTGATCATGGCCGGCCCGCACCCATCGCTCCCGCCCGCGGACGGGCCCGGGGAGCCGTCGCAACGCCGGGTGCGCGCCGTTCGCCGTGGTCACCCGGTACGGTGAGCGACCATGAGTGCTGAGAAGATCCGCGTGGCGGTCGTGTTCGGCGGGCGCAGCAGCGAGCACACCATCTCGTGCCTGTCGGCGGGCAGCGTGATCGCGAACCTGGATCCGGAGCGCTACGAGGTGCTCCCCGTGGGCATCACCCCGCAGGGTGGCTGGGTGCTCGGCACCGGCGACCCGAAGGAACTGAGCATCCAGGGCCGCGAGCTGCCGACCGTGGAGTCCGGCCGCGCGCTCGTGCTGGCGGGCGACCCGACCAGCCGCGAGTTGCGCACGGTCGATCCCGGGCAGGCGACCGAGGTGCTCGGCACCGTCGACGTGGTCTTCCCCGTGCTGCACGGCGCGTTCGGCGAGGACGGCACCATCCAGGGCCTGCTCGAAATGGCCGACATCCCGTACGTGGGCCCGGGCGTGCTGGCCAGCGCCGCCGCCATGGACAAGGAGTACGCGAAGAAGCTCCTCGCCGCGGAGGGACTGCCGGTGGGCACGTACGCGGCGCTCCGCCGTGGACAGTCCACTTTGGCCCAGGGTGACCGGGAACGGTTGGGGCTGCCCGTTTTCGTGAAGCCCTCGCGTGCGGGCTCGTCCGTGGGCATATCGCGCGTCACCGACTGGTCCGATGTGGACGCCGCCATCGAGCTGGCCCGCCGCACCGACCCGAAGGTGCTCGTGGAGGCCGCCGTGGCCGGGCGCGAGGTCGAGTGCGGCGTGCTGGAGTTCCCCGACGGCCGCGTGGAAGCCTCGTTGCCGGCGGAGATCCGCGTGCTCGCCGAAGGCGAGGACGCCTGGTACGACTTCGAGACCAAGTACCTGGGTGAAGACGCCGAGCTGGACATCCCGGCCAAGCTCGACGACGCTCTCACCGACCGCCTTCGCACCATGGCCGTCGAGGCGTTCCGCGCGCTCGACTGCCAGGGCTTGGCCCGCGTCGACTTCTTCGTCACCGACGCCGGTGACCTCGTGATCAACGAGGTCAACACCATGCCCGGTTTCACCACTAAGTCCGCCTACCCGAAGATGTGGGAGGTCACGGGCGTCGACTACCGCACACTCCTGTCGACTCTCATCGACACCGCCATCGCCCGCGGCACCGGCCTTCGCTGACGCGGCACAGGGTCACCCACCTGGGTGACCCTGTGCGTTCGCGTGATCAGGGGATCGATTTACCCAGTGCGAGCAACGCAGCCGACGTCAGGAACGTGTAGAGCGACGTGATGGTCAGGATTCCGCCGAGCACTTTGCCGGGCAGTTTGCTGTAGGCCGTGGCCGCCACCGCGAGGAACGCGACCAGCCACACCACGAGGATCGAGTGCAGCATCCAGCTGCCGTCGAAGAACTTCCACCACAACAGCGGCACCACGGCCACCGCCACGGCCAGGTTGCCGACCGGCCGGAGGTCCAGGCCCCGCACGAGAGTCACCCCCAGCGTGGTGAAGAACGTGCCGTAGAACGTGACGATTCCGGCCAACGGGACGCCCGTCGCGGGCGGCGCCGTCGCGATGATCACGGCGGCTTGCAGGAGGTCCACGATGCCGGCGAGCAGCGTCACCCAGCCGACCGTGGTCAGTGGATGCGGACCGTCCTCGATGGGTTTGGCGCCGATCCCGAGAAATGCCAAGCCGTTCAACCAAACGGCGAGTCCCGAGACGACGAAAATCACGGTTATCGGCGGCACCGGTGATTTCTTTCCGAGGCGGAATTCGGTGCGCGACAGGTCCACTCGGCGCACCGCGGGTCGAAAGACCGAGGGGTACAACGAGAAGAAAATAAACCTCCTTACATTCCCGGCCGGATATCACGAAGAATTTCACCGGCGCGTCATTTCCCGATGATGTCGCTCGGAACAACTTGGTGTTTCCATTGTTTCGAAAACGTGAACGGCCGCAGAAAAGGACCGCACCACAACCGCCGAGTTCGCGTCGGCGTTCGTCGGGGCCTTCGTGGGTGCCGTCTGCCTCGGCAAGCTCGCCGATCAGCTCGGCCGGCGCCGCGCCTTCCTGCTGACGCTCGGCCTGTACTCGGTTTTCACGCTGCTCGGCGCGTTCAGCACCGACGTCTGGATGCTCGTGGTCTGCCGCTTCATCGCCGGCATCGGCATCGGCGCGGAACTCCCCGTCGCGGACGCCTACCTCGCCGACCTGCTGCCCGCGCGCGCCCGCGGCCGCGCCACCGCGTGGGCGTACACGCTCGGCTTCTGCGGCGTGCCCGCCGCCGGGTTCCTCGCGCGGGCGCTGGCCGGCCATTCGCCGCTCGGCGTCGATGGCTGGCGCTGGCTGTTCGTGATCGGCGCGCTCGGCGCGGCCGTCGTGTGGGGCCTGCGGTTCACGTTGCCGGAGTCGCCCCGCTGGCTCGCCGCTCGCGGGCGAGAAGCTGAAGCCGACGAGATCGTGCGCAAGCTCGAAGCCTCGGCGCCGCACCCGCTCCCGGAACCCGCGCTCGAACCGCCCGCACCGGAACCCGTGCGGTTCTCCGCTCTCCTGCGCAAGCCGTGGGCGCGGCGCACCTCGATGCTCTACATCTTCCAGCTGCTGCAAGCGTTCGGCTACTACGGCTTCGGCTCGCTCGTGCCGATCGTGCTGGCCGCCAAGGGGTTCGGCCTCGTGAACTCGCTGACGTTCAGCGCGCTCACGTTCCTCGGCTACCCGATCGGCTCCGCGCTGTCGATCCCCGTCATCGAACAGATCGAGCGCAAGTGGCTGATCGTCGTGAGCGCGGCGGCGATGGCCGTGTTCGGGCTCGGGTTCGGCTACTCGACGGCCGGCGTGTCGATCGCGGTGTTCGGCTTCTGCTACACCGCCGCCAGCAACGTGTTCTCCAACGCGTTCCACACCTACCAGGGCGAGCTGTTCCCGACGTCGCTGCGCGGCACGGCCGCCGGTTCGGCCTACGCGCTCTCCCGCCTGGCCACCGCCGCGATGCCGTTCATCCTGCTGCCGATCCTGCAGGCGCAGGGTGCCACCAGGATGTTCACCGTGGTGGCGGTCGCGATGGTGGTGCTGATCGTCGACGTCGCCGTTCTGGGGCCCCGCACCACGGGCGACTCGCTGGAGGAGATCGCCGCCCGGACGGTCAGAACGTCAGAGGTTTGACCGGCAGCTTCGCGTTGACGGTGTCCGACACCGTCTGCAGCGGACCGGTGCCGGCCGAGTCGGGGACGGTCAAGGCGACGTAGACGGCGCGGTCCACCACGTACCAGGTGGCCGCGGCGTCTTCGGTGACCTGCAGCCACTGCACGCCGTTCACCACGCGCAGCTGCGCGGTGGGGGTGAGCTCCGGCGGCCGGTCGAGCCCGCACCGCAGCACGATCGCGTCCCCGTCACCCCAGGCGACGGTGGCCTTCGGCGCGGGCTGGGCGAGTGTGCGCCGAGCGAGGTCCTGGCCGTTGGACTTCAAGGTCGCGGGCAGCGCGTCGACGATCGTCGTGCACGCCTGCGTGGTCGCCTGAGGGGCGGGAACGGCGACGAGGGGGAGCGGTCCGTTCGCCGCGTCCTCGCCGCTGAGCGCCGTTTTCTTCGTCACCGCGAAGACGGCGACCACTACGGCCAGCGCGACCACGAGCACGGCCGCGACCACGAGAACCATCCGCGGGGGTGCGCCGGTGTCGGAATCTGCCACCCCCGAAGTGCACCACGTCTCAGAGGTGGACCACCGGGCAGGTCAGGGTCCGCGTGATGCCTTCCACGTTCTGCACCTTCGCGACCACGAGCTGGCCCAGCTGGTCCACGGTGTCCGCGGTCGCGCGCACGATGACGTCGTAGGGACCGGTGACATCCTCCGAGCTGGTGACGCCGGGCACCCCGGAGATCTCCGCCGCCACCGCGGCCGCCTTGCCGACCTCAGTCTGGATGAGGATGTATGCGTGGACCACGGCGTGCCCTTTCGTCGGTAGCGATCGAGTCGAGGTAGGAACGGTGTAGGCAAGGTATCGCCAGCCCCGGGAAAAACCTAGGGGATCCGACTGTCGGTGTTCGAGGCTTCGCATACGGAGAGAAACAGGAGGTGACCGGTGTCACCGGACGATGGCTCGGTGGCCGGGACGGGCGAGTTCGCGCTGATCCAGGCGGTCACCAACGGGCGTCGCCAGCCGGCGACCACGTTGCTCGGCCCCGGCGACGACGCGGCCGTGGTGGCCGCACCCGACGGCCGCGTGGTGGCGACCACGGACGTGCTGGTCCAAGGCGTGCACTTCCGCCTCGACTGGTCGAGCCCCGAGCATGTGGGGCGCAAGGCCGTGGCGGTGAACCTGTCGGACGTCGCGGCCATGGGCGCGAAACCGACCACGGTGCTCGTGGGCTTCGCGTGTCCACCGGACACTCCTGCCCGGGTCGTGACGGAGATCATGAACGGCATGTGGGCCGAGGCGACCCGCGGCGGCGTCGGGGTGTCCGGCGGCGACATGGTGAGCGCCGACCAGATCGTGATCAGTGTCACCGCACTGGGCGACCTCGAAGACCGCGAACCCGTGACGCGCTCCGGTGCGCGGCCCGGCGACGTCCTCGCCGTCTGCGGGCGGCTCGGCTGGGCGGCGGCGGGATTGGCCGTGCTGCGGCGAGGGTTCCGTTCGCCGGTCGGGGTCGTGAACGCCCAGCGCTGCCCGGAACCGCCGTATCCGGCCGGGCCACAGGCCGCACTGGCCGGCGCGACGTCGATGATCGACATCTCCGACGGGCTGCTCGCCGACCTCGGGCACGTCGCCACGGCGTCGGACGTCGGGCTCGACGTGCACACCGCGGACCTCGAGATCTCCACGCGGCTGCAGGAAGTCGGCTCCGCGCTCGGCGCCGATCCGCTGCGCTGGGTGCTCACCGGCGGCGAGGACCACGCGCTCGCGGCCACGTTCCCTCCGTTCGGCGAGCTGCCCGCGGGCTGGCGCAAGATCGGCGCCGTGACCATGCCGGGGTCCGGCGTGACCGTGGACGGCAAGGAGTACGGCCACGAAGGCGGCTGGGAGCACTGGCAGCAGCACTAGGCTGTCGCCCGTGGAGATCCAAGCGGTCGCCTACGACCACCCCGACGCGACCAAGCTGATGGCGGAAGTGCAGCTCGAGTACGTGCGCCGCTACGGCAGCGAAGACTCGACGCCGATGGACCCTTCGCAGTTCGCGCCCCCGCGCGGACTGTTCCTCGTCGGCTACCTCGACGGCGTGCCCGTGGCCTCCGGCGCGTGGCGCGCGCACGACGGGCCGGCGCCCGCGTTCGGCCCTGGCGACATGGAGCTGAAGCGGATGTACGTCGTGGAATCCGCGCGGGGCAAGGGTTTCGCGCGCGCGATGCTGGCGGAGCTGGAGCGGACGGCGGTCGCCGCGGGGCGGCTGCGGGCCGTGCTGGAGACGGGCACCGGACAGCCGGAGGCGATCGCCCTCTACCGTTCGTCGGGCTACTGGGAGATCCCGGGTTTCGGCATGTACAAGGACGAGGCCGACAACCGGTGTTTCGGCAAGAACCTCGTGTGACCAACGGGAGACGGCTTTGGCGATCTACGCGCTCGGCGACCTCGAACCTTCGATCCACCCGGACGCCTACGTCCACCCCGACGCCACCGTGATCGGCGACGTGCGCATCGGCCCGCGAGCTTCCGTGTGGCCGCAGACGGTGCTGCGCGGCGACCACGGCTACATCGAGATCGGCGAACGGTCCAACGTCCAGGACGGCTGCGTCTTGCACTGCACCAAGCGGCACCCGACGATCCTCGGGCCGTCGTCGGCCATCGGCCACGCCGTGCACGTCGAGGGCGCGCTGATCGGCACCGGCTGCCTCATCGCGTCGGGTTCGGTGGTGCTGAACGGAACCGTGATCGAGGACGGCGGGATGGTCGGCGCGGGCGCGGTGCTGTCGTACAACTCGCTCGTGGGCCCGGGCGAGATCGCGCTCGGCGTGCCGGCGAAGGTGCGGCCGAACAAGTCGTTCTCCGCCGAGCAGATCGCCACGGTGGTCGATTCGTACGTGCGCCGCGGGGCGCGGTTCCGCGAAGAGCTGCGGCGGCTCGACCCGCCACGGTGACGCCGCTCGCACCGCGCTAGGCTCGCGGGCCGTGACCGCACGACCGCTGCACGAGATCGTCGAAGCCGGCTGGGCGCAGGCCCTCGAGCCCGTGGCCCCGCAGGTCAGCGCGATGGGGGAGTTCCTCCGCGCGGAGATCGCGGCGGGTCGCACGTATCTGCCGGCGGGTGAGCACGTGCTGCGGGCGTTCAAGCAGCCGTTCCACGACGTGCGGGTGCTGATCGTCGGCCAGGACCCGTACCCGACGCCGGGCCACGCGGTCGGTCTGAGCTTCTCGGTGGCGCCCGAAGTGCGGCCGCTGCCGAAGAGTCTCGTCAACATCTACAAGGAGTACGCCGAGGACCTCGGGTACCCGTTGCCGACCAACGGCGACCTGACCCCGTGGGCGGACCAGGGCATCCTGCTGCTCAACCGCGCGCTCACGGTGCAGCCCGGCAAACCGAACTCCCACCAGGGCAAGGGCTGGGAGCAGGTGACCGAGCAGGCGATCAAGGCGCTCGCGGGCCGCGACGAGCCGATGGTGGCGATCCTCTGGGGCCGCAACGCCCGCAACCTGCGGCCGATGCTGGGTGACATCCCGTGCATCGAGTCGGCGCACCCGAGCCCGCTTTCGGCGCACAACGGCTTCTTCGGCTCACGACCGTTCAGCCGCGCGAACCAGGTGCTGGCCGATCAGGGCGCGGCGCCGGTGGAGTGGAAACTTCCCTGAGCCCGTCCGGTCGCGGCCGGCGGCTCCGACCTCCAAGGTGAGAACGACACCCAGGAGGACAGCCATGACCACCACCGTCACTTCCGCCGACGGCACGCCGATCGCGTTCGACACCTACGGCACGGGGTCGCCGGTGCTGCTCGTCGGTGGCGCCGTGAACGACCGGACGACCGTGGCCGCGCTCGCCGCCGTGCTGGCCGAGGCCGGGTTCCAGGGCGTCGCCGTTGATCGGCGAGGCCGTGGTCAGAGCGGGGACGCGCACGTGTACTCGGTGGAACGCGAGCTCGACGACCTGTCGGCTGTGATCGACGCGGTCGGGGGCGCGGCGGCCGCGTTCGGCCACTCTTCGGGCGCGATCCTCGCCCTCGAAGCGGCGGCGCGGGGGCTGCCGATCACGAAGCTGGCCGTGTACGAGCCGCCGTTCATCGTGGACGGTCGGCGGCCACGACCTGGTGAGGACCTCGCGGACCGGCTCAGCGCGTTGATCGCCGCCGACGACCGCGACGGCGCTGTGGAGCTCTTCCTGACCGAAGGTGTCGCGGTGCCGGCCGAGGGCGTGGCCGCGATGAAGGGCCAGCCCGTGTGGGACTGGTTCGTCGGCTACGCGCACACGCTGCCGTACGACATCACCGTGACCGGTCCCGGCGCGCAGTTGCCCGTGGACCGCCTGGCGGCCGTCGCCGTCCCCGTGCTCGTGATGTCGGGCGGCGCCGGCGAAGTGTGGATGGGAGAAGCGGCTCGGGCCGTCGCCGAGACCGTGCCGCACGCGCGTTACGAGTCGATCCCCGGGCAGGACCACGGCGTGCTCAACGCGCCCGAATCGCTGCGCGCGGTGCTGACCGACTTCTTGAGGTGACAAAAATGGAGAGTGCTCATCGAGCACTCTCCATTTCGTCGTGCCAGGCGCTCTACACGAGCACCGGCAACCTCAACCTCGGACGACCTTGCCGGCCTTGATGCACGAGGTGCACACGTTGAGGCGCTTGCGCTGGGACACGCCGATCTTGGCGTGCACCGTCTGGATGTTCGGGTTCCACCGGCGGTTGGTACGCCGGTGGGAGTGCGAGACCGACTTGCCGAAGCCGGGTCCCTTGCCACAGACGTCGCACACGGCAGCCACGTCGAACTCCTCTGGATATGGGACAAAGAATGGCGCCCAGACCAGCTGGGCAACTCGTCCATAGTAACTACTCGTCTCGGGCGGGTCGCCGCGGGGTCGATACGCTCGCGGGAACCAGCGAGGAGGTTACGGGGTGCGGGTGCTGGACGTGGTGGCGGTGTCGGCCTGGTCGGCGGCGTGCGTGCGCAGCCTGGCGGTGCTGCGCCCGGCGATCAACGGCATCAACGTGTACCCCGTCGCGGACTCCGACACTGGTTCGAACCTGCTGCACACCATGACGGGCGCGCGCGACGCGTTGGGCGCGCTGGAGCCGTCCGACGTGGCCGAGGCGCTGACCGTGCTGGCGAAGGGCGCCGTGGCCGCCGCGCGCGGCAACTCCGGCGTGATCATCTCCCAGGTCGTGCGGGGTATCGCCGACTGGGCGGCCGACGGCGGCGACCTCGACGGCGCCGGTCTCGCGGCCGCGCTGGCGCACGCCGACCGGATCGCGACGGGCGCGGTGAGCCGGCCCGTCGCCGGGACGATGCTGACCGTCCTGCACTCCGCGGCTGCGGCTGTGCACGGGGACACACGTCCGCTGGCCGACGTCGCAGCCACCGTCGCCGCGGCCGCCGCGGCCGCGTTGGAGGAGACGCCCAAGCAGCTGCCGGCCCTCGCGAAAGCGGGGGTCGTCGACGCTGGAGGGCGCGGGCTCGTCGCCGTGCTCGACGCGCTGGCCGGCGTGATCAGCGGCACCGCCACCGACCCCGAGCATGAGCTCGCGGCCCCCGTCGAGGCGCCTGCGGTTGCCGAGTCCGCGCCGTACGCGTGGGAGGTCATGTACCTGCTGGACGGCGTCGAGGAGGCGCGGCTGCCGGCGTTGCGCAAGGAGCTGAGCGGCTTCGGCGACAGCGTGACGGTGGCCGGCGACGGTGCGGGCAGCCACGCCGTGCACGTCCACTGCGCCGACATCGGCGCGGCCATCGAGGCGGGGCTGCAGCTGGGCCGCCCGCGCCGCATCCGCGTCGAACCGCTGCTCACACCGACGCCGATCGAGCCGGGCGGCGGGCAGGACCGGTCGGTGGTGGCCGTGGTCCACGGCGGGGGGCTGGCCGAGCTGCTGCGGGCCGAGGGCGTGGCCGTGCTGGCCGTGCCGGACGGCGCGAAACCCGGCGTCGAGGACATGATCGGGCTGTTCAATGAGGCCGCGGGCCGGCACGTGACAGTGCTGCCGGGCGGCCTCGATCTCACGGCCGCGGCCGACGCGGCGGCGGGCCACGCGATGGTGGGCGACCGCGACATCGTGGTGATCCCCTGCACGTCGCCGGTGCAGGTGCTGGCCGCGCTCGCCGTGCACGACGAGAGCCGGCGCGTGAACGACGACGTCGTCGCCATGGCCGAGGCCGCCGCGGCGACCAGGCGTGGCGAGGTGCGGATCGCGGGCGAGGAGTCGCTAACCTGGGTGGGCCGGGCCCAGTCCGGCGACGTGATCGGCCTGGTCGACGACGAGGTGGTGCTGATCGAACCGGCGCCGGCCTCGGAGACGAACCTCGTCGCGGCCGCGATGAGCGTGCTCAACCGGATGCTGACGCTCGGCGGCGAGCTGGTCACCGTGCTGAGCGGGGCTGTCGCCCCGCCGGGCGTGACCGCGGAGCTCGCCGAGCAGCTGCGGCTGGAGCACCCCGAAGTGGAGTTGACGAGTTATGCCAGTGGCCAGGCCGGAGCCGTGCTGCTGATGGGGGTCGAATAGAAATGGCCGGGCTGCGCGAAAAGCTGCCGCTGCTGCTGGGCGCGAAGACGGCGAAAGCGCTGTCGGGTGCGCTCGACATCGAGACCGTCTCCGACCTGCTGCGCCACTACCCGCGCCGCTACGCCGAGCGCGGCGAGCTCACCGACATCGCCGGCCTGGAGCTGGGCGAACACGCGACCGTGCTGGCGCGGATCGAGAAGATCAGCAAGCGCCGCATGAAGTCGCGCAGCGGCACGATCCTCGACATGGTCATCACCGACGGGAAACGCCGGCTGGCCTGCGCGTTCTTCAACCAGGCGTGGCGCGAGAAGGAACTGGCGCCGGGCAAGACCGGCCTGTTCGCGGGCAAGGTCACAGCGTTCCGTGACACCCTGCAGCTGGCCAACCCGGAGTACGAGCTGCTCGACGCCGAACGCGAAGCCGAGGCCGTCGACAACTTCCTGGCCGAGATCATCCCCGTCTACCCGGCGGCGCAGGGCATGCCGACGTGGTCGATCGCGAAGTGCGTGCGGCAAGTCCTCGACGTGCTGGAGGTCGACGCCGACCCGATGCCGGCCGACGTGCTGAAGCAGCACGGTCTGCCCGGTCTCGAACGGGCGTTGCGCGGCATCCACCGGCCCGAGGACTGGGCGCATCTGGAGACCTCGCGCCACCGCCTCAAGTGGGACGAGGCGCTGGCGGTGCAGCTGATTTTCGCCCAGCGGCGCCATTCCGCGGTGTCGCGCCCGGCGAAGGCCAGCCCGCACACCGACGGCGGGCTGCTCGACGCGTTCGACAAGCGCCTGCCGTTCGACCTCACCGCCGGCCAGCGCGCGATCGGCGACGAGATCGCGGCGGACCTGGCGACCGAGCACCCGATGAACCGCCTGCTGCAGGGCGAAGTGGGTTCGGGCAAGACCGTGGTCGCGCTGCGGGCGATGCTGCAGATCGTCGATTCGGGGCGACAGTCGGCGATGCTCGCGCCCACGGAGGTCCTGGCGGCACAGCACGCGCGTTCGCTGCGGGAGATGCTCGGCGAGCTCGGCATGGCGGGGGAGCTGGGGGCCGCGGAGAAGGCCACGCGCGTCACGTTGATCACCGGCTCGATGGGCGCGAAGGAACGCAAGAAGTCGCTGCTGGAGACCGTGAGCGGCGAGGCGGGGATCGTCGTCGGCACGCACGCGCTGATCCAGGACACGGTGCAGTTCGCCGACCTCGGATTCGTGGTGGTCGACGAGCAGCACCGGTTCGGCGTGGAGCAGCGCGACGCCCTGCGTTCGCGCGGTTCGGACTCCACGTCGCCGCACGTGCTGGTGATGACCGCGACGCCCATTCCACGCACGGTCGCGATGACTGTCTACGGCGACCTGGAGACGTCCGCGCTGCGCGAGATGCCCGTCGGGCGCTCGCCGATCAAGACGACCGTGGTGCCGGTGGCCGAGAAACCCGCGTGGCTCGACCGGGCGTGGGAGCGCGTGCGCGAGGAGGTCTCGAAGGGCCACCAGGCGTACGTCGTGTGCCCGCGCATCGGCGACGAGCCCCCGTCGGACAAGAGCGACAAGCGCCCGCCGCTCGCCGTACTGGACGTGGCGCCGGAGCTGGCGGGCGGGCCGTTGAAGGGCCTTCGCGTCGCGGCATTGCACGGCCGCATGCCCGCGGACGAGAAGGACGCCGTGATGCAGGCCTTCGGCGCCGGCCAGATCGACGTCCTCGTGGCGACCACCGTCGTCGAGGTCGGCGTGAACGTCCCCAACGCCACCGCGATGGTCATCCTCGACGCCGACCGCTTCGGCGTGAGCCAGCTGCACCAGCTGCGCGGCCGCGTCGGCCGGGGCAGCGTGCCGGGCCTGTGCCTGCTGGTGACGGAGACGTTGGACGGCACGTCGACTCGCGAACGTCTCGCCGCCGTCGAGTCCACCACCGACGGCTTCGAACTCTCCCGCCTGGACCTCGAACTCCGCCGCGAGGGTGACATCCTCGGCGCCGCCCAGTCCGGGAAACGCTCGGGCTTGAAGCTGCTTTCGCTTCTGCGCGACGAAGACGTGATCACCGAGGCGCGCGCCCAGGCCCAGGAAATCGTGGTGCGCGACCCGACGCTCTCTTCGTACCCTGGTCTCGCCCAGATGGTGTCCGATGTGGTGGACATGGAACGCGCGGAGTACTTGGAGAAGAGTTGACTGCTTCGGAACCGTCGGGTCGTACCGCTGCCGGTGGTTCTGGCTCACGTTCACGTTCGGGCGCTGGCTTAGTGCCTGCTTCGGAGCCTTCAGGCCGTTCGGCTGATTCCGCCTCCAACGCTGTGCCTGCTTCGGGCCGTTCGGCTGACGCCGGCTCTGTGCCTGCTTCGGGCTCTGTTGCTGCGGCTGCTTCACGCCTGGCGACCACTGCTGGCTCGGCTGCCACCGTCCGCCTGGCCGTCGTCGGGGACGCTCCCGGCATCGCCCGCGTCCACGTCGGCTCCTGGCAGGCCGCCTACGCCGGCCTTCTCCCTGCCGACTTCCTTGCCGGCCTCTCGGCGTCCCGCCGCGAACCCGTCTGGGCGGAACGCCTGGCCGCCTCGGCGCCCCGCCACACCGTGCTCGTCGCCGAAACCCCCGACGGCACCATCGCGGGCTTCGCCGCCTCCAGCCCCAGCGACGACGACGATGCCACCCCCGGCACCGGCGAACTCGCTGCGATCTACCTGCTGCCCGAGTTCTGGAGCCAGGGCTACGGCCGCGCCCTCCACGCCGAGGCCCTCACCGCCCTGGCGACTGACTTCTCCACCGCCACCCTCTGGGTCCTCGCTCGCAACACCCGCGCCCGCGCCTTCTACGAACGCACTGGCTGGACCATCGACGGCCGCACCAAGGTCGAATCCCTCGCGAACGGCACGGTCACCATCGAGGAAGTCCGCTACCGCACCTCTCCCCGCGGCTGACCCCTTCGCCTCTCGACGGCGATCACCTTCACCCTGGCCAGGCCTTCAACGCCCGCACGAACAGCCACACCGGCCTCACCACCTCGACCAGCTCGGGGTCCACGTCCGGCGCGGGTTCTGGTCGGCCCACAACTCGTCGCCACTCACCGGCGACACCGAGGTCGAGCCGTACTTTCGCGCCCCGCCGACTCCCTCACGAAACCCAGCCGGTGCCTCGTCCGCCGCGGCCTCCGCGTACAGAGGTCAAGCCCCTAATTCCTTGCTTCCGGCTGTCGATTCCGGCCCGAGGGTCTCTGCTCCGTGCGGCGTGTTTCCGGCTGTCGATTCCGGCCCGAGCGCCTCTGCTCCGTGCGGTGTGTTTCCGGCTGTCGATTCCGGCCCGAGGGTCTCTGCTCCGTGCGGTGTGTTTCCGGCTGTCGATTCCGGCCCGAGCGCCTCAGCCCCGCGCGGCGCGCGCCCGCCCGCCGAGTCGCGCGCCAAAATCCCCAGCCTGTGCCTCCGCCGCGGCCTGCGCCGCCAGTAGCCACGCCCTTGTTCCCGCGCCTTCGCTCGCCGATTCGCGCACCAACGCCTCAGCCGCGCCTCCGAAGCAGCAGTCTTTGCGGCCAGAGGCCAAGCTCCTATTCCGTGCGCCCCACCCGCCGTTTCCCGCGCGAGATCCGGCCTGCGCCGCCGCGCCGGCCTCCGCCGCGAGAGGTCAAGACTCCAGCGCTGCGCGTTCGCCCGTCGGATCCCGCACAAACACCCCAGCCCGCGCCGCCGCCGCCGCAGCCTCCGCCGCCACCCGCGCGTCGGCCGCTGTCACCGGCTCCCGCGAGATGAACAGCCGGTAGAAGATCGGCCCGCTCGCCATTCTCACCACCTCCGCCGCATCTGTCCCGGCCGGCACCTCGCCCCGGGCGATCGCCCGCGTGACCATCACGGCCGAGCGCCCGTGCCGGTCCTCGTAGAACCCGTGCAGCGCCTCCGCCGCCCGCGGGGAGTGGAAGGCCGCCAGCACCGACGCCGTCGGCAGCTCGCGCAGGCCGGGCTCGGTGAAGTACTGCACGAGTTCCAGCAGCGTCTCCGCCAGGTCGCCCGCCAGCGAGCCGGTGTCGGGCGCCGTCCACGGCTGTTCGGTGCCCATGCGCAGCGCGGCGGCCACGAGCCCGTCCGTCGACTCCCAGCGGCGGTAGATCGTGGTCTTGTGCACGCCCGAGCGGTCCGCGACCGCATCCACCGTCAGGTTCGTGAAGCCCCGTTCCGCGAGCAGGTCGAGCGTCGCCTGCAGCACGGCGAGGCGCGTGCGCTCGGTGCGACCACCCGGTCGGCGGGTTCCGGCCAATTCGCTTGCCAAGTGCGACTCCAGTTGCGTTAGTGTGCCCAGTATGCCAGATCTCGACTTCCGCACGTCCTTCTCGCCCGAAGACGTCTCGCTGATCGCCGACCTGGTCGGAGACGCGCGCATCGTCGCGATCGGGGAGAACAACCACCACATCCGCGAGTTCGGCGAGCTCCGCAACCGGCTGCTGCGCCACCTCGTCGAGGAACGCGGCTTCACCGTGCTCGGGTTCGAGTCGGGGTTCGCCGAGGGCGAGCTTGTCGACGGTTGGCTGCGCGGGGCTCCCGGTGACGTCGCCGAAATCGGGCGAGACGGCTTCACCTTCTCCCTCGGCGACTCACCCGAGGCGCACGACATGCTCACCTGGCTCCGCGGCCACGGCGGCGTCCGCTACGCAGGTCTCGACGTCCCGAGCTCCGGCGGCTCACCCGTGCCCGCGCTGAAGGCCGTGCAGCGCTACCTCGAGGACGTCGCCCCCGACGTCGTCTCGCTGGTCGAGGCCGGCCTCACCGCTTCGGAGCCCTACGCGTCCGTCAGCAGCGCCGTCGCCCCTGGCCGCTACGCGGCGATGGCCGCCCCCGCGCGCGACGCCGCAACGGCGGCCTTCACTGCCCTGCTGTCCCACCTCAAATCGCTGGCACCCGTTTACTCGCAGCGGCGCGACCGGGACACTCACGCCATCGCCGAGCACCACGCCCTCGGCGCCCTGCGCATCGACATGTACCTGCGCGAACTGGCGGCGATGATGGCGGGCGTCGCGCCGCCGATGCAGAGTTCTTCCCGCGACGCCTACATGGCGTCGACCGTGAAGCTGCTTCGCCGGCTACACGGCGAAGGCGCGAAGATCGTCGTGATGGTCCACAACGGACACCTCCAGCGCGTCCCCTTCGCCGCGGCGCCAGGCATGATCTTCCCGTCGGCCGGCACGCACCTGGCCGCCGAGTTCGGCGACGACTACTTCGCCCTCGGCGTCACTGCCGGCACCGGGACCACCAGCGGCCTCACCCCGGACGAGGGCGAACGCCTCGGTTTCCGCGTCCACGCCGAAGAGCTACCGCCGCCGGCCGACAACAGCGTCGAAGCCACCTTCGCCGGCTCCGACGCCTGCCTCGTCGACCTGCGTGCCAACCGCGCGAAGGGCGTGGCGGGCCCGACGAGCATGCGCCACGCCCACATGTTCACCCAGGTCGACGTCGTCCAGGCCTTCGACGCCCTGGTCTACCTGCCGACGATGTCGGTCAGTGACCACGTGAACAAGGTCTAGTTCGCCATCAGCGGTTCGAATCGCCGATAGGCGGCGAAATCGCCGAAGTGCCGGGCGTACAGGTCGGCGTCGCGCGTGAGGTCGTCCTCGAGGGCGCGCGCGACGCCGACCACCTGCTTGCAGCGCAACGTGATCAGCTCGCCTTGCTCATTGCGGTGGCTGCCCGTCTCGCCTTCGCCGCGCCGGGCCACGGCTTCGCGGGCGGCTTCTTCGCTCTCGGCGTACACGAGCACGAAGTCTTCGCGGTACAGCGGTTCGTAAGTGGGCGAATCGCTCTTTGCCTCGTAGAGGACAACGGCCACATACGCGTTGTCGCTCATCGTTCCCCCGGGCTGGTCTCATGATCACTTTGGCCGGGCACCGGCGAACGGGCAACCGGTTTTTCACACCCAAACACGGACCAGCCCATCGTGTGACGTCGAGTTGCCGTCGGCGCGCGCCCGGGATACGACGCACGAATGTGGAACCGGACGGCTCGTGGTCTTTTTTCGGCGACAATGGCGTTCCTGCTGGTGGCGGCCGGGAACTCGGTCGCATTCGCGGCCGGCGGCACGCAGGCCAACCCCCCGAGCTGGGCGCTCGACCGGATCGATCAACGGACGGGCCTCGACCAGAAGTACCGCTACGAATCCGACGCCGCCGACGTCACGGTCTACGTCATCGACAGCGGTGTCGACGCCAAGCATCCCGACTTCCAGGGCCGCGTCCAGCCGGGCAAGGACTTCCTGACGACCGGCACCGACACCTCCGACACCAACGGCCACGGCACCCGCGTCGCCGGCATCGTCGCCGGCCGCAGCTACGGCGTCGCCAAGGCCGCGCAGATCTTCCCGGTCCGTGTACTCGACAAGGCCGGCGGCGGGTCCACCGACAACATCATCGCGGGCATCAACTGGGTCGCTCAGAACGCCCACCAGCCAGCCGTCGCCGTGCTCGGCATCGGTGGCGTGGCCAACGAGCAGCTCGACAACGCGGTCGCCGGCCTCGCCGCGGTGATGCCCACCGTCGTTCCAGCGGGCGAAGGTGGCGAAGACGACAGCGAGGTTTCGCCGGCGAGGGTCCCGGCCGCGCTCACCGTCGCGGCGAGTGATGTGCAGGACCAGGTGGCGACTTTCTCGGATTTTGGGACGCCCGTCGACCTCTACGCGCCGGGCGTCGACATTCCGGCGCCGATCGCGGGTTCGTCGAACGTCGGCACGTTATCGGGCACGTCGATGGCCGCGGCCATCGTCGCGGGCGCCGCCGCCGTGTACCGATCCCTGCACCCGGATGCCCCGCCGGCCGACGTCACCAGGGCGTTGGTGCAGGCAGCGACCCCGGACGTGCTGAAAAACGTGCCGTCCGGCACAGCCAACCGACTCCTTTGCACCTTGGCCCCGCCGACGTCCTGACTGTTGCGGCGAGCCTGAGATCCCCGCATCATGCACGCAGGTCGGCGCGCATGATGTCCATCACTTGGACTTCAGCTCCCGGAGGGCGAGAAGAACCGGGTAACGTGCCTTCACTACCGATCCGAAACGGGAAGGACCGGGCATGTTCCGCAAGGTGCTGGTGGCCAACCGCGGTGAGATCGCGATCCGAGCGTTCCGCGCAGGCTACGAACTGGGGGCGGGCACGGTTGCCGTGTTCCCGCACGAAGACCGCAACTCGCTCCATCGGCTGAAGGCCGACGAGGCCTACGAGATCGGGGAGCCCGGTCACCCGGTGCGCGCCTATCTCTCCGTCGAGGAGATCGTCAAGGCCGCCAAGAAGGCGGGTGCCGACGCGGTCTACCCGGGTTATGGCTTCCTGTCGGAAAATCCGGACCTGGCGCTCGCCTGTGAGCAGGCGGGAATCACTTTTGTCGGCCCGAGTGCCGAAATCCTCGAGCTCACGGGCAACAAGGCACGCGCCGTGAAGGCCGCGCGCGAGGCCGGTGTGCCGGTGCTGGGTTCGTCCGAGCCCTCCAGCGACGTCGACGTCCTGGTGGCCGCGGCCGAAGACCTCGGTTTCCCGGTGTTCGTCAAGGCCGTCGCCGGCGGTGGCGGCCGCGGCATGCGGCGCGTCGAGGACCCGGCGATGCTGCGCGAGTCGATCGAAGCCGCGGCCCGCGAGGCGGAATCGGCGTTCGGCGACCCGACGGTGTTCCTCGAGAAGGCCGTGGTCGAGCCGCGGCACATCGAGGTGCAGATCCTCGCCGACGGCGAGGGCAACGTCATCCACCTCTACGAGCGCGACTGCTCCGTGCAGCGCCGCCACCAGAAGGTGATCGAGCTCGCGCCCGCGCCGAACCTCGACCCCGAGCTGCGCGACCGCATCTGCGCCGACGCCGTGCGCTTCGCGCGCCAGATCGGCTACCACAACGCCGGCACCGTCGAGTTCCTGCTCGACCGCGAGGGCAACCACGTGTTCATCGAGATGAACCCGCGGATCCAGGTGGAGCACACGGTGACCGAGGAGGTCACCGATGTCGACCTCGTGCAGTCCCAGCTGCGCATCGCCTCCGGCGAGACGCTGGCCGATCTCGGCCTCTCGCAGGACAAGATCTACCTGCGCGGCGCCGCGCTGCAGTGCCGCATCACCACGGAAGACCCGGCCAACGGCTTCCGCCCCGACACCGGCATGATCAGCGCCTACCGCTCGCCGGGCGGTTCCGGCATCCGGCTCGACGGCGGCACCGCGTTCTCCGGCACGGAAATCAGCGCCCACTTCGACTCGCTGCTCGTGAAGCTCACCTGTCGCGGCCGCGACTTCAAGACCGCAGTGGGCCGCGCCCGCCGCGCCGTCGCGGAGTTCCGCATCCGCGGTGTCTCCACGAACATCCCGTTCCTCCAGGCGGTGCTCGACGACCCGGACTTCCGCGAAGGCCGCGTCACCACGTCGTTCATCGAGGAACGCCCGCATTTGCTCACCGCCCGCCACTCGGCGGACCGCGGCACGCGCCTGCTCACCTACCTGGCCGACCAGACGGTGAACCGCCCCCACGGCGAGCGCCCGCGCACCCTCGACGCGACGGCGAAGCTGCCGAAGCTGCCCGCCGACGTGACCCCGCCGGACGGCTCGAAGCAGAAGCTCACCGAGCTCGGCCCGGCCGGCTTCGCCCGCTGGCTGCGACAGTCGCCGATGCTCGGCGTCACCGACACGACCTTCCGCGACGCCCACCAGTCCTTGCTCGCCACGCGCGTGCGCACGAAGGACCTGCTGGCCGTGGCCCCGGTCGTCGCCGCGACTGTGCCACAGCTGCTGTCCCTCGAGTGCTGGGGCGGCGCCACCTACGACGTCGCCCTGCGCTTCCTGGCCGAGGACCCGTGGGAGCGCCTTGAGCAGCTGCGCGAGGCCGTGCCCAACATCTGCCTGCAGATGTTGCTGCGCGGCCGCAACACCGTGGGCTACACGCCGTATCCCACCGAGGTGACGCACGCGTTCATCCAAGAGGCGACCGCTACGGGCATCGACATCTTCCGCATTTTCGACGCCCTCAACGACGTCGAGCAGATGCGGCCGGCCATTGAAGCCGTGCGCGAAACCGGCACCGCAGTCGCCGAAGTGGCGCTCTGCTACACCTCCGATCTGTCCGATCCGAACGAAAATCTCTACACGCTCGACTATTACCTCAAGCTGGCCGAGCAGATCGTGGGCGCCGGGGCGCACATCCTGGCCATCAAGGACATGGCGGGCCTGCTCCGCGCGCCGGCCGCCGCGAAGCTCGTGACGGCGCTGCGCAGGGAGTTCGACCTCCCCGTGCACATCCACACGCACGACACCGCGGGCGGCCAGCTGGCCACCTACCTCGCCGCCATCCAGGCGGGCGCGGACGCGGTCGACGGCGCCGTGTCGTCCATGGCCGGCACCACCTCGCAGCCGTCGCTCGGCTCGATCGTCGCGGCGACCGACCACTCCGACCGCACCACGGGCCTCGACCTGCAGGCGATCGGCGACCTCGAGCCCTACTGGGAGAGCGTGCGCAAGATCTACGCGCCGTTCGAGGCCGGCCTCGCGTCGCCCACCGGGCGCGTGTACCACCACGAAATCCCGGGCGGCCAGCTCTCCAACCTGCGCACGCAGGCCATCGCGCTGGGCCTTGGCGACCGCTTCGAGGACATCGAGGCCATGTACGCCGCGGCCGACAAGATCCTCGGCCACCTCGTGAAGGTCACGCCTTCGTCCAAGGTGGTCGGCGACCTGGCACTGCACCTGGTGGGCGCCGGCGTCTCACCCGCAGACTTCGAGGCCGAGCCCAACAAGTTCGACATCCCGGACTCCGTGATCGGCTTCCTGCGCGGCGAGCTCGGTGACCCGCCGGGCGGCTGGCCGGAGCCGTTCCGCACCAAGGCTCTGGAGGGCCGTTCGGCGGCCAAGCCCGTGGCGGAACTGTCCGAAGAGGACCGCAAGGACCTCACCGACAACCGGCGACGCGCCCTGAACCGGCTGCTCTTCCCCGGCCCGACGAAGGAGTTCGAAGCGCACCGCGAGGCCTACGGCGACACGAGTGTGCTGTCCAGCAAGGACTTCTTCTACGGTCTGCGCCCGGGTGAGGAGTACTCGGTCGACCTCGAGCCCGGCGTCCGGCTGCTCATCGAACTGGAAGCCATCGGTGAGGCCGACGAGCGCGGTGTGCGCACCGTGATGTCGACGCTCAACGGCCAGCTGCGGCCGATCCAGATCCGCGACCGCTCCATCGCCTCGGACATCCCGGCGACCGAAAAGGCCGAGAAGGGCAACCCGAAGCAGATCGCGGCTCCGTTCGCGGGTGTGGTGACGCTGCAGGTGGCGGAAGGCGATCAGGTCGCGGCCGGCGCGACCGTGGCGACGATCGAGGCCATGAAGATGGAAGCTTCGATCACCGCGTCGGCGGCGGGCAAGGTCGGTCGGTTGGCGATCACCTCCGTTCAGCAGGTCGAGGGCGGGGACCTCCTCATCGTGCTCGAATAGCGCGCCGCGGCGCCAGTTTCGACCGTCGCGAACGGTCCATTCATGCCATCAAGGCGCGAATGGACCGTTCGCGCCGTTTCGGGCTCGTCTCGACCGGCGTCGCCGCGCTAACGTCGGGCGCATGCTGATCAACGCGGTGCCGCAGTGGCAGGGCGCAATCGGCCCCCGGGCACGGGGACTGGTCGAGGGCTGCCTCGCGCTTTCGGAACTGGCCGGGCACGTCCTCGGCCTGCCGGTGCACCACATCCACCAGGACCCCGAAACCTCCGACGCGGTGTCGGGTGTCGCCAACCGGGCCGTGCTCACCGGCACCAACCGAGGGGCGCAACTCGCCGCGCTCGAAGCACCCGGCGGCCCGGTCCTGACGATCGGCGGCGACTGCGGAGTCGAGCTCGTGCCGATCGGCGTCGCGCGGTATCGCTACGGTCCTGCGCTTGGCGTCGCCTGGTTCGACGCGCATCCGGACCTGAACACGGCGTCGTCGTCACCTTCGGGCGCGTTCCACGGCATGGTGCTGCGGTCGCTGCTCGGTGAAGGCGACGAGCAGTTCGCGGCGAGCCCGGCTGTCGAAGCCGGCCGGGTGGCCTTGTTCGGAACGCGGGCTTTCGACGCCCCGGAGGAAGAGGCCATCGGCCGGGGTTTGGCTGTGCGCACCGACAATGCCGTCGCGACGCTGCGCGAGTCCGGCGCCGAGCAGGTGTACTTGCACCTAGACCTCGACGTGCTGGACCCGGCGTCGTTCGGCGGCGTCAACTACCCGGAGCCCGGTGGGCTGACGGTCAGTGAGCTTGTCCGAGCGATCGATGCACTGTCCGAAATGGACGTCATCGGCGCGGGGATCACGGAGTGCGTGGGCACGGAGCTCGAGGTTCTCGAGCCCGTGATCGCCGCGGTGGGGAGGGTGCTGCTGCAGGACTGAACCCGTTTGCCTAGGCGAACTCCGCTTCCGCGGTGGTATTCGCCTCGGTGCGCGACCACGAGTGTGTACGGCCAGAAGGAGGTGTGCCCGAGCCGTACCGGAGCTGGTCTGCGAAATGGCGAACTGTTCGCCGGCCGGGGATCGGGGATCACTGCTGGTCCCGCGAAGTGTCGCTGAGGGCTGCACGCACGGCGTCGATGGCTTCCTTCGGATCGACACCCAGCTCCCGGACGCGCTGGGCGTACTCGGTTGCAGAGTCGCGGAGCAGTGACGAGCGGTCCGGCCGCTTGGCCGAGCGGGTGACGACTGTTCCCCTTGCCCGAGCCGTGGTCACCCAGCCGGCGGCCTCGAGTTCGCGGTAGACGCGGGCGATCGTGCCGGAGGCGAGCCCGAGGTCTCGGGCGAGCTGACGGATCGGCGGTAGCCGGGCGTGGGCCGGCAGTGCGCCGGTGCCGATCGCGCGGACGATCTGGTCGTGGACCTGACGCCAGGGCGCGACGCCGGTGTCGGCGTCGACGGTCACTCGCAACGGCATCTACTTCGCCGCCGCGGTCGCGGGCAGTTTCCGCGGCGGCGTGGCGATCGCGATGAACGCGGCGAGCGTAACGACGAACGCCAGGAACGACGGGAGGTTGCCGCCGGGCCAGGCGGTCGTGGCGCACATGCCGGTGGCGAGACCGAGCGCTACGCGTGCGCTGCGGCAACGCAGCGCGAGGTCGACGTCGGGATCCCCCGCGGCCGGCCGCCGGACGGCGAGGAGAACCACGCCCCACGCGACGGCGGTGGCCGCGACGGTGATGCCGAACAACGTCCATTCGCCGATCACGGCGAGGTGGATCGCGGCGGCGAGCGCGGCCAGCGCAGTGACGATGATCGCCCACAGCGGCGCGAAGTCGAAGATTCCGCGCGGCGCCAGCACGGCTTCACGCCGCGCGCTCGGTGATGGGCGTTGCGCGAGCACTTCGGCGACCAACCCTCCGAGGAGGAGCACGGTCATGGCGTTCGCGAAATCGGCCGCGCCAGGGATGAACGGGAGGCCCACGAAAAGCCACAGATACCAGAATCTGCGCCGCCGCAGGTGGAGCACGGCCACGGAAACCTGGTCCGGTGTCGCGTCGGGTAAATCCCATTTGGCGAGCAGTGGTGCGCCCTGGCGTTGGCCCGGCCAGAGCACGAACAGGATGGCCAGGCCGAGCGGGCCGCAAACGATCGCGACGCCGACCGCGGAGTCGAGGTGCATGGCGTGGTCTCCCTGCCTTGTATTAAGTTCATGGTACAAGATGCAAGAATGCCGTGCACAACGCCGGTCCCCGTTGCCACTGGGTGGCGACGCGGAACTCGTTCAGGGGAACGGAAAAGAAAAATCCCGGCCATCCGGGCCGGGATCTCTCTTCTGTGTGCCGTCAGTTCTTGAGGTCCGCCACGATCTCGTAGGAGCGCACGCGGTCTTCGTGCCCGTGGACCATGGTGGTGACCATGAGCTCGTCGGCGCCTGTGTCGGCGAGGAGCTGGTCGAGTCCCTTTCGGACGGTCTCGGGCGAGCCGATGATGCTCGAGCCGAACCGGTCGGCGAGGAACGCGCGGTCCATCTCCGTGTACGGGTACTCGGCGGCTTCCTCGGGCGTCGGCAACGCGATGGGGCGGCCGCGGCGCAGGCTGAGGAACGTCAGCCCGCTGGGGCCGGCCAGGAACTGCGCGCGCTCGTCGGTCTCCGCGGCGACCACGGACACGCCGAGCATCACGTACGGCTCGGCCAGCGTCTCGGACGGGCGGAAGTTCTCCCGGTAGAGCTGCACGGCCGGCAGCGTGTTCTCGGCCGCGAAGTGGTGCGCGAAGGAGAAGGGCACACCGAGGCGGCCGGCCAGCTGCGCGCTGAAGCCGGACGAGCCCAACAGCCACAACGGCGGCTTGTTGCCCTCGGCGGTCACGGCGTTGACGCCGCGTGCCGGGTCGTGCTCGAAGTATTCGAGCAGCTCCATCAGCTGCTCGGGGAAGTTCTCGGCGGACAGCCCGCCGGGGCCGCGCAGCGCGAGCGCCGTGCGCTGGTCGGTGCCGGGCGCGCGCCCGATGCCGAGGTCGATGCGGTTCGGGTGCAGCGCCTCCAGCGTGCCGAACTGCTCGGCCACCACGAGCGGCGCGTGGTTGGGCAGCATGATGCCGCCGGACCCTACGCGGATCGACTCCGTGGCGTCGGCGACGGTCCCGATCAGCACCGCCGTCGCCGAGCTGGCGATGCCCGGCATGTTGTGGTGCTCGGCGAGCCAGTAGCGGCGGTACCCCAGCCGCTCGGCGTGACGGGCGAGATCGATGGTGTTGCGCAGTGCTTCGCCGACCCCGTGCCCGTCCGAGACGGGGGAGAGGTCGAGCACGGACAGCGGGACGTCAGGCAGAGAGCTCACGTTGAGCGGTAACGCACAGGACGGCTGTTCCCTTCCCGGCGAGTCAAGCTCGGGTGGTCGGCGTTCGGTCGAGATCGGACACATCGACGGTCGGCTGCCGGGTGGCCACGGTTTCGCCACTCGGCGGCGAATCCGCGGTCGGGTCGGGCCGGGCTTGCGGCCGCGGTCAACTCGGCTGCGTGGCCTCGGTCGGAGTGCCGGGTTCGGTGGTGCATGTCTTGGTTGCCGCGGCAAGCGAGGCTATAGCCGATCAGTGGCGAATCCGAGCCGCGCAAGCCGCCGGGGTATGCGACCCCGGAGACACGGTGCGGGCGCGGACGATTCGGGGCACGTGGGACGTGGCCTGCTTGTGGCCAGCCTCACGGTCGGGCCATGGGGTGCGAGCCTTGGGCGGGCGCGAGGCCATTCGGCGTCCGGGCCGCGCGGGTGTCGCCGATCAGCGGCGAACCGGCGCCGGCTCGCCCCGGCCGAGGCCCAGGCGTGGCCCGGCCAGTGCTCGCGGGGCCTGGGAGCGCGAGCGGGCGGGGCCCCGGGAGTGCGGTCGACTCGGTCACATGGCCAAGGCCGGAGATGTCGAGCCAGATGGTGCGTCGCTGTTGAGAGCGACGGGCCGGGTCAGGTGGCTAAGGCGGGAGATGTCGAGCCAGTCGGGGTGTCGCCGCTGAGCGGCGACCGGCGGAGGGTCAGGTGGTGGGCAGCCAGTCCGGGTTGGAGGCCAGGACGATGAGGTGCTGGGTCGCCCGGGTGAGGGCGACGTAGAGGACCCGGCGGCCGGTGGAGGACTCGGTGACGAGGTCCATGGGCTCGACGAGGACGACGGCGTCGTATTCGAGGCCCTTGGAGTCGAGGCTGCCGACGACCTTGAGGCGTTCGTCGGGCTCGTCGGTGAACCAGGCGGTGACCTCGGGGACGCGGTCCATGGCCGTGATGACGCCCACGGTGCCTTCGACGGAGCCGAGGAGTTCCTTCACCGCGGCCTGCGTCGCGCCTTCCAGGGCACCGGTCTCGACGGGGCGGACCTCGGGTTCGACGCCGGTGGTGCGGACGGCGCGGGGGAGCTCGTCGGCCCGGGCGTGGCCGGTGACGACCTTCGCGGCGAGGTCGAAGATCTCCGCGGAGTTGCGGTAGTTGGTGCGCAGCGTGAAACGGCGGCGGGTGGTCTTCACACCGAAGGCCTGGTCGCGGGCGGCCGCGGCCTCGTCGGGGTCGGGCCAGGAGCTCTGGACGGGGTCGCCGACGACGGTCCAGCTGGCGTACTTGCCGCGGCGGCCGACCATGCGCCACTGCATGGGGGACAGGTCCTGGGACTCGTCGACGACGACGTGGGAGTACTCGTCGTAGTGCTCGGGCCGGTGGGTGCCGCCGCCGGTCGTGCCGCGCTCGGGCTCGGCCTCGAGGACGGTCTGGCGCCGGCGCCGCTTGGGCTCGGGGCCGACGAGGACGCGCAGCTCGTCGAGCAGGGCGACGTCGGCGACGGACCAGCCGCGCGAACGGTCGGCGAAGTCGGCGGCGAGGAGGGAGATCTCGTGGCGGTTGAGCACGCCCTTCGCGGCCGCGGCGAGACGCTTCTCGTCGCCGAGCCACTTGAGGATCTGCGCGGGGTACAGGACCGGCCACCAGACGACGAGGAAGCGGTGGAACTCGATGCGCTCGCCGAGGTCGTTGATCAGCTCCGCGCGGTCGAGCTGCTTGCCGTCGGCCTTCGCGTACTCCTCGGCCTTGTCGGCGAGCGCGCCCAGCAGCAGCTCGGCCGTGCGCACGCGCGCGCGGTTGGGCGGGGCGCCCTGGGTGTGGGCCTTGCGGCGCACCTTCTCCAGCTCGCGTGCCGAGAGCTTGAGCACCTCGCCGCGGTAGACGATGCGCATCTCCTGCGGCGATTCCGGCGGTGTGTCGCGCAGCGCGCGCAACAGCACCTTCCGCATGCGCAGCGAGCCCTTGATCGCGGCGAGCTCGGAGGTGTCCTGGCGCGTGGCGGCGAGGCCGTCGAGCACCTCGCCGAGGGCGCGCAGCTCCACGTTCGTCTCGCCCATCGACGGCAACACCCGCGAGATGTACGTGGTGAACACCCCGGACGGCCCGATCACGAGCACGCCGGCGCCCCCGAGCTGGCGGCGGTGGCGATAGAGCAGATATGCGGCGCGGTGCAGGGCGACGGCTGTCTTGCCCGTGCCCGGACCGCCCGTGATCTCGGTGACCCCGCGCCACGGCGCGCGGATCACCTCGTCCTGTTCCTTCTGGATCGTGGCGACGATGTCGCGCATCTTCTCGCCGCGGGAACGGCCGAGCGCGGCCATCAGCGCGCCCTCGCCGACCACCTGCATGTCCTCGGGGACGGCGTCGGGGATGAGCACGTCGTCGTCGACGTCGAGCACGTGCTGGCCGGAACAGCGGATGACGCGGCGGCGCACCACGTCCATCGGCTCCTCGGCCGTGGCCTGGTAGAACGCCGCGGCGGCGGGTGCGCGCCAGTCGGTGACGAGGTTGTCGAACTCGTTGTCGCGGATGCCGAGGCGACCGACGTAGATGTGGTCGCGGTCGAGGTGGTCGAGGCGGCCGAACACGAGGCCCTCGTACTCGGCGTCGAGCGTCTGGAGGGTCTGGTTGGCGTGGAAGACCATCATGTCGCGCTCGAAAAGCATCGAGGCCTGTTCGAAAATCGCCTCGCGCTGGGCGCCTTGCCCCAGCTCGTAGCCCTTCGTGCGCATCGCCTCGGCCTGTACCCGCAGCTCGGCGAGCCGGGTGTAGACCCGATCCACGTGGGCCTGCTCGACGGCGATCTCCGCCCGTCTCACCCGGGGTTCCGACACGCAATGCTCCTAAACGACTCGATGCCTCACGAGGGCGAAGAACGACTGTACGCGCCCGCGCGCGCGAGGTTCAGCAAGTCCTGCCCAACGCCACACCGCGACGTTCGGCGAAGATGGCGGGGTGACGAGGATCGTGGCGGGAAAGGCGGGCGGCCGGCGGCTCAAGGTGCCACCCAAGGGGACCCGCCCGACGTCCGAACGCGTGCGCGAAGCCCTGTTCAACGCGCTGGAAGTGGCCGGTGAGCTCGACGGTACCCGCGTGCTCGACCTCTACGCCGGCTCCGGCGCCCTCGGCCTCGAAGCCCTCTCCCGCGGCGCCGCCGACGCGTGGTTCGTGGAGGCCGACCGCCGCGCGGCCGAGGTGCTCCGCGGCAACGTCGGCGCGCTGGGCCTGGGCGGCACGGTCCGCGCCGCCCCCGTGGAAGCCGTGGTCGCCGCGCCCGCGCCGGCCCAGTTCGACGTGGTGCTGGCTGATCCGCCCTACGCCGTCGACGCCGCCGCGCTCGGCTCCGTGCTGGCCGCGCTCGACGAGGGCGGCTGGCTCGCCGACGGCGCCCTGGTTGTGATCGAACGTGCGGCTCGCGACGGCGCGCCCGACTGGCCCGGCGCCTACACGCCCACGCGCGACAAGAAGTACGGCGACACCGCCCTGCACTGGGCCGAGTACACGCGTCGACCGCAGGTGTGACGCAGCAGTCACGAAGTGCGCGCGCAGCGTCGCGGCTTGGTAGCGTCCGCGCATGCGGCGTGCGGTCTGTCCCGGTTCCTATGATCCGGCCACCAACGGACACCTCGACATCATCGAGCGAGCCTCGCTCCTCTTCGACGAGGTAGTGGTCGCGGTGGGGGTGAACAAGAGCAAGAAGGGTCTCTTCGGCGTCGAGGAACGGCTGGAGATGCTGCGCGAGATCACCGCGAACCTCCCCAACGTGCGCGTGGACTCGTGGCAGGGCCTGCTCGTGGACTACTGCCGCGAGAACGACATCGCGGCCGTCGCCAAAGGCCTGCGCTCGGTGAGCGACTTCGACTACGAGCTGCAGATGGCCCAGATGAACCGCGAGCTCACCGGCCTCGAGACGCTGCTGATGGCCAACAACCCGGCCTACGGCTTCGTCTCCAGCTCGCTGGTGAAGGAGGTCGCGGCGCTGGGTGGCGACGTCGAGCGGCTCGTGCCGCCCGTGGTGTTCGAACGGCTCCGCAAGGTGTACCCGCACCAGAGCTGAGGGCGTTCCCGAGCACCGGATGTTCGGACTTGATCAAGGTCCGAGACGCTCGCGGCCAGGCGCCGGCTTGTCCTCGAACAACGGCTGCGCGTGCCCGAATGAGGTACGTCGAGCCCGGCCCGTTTCCGGTCCGCCGACGAACAAGGACCGAGTTGTTCGCACGTTCACCCAGCGCATTCGCCCGAACGGGTTGCGACCATCGTCGGGACTTCCGGGGACGCGCGAAGCTGTTCACTTGACGGCAGCCTCGCGACCACCCGATCGGGTTACGGTCCGAAAATGGCCAACCACCGTTCGCGCTTAGCGACCGTCCTGTTCGCGCTGCTGGTCGGGTTCCTCGGGCTGGGCACCGCCGCGGTCGCGGCGCCCGCTGCCCCCGCGGCGCCGGCGTCCGTGCTGCAGAACTCCTGCGGCAACCTGTCGGGCTTCTCGCACACGTCGCTGTCCTCGCTCCCCGCGGAGGCGACGACGACCTACAACCTGATCCAGAAGGGCGGGCCCTTCCCGTATCCGAAGAACGACGGCGTCGTCTTCGACAACCGTGAGGGCATCCTGCCGTCCTGCTCGTCCGGCTACTACCACGAGTACACCGTGCCCACGCCCGGCGCGAGCAACCGCGGCACGCGCCGGATCATCACCGGCCAGGGCGGCGAGTACTTCTACACCGGAGACCACTACGAGACCTTCAAGGTCATCGACGTCAACGGCGGTGGCGGCGGCGACACCGGCTCCTGCGGCGACCTCTCGGGGCTGGCGAACATCGGCTACTCCACCCTGTCCTCGGCCGCGAAGTCGGTCGTGAACCAGGTGCGCAGCGGCGCGACCGGCCAGACCTACGAGAACCGTGAGGGCGTGCTGCCGGCCTGCGCCGCGGGCTACTACCAGCTGTTCCCGGTGGGCACGAACGACCGCGTGATCAAGGGCAAGGGCGGCGAGCTGGCCTACACGACGGACCGCTACTCCACCTTCAAGCGCATCGACCTCAACTCCTGAACTCCCTGACGCGCCCCGTGCCGCCCCGCCCGCGCCGGGTGGGGCGGCACGCTGCGTCATGAATCGTTCGCAACAGGACACGCCCAGTCCGGCGCGCGTTCACCGGTTCAGGCCGGCGAGCGGGCAGACTGATCGGTAGCGAACGGGGATTACTGCTTGAGGGAGTGGCCGTGTACCGGGTTTTCGAGGCACTCGACGAGCTCGTCACGATCGTCGAGGAGGCCCGCGGGGTGCCCATGACGTCCAGCTGCGTCGTGCCGCGCGGTGACGTCCTCGAGCTGCTCGACGACGTCCGCGACGCGCTGCCCGGCGAGGTCGACGACGCCCAGGACGTGCTCGACAAGCGCGACGACCTGCTGCACGCCGCCCGCAAGGAAGCCGGCGAGACGGTGGCCGGCGCCAACGAGGAGGCCGAGCGCACGGTGTCCGACGCCGCGTCGGAGGCCGAGCGGATCCTCGCCGACGCGCGCGCCCGTGCCGAGCAGATGATGGGCGACGCCCACAACGAGGCCGAGCGCATGGTCGCCGCCGGGCAGGCCGAGTATCAGAACCTCACCGACCGTTCCCGCGCCGAGTCCGAGCGCATGATCCAGGCGGGCCGCGACGCCTACGAGCGCGCCATCGAGGACGCCCGCGCCGAGCAGACGCGGCTCGTCTCGCAGACCGAGGTGGTCCAGGCCGCCCACGCCGAGTCGGCCCGCATCGTCGACGAGGCCCACGCAGAGGCCGACCGCCAACGCGCCGACTGCGACGCGTACGTGGACGGCAAGCTCGCCGAGTTCTCGGAGCTGCTCGCGACCACGCTGCGCACCGTCGACTCGGGCCGCAACCACCTGCGTTCGCCGGTGAACCTGGGCGGCAACGGCGGCCGCCCGACGCTGTACGACTACCAGGTCTGATCCTCCGCCGGAGTGACGCTCGGCACCAGCGTGAAACCACTGGCGCACCCTGCGTACCCTGGTATGCGATGTCAGAGAACCCTGCCCAGAACACCCGCCCCGCACAGCTCGACGACAAGAGCCCGTGGGTGGTCGACACCCGTGAGCTCGGCCGCCACGCCGGTCTGAGCCGCGAGGTGCACCGGAGCGTGCCGCTCGAGGCCGCCCTCGGTGTGCCCGACGTCATCTCGCTCGAGGCCGGCTCCGTCCTCGAGCTCGACCTGCTCCTCGAATCCGTGGTCGAGGGTGTGCTGGTCAGCGGCACGGCGCGCGCCACCGCCACCGGCACGTGCTCGCGCTGCCTCGACCCCCTCACCGAGGAGATCGAGGTCGACCTCACCGAGCTGTTCGCCTACCCCGGTTCGGCGACGGAGGAGACCACCGACGAGGACGAGATCCCGCGCCTGGTCGACGATCGGATCGACCTCGAACCGATCGTCCGCGACGCCGTGGTCCTGGCCCTTCCCCTCGTGCCGCTGTGCGAGGAGGACTGCGCCGGACTGTGCACCGAATGCGGCGTCAAGTGGGCCGATCTCGAGCCCGGACACGGGCATGAGAAGATAGACCCTCGGTGGGCCGCGCTGGTCGAGCGATTCGACGAGAACGCGGGCGAAAAGCCTGCGCACGGCTCCGGAGAGCAAGCCTGACGAGCGTCCAGCTCGATCCGGGAGAAGTCAGTTCGGCTCGTGAACGCGGGCAGACAGTCTGAAGGAGATCTACTCGTGGCCGTCCCGAAGCGGAAGATGTCGCGATCCAACACGCGCGCGCGCCGCAGCCAGTGGAAGGCGGCTCCGGTTCAGCTGGTGCCCTGCTCCAACCGCGCCTGCCGCCAGCCGAAGCTGCAGCACATCGCGTGCCCGACGTGCGGCCAGCACAACGGCCGCCAGGTCGTCGAGCCCGCCTGATCGGGCAGCCGACCATGGGGGGTAAGTCCGCCGGGGGACCCGCGGCCGATCCCACGACACTGCTCGAGGCGCTCGGGGTCGAATTCGACCCCGAGCTCCTTCGGCTTTCGCTGACCCACCGCTCGTATGCGTACGAGAACGGTGGGCTCCCGCCCAACGAGAGGCTGGAGTTCCTCGGCGACGCGGTGCTCGGTCTGGTCGTCACCGACCACCTGTACACCACGCACCCGGACCTGCCGGAAGGCCAGCTCGCGAAGCTGCGCGCCAGTGTCGTCAACATGCACGCGCTGGCGGGCGTCGCCCGCGGGCTGGGCGAAGGCGGGCTCGGGGCGCACCTGTTGCTGGGCAAGGGCGAAGAGCTCACCGGCGGCCGGGACAAAGCGAGCATCCTCGCCGACGGTCTCGAAGCCGTGATCGGTGCCACGTACCTGGCCCACGGCATCGAGGTCGCGCGCAAGCTCGTGCACCACCTCTTCGACGGCCTGCTGGCCGAGGCGCCCCTGCGCGGGGCCGGTCTCGACTGGAAGACCAGCCTGCAGGAACTCACGGCTTCCTCCGGCCTCGGCGTGCCCGAGTACCGCGTGGAGGACACCGGTCCGGACCACCGCAAGGAGTTCACCGCCACGGTGCTCGTCGCGGGCCGTGCCCTGGGCACCGGCGCCGGTACCACGAAGAAGGAAGCCGAGCAGAAGGCCGCCGAAACGGCGTGGCGCGCTCTCTCCGCAGAGCTGGGCGACGGCTCCGACGGTTCGGCCAAGTCCGAAGGCTGACGCCCCGCCGGTCCGGAACTGTCGTACCGGACGGGCAGAATGGACGCTATGCCCGAACTTCCCGAGGTCGAGGTCGTGCGCGCCGGTCTCGAGGCCCACGTGGCCGGTCGCACCGTCAGCAAGGTCGAGGTCCTGCACCCGCGCGCGATCCGCAGGCACGCCCTCGGTGCCGAAGACTTCACCGGCCGACTGGCCGGAGTCGTGATCGAAGCCGTACGCCGGCGGGGCAAGTACCTGTGGCTCGAGTTGTCGCACGGTGAGGCCGTGCTCGCGCACCTCGGCATGAGCGGCCAGATGCTGGTGCAGTCCGAGGGCACACCCGACGAGAAGCACCTCCGCGTCCGCGTCCGCTTCGACGACGACGGTCCGGAGCTGCGGTTCGTGGACCAGCGCACGTTCGGCGGCCTGGCACTCGACGATCTCGCCGACGTCGAGGGTGACCTGCTGCCCGCCACCATCGCCCACATCGCACGCGACCCGATGGACGCGCGGTTCGACCCGGCCGCCGCCGTGAAGGCGTTGCGCTCGCGGCGCACCGAGGTCAAGCGCGCGCTGCTGGACCAGACCCTCGTCTCCGGGGTCGGCAATATCTACGCCGACGAAGCCTTGTGGCGCACCAAGCTGCATGGCACCCGGCCCACGGACAAGCTCACCAACGCCCAGGGGAGCGCGTTACTGGCCGCCGCCGGCGAGGTGATGAACGCCGCGCTGGCCGTCGGCGGCACGTCCTTCGATGCTTTGTACGTCAACGTAAACGGGCAATCCGGGTACTTTTCGCGGTCTCTCGACGCGTACGGCCAAGAAGGGCTACCGTGCCGCCGGTGCGGAACGGCGATCCGGCGGGAACCGTTCATGAACCGATCGTCCTACTCCTGCCCGAAGTGCCAGCCGCGGCCGCGCAGCTCGCGTTGATGCTTCTGTCGAGGCGATCAACTAGGATGAACGCGGCGGAAGAGGAGCAGCATGACGGAGCCGGACAGATCGTCGCTGGCCGACAAGATCGACCAGCTGTTCCACGTCGTGCGACGGCCCGACCGCGAGCAGTACAGCCACGAGGAAGTCGCCCGCGCGTGCCGTGAGGCGACGGGGGAGAGTTTCTCCACCACCTACCTCTGGCAGCTGCGCACCGGGCGTCGCGACAATCCCACGAAGCGGCATCTCGAGGCGCTCGCGCAGTTTTTCGGCGTTCCTCCGGCATACTTCTTCGACGACGGGCAGAGCGTGAAGATCGCGGAAGAGCTGGCGTTGCTCGGCGCCCTGCGCGACGCCGGTGTCCGCGACGTGGCGCTGCGGGCCATCACGCTCTCGCCGGATGGGCTCGACACGATCAGCGACATGATCGACGCCATCGCCCGGAGGGAGGCCGCGCGAAGCGGCGTGAAGAAGGGGGACTGAGCGGTGGCGGACTCCCAGCGCGGGCTCTGGCGACGGTGCCGTCGCCTGGCCGAGGCGCCGGCGCTGCCCGAGCCCTTCGACGCCGCCGAGTTCGTGGCCTGCATCGCCGCCGGCCGCGGCCGGCCCATCGAGCTGATGCCGGTGAACGCGCCGTCCGGCGGGCCGTGCGGTCTGCTGATGAGCACCGCGCGCGCCGACTACATCCTCTATCCCACCAACACGACGGCCCTGCACCGGCGCCACATCCTGCTGCACGAGGTGGGGCACCTGCTGTGCGGGCACGTCGGGTCCGACGCGGGCGCTGAAGGCGCGGCGATCGACACCGCAGTGAGCCGCGCGTTGATGCCGAACCTTTCGCCGGAGCTGGTCCGCCGCGTGCTGGGGCGGACCACGTACTCCGCGGTGGAGGAGCAGGAAGCCGAGCTCGTCGCGTCATTGCTCGCCCAGCGTGTGGCGAAGGCGCCGGCGCCGCGGCCGGATCCCGACAGCGGCATGGCCCGCATGGACGACATGTTCGGCGGCCGCCCGCGCCGCCGCAACCCGTGACCGAGACGCTGGCGTACCTCGCCTGTGTGCTCGGGTTCGCCGGCTTCGGCGTGAAGCTGGTCGAGGCCGGGCGCGACCAGCCGGCGCGCACGCTGTGGTTCCTCGCCGGCTTCGGCATCTGCATCGCGCTCGGCATCACCGACGGGATGCCGGCGATGGACGCGCTGGCCGGCCACCAACGCTGGTACGCCCAATATGCGCCGCTCGCCGGCGACCTCGCGAAGTTCGGTGCGATCGGGTTCACGGTCGCGTTCACCCGCTCGATGCGCTTCGGAGCCGACGCGCGTCTGGGCCGGCACGCGGTGCTGTCGTGGTTCGTGAGCGCCGTAGAGATCGTGCTGTTCAGCCTCGCCGGCCCGGACCGCTCGGGCGACGACACGGTCGTCGCCATCCAGCGGCGACCATTCCTGATCGCGTACGAGCTCGTGTTCATCGTGTACGGAGTGCTGAGCCTGACGCTCGTCGCGGTGTTCTTCGCGCGCTTCGCCACGCGCGCCCGCGCGGGTTGGTTGCGCATGGGGCTGTGGCTGATCTTCGCGGGTGTGGTGGCCGCGGTGGCGTGGACGTTGTGGGATCTCGACGACGTGGCCGCCCTCATCTCGGCTGGCCGAGTGGCGGCCACGGAGGATCTGCCGGCCACGGTGCTGGGGGCTGCGTGTGTGGTGCTCGCGGTGGCGGGGTCGACGTTGTCGGTGTGGGGGCCGTCGCTCGCGACACCGTTCCGCTGGGTGCGCGCCTATCGCGGCTACCGCCGGATCGAGCCACTGTGGACGGTGCTGTGCGACGCAGTGCCCGGCATCGCCCTGGATCCGGCTCGTGGCCTGGGGCGTGGTGCAGAATTCGCGCTGTACCGGCGCGTGATCGAGATCCGCGACGGGCACCTCACGCTGCGGCCGTACTTCGACCCGGGCCTGCCCGCGCGCGTAGTGGACCGCGCCCGCCGCGCCGGTGTACCAACGCGCCGGGTTGCCGCGACCGTCGACGCTGCCACGCTCGCCGCGGCCCTCGTCGCGCGCGAAGCCGACCACCGGTTCCAGTCCGACGACGCCGACGCCCCCGTGAGCCGGGCGATGGCCGCCGACGTGAGTGCCGAGGTTGCGTGGCTCGGCGAGGTGACACGCGCGTGGCGACGCTCGGCTCTGGTCGCCGACGTACGGCGCGAAACCCGGCGTGAGCTGGGCGTTTCGGCCTGATCTTCACCTTTGCGCACGGATGGTTTGCGCCGAATGGCCGTCCGCCGTGCACACTACTGCGCAATGCGTGGTACTGTTCCAAGCGTAAGACTGGAGGGTGTCGTGGCGATCAGTCAGCTGCTCAAGGGAGTGCTGGACCTGGCGGTGCTGGCCGTACTTCGCGAAGACGACGGGTACGGCTACGACGTGCTTCGAAGACTTCGCGTGGCCGGCCTGGAGGAAGTGGGGGACGCTTCCGTCTACGGCACGTTGCGCCGGCTGTACAAAGCCGGGTTGCTGACGTCGTACGTCGTGCCGAGCGAAGAAGGCCCGCACCGCAAGTACTACAGCCTGAACGAGCCGGGGAGAGCGCGGCTGCAGGAGTCGGGGAAGACGTGGGCGAGTTTCGCGTCGACGATGAACGGTTTACTGGGAGTGGCAGCATGAGTACGGAGAAGCCCACCGCGGTGCGCGTGTACCTGGCGCGGGTCCGCACCGCGCTCGCCGATCTGCCCGCGGGGGAGATCGAGGAAATCCTGGAGGACGTCCGGCCGCACCTGGCCGAGATGGAAACCGAGCTGGGGGCCGACGCGCGCGTCGAGCAGCTCATCGAACGGCTCGGCTCGCCGGAGAGCTACGCGGCCGAGCTGCGTGCGTCCGGGGGTTATCCGCCGCCGCCCGCGGGCGCCGAAGGGGCCACGGCCGTGCTGGCTCCGGCGAAGGCCCCGAGCTTGTTCGCGGCGCGCTTTGCCTTGTGGGGCTTGGTGTTCTGTGCCGCCGGGCTCGCGTTGTTCGCCTTCGCGGCGGCGGTGAGCCTCGACCCGGACAGGTTGCTGGGCCTGCTGCTGCTGGCGCCGGTGTTCGCGCTGAGCCTGATTTTCCTGTTCAACCGCGGGGTTTCGGCTGTGCTGGAGCTGCCCGAGGTCGTGCGGGCGCGGGAGTCGGTGCGGTCGTGGCGCTCGAACCGTGAGGGCGACAAGGCGGTGGCGTACCTGCGTTCGCTGAAGCCGGCGTGGTGGGTCGTGTGCGCGGTGGCGCTGATCGGGTTCGGCCTGCTACTCATGGTGCGGCACTCGTACGCGGTGCTGCTGCTGCCGTTCCTCATCGCGGCCGCCGCGGCCGTGGTCTGGGCCGGCCCGAAGGCCGGCGGCGACCGGCGGCTGCTGTGGATCGCGGTGCCGGTGTCGGCGTTCGTGATCGGCGGCGCGTTCGGTGGTTTCGGTGCGGCGATCGATCTGATCACGCACCGCACGTACTACCCGGACACGACGTCGTACTCGTCGCCGTCCACAGACACCTACGGCAACCAGCAGCTGCGATACGGCAACGAGGACGTCGACAACGTCTACGCCTTCGACGCCTCCGGCAAGCCGCTCACGAACGTCTACCTCTACGACGACCAGGGCCGGCCGCTGACCGTCACCCGCTACGGCTGCGAGCAGGACACCGGCACCCGATCGAAGGTCGGCGAGGACAACAGCTTCCCCCGCCCGCAGCTCGTGCAGGGCGTCCAGGACGCCAACGGCAACCGCGACGGCTACAACGGTTACCTCGGGTATTGCCACGAGGAGACCGGCGTGCCGTTCGCCGCGGCGATCCCGAAGCCGGCGACTTCGTCGAGTGCTCCTTCCAGCACGCCCGCGAAGCCGACGTCCTCGGCCCCGGCGAAGACGACTTCGCCGACCAGTCCTGCTCCGCCGACGAGGTAGAGCGTGCGAGGGGCCGGCGGAGCAGAGGTCGGGGCTGCTCCCCCGGTTCGGTTACGCCCGGGCCCGGTCGCCCCGCCGCGAACCGGTGTGCGCAGCGCCGATGGGTGCGAAGATCGGCTGATCCCGACAAACGGTGCCCGGGACGCCTGAGGCTCGAGGGGCTGAACCAGTGGGAGCAAGAGGCGGCGCGCGGGCGAGGCGCGCGGTCCGCGACCTGGGCAGTGCCCACCAGGACCGAGGAACACCAGGCCCAGGACCGAGGAACACCAGGCCCAGGACCGAGGAACACCAGGCCCAGGACCGAGGAACACCAGGCCCAGGACCGAGGAACACCAGGCCCAGGAC
>NZ_JBFAAJ010000036.1:53606-65334 GCF_040639695.1 Amycolatopsis sp. NPDC023774
CCGAGGAACACCAGGCGAAATTGAACTCGGGCGCCCGGGTTCGAAACCCAGGCGCCCGAGCTTCGGGAGCTACGTCAGTGGCCGAAGGCCGAGCGGGCGGCGAGGTCCGCGAGGAGGGCGCGGCCCTTTTCGGCGTTGCGGGGCTGCGACAGGACGTCGTAGCGCTGGGCGACGAGCTGGCTTTGCGAGACGAAGCCGCGCTTGTTGCGGTTGGACGCGTAGCCCAGGGCGCCGAACAGCAGGTTGAAGGCGACGCCCGCGACGAGGCCGATGACGATGGACAGCAGGCCCGCGGCGGGGTTGAGCAGGCTGAGCACCAGGCCGAGGAACAGGCCGAACACCGCGCCCGACATGGCGGCGCTGCTGAGCATCTTGCCCCAGCTCATGCGGCCCGCGATGCGCTCGACGAGCATCGGCTGGATGCCGACGATGGTGACGTCGCTGATCGGGAAGTCGGTACCCGCGAGGTGGTCGACGGCCTTCTGTGCCTGCTCGTAGGACTCGTAGGAGCCGATCGGCCAGCCTGTGGGCATGGTCGGGAGCTGCGGCCGCGCCTGCTGCCGGCTGATCGTGGACTGCGTGAATGCTTCTGTCATCCCTCTCACCTCTCTTGTCCCGTTCAACGCCCGAGACGGCGCGTTTGGTCCCGCACCCCCACGATTCACAGATTCTTCTCAGCCGGGCAAGCCGGACATACGAGGCTCTTACGCGGTGCTTACTCAAAGGGTTCTGAGAATACCTTTGACCGGATTGACCCCGCGAGCACCGGCCGGTAGGAAGAACCCGCAAAGGATCCCATTCAAACCTTTGGGGCGGTGCCATGGTTGGCAGGCGAGGGTTGCTCACGCTCGACGCGCTCCGGGAGCAGGTCGCGGCGGGCACGATCGACACGGTGCTGGTCGCGATCACCGACATGCAGGGCCGGCTCCAGGGCAAACGCTGCTCGGCCGAGTACTTCCTGGAAGAGGTCGTGGGCCACGCCACCGAGGCGTGCAACTACCTGCTGGCAGTCGACGTCGACATGAACACCGTGGACGGCTACGCGATCTCCTCGTGGGACGCGGGCTACGGCGACTTCGTGCTGCGCCCCGACTTCACCACCCTTCGCCTCGTCCCGTGGCAGAAGGGCACGGCGCTGGTACTCGCGGACGTCGAGCGCGTGGACGGCGGCGGCCCCGTCGCGGTGTCGCCGCGGCAGGTGCTGCGTCGGCAGCTGGAACGGCTGGCCGACAAGAAGCTGCAGGCGTTCGCCGGCACCGAGCTCGAGTTCATTGTGTTCGACGACAGCTACGAAGCCGCGTGGGAGAAGCGTTACCAGGGCATCAAGCCGTCGAACCAGTACAACGTGGACTACTCGATGCTCGGCACCGCGCGCGTCGAGCCCCTGCTGCGCCGCATCCGCAACGAGATGGCGGGCGCCGGCCTGTACCCGGAGTCGGCCAAGGGCGAGTGCAACCCCGGCCAGCACGAGATCGCGTTCCGCTACGCCGAGGCGCTCACCACGTGCGACAACCACAGCGTCTACAAGAACGGCGCCAAGGAGATCGCCGCGCAGGAGGGCAAGAGCCTCACGTTCATGGCGAAGTACAACGAACGCGAGGGCAACTCCTGCCACATCCACCTCAGCCTGCGCGGCACGGACGGCAGTGCGGTCCTGCCCGGCGACGGCGACCACGGCTTCTCGCCGCTCATGGAGCACTTCCTCGCCGGCCAGCTGGCCGCGTTGCGTGAGCTGACCTACTTCTTCGCGCCGAACATCAACTCCTACAAACGGTTCGTGTGCGGCAGTTTCGCGCCGACGGCCGTCGCGTGGGGCACCGACAACCGCACGTGCGCGATGCGTGTGGTGGGCCACGGCGATTCGCTGCGCGTGGAGAACCGCGTGCCGGGCGGGGACGTGAACCCGTACCTCGCCGTCGCCGCGCTGATCGCCGCCGGCCTCCACGGCATCGAGAACGAGCTGCCGCTGGAGCCGGAGTTCACGGGCAACGCGTACGGCTCCGACAAGCCGACCGTGCCCACCACTTTGGGTGAGGCCGCGGACGTGCTGGCGGGCAGCCGCCTCGCGCGGGAGGCCTTCGGCGACGATGTGGTGGACCACTACCTCAACGCCGCCCGCGTGGAGCGGGACGCGTTCGAGAAGGCCGTGACCGATTGGGAGCTCATCCGTGGCTTCGAACGTCTCTGACCGGAAACCCGTCATCGGGCTGACCACCTACGTCGAGCAGGCCAAGTTCCTCGCATGGGACACGGAAGCCACGCTGCTGCACCGGGTTTACTCCGACTGCGTCGTGGCCGCCGGTGGGATCCCGGTGCTGCTGCCGCCGTTGACGGACGCGTACGCGAGCCTCGTCGACCGCGTGGACGGGCTCGTGCTCACCGGTGGCGCGGACGTCGAACCGGAAAAGTACGGCGCCGAACCGCACCCGGCCACGTACACGCGCCCGGACCGCGACGCCTTCGAATTCGGCCTGTTCGAGGCGGCGCGCGAGGCACGCAAGCCCGTGCTCGGCGTGTGCCGCGGGCTGCAGGTGATCAGCGTCGCCCTCGGCGGCACGCTCACCCAGCACCTGCCCGAATCCCTCGGCGACACGGCGCACCAGCCCGCGCCTGCGACGTTCGGCACCAGCAGCATCGCCCTCGTCGACGGCACGCGCGCCGCCGCGTTGCTCGGGCCCGAGACGAAGGGCCACTGCTACCACCACCAGGCCGTCGACCGGCTCGGCGACGGCCTCATCGCGTCCGGGCACGCCGCCGACGGCACCGTCGAGGCGGCCGAGCTGCCCGGCGACGAATTCGTGCTCGGTGTGCAGTGGCACCCCGAGCACGACACCCAGGACGTCCGCCTGTTCCGGGCCCTGGTCCAAGCCGCAGTCCGAGCAGCAGAGGAGCGCAAGTGACCCAGACGTTCGACGTGATCAACCCCGCCACCGAGCAGGTGGTGCGGTCGGTCACGCTCACGAGCGCCGAGGAGACCGACGCGGCGATCGCCCGCGCCCACGCCGCGTTCCCCGCGTGGCGCGCCGTCGCGCCCGGCGATCGCGCGCGGCTGCTGCGCCGCTTCGCCGACGCCGTCGAGGCCGACCTCGAGAACCTCGCGCGTCTCGAGGTGAACAACTCCGGCCACACCATCGGCAACGCGCGATGGGAAGCGGGGAACGTCCGCGACGTCCTGAACTACTACTCCGCGGCGCCGGAACGTCTGATCGGGCAACAGATCCCGGTGCCGGGCGGGGTGAACGTGACCTTCCACGAGCCGCTCGGCGTGGTCGGCGTGATCGTGCCGTGGAACTTCCCGATGCCCATCGCGGGGTGGGGTTGCGCGCCGGCGCTCGCGGCCGGCAACACCGTGGTGCTCAAGCCCGCGGAGCTCACGCCGCTCACCGCGATGCGCCTCGGCGAGCTCGCGCGCGAGGCCGGCCTCCCCGAGGACGTGTTCCAGGTCCTGCCGGGCAAGGGTTCGGTGGTGGGGCAGCGGTTCGTGGACCACTCGCTGGTGCGCAAGGTCGTCTTCACCGGCTCTACCGAGGTCGGCAAGCAGATCATGGCCGGCTGTGCCGCGCAGGTGAAGCGCGTGACGCTGGAACTGGGCGGCAAGAACGCCAACGTCGTGTTCGCCGACGCCGACCTGGAGAAGGCCGCCGCGACGGCGCCGTACGGCGTGTTCGACAACGCCGGCCAGGATTGCTGCGCGCGTTCGCTGATCCTGGTGCAGCGCAGCGCCCACGAGCGGTTCATGGAGCTGCTGGAGCCGGCCGTGCGGGGCGTAGTCGTCGGCGATCCCGGCGACGACGGCACGGAGATGGGCCCGCTGATCTCCGCGGCGCACCGCGCGAAGGTGTCGTCGTATGTCACTGACGCGACCCCTGTTGCGTTTCGCGGCAGTGCGCCCGAAGGGCCGGGTTACTGGTTCGCGCCCACCGTCGTCACGCCGGCGAGCCTGGCCGACCCGCTGGCCGCCGACGAGATCTTCGGCCCGGTCGTGGCCGTGGTGCCGTTCGACGACGAGGCCGATGCCATCCGCATGGCCAACCACACTGACTACGGCCTCTCCGGGTCGATCTGGACGCGCGACGTCGGGCGAGCCTTCCGCGTCGCGCGCGGGGTGGAGTCGGGGAACCTTTCGGTGAACTCGCACTCGTCGGTGCGGTACTGGACGCCGTTCGGCGGGTTCAAGCAGTCGGGCCTCGGCCGCGAGCTGGGCCCCGACGCGCCGACGGCCTTCACCGAGACGAAGAACGTTTTCCTGAGCACGGAGGACTGACAGAGATGGTGCAGCGTTTAGAGGGCCGCGTCGCCGTGATCACGGGCGGGGCCAGCGGCATCGGCCTCGCCTCGGCGCGCCGGCTGGCGAGCGAGGGCGCGAAGGTCGTGATCGGCGACCTCACGCCCGAGCAGGGCAAGGCCGCGGCCGAGGAGGTCGGGGGCCTGTTCGTGCAGGCCGACGTGACCGATCCGGAGCAGGTGGACGCCCTGTTCCAGACGGCCGTGGCCCAGTTCGGCGCGGTCGACGTGGCGTTCAACAACGCCGGCATCTCGCCGCCCGAGGACGACTCCATCCTCACCACGGACTTCGAGGCGTGGGAGCGCGTGCAGCGCGTGAACCTCACCTCGGTGTACCTCTGCTGCAAGGCCGCGCTGCCGCACATGCAGCGCCAGGGCAAGGGCTCGATCATCAACACGGCGTCGTTCGTGGCCGTGATGGGCGCGGCGACCTCGCAGATCTCCTACACCGCGTCGAAGGGTGGGGTGCTCGCGATGAGCCGGGAGCTGGGTGTGCAGTTCGCGCGGGAGAACATCCGTGTCAACGCGCTGTGCCCGGGGCCGGTGAACACGCCGCTGCTGAAGGAGCTCTTCGCGAAGGACCCGGAACGCGCGGCGCGTCGGCTGGTGCACGTGCCCGTCGGCCGGTTCGCCGAGCCGGAGGAGATCGCGGCCGCGGTGGCCTTCCTGGCCAGCGACGACGCCAGCTTCATCACGGCTTCGCAGTTCCTCGTGGACGGTGGCATCTCAGGCGCGTACGTCACTCCGCTGTAGACAGACGCACCTGACGGACATTTTCAACGCTGAACGACGTCACCGGGACGGGTTGATCTTCCGCCTGTTCCGGTGGCGACGCCCCCCGTCCGGTTTCGCGGTGGGTAGACCGGAACGGTGGCGACCGGCCCGGTCGCCCGGTCCGGGAGGGTGCCATGCCGATCCGCGAAGCGTCTCCGATGCTGCAGGAGGTCGCCGACCTCTGCGAACTGTGCCGGGTGCGGTGCGAACGAGTGTTCACGTGGCCGGCCGAGCCCGGCACTGAGCTCGCCACGATGGGACCGGTCATGCTCGCGGCGGCGTCGATGTCGCGCCTGTGCGCCGACACCCTGGACTGGTGTTCGGGCATGGCCGCCGAGGTCGCGATGGTGCGCATGTCCGTGAGGGCGATGTGCGGCGAGGCTGCGCGGCTGCTGTCGCTGTGCGCGCAGTCCTGTCTTGGGACCGACGACGAGGAGCTGCGCGACCTCGCCGTGCTGCTCACGCGCTGTGCCGACCTGTGCGCGTTGCTGGCCGGTCCGCCGAAGATCACGAAGGTCCCCGTGACGCTCCCCGCGCAGACTCGGAACCTGCGCACCTTCAGCCGCGGCTCGGCGGGTGTGGCGTGAACCGTCCGAGGTAGACTGGTTTGCAAAGCGGCAGGTACGGTGGCCGCGAGCACACAGCTGCACACCCAACTCAACAGCATCCAATTCAATACCGGGCCGTTCGAGCAGGAGCGGGAGAGCCCCCATGAGACCGGTGGGGCACCGAAGGAGCAAACTCCCCGGAATCTCTCAGGTACCCACTACCGCTTCGCGCGAGGCCACTCTGGAAAGCAGGCGCACCCGCGCCTCACCCAAGGTGAAAGCCGCGCTGCGCGGTGAAACTCTCAGGTGCCCATGACAGAGGGGGAGTTCCCAGCGCACCGCTGCGCCCGGTGCCCGGCCCGAGGAGCTCCCATCACCTCCACACCGTTCGACGCCCGCCACATCGGCCCCGCCGAGGCCGAGCGGGCCAAGATGCTCGCCGAATGCGGTCACGGAAGCCTGGACGCCCTCGTGGAGGCGGCCGTCCCTTCCGCCATCCGCACCACCCGTGACCTGAACCTGCCCGCGGCCGCTTCCGAAGAGGAAGCGACCGCCGAGCTGCGCGCGCTCGCGGCGCTCAACCGCCCGATGACGCAGATGATCGGCCTCGGTTACTCCGACACCGTCACGCCGGGCGTGATCCGCCGCAACGTGCTCGAGAACCCCGCGTGGTACACCGCCTACACGCCGTACCAGCCGGAGATCTCGCAGGGCCGGCTCGAAGCGCTGCTGAACTTCCAGACGATGGTCGCCGACCTCACCGGCCTGACCATCGCCAACGCGTCGATGCTCGACGAGTCGACGGCCGTCGCCGAGGCGATGACGCTGATGCGGCGCTCATCGAAGTCGAAGTCCAACGTGATCGTGCTCGACGCCGAGTGTCTGCCGCAGACGATCGCGGTCGTGCGCACGCGCGCCGCGGCGCTGGGCATCGACGTGCAGGTGCGCGACCTGCTCACCGGGCTGCCGGAGGAGTTCTTCGGCGTCGTCGTGCAGTACCCCGGCGCGTCGGGCGTGCTGCGGGGCCGCGGTTTCTACCACGCCATCTCCGAAGCCGCGAAGGCCGCGGGCGCCCTGTACACGGTGGCCGCCGACCTGCTCGCCCTCACGCTGATCACCTCGCCGGGTGAGTTCGGCGCGGACGTCGCCGCGGGTTCGACGCAGCGCTTCGGTGTGCCGCTGGGCTACGGCGGTCCGCACGCCGGGTACCTGGCCGTGCGTGCCGGGCTCGAGCGTTCGCTGCCGGGCCGGCTGGTGGGCGTGTCCGTGGACGCCGACGGGAACATGGCGTACCGGCTCGCGCTGCAGACTCGTGAGCAGCACATTCGCCGCGAGAAGGCGACGTCGAACATCTGCACCGCGCAGGTGCTGCCGGCCGTGCTGGCCGCGATGTACGCCGTGTACCACGGCCCGGACGGCCTGAAGGCCATCGCGACCCGCGTGCACGAACTGGCGGCGGGCTTCGCCGCGGCGCTGCGCGACGGTGGTGTGGAGGTCGTGCACGAATCGTTCTTCGACACGGTCGTCGCGCACGTTCCCGGCCGCGCCGCCGAGATCCACGCGGCCGCTCGCGAGGCGGGCATCAACCTCGGGCACGTCGACGCCGACCACGTGCGCGTGGCCTGTGACGAGGTCACCCGGCCCGACATCCTCGCGCAGGTGCTGCGCGCGTTCGGCGTGGACGCCGAGTGGGCCATCGCCACCGCGCTGCCGAGCGACATCGTGCGCGAGAGCGGCTTCATGGCCCACGAGGTGTTCAGCACGCACCGCTCCGAGACGTCGATGCTGCGCTACCTGCGCAAGCTCGCCGACCTGGACTACGCGCTCGACCGCGGCATGATCCCGCTGGGCTCGTGCACGATGAAGCTCAACGCCACCACCGAGATGGAGCCGATCAGCTGGCGCGAGTTCGCGGGCATCCACCCGTTCGCGCCGGCCGAGGACGCCGAGGGCTACCACCGGCTCGTGGCGCAGCTCTCGGGCTGGCTCGCCGAAGTGACCGGCTACGACGAGGTTTCGCTGCAGCCCAACGCCGGCAGCCAGGGGGAGCTCGCCGGTCTGCTCGCCATCCGCGGCTACCACCACGCCAACGGCCAGCCAGAGCGCGACGTCTGCCTGATCCCGTCGTCCGCGCACGGCACCAACGCGGCGTCGGCGGTGCTCGCCGGCATGCGCGTCGTCGTGGTGAAGTGCACCGACGAGGGCAACGTCGACCTCGAAGACCTGCAGGCCAAGGTGGATGCGAACCGCGAGACGCTTGCGGCGATCATGGTCACCTACCCATCCACGCACGGCGTGTACGAGCACGGCATCGAGCGGCTCGCCAAGATCGTGCATGACGGCGGTGGCCAGGTGTACGTCGACGGCGCGAACCTCAACGCGTTGCTGGGCCTGGCGAAGCCGGGCGAGTTCGGCGGCGACGTGTCGCACCTGAACCTGCACAAGACGTTCTGCATCCCCCACGGCGGTGGCGGCCCCGGCGTCGGGCCGGTCGCGGTGCGCGCGCACCTCGCGCCCTACCTGCCGAACCACCCGCTGCTCGATGCCGCGGGCCCCGCCACCGGCGTCGGCCCGATCAGCGGCGCGCCCTACGGCTCGGCGTCGATTCTGCCGATCTCGTGGGCGTACGTGCGCATGATGGGCGCGCCCGGCCTCACGGCGGCCACGAAGGTCGCGGTCCTCGCCGCCAACTACGTCGCCGCCCGCCTGTCGCCGCACTACCCGGTGCTCTACACCGGGCAGGACGGCCTGGTCGCGCACGAGTGCATCCTCGACCTGCGCGGCATCACCAAGGACACCGGCGTGACCGTCGACGACGTCGCGAAGCGGCTCATCGACTACGGCTTCCACGCGCCGACGATGTCGTTCCCGGTCGCGGGCACGCTCATGGTGGAGCCCACCGAGAGCGAGGACCTCGGCGAGATCGACCGCTTCTGCGACGCGATGATCGCCATCCGGCACGAGATCGACCAGGTCGCTTCCGGGCGCTGGACCGCGGAGACGAGCCCGCTGCGCGCGGCTCCGCACACGGCGGAGACGCTGGTGGGCGAGTGGACGGCGGACTACGACCGTGAGCTGGCGGTGTACCCGGCGGGTGTGTCGCGCAAGAACAAGTACTGGCCGCCGGTGCGGCGGATCGACGGGGCGCGCGGAGACCGCAACCTCGTCTGCTCCTGCCCGCCGCTCAACGCGTACGAAGGCTGAGCACCCGTGGTTGAAACAAACGCAGCGAAAGCGACTTCCCTGCACGGGGTCCACAAGGGACTGGGTGCGCTGTTCACCGACTTCGCGGGCTGGTCGATGCCGGTCCGCTACGCCAGTGAGCTGGCCGAGCACAAGGCCGTGCGCGAGGCGGCCGGGCTGTTCGACCTGTCGCACATGGCCGAGATCCACGTCCGCGGCGCGCAGGCCGCGGATGTGCTCGACTACGCGCTGGTTGGCAACCTGACCGGCGTGAAGCCGGGCCGCGCCCGTTACACGATGATCTGCGACGCCGACGGCGGCGTGCTCGACGACCTGGTCGTCTACCGGCTCGCCGACGAGGAGTACCTGGTCGTCGCCAACGCCGGCAACGCCGACGTGGTCGCCGAAGCGCTGGCCGAACGCGCGGCGGGGTTCGACGCCGTGGTGGAGAACCGGTCCGCGGACACGGCGCTGATCGCCGTGCAGGGCCCGCGTGCGGTCGACGTGCTGGCCGCGGTGACCGACGCGGACCTGGGCGCGCTGAAGTACTACGCGAGCGTGCCCGTGGTGGTGAAGGGGCACGAGGTGCTCCTGGCCCGCACCGGCTACACGGGTGAGGACGGCTTCGAGCTGTTCGTGCCCGCCGCCGAGGCGCCCGCGTTGTGGCGCATCCTGACCGAGGCCGGCGAGCCGCACGGGCTCGTGCCGTGCGGGCTGGCGTGCCGCGACACGCTGCGGCTCGAGGCGGGGATGCCGTTGTACGGCAACGAGCTCACGCGGGAGCTCAATCCGTTCGCCGCCGGTCTGGGGCGCGTGGTGAAGTTCGAGAAGCCGGGTGACTTCGTGGGCCGGGCCGCGCTGGAGGAGCTGGCGAAGGCCGATGTTCCGCGCGTGCGGGTCGGGCTGCGGGCCACCGGTCGCCGGGCGCCGCGGCACGGTTACGCCGTGCTTTCCGGCGACGCGTCGGCGGGCCCCCAGAACATCGGCACTGTGACCAGTGGTGCGCTGTCGCCGACGCTGGGTTACCCGATCGCCATGGCGTACGTCGATCGGGCGTACGCAGAGCCTGGTACGAAGCTTTCCGTCGACATCAGGGGCAGGATCGAGCCCGTCGAGGTCGTCGCCCTGCCCTTCTACTCCCGAGCCTAAAGGACCCAGATTCCGTGAGCATCCCCCAGAACCTGTCCTACACCAAAGAACACGAGTGGCTGTCCGTCGTGGACGGGGTCGCGACCGTGGGCATCACCGCCTTCGCCGCCGAGTCGCTCGGTGACATCGTGTTCGTGCAGCTGCCCGCCGTGGGCGGCACGGTGACCGCGGGCGAGGTGTTCGGCGAGGTCGAGTCGACGAAGTCCGTGAGCGAGCTGTACTCGCCGGTGAGCGGCGAGGTCGTCGAGGTGAACGAGACCACATCGGACACCCCCGAGATCGTGAACTCCGACCCGTACACCGAAGGATGGCTCCTGAAAGTGCGGCTCACGGGCGACGTCCCGGAGCTGCTCGACGCCGCCGCGTACGCCGCGCTCACCCAGGAGAACTGATGGCTGGTCTCGAAACCCGCACGTTCGACGCTCATCTGCCCGATGTGGACCCGGAGGTCGCCGCGGCCGTGGCGGCGGAGCTCGACCGCCAGCAGTCGACGCTGGAGATGATCGCGTCGGAGAACTTCGCGCCCGTGGGTGTGCTCGAGGCGCAGGGTTCGGTGCTGACCAACAAGTACGCGGAGGGCTACCCCGGCCGCCGCTACTACGGTGGCTGCGAGTACGTCGACGTGGTCGAGCAGCTGGCCATTGACCGGGCGAAGGCGCTGTTCGGCGCCGAGCACGCGAACGTGCAGCCGCACTCCGGCGCGCAGGCCAACGCGGCGGCGATGTTCGCCGTGCTGAAGCCGGGCGACACGATCCTCGGCCTCGACCTGGCCCACGGCGGCCACCTGACGCACGGGATGAAGATCAACTTCTCCGGCAAGCTCTACAACGTCGTGGCCTACCACGTCGACAAAGAGACCGGGATCGTCGACGTCGCCGAGATCGAGCGGCTGGCCCTGGAGCACAAGCCGAAGCTGATCATCGCGGGCTGGTCGGCCTACCCGCGTCAGCTCGACTTCGCGGAGTTCCGCCGGATCGCGGACTTGGTCGACGCTCGCCTGATGGTGGACATGGCCCACTTCGCGGGCCTGGTGGCCGCGGGGCTGCACCCGTCGCCGGTGCCCCACGCGGACATCGTCACCACGACCACGCACAAGACGCTGGGCGGCCCGCGCGGCGGCCTGATCCTGTGCCGTGAGGAGCTGGCCAAGAAGATCAACTCGGCGGTGTTCCCCGGTCAGCAGGGCGGGCCGCTGGAGCACGTGATCGCGGCCAAAGCCGTGGCGTTGAAGATCGCGGCGAGCGACGAGTTCCGCGAGCGTCAGGAGCGCACGCTCGAAGGCTCGCGGATCCTGGCCGACCGGCTGTCGCGTTCGGACTGCGCCGAAGCGGGCGTGCGCGTGCTGACCGGTGGCACCGACGTGCACCTGGTGCTCGTGGACCTCGTGCAGTCCGCTTTGGACGGTCAGCAGGCCGAGGACCGGCTGCACTCCGTGGGGATCACGGTGAACCGCAATGCGGTGCCGTTCGACCCGCGGCCGCCGATGGTCACCTCCGGCCTGCGCATCGGCACGCCGGCGCTGGCCACGCGCGGGTTCGGCGCGGAGGACTTCGCCGAGGTCGCCGACGTGATCGCCGAGGCTTTGAAGCCCGATTTCGACGAGCCCGCGGCGCAGACGCTGCGCGGGCGCGTGGAGCTGCTGGCGAAGAAGCACCCGCTGTACTCGGACCTGTCGCGATGAGCGCGCAGCCCGAGGGGCGGAAGTTGCTGCGGCTTGAGGTCCGCAACAGCGAGACGCCTATTGAGAAGAAGCCGTCGTGGATCAGGACGAAGGTGCGGATGGGGCCGGA
>NZ_JBFAAJ010000037.1:0-64214 GCF_040639695.1 Amycolatopsis sp. NPDC023774
TCCGGCCCCATCCGCACCTTCGTCCTGATCCACGACGGCTTCTTCTCAATAGGCGTCTCGCTGTTGCGGACCTCAAGCCGCAGCAACTTCCGCCCTTCAGGCGCAGCAGTCACGTCCACCACACTACGCCCGGGGTGCCGGGCGAATCGCCTACTGCGGGTCGGGCGTGACGTTCGTCAAGCGAGCCGTCAAGTCCCACAATGCGGTCGCCGTCGCGAGGTCGCGGGCGGCGGCGAGCGGGCGCACCTTCGTGGGCCAGCCCCGGGCGCCGAACAGCTGGTCGGGGCCGAAGTAGTCACCGCCTTCGACGTCCGGCTGCGTGGCCGCGTACAGCTGCGGAAGGGTGCCCCGGTCGGCCTGCTGGGCGAGCAGCGCCTCGCCGAGGCGGCTGAACCCCATGATCGTGCCGCGTACCACCGGGTTGCGGTAGGAGCGCGCCATGGCGTCGCCGAGACCGGTCGCGGTGTAGCCGGGGTGCGCGGCGACGCTGATCACCGAGGAACCGGCCGCGCGCAGCCGGCGGTCCAGCTCCAGCGCGAACACCTGGTTCGCGAGCTTCGACTGCCCGTAGGCGGCCGCCGCGTTGTACGAGTGCTCCCGGAAGTTGAGGTCGTCCAGGCGGATGCGCGCCCCGGTGGCCGCGAGGCTCGACAGCGTGACCACGCGGGCACCGCTGCCTCCGCGCAGGGCCGGCATCAGCAGCCACGTGAGCGCGGCGTGGCCGAGGTGGTTGGTGCCGAACTGCAGCTCGAAGCCGTCGGTGGTCTTGCCCTTCGCGGTGGCCATCACGCCGGCGTTGTTCACGAGCACGTCGAGCGCGTCGCCGGTCAGCTCGCGCACCGACGTCGCCGCCTTGCGCACCGACGCGAGATCGGCCAGATCCAGCGGCACGAGCTCGGGCGCGGCACCGGCGGCCACGGCGCGGACGCGTTCGAGGGCGGCGGCACCGCGCTCGGCCGAGCGGCACGCGAGCAGCACCCGCGCACCGTGGCCGGCGAGGACTTCCGCCGTGCGCAGGCCGAGCCCCGAGTTGGCACCGGTGATCAGGACGGTCCGGCCGGTCTGGTCGGCCAGCTCGGCCTCGGTCCAGCGTGGGGTCATGGGGTTCACCTAACTATACGTCGCCAACTACGCGGTCACGCGCTGGGTGCGAGCAGGCGCATCAGGTGTCCCATGGGGCTGCGCCGTCGCATCGGGCGGGCCGCGCGGTCCGAGCGGTCGCCGCCGGTGCGCAGCAGCGACTCGAAGGCGTAGCCGACGCGGGTGATCTCCTCTGTTGGCTCACCGGGCGCGGCCAGTCCCGCCGTGAGCGCCAGCATCCGCAGTTCGCCCTCGTGCAGGTCGACCAGCGAGGGGTGGCGGGTCAGTGCGCCGTCGAGCACCGCGCGCAGCGTCTCGTGCTCGGACTGCGCGCGCCGCCACGCGCGGGAAACGGTGTCGACCTGGTCGCCGACGCCGTCGGCCGCGGCGTCCTCCGGGTCGGCCAGCTCGGCGCGCAGGTGCCCCCCGAGCACCTGCGTCCACTTGTACTGCAGCGCCAGCAGCAGGTTCTCTTCACAGCCGAAAACGTCGGTGGCGCCGGGGATCTCGGCGAGTGCGAGCGGCTCACCGGGGGTGCGCTGCGCGTGGCGCACGGCCGCCTCGAGGATCTCCCGGCGTCGGTAGAAGTCAGTCCAGCTCATCGTGTGGGCTCCCCTTCCGTGACCCGGGTCGTACCGCGGGTTTGCGGCATACTCCCGGTACGGACCTGCCGCGGTGAACATACCATGGGTATGGAGATCGCCGTCCGGCGTAAGGTTGTGAGGGTGCCGACAATGAGGTCCAGACGACTCGACTACTCGGAGTCCACACGATCCGCACTGGTCGACAGCGCCGTCGAACTGTTCACGAAACGCGGTTACGCGGGTACCTCACTCGACGAGGTGGCCAAACGCGCCCGCGTGACGAAGGGCGCGCTGTACCACCACTTCAGCGGCAAACAGGCCCTGTTCGAAGCCGCGTTCGACTCCGTGGAAAGCCTGGTTTACGACCGGCTCGAGAAGATCATGACGGGCCCCGGCACGCCGTGGGAACGGGCGATGGGCGCGCTCAACGCGTTCATCAAGAGCTGCCTCGACCCGGCCTACCAGCGCATCGCGATCCACGAGGCGCCGGTGGTGATGGGCTGGGAACGCTGGCGCGAGGCCGAGGAGCAGTGCAGCTTCGGCCTCGTACGCGCGGGCCTGCAGTCGCTCGTGGACGCCGGCGAGGTCGAGCCCGTGCCGGTCGACATCACGGCCCGGCTCCTGTTCGGCGCGCTGTCCAGTGCGGCCACGGAGATCGCGAGCGCGGCCGACCCGAAGAAGATCGGTGAGCAGATCGAGGACGTGATCGTGCGGATGCTGCTGCGCCTGCGTCAACCCGGCGAGGCGGGGGAGCGACCGGCCGCGAGCTGATCGGAGGCTTGAACAGCGCCGTGGCTACGCTGGCGCGATGGACTTGAGGATCTTCACGGAGCCCCAGCAGGGCGCCACGTACGACGACCTCCTGCGCGTCGCCAAGGCGACCGAGGCCGCCGGTTTCGATGCGTTCTTCCGCAGCGACCACTACCTGAAGATGGGCGACGGCGACGGCTTGCCCGGGCCCACCGACGCGTGGATCACCCTGGCCGGGCTCGCCCGCGAGACCGAGCGGATCCGGCTCGGCACGCTCGTCACCGCGGCCACGTTCCGCCACCCCGGCCCGCTTGCGATCTCCGTGGCGCAGGTCGACCAGATGTCGGGCGGGCGCGTGGAGTTCGGTCTCGGCGCGGGCTGGTTCGACGCCGAGCACACCGCTTACGCCCTCACGTTGCCGCCGCTTAAGGAGCGCTTCGACCGCTACGCGGAGCAGCTGGAGATCATCACCGGTCTGTGGAAGACGCCGGTGGGCGAGAAGTTCTCCTTCTCCGGTGAGCACTACACCGTCGCCGATTCGCCCGCGCTGCCGAAGCCGGCGCAGTCGCCCGCGCCGCCCGTGATCATCGGCGGCGGGGGCAAGAAGCGCACGCCCGAGCTGGCCGCGCGCTTCGCCGACGAGTTCAACCTGCCGTTCGCGAGCCCGGAAGCCGCGCTGGCGCAGTTCGAGCGCGTCGCCGCCGCGGCCGAGGCCGTGGGCCGCGACCCGAAGGAGATCCTGCGTTCGGTGGCGCTCACCGTCGCGATCGGCCGCGACGACGCCGAAGTGGCGCGCCGGGCCGGGGCCATCGGCCGTGACCTGGGTGAGCTGCGCGAGTCCGGCCTGGCCGGCACCGCGGCGGAGGTCGTCGACCGCATCGGGCAGTGGCGCGAGAAGACGGGCATCACGCGGCTCTACCTGCAGGTGCTCGACCTGCAGGACCTGGACCACCTCGAGTTCATCGCCTCGGACGTGGCACCGCAGCTGTGACTCACTCGCCGTCGGCGGCGCTCGTTCAAGCGAGCGCCGCCGACGGCGAGTTCTCAGTTCTGCAGGGCGAAGGTGACGCCCGGCGCCGAAGGCGCTTCCGGGCGCGGCAGCCAGCGGTCGTCACGCACGACCAGCTCGCCTTCGAGCGCGGCCAGCACGGCGTCGCGCGCCATGGGCAGCACCTCGGCCACGGTGACGTCGCGCTCCAGCTCGTAGGAGAGCGAGGTGACGCCGGCGTCGCGGATGCCGCACGGCACGATCGAGTCGAACGCGCCGAGGTCGGCGTTGCAGTTCAGCTCGAAGCCGTGCATGGTCACACCGCGCTGCACACGGATACCGATGGCGGCGATCTTGCGCTCGATCCCGCGGTCGTCGGCCGGGATCCACACGCCGCTGCGGCCCTCGACCCGGCCGGTGCGCACGCCGAGCTGCTCGCACACCACGATCAGCGCCTCCTCGAGGCGGCGCACGTAGTGCATGACATCGATCGGGTCGGCGAGCTGCAGGATCGGGTAGCCGACGAGCTGCCCGGGCCCGTGCCACGTGATCTTGCCGCCGCGGTCCACGTCGATCACCGGCGTGCCGTCGGCCGGCCGGTCCTCGGGCTCCGTGCGCTTGCCCGCGGTGTAGACCGACGGGTGCTCCAGCAGCAGCAGGGTGTCCGGCCCGGTCTCGTCGGCGCGCGCGGTGAGGATCTCCCGCTGCAGGTCCCAGGCCTCGGTGTAGTCGATCGTGCCGAGCTCCCGGACTACGACGGGTTCGGTGGCGGCACGGCAGGAATCGGTCGAAGAACTCACTCGTCGAGGCTACGCCCGTCTGGCGCGCGAAAGGGCACGAGCCGCAGTGCCGTCGCCGACACCAGGCCCATGCCCAGCACCGCGAGCGCGGAGCCGACGGTGTCCGTGACCCAATGCACACCGAGCACGACCCGGCAGGCCGCCGCCACGACGGTCGCGGCCACCGCGAGCCCCACCGCCCAGCGGACGAACCGCGGCGCGAGCCAGCCGCACACCAGCACCACGACCAGGCCGGTCGAGGCCACTGCGACCACGTGGCCGCTGGGGTAGCTCAGATCCGGGTACTCGCGCGGACGCTGGCGCAGGAACACGGGTTTGAACGCGAGGCTCGTCAGCCGGCACAGCACCAGCACCACGGCCAGCCGCACGCACAGCGACAGGTTCGCGCGGTCCCGCAGAACCAGCGCCAGCAGAGCCACTCCGAGAACCCACGGCAGCGCCGGCCCGAGGACGTTGGTGACGACGCCCGCGACCAGCCCGGCGGGCTGCGTGTCCTGGCCGCGCAACGCGTTCGCGACCTCTGTGTCGAGCTGCAGCGGCTGCCGGTCGACGAGCAGGCCCAGCGCGAGGAACGCGGCGAACAACACCACGCCCGTCACGACCCAGCGCACGCGCGGCACGGTCATGTCGCGGCGGCCAGCGCGCTCTCCAGAGTGCGGTGGCGGAACTCGTACCCCGTTTGCTCCAGCCGCCGCGGGACGGCGCGCTGCCCGTACAACGCCATTTCCTCGCCGGCTTGCCCGAGCGCGAGCTTCAGCGCGATCCCCGGAACCCACCACGGCGCGGGCCGGTGCAACGCGTGGCCGAGGGCTTTCGTGAACTCGGCGTTGGTTACGGGTGCAGGGCCGGCGAGGTTGACCGGGCCGGCCAGCCGTTCGTGCTCCAGCGCGTGGACGAGGGCACCGACTTCGTCGTCGAGCGAGATCCAGGGCATGAACTGACGGCCATCGCCGAGGCGGCCGCCGAGGGCGAAGCCGAACAGCGGCCGCAGCACGTCGAGCAGGCCGCCGGTGCGCGCGAGCACGAGGCCGGTGCGCACGAGCACCACGCGGGCGCCGGCCGTTTTCGCGGCCGCAGTCGCGCCTTCCCACGCCGTGCAGAGCTCCGCCAGAAACCCCGTGCCCGCGCCGGCGGTTTCGTCGACCACGTGCGAACCCGTGTTGCCGTAGAAGCCGACGGCCGAGGCGTTCACCAGCACCTTCACCCCGTGTGCGGCCACGGCTTCGGCGAGCACCTCCGTGGGCTCGACGCGGCTGTCGAGCAGCACCTGCTTGCGCATCGCGCTCCAGCGGCCCGGCAGCAGGGGTGCGCCACAGAGGTTCACGACGGCGTCGACACCGTCGAACGCGCCTTCGTCGATCCGCGCCGACGGCGGATCCCAGCCGTGTTCGTCCGCCGCCTGCGCGGTGCGCCGCACGAGGCGGCGCACGTCGTGGCCGGCCGAGCGCAGCCGCGCCGCCAGTGCCGTGCCGATGAGCCCGCCGGACCCCGCGATGAGTACCCGCATGCCTCAGATCGTGTCCTATCCGAGCGTGTTCCGCACCCCCGGCCCCGTTGTCGGCGCCCGCGCGCGGGACTGTCCGTAATGGACAGGACGGGGATGACCGCGGCACCTCCGGTGTCCCGGGTCGGACCCCGGTTCCGCCACGGTGGACCGCGGTCGATCGTCTACATCGGACAGCCGAAGACGGCGAAGGCCCCACACTCCCTCAGGGAGCGCGGGGCCTTCGACAGACCGTTTACCGCGTCAGAGGCCGAGCTCGTCCTCGAACTTGCCCTCTTCCAGACGCTGCTTGATCGTCGTGAGGAAGCGGCCGGCGTCGGCGCCGTCGACCAGGCGGTGGTCGTAGGTCAGCGGCAGGAACACCATCGAGCGGACGGCGATCGTGTCGTTGCCCTCGGCGTCGGACACGACGACCGGGCGCTTCACGACAGCGCCGGTGCCGAGCATGCCGGACTGCGGCTGCACGATGATCGGCGTGTCGAACAGGGCGCCGTTGCTGCCGATGTTCGTGATGGTGAAGGTGCCGCCGGTCAGCTCGTCCGGCTTGATGTGGTTGGCCCGGGCCCGCGCCGCCAGGTCGGCGATGCGGTGCGCGAGACCGGCCAGGCTCAGCTCACCGGCGTCGTGGATCACGACCGACAGCAGGCCGCGCTCGGTGTCCACCGCGATGCCCAGGTGCACGGCGCCGTGGTAGGTGATCTCCTTCGTGTCCTCGTTGTAGGACGCGTTGACGTTCGGGTGCTGCTTGAGCGCCTCGACGGTGGCCTTCGCGAAGAACGGCAGGAACGTGAGGTTCACACCCTCGCGCTCGCGGAACGCCGCCTTCGCGCGCTGGCGCAGCTTGGCGATCTTCGTCACGTCCACCTCGTGCACCTGCGTGAGCTGCGCGGAAACCTGCAGCGACTCGCGGGTCTTGGTGGCCGTGATCTGCCGGATCCGGCTGGCCTTCTGCACCGTGCCGCGCAGGGCGGCGATGTCCGGCGAGACGGCGGCCGGAGCCGACGGGGCAGCCGCGGCGGGAGCCGGGGCCTGCGCGGCAGGGGCCGGCGCAGCAGCCGCGGGCGCCGGGGCGGCCGCCTTCTGCTTGGCCTCGGCCGCCGCGAGTACGTCCTGCTTGCGGATGCGGCCGCCCACACCGCTGCCGGTCAGGGTCGACAGGTCGATGTCGTGCTCGGACGCGAGCTTGCGCACCAGCGGCGTGACGTACGGGCCGTCGGCCGAACCGTTGTCCTCGGCCCTGGCGGCCGGGGCAGCGGCGGCAGGCGCCGGAGCAGGAGCAGCGGCAGGCGCCGGAGCAGCGGCGGGAGCGGCAGGCGCCGGCTTGCTCTCCTGGACCGGGGCGGGAGCCGGGGCAGCCGGAGCGGCCTGAGCCGCCGGGGCCGGAGCGGAAGGCGCCGGGGCGGCGGCCGGAGCCGCACCCGCGTCCCCGATCACCGCGAGGACCCCGCCGACCTCGACGGTCTCGTCCTCACCGGCGCGGATCTCGAGCACCGTGCCGGCGACCGGCGACGGCACCTCGGTGTCGACCTTGTCCGTGGAGATCTCGAGCAGCGGCTCGTCGACCTCGACCGAGTCGCCGACCTGCTTCAGCCAGCGGGTCACGGTGCCCTCGGTGACGCTCTCGCCCAGCTCGGGCAGCTTCACCTCGGTGCCCTGACCACCGGCCGCCGGCGCGGTGTCCGGACGCGACGGGGCCTCGGCCTGAGGAGCCTGCGCGGCGGGCGCCGGCGTCGGCTCGGGCTCGGGCTCGGGCGCCGCCTGCGGCTCCGGAGCGGCTTCCTGCGCGGGTGCGGCCGGCTCGGCAGCGGCGGGGACGCCGCCGGTGCCGTCGTCGATCACCGCAAGCTCGCCGCCGACCTCGACGGTCTCGTCCTCACCGGCGCTGATCTTCACCAGCGTGCCGGCCACGGGGGACGGGACCTCGGTGTCGACCTTGTCGGTGGAGATCTCGAGCAACGGCTCGTCGACCTCGACGGTGTCGCCTTCCTGCTTCAACCACCGGGTGACGGTGCCTTCAGTGACGCTCTCACCGAGCTCCGGCAACGTGACGGAGTAGGCCATCGTTCGCTGACTCCCTTGATCTGTAAGACGTAGGTTTGGATTGTGCTGGTGAGACGTCAGCTGTGCACGTGCAGCGGCTTGCCCGCGAGGGCGAGGAACGCTTCACCGAGGGCCTCGGTCTGGGTGGGGTGCGCGTGGATGAGGGGGGCGACGTCCTCCGGGAACGCCTCCCAGTTGTAGACCAGCTGCGCTTCGCCGATCAGCTCGCCGACGCGGTCGCCCACCATGTGCACGCCGACGACCGGGCCGTCGGGCGCCTTGACCAGCTTCACGCCACCGGAGGTCTTGAGGATCTGGCTCTTGCCGTTGCCGCCGAGGTCGTAGGTGTAGGTGGTGACGTCGTTGCCGTACTTCTCCTTGGCCTGCGACTCGGTGAGCCCGACCGAGGCGACCTCGGGGTGCGAGTAGGTGACGCGCGGGATGCCCTTCTCGTCGATCTCGCGCGGGGCGAGCCCTGCGATCTCCTCGGCGACGAAGATGCCCTGCTGGAAGCCACGGTGGGCCAGCTGCAGGCCCGGCACGATGTCGCCGACGGCGTAGACGTTCGGCAGGTTCGTGCGCAGGCGGTCGTCGGTGAGGACGAAGCCGCGGTCGATCTTGACGCCGGCCTCCTCGTAGCCGTGGCCCGCGGAGTTCGGGCCGCGGCCGACGGCGACCAGCAGCAGGTCGGCCTCGATGGTCTCGCCGGACTCCAGCGACACGCTCACGCCGTTGTCGTCCTGCTTCGCGCCGGTGAACCGCACGCCCGTCTTGAAGGCGATCTTGCGGCGGCGGAACGCGCGCTCGAGCTGCTTGGACGCGAACTCGTCCTCGGCGGGCACCAGGCGCGGCAGGGCCTCGACCACGGTGACGTCGACGCCGAAGGAGGCCCAGACGCTCGCGAACTCCACGCCGATCACGCCGCCGCCGAGCACCACGACCTTCTTCGGCACCCAGTCGAGTGCGAGCGCCTGCTCGCTGGCGATGATCCGGCCGCCGAGCTCCAGGCCGGGCAGGGTACGCGAGTACGAACCGGTGGCGAGGATGACGTTCTTGCCCGTGTAGCGGGTGCCGTCGACCTCGACGGTCGTGCCGCCGACGAACGTGCCGGTGCCCTCGACGAGGTTCACCTTGTGCGCCTTGGCCAGGCCCTGCAGGCCCTTGTACAGGCGGGAGACGATCCCGTCCTTGTACTTGTTGACCCCGGCGATGTCGATGCCTTCGAACACGGCCCTGACCCCGACCGATTCGGCCTCGCGAGTCTCGTCGGCGACTTCGGCTGCGTGCAGCAGGGCCTTGGTCGGGATGCACCCGCGGTGCAGGCAGGTCCCGCCCAGCTTGTCCTTCTCGATCAGCGTGACGGAAAGGCCCAGCTCGGCCGCGCGGAAAGCCGCGGCGTAGCCGCCCGATCCGCCTCCCAGGATCACAAGGTCGGCGGAGGTGTCGCTCACTTCAATAACTCCTCGGCAGCGGTGTAGGGGTGAAGCTCGGTCGTCGCGCAGCCCCGGTATAACCGCGCGCGCGACACCAGCCATCTTGTCACTACGCCGATCCGGCCGACCAACCCGGCCGTGCGACACCGACCACACCTGATCGTGGGAATAATGGAGTTCGTACTCCTGCAGGAAGAGAGGTGGTCGGAGTGGGGATCTTCGACTCGCTGCGTCGGCGCGGCCGAGGCGGCAGACGTCAGGGAACGATGCGCAAGGCCACCTCCGAGGACACCCGTCACCTGGAGGAATGGGCCGCATCGCGGCGTGGCGTCGAGGCGTATGTCGAGCCCCGCACCACCGTGACGGAAGCCACTGTGGTCCTCATCGCCCACGACGGCGAATGGACCCGCCGGCGCATCGGCAGCCTCCAGGCGGCGCTGCACTTCGGCGAGAAGCGGTCGATTCCCGTGTACGAAGTGTCGCGGGTCGGTTATCCCAAGCGCATGCGGGAGTACACGGAGCGGAAGAAGCGCGGTCAGGTCTAGGGGTTCCTCCGGCTAGGCGCTCGCCTCCAGCAGGCTGAGGTGGTGCTCCAGCAGCGCGCGGAACGACGGGTGCGCGGTGCTGCCGAACGCGAGGTCGACCTGCACGGCGTGGCCGGTCGCGGTCAGCAGCACGAGCGCGGGATCGGAGACGATGACCACACCGTTGTCGGCGCGGAGTTCCTGCGCGGGCAGCAGGCGCGGGAAGGTGACGTCGTCGGGCAGGCCGTTGGCCGTGCGGAGGAACTCACGGTAGTCGGCGGGGAGTGTCGTGCCGAGCTGGAGTAGGGCCTCTTCGACGTCTTGTTCGGACGCGGGTGGCGGCGCGGTCTGGCCACGTTCGCGCATGATCGCGCCGACGAGCTCCGGCCAGCTGTCCGGATGCGTCGGGTAGCGCTCACGCAACGCGGCGATCAGCGCGCCGGCGCACTGGTCGGGCCAGTCCGGGCCGAGCGCCATCGGATCGGCGCCGGCGACGAGCCGTGGGGCCAGCGCGCGCGTCGCGGCCAGGGCGGCGACGTCCGGGGCCGGGTGGTTTCCGGTGAGCTTCGCCCACTGGTCGAGGTCGCCTTCGGCGAGCGCGGCGCGGACGCGATCGGGTCGCCCGGGCGTCAGCGCCGACACCACCCCGGCGATCGGTGAGCCGTCGAACACTCCGTCCAGATCGGACACTTTCCGCGTCAGAAATGCTCGGTGCGCCAGCTCTTCCGCGTCGAGGTCGAGCGGAACCAGCTCGTCCGCCCACTGTGGACGGCCGCCGCGCGCCTCGAACAGCATCGCCCACGCGCGCGCCCGCACGGCGTCGTCGGCGAGGCGCGTCGCGGGCCGCTCCGTCACCGCGCGCCAGTGCGCGACGAGCCGATCCGCGGCCGTCCCCGCACCCGCTGCGGCGAGCACGAGCGCGGCGTGCCCGACGCGCCGGTCGAGCGCCGCCTCGTCCCCGGTGAGCACGTCCCGGACCGCGGCTTCGAGGTAGGCATCGGCGTCCATGCCGCGAGCGTCTCACACGAACGCCGAAGGCCCCTGCCGAAACGTGTGGCAGGGGCCTTCGTAAGCCGAGCGGAACCGTCAGCCGCGGTCGGCGCCGGCGTGGCCTGGGCTCGCGCTGATGACCAAGCCGCCAGTGTGAACCTGCCTGGTCGTGGGTGGGGCCGCCGAGGGCCGGTGCGATCGCTCACTGGTCCAGGCCGTGGGGCCGAACTCGAACGCCGAAGGCCCCTGCCGAAACGTGTGGCAGGGGCCTTCGTAAGCCGAGCGGAACCGTCAGCCGCGGTCGGCGATGTCGGCCAGGACGGCGGCGATGGTGCGGACGGGGACGCCCGTGCCGCCCTTGCCGGTGTAGCCCCAGGGGCCGCCGGTGTTGAAGGCGGGGCCCGCGACGTCGATGTGGGCCCACGGCAGGCCCTCGGCGACGAACTCCTTGAGGAACAGGCCGGCGGCGAGCATGCCGCCCCAGCGGTGGCCGGTGACGTTGGCCAGGTCGGCCAGGCGGGAGTCGAGGTCGGCGCGCAGCTCCTCGGGCAGCGGCATGGCCCAGCCGCCCTCGCCGGTGGCCTGCATGATGCCCGCGACGCGGTCGCGGAACTCGTCGGAGCCCATCACGCCGGCGGTGCGGTTGCCGAGCGCCACGACCTGGGCGCCGGTGAGGGTGGCGGTCTCGATGAGGTAGTCGGGGTTCTCCTCGGCGGCGCGCACCATCGCGTCGGCCAGGACCAGGCGGCCCTCGGCGTCGGTGTTGAGGACCTCGACGGTCTTGCCGCCGTACATGGTCAGCACGTCGCCCGGGCGGTAGGAGCTGCCCGAGGGCAGGTTCTCCGCCAGCGGGATGTGCGCGGTGACCTCGAGCGGGTACTTCAGCTTCGCGGCCAGCACGACCGAGGCCAGCACGGCGGCGGCACCCGACATGTCCGAGGTCATGTGGTCCATGCCCGCGGCCGGCTTGATCGAGATGCCGCCCGAGTCGAACGTGATGCCCTTGCCGACCAGCGCCACGCGCTTGCTCGCCTTGGCCGGCTTCCAGCCCACGCGCAGCAGGCGCGGCGGACGCGCGGAACCGCCGCCGACACCCAGGATGCCGCCGAAGCCCTTGCGCTTGAGCTGCTTCTCGTCGAGCACCTCGAAGTCGAGGCCGTTGTCCTCGGCGAGCTTCTTCGCGCGGTCGGCGAACGAGGCCGGGAACAGGTCGTTGGGCGGGGTGTTGATCAGGTCGCGGGTGATGATCACCGACTCCGCGATCGCGGTGGCGGCCTTCAGCGTCGCCTTGTGCTCGCGCGCGGTGCCGCCCTCCGGGTTGACGAAGTCGGCCTTGGCCAGCGGTGCGTCGCCCTTCGAGGAGCGGTACTCGGTGAAGGTGTACGCGCCGAGCGCGGTGCCCTCCACGGCGGCCTGCAGATCGAGCGCCGAGAGCGTGACGAACGCGCGTTCCGTGCCGGCCAGCGCCCGCGCCGCGGCACCGGCGGCGCGGCGGACCTGCTCGGCCGTCACGGCACCGTCGGCCGCCTTGCCCAGGCCCACGGCCAGCACAACGCCGGCGGCGAGCTTGCCCAGCGTCGGCACCTTCACGACCTGCTCGGCCTTGCCGGTGGCGCCGAGCGTGGCGAGCACCTCGGCGAGCTTGCCGTCGAACGCGGCGTCGGCGACCGCGGCGCCCGCGGCGAGCACCGGGCCGTCCTCGCCCTGGAGAGTGCCGATCACGACCACGTCGGCGCGGGTTTTGGCGAGCGCCGCCTCGGTGTTCTCGGTGAGGGCAAGCTTCGGCACGGTCACTTCTGGCTCCTCGCGCTGTCGCGGTGGTACCGGGCGACGTGCCCGGACGGATCGTGAGCCATGCTAATGACAAGCGCGGCCGGACGTCGGGAGGGGACCATCGTGCGACTCGGGGGCGGGCTCCTCGTGGTGCTGGCGGTGGGGGCCGCCGGGGCCGGCTACTGGGTGCTGGCGGGAGTCGTTCTCGCGGCGATCGCCGCCGGTGTCACGGCCCGGCTTCCCGCCCTCGGCGACACACAGGCCGAGCGCTGGACCGGAGGGATCACGCGGCTGGCGCTGGTGGCCGTGCAGGCGATCGTCTTCGGCGCGTACGTCGTTCCGGCGCAACCCGCGTACGCGGCGGCCGGGCTCGTGGTCGTGGTCGCCGTGGCCGATTTCACCGGCCTGCGGTTGCCCGCCGCCGTGGTCCGCTGGCTCACGATCGTCCTGATCGCCGCCGCGGTGGTGCTGATCGTGCTGTGCGCCGTGGTGGCTCCGGTCGTGACGACCTCGCCGATCGCCGCGCCGGACGTCGCCGGTGTCATCGTGGCGGCAGTGGTCACGCTGCCGTTCCTGCTGCCGGTCGCCTCGGACCGCGGCACCCCTCGCGCGCTGACGCTCGGCGGGCTCGCGGTGCTGGTCACGATCGTCGCGCTCGTGCAGCTCGGGCCGGACCGGCTCGGGCTCTCGGCCACGTCGATCCGCGACCTCCTCTACGCCGCCGACGCGGGCCAGCTGCAGCCACTGCTGACCGTGGTCGTCGTGCTCGCGACGGTCCCCGCTGCGCTCACCACATACACCGACGCGCGCGAGCGGTACGCGCCGGACCAGGGTTGGCTCGCCGCCGCGGGAGCCGTGGTCACGCTCGCCGCGGCGTTGTTCGCGACGCCGTACGCCGTGCTGGTCGTGGCCGGGCTCGGCACCGTGCTGGAACTGGTGCTGCGCGCCCGCCGCTACCGTGACGCCCATGCCCGAGAGTGATCACCTTTGGGAGCCGGGGGAGACCGTCGTCGAGCGGTTCCTGCGACCCGACGGCAGCATCGGCCAGCACCACCCGCTGCGCGTGGTCTCCGACGACGGGCAGGTGCTGTTCGGCTGGCTCCCGGTAGGCACGCCGATCGTCGGCAGCCGGCTCGAGGACGGCCGCACGATGCGCGAAGCCCCGCTGCAAGAGCGCTTCCGCGTGCCGCGCGTGCCGGTGCCCGACACGTGGCGCGGCACCTCGACGCTGCGGATGATCCCCGAGGGCCGGTGGTCTTCGGTGTGGTGGTTCTTCGAGCCGGACGGCACGTTCCGCGACTGGTACGTGAACCTCGAGATCCCGCTCGGGCGCACCGCGAGCGGGCCGGACCGCGTCGACGGCGTGCTCGACGTGGTGGTGACGCCGGGTGCCGGTTGGCGCTGGGACGACGAGGACGAAGCCGAGGAAGCGCTCGCCGTCGGCCGGCTCACGGCCGAGCAGCTCGACCGGCTGCGAGCGGAGGGCGAGCGGATCGGGGCGCTGGCCGACGCCGGCGCGTTCCCGTTCGACGGCACGCACACGGACTTCCGGCCGGACCCGTCGTGGCCCGCGCCGGCACTGCCGGCCGCGCTGCTGTGACTGCTGTGACGCTGGGAGCTGAGCCTCTCGAATCAGGGCTCAGGTCGCGGTGAGGAGCAGGATCGCGGCGAGCACGACGTTCACCACCAGCAGGATGATCACCGACCGCGTGGGCAGGTCGGGCGCGAACACCGTGCCGTGCAGGCTGCGCCACCAGTAGATGCCGAAGCCGGCCGCCACGATGCCGAGGAACGCGCCGAAGCCGCTACCCAGCAGTGCCCAGCCGACCATGGCGAGCAGGCCGGCGCCGAAGGTCAGCAGGACCGCGGTGGCGAAGGTCTTCACGTCGGAGCCCCCGCCCGCCTTGGCGGCCCGGCCCGGCTGCGAGGTCGCTGGGAATGTCACCCTGCCATCGTAGGGCCATCCGCCGCTCACGCACCGGCCACGCGGGTACGCGGCGTGTGAAACAGGTGGTCTTCCGACTAACGCGCATCCGACCAAGCGCTAAAGTTGGGCCATGACGACAGCGACGCACTTCTCCCGAGTCCCGCACCCGAACCCCGCGACTCCCGAGCGCGTCGCCGAGGTACTCGACAAGCCCGGGTTCGGTCTGTACTTCACCGACCACATGGTCACGGTGCGCTGGAGCGAGGAACTCGGCTGGCACGACGCCAAGGTCGGGCCGTACGAACCGTTCTCGCTCGACCCGGCCACGTCGGTGCTGCACTACGGCCAGGCGATCTTCGAAGGCCTCAAGGCCTACCGCCAGGCCGACGGCACGGTGGCCGCGTTCCGGCCGGACGCCAACGCCGAGCGCTTCCAGGCCTCGGCCGAGCGTCTGGCGATGCCGCAGCTGCCTTCTGCGATCTTCCTCGAGTCGCTGCGCGAGCTCATCGCGGTGGACGAGCGCTGGGTGCCCACCCGCAAGGGTGACTCCTTGTACCTGCGGCCGTTCATGATCTCCACCTCGACCGGCCTCGGCGTGAACAAGCCGGCCAGTGAGTACCTGTACACGCTCATCGCCTCGCCCGCCGGCTCGTACTTCGCCGGTGGCGTGAAGCCGGTCAACGTGTGGCTGTCCACGGAGTACGTCCGGGCGGCACCCGGTGGCACTGGCGCCGCGAAGTGCGCGGGCAACTACGCGGCGTCGTTCGTGGCGCAGGCGCAGGCCGTGGAGCAGGGCTGCGACCAGGTCGTGTGGCTCGACGCCGTGGAGCGCCGCTGGGTTGAGGAGATGGGCGGGATGAACCTGTTCTTCGTCTTCGGCTCGGGTTCCGACGCCCGCGTGGTCACGCCGGAGCTGTCCGGCTCGCTGCTGCCGGGCATCACCCGCAAGTCGCTGCTGCAGCTGGCCGAGACCGCGGGGTACCGCGTCGAGGAGCGCCGGATCTCCACCGACGAGTGGGAAAAGGCCACCGCTTCCGGTGAGCTGACCGAGGTCTTCGCCTGCGGTACCGCGGCCGTGATCACGCCCGTCGGTCATGTGAAGCACGCCGGCGGCGAGTTCACGATCGGCGACGGGCAGCCGGGTCCGATCACCATGAAGCTGCGCGAGGAACTGGTCGGCATGCAGGAAGGCGACCTGGCCTTCCCCGACGGCTGGATGCGTCCGCTGAACTGATCCACTGTGGACACGAGAAGGGTCGCCCGGGTTCGTCCGGGCGGCCCTTCTCGTGGGCTGACTTCTTGGCCGGCTTCAGGAAGCCGGCACCGGCGTGAGCGGGCCGGACACGCCGGACTGCTCGTGCGTGGTCATCTCCGCGAGCACTCGCGCGGCCATCATCAGCAGCGGCAGCGCGGTGACGGCGCCGGTGCCCTCGCCGAGGCGGACATCGAGGTCGAGCAGCCCGCCGAGGTCGAGGTGTTCCAGCGCGAGAGCGTGGGCGGGCTCGCCGGTGAGCTGGCCGGACATCCACCAGCGGCGCGCACCGGGCGCGAGTTCCTCAGCGACCATCGCCGCCGCGCAGACGACGAGACCGTCGAGGACCACGGGCGTGCGGCGCACGGCCGCCTGGGCCAGGAAGCCCGCCATGGCGGCGATGTCGGCGCCGCTGGAGGTGCGCAGCAGGGCGAGCGGGTCGGCGAGGACCACGCGGGCGCGGCGCAGCGCGTCGCGCACGGCGGTGGCCTTGCGCATCCACGCGTTGTCGTCGATGCCCGAACCGCGCCCGACCACGGCCACGGGCTCGGTGCCGGTGAGCGCGGCGACCAGCACGGACGCCGGAGTGCTGTTGCCGATGCCCAGGTCACCCGCGATGAGGAGGTCGGCGCCGCCGTCCACCTCGGCGTCGGCGACCCTCATGCCGGCCAGTACGGCGGCGTGGGCCTCGGCGTCGGTCAGGGCGTCCTCGACGTCGATCGAGCCGGAGCCGCGGCGGACCTTGTACTCGCCGATGGAGCGCATGGCCGACTCTTCGGTGTCCACGGCCATGTCGACCACGCGCACGCTGGCGCCGGCCGCGGCGGCGAGCACGTTGATGGCCGCGCCGCCGGTCAGCATCGTGCCGACGAGCTGCGACGTCACCTCCGGCGGATAGGCGGACACGCCCTTCTGCGCGATGCCGTGGTCGCCGGCGAACACCACGACCCGGGGCCGCGTGAACGGCCGCGGCGGCGCCTGGCCCTGGCACGACGCGATCCACACGCCGAGCTCCTCGAGCCGCCCCAGGGATCCCGCGGGCTTCACGAGCTTGCCGTGCAGGGCGATCGCCGCCGACCGGGCCTGGTCGCTGGGTGGTTCGATCTCGCCGAACTCGATGCTGGTGTCCGCGTCCACGCCAGGCCTTTCTCTCGCGGGAGTCCTCACGGATCAACCTACCGGCCGCTCGAGAAAAACCTTCCGCGACCGTGTCGAACGGCGGCGCTACCGTTCGACGTGTCTTCGAGAGCCGCCCAGCGGGGCGGAACCGGACGGCAGGGGAGCACCCGATGGGCAGGATCGTCAACGCCACGTTCATGACGCTCGACGGCGACATCACCAACATGGCCGCCTGGCACTGGGACTACTTCAGCGAGGAGGCCACCGCCGCCGCGCAGGCCCAGCTCGACCGCAGCGACGCCCTCATCATGGGCCGCAAGACCTACGACGGGTTCTCCGCCGCGTGGCCGCAGCGGTCCGGCACCGACCTGTTCGCCGACCGCATGAACTCGATCGCGAAGTACGTCGTCTCCTCGTCGCTGTCCGATCCCCAGTGGACGAACAGCCACGTGCTCGGCGGTGCCGGTGGCGACGCCGTGGCCGCGGTGCGCGAGGTCAAGGAGCGCACCGACCGCGACATCCTGCAGTACGGCTTCGGCGACGTCACCCGGCTACTGCTGGCCAACGGCCTGCTCGACGAGCTGCGCGTGTGGCTGCACCCCGTGATCTCCGGTGCGGCCAAGCCCGACGAGCTGCTTTACCGCGACACCGCGAAGACGAACTTCACGTTCAACGGCAGCGAAGTGCTCGGCAACGGGATGGTGATCCTCAGCTACACCCCGGTGAACGCGGCCCAGTAGGGTCGCCGACCGTGGAGACGACAGCGGCAGGGGTCGTGCTGGCCAGCGGCGCCGGCACGAGGGTCGGGGCGGCGCTCAACAAGGTGTACCTGCCGATGGCGGGCCGCCGGGTCGTCGCGTGGTCGCTGGCCGCGTTCGCCGCGGTGCCCGAGGTCGGTGTGCTGGTGCTCGTGATCCGCGAGCAGGACGCCGAGCTCGCCGACGAGGTGCTGGCCGCGCACCCGGGGAAGGTCGAGATCGTCACGGGGGGCACGACGCGGCAGGGGTCCGAACTGAACGCCCTGCGCCACCTCGCTCCGCGCATCGGGTCGGGCGCCGTCGACGCCGTCCTCATCCACGACGCCGCCCGCCCGCTCGCGACCCCGGCGTTGATCAGTGAGGTCCTCGCCCGGACCCGCGAGTTCGGCGGCGCCGTGCCGGGACTGGCCGCCGACGACGTGGTCGCGATGGCCGCTGACGGTTCGGTCGCCGCGCCGCTGCCGGGCGCGATCCGCGTGCAGACGCCGCAGGGCTTCCGCGCCGAGCCGCTGCTGGCGGCCTACGAACAGGCCGAGACCGAGGGCTTCCTGGGCACGGACACGGCTTCGTGCATGGAACGGTTCTCGGCGCTGCCGGTGCACTGGGTGCCCGGCGGTGCGGAGAACCTGAAGATCACCTATCCGCACGACCTCGCGGTGGCCGAGCGGTTGCTCTCCCGCTGAGCGGACGCCGGCGAAACCGGGCCCGCCCAGCGGCGGAGATCACAGCGAAGGGCTGCGGGTCAGCGACGCGTCGCGCTCGACTACGGACTCGAGGGCCTCGTCGATCGCCGTCAGCAGGTCGGCGTCGAGCTTCACACCGGCGGCCTTGACGTTCTCGTGCACCTGCTCCGGGCGGGAGGCGCCGATGATCGCCGAGGCGACGTTCGGGTTCTGCAGGACCCACGCCACGGCCAGCTGCGCCATGCTCAGCCCGGCCTGCGCGGCCAGCGGCTCCAGCTTGGCGACGGCGGTCAGCGTCTCGTCGTTGAGGAAACGCTTGACCATGTTCGCGCCGCCGTTCTGGTCGGTCGCGCGCGAACCCTCCGGCAGCGGCTGGCCCGCCTTGTACTTGCCGGTGAGCACGCCCTGTGCGATCGGCGACCAGACGATCTGGCTCAGCCCCTCGCGCTCGGACGCCGGCACGACCTGCGACTCGATGACGCGCCACAGCATGGAGTACTGCGGCTGGTTGGAGATGAACGGCACCTTCAGCTCACGCGCGAGCGCCGCGCCCTGCGTGATCTGGTCGGCCGACCACTCCGAGACACCGATGTAGAGCACCTTGCCCTGGCGGACGAGGTCGGCGAAGGCGACCATCGTCTCTTCCAGCGGGGTGTTGTGGTCGAAGCGGTGCGCCTGGTAGAGGTCGAGGTAGTCGGTGCCGAGCCGCTGCAGGGACGCGGTGGCCGACTCCATGATGTGCTTGCGCGAGAGGCCCTTGTCGTTCTGGCCCTTCGGCCCGGTGGGCCAGAACACCTTCGTGAAGATCTCGAGGCTCTCCCGGCGCTCGCCCTTTAGGCCCCGCCCGAGCACGGACTCCGCCGCCGTGTTGGCGTACACGTCAGCCGTGTCGAAGGTCGTGATGCCGACGTCGAGCGCCGCCTTGATGCAGGCCTGGGCCTGCTCCTCTTCGACCTGGGACCCGTGGGTGAGCCAGTTGCCGTAGGAGATCTCACTGATGTTGAGGCCGCTGCGGCCGAGTCGTCGAAACTCCATGCCGTTCAGCCTAGGCGGAGGTTGTTCGCGTTGCTAACGAACCTCCCCGACCGGGCGGTGGTGGTGCTCACGGGTGGTCGCCGCCGGCGGGCCAGGCGCGGTCCGGTGCTCATCGGGTGCTCGGCGCAGGTACCCGGCACCGCGGCGCCCGTCGAGGGGCCCGGTTTCCCCGGGTAGACCGGTGTGATCCTGCGTCCGGTGCTCGGCTTCGCCCACCCGTGCACTTCGACGCGGCCGAGATGACGATGCAGTCGACCGAGACTCGCTGTGCCGTTCCCGTGCCGTGGACCGGCAGGCGGCCCGGGGTTTCGCGCCCCGGACCTTCCGGGGCCCGGAGCGGCCAGGTCACCGGCAAGCAGCGGAAACGACAACGACCGCCTCACCCGCGAAGGTGTGGCGGCCGTCACGAAAGCGCTCAGCCGGGGATCGGGTCGCCCGGGCGCAGGCGTGGCTTCGGGACCCGCAGCTTGCGGATCTGGCTCGCGCGCACGAAGGCGTACCAGCCGACGCCGCGGGTGGGCTCCTTCGGGAACCGCTCGCGGGCCAAGCGGGAGATCTTGCGGCCGTTGACCACGCCCTCGATGGCCATGACCAGCAGCATCGCCATGCAGATGAGGGTGATGTACTGCTGCGCCGCGGGCACCGGGATCAGCAGCGCGAGGAACACGAGGATCGCGAGCGGCATGAACAGGCCCAGGATGTTTCGCCGGGAGTCGACGAGGTCGCGCACGTACGCCTTGACCGGGCCGCGGTCGCGCACGGGCAGGTACTTGTCGTCACCCGACATCATGCGTTCGCGGCGCTCCTTCGCGGCGGCGCGGCGGTCCTCCTTGCTGACCGGGTTCTCCTTGCGGAGCTGCCGGTTGCGCTTCATCGCCTCGCGCATCGAGGTGGGCGGCGGGGCGACGGGGCCCCGCTTGCGGCCTTCGGCCTCCCGGCGCTTCGGCGTCGCCCGGCCCTTGCCCGGCGTATACGCCTTGGCCGTGGTCGATTCGGACTCGACGACCCCGCCGTCGACGTCGTCGGCGGGGGTCTCGGTGGTGCTTCGGCGCAGGAACCTCACCTCACCAGGGTATTGCAGGCGTCACGACGATGTTCGGCAGGTCGTGCGATGTGCAACCATGGAGGGGGAACAGATCGGGTACCCGGAGAGTTGAACTGTTTCGGACGAGAAGTACCCGCAGTGAGTTCGACCTAGAGGGAGTGCCATGACGACCGCTGAGCAGACCGGTGCGGCGCAGGCCGAGACCGCCGAGGAGACCCACGGCGTGACCTTGACCGAAGCCGCGGCGGTCAAGGCGAAGGCCCTGCTCGAGCAGGAGGGCCGCGACGACATGCACCTGCGCATCGCCGTCCAGCCCGGTGGCTGCGCGGGCCTGCGCTACCAGCTGTTCTTCGACGAGCGCGAGCTCGACGGTGACCTTTTCCGCGACTTCGACGGTCTGCGTGTGGCGGTCGACCGGATGAGCGCTCCGTACGTGTCCGAGGCTGTGATCGACTTCGTCGACTCGATCGAGAAGCAGGGCTTCACGATCGACAACCCGAACGCGACCGGCTCGTGCGCGTGCGGTGACAGCTTCCACTGAGCCGCGCGCTCAGTCGGCAAGTACAGACACGAAGAGGGCCCCAGCCGACTCGGCTGGGGCCCTCTTCGTGTTCGGAGCTCGGGGCGCAACGGGGTCTCAGACGTAGGCGTCGAGGTCGGCGACCTGCGCGTGGCACGCGTCGTCGACCTTCCACGGCCGCGCGGCCCGCGGGTGCGGCATCCGGTCGGTGGTGAGTCCCTCGCTGCGAAGCGCGGACGGGATGTGGGCGCAGTCGGCGATCAGCTCGCCGAGGTCTTCCGGTTCAGTGGCCGTGTTCACTTCCGTAACGCTATTGATCCTTCAGCGACCGGGAAAGCGGTACCAGCCGGTAGTGTCGGCCGAGGCGCGGGAACTACCCGGACGGGTCATGACCTGCGGGTGACACGCCAGAGCCGCACGAACGAGACACCCAGAGGAGAACCGGTGGCAGACAAGGCCAGGATCGCCGTGTCCGGCAGCATCGCAACCGATCACCTGATGCACTTCCCCGGCAGGTTCGCCGAGCAGCTGGTCAAGGAACAGCTCCACCGGGTGTCCCTGAGCTTCCTGGCCGACGATCTCGTGGTCCGGCGCGGCGGCATCGGCGCCAACATCGCCTTCGGTCTCGGCGTGCTGGGCGTGAACCCCGTGCTCGTGGGTGCCGTGGGCTCCGACTGGGCCGACTACGCGTCGTGGCTGGAGCGCCACGGCGTCGACACCTCAGGGGTGCTCGTGTCCGAGGTCGCGCACACCGCACGCTTCGTGTGCACCACCGACGAGGATCTGTGCCAGATCGCGACTTTCTACGCCGGCGCCATGGCCGAGTCGCGCAACATCGAGCTCAAGCCCATCGCCGACCGCGCCGGCGAGCTGAGCCTCGTGCTGATCAGCCCGGACGACCCCGAGGGCATGGTCCGCCACGCCCAGGAGTGCCGTCAGCGCGGCTACACCTTCGCCGTCGACCCGTCGCAGCAGCTGGCCCGGATGGACGGCGCCCAGGTGCGCGACTTCATCGCGGGCGCCAAGTACCTGTTCAGCAACGACTACGAGTGGGAGCTGCTGCTCCAGAAGTCGGGCTGGACCGAGGCCGACGTGCTGGAGCGCGTGGGCATGCGCATCACGACTCTGGGCGAGAAGGGCGTGGAGATCGTCGGCCGCGACGGCCTCGCCCTGCAGATCGGCGCCGTCCCGGAGCGCGGCAAGGCCGACCCGACGGGCGTCGGCGACGGCTTCCGCGCCGGCTTCCTCGCCGCGCTCGACGGCGGCTTGGAGCTGGAGCGCGCCGCGCAGCTCGGCTCGCTCATCGCGGTGCTGGTCCTGGAGACCGTCGGCACGCAGGAGTGGAACTTCGACCGCGCCGACGCCCTGGCCCGCCTCGGCGACGCGTTCGGCCCGGAAGCGGCGGACGAGATCGCCACGGTGCTGCCGGCGGCCTGACCTCGGTGGTGGCCGCTCTGAGCCGGGCGGCCACCGATCAGTGCCGGACGAGTTCCCCCAGTATCTCCGCGACCGCGGCCGGCTGCGACACGTGCGGACAGTGCCCGCCCGGAACATCGTGAGCTTCGACACCCAGCCGGAGCCGGGCCGCGGCTCGCATCCACGAGCTGCGGAGCGTGCGGTCCTCCGCCGGCACGATCACCGTTGACGGGATCGCCGGCCGTGAACCCGCTGGCTGCGTCGGCAGCACCGCGGGGTGGAACAGCCGCAACGTGCCGTGGGCCCAAGAGCGCACGCCGGGCGGGCAGTCGTGGAACAGGAAGTGGTCCGCGGCCGCGAGGTCGGCCGTGGGGTCCACGCCCTGCCACTCGGTGTGGAACAGCTCCGCGACATCGGCCGTGACCTCGTCGCGCAGGCTGCCGCCGGTGCCGAACGCGGGGACGTACGCGCGAGTCACACCAGGTGCGCGGCGCTCGGCGCCGAGCCGATCGCCGACAGGAGCACCCCACTGCCGGAGTGCGCGCCGACCACGGGACTCGACGCCCTGACCTGCCGCCGGGCCACGTGCGCGAATCCGGCCACGTCGTGGGTCGGCCCCTCGGCAAGCAAGTCCACGGCGACAACGCCGTGCCCGGCCGCCGTGAGTTCCGTCACCAGCCGGCCCCAGCCGCGGGGTGCTTGCGTGGTGCCGTGCACCAGTACGAAGTCCAGGGCAGGAGATTGTGGTCGGAAAACAGCTCACCCGCCGCGGAGTTCGCGGCGGGTGGCTTGCCTTCAGAGCTTCGCGGTCAGCGCGTCAGAGCTTCACGGGGTAGACCGGCTCCGGGATCTCCGGCTTGATGCGGTGCTCGACGAAGATGCCGTGCCACAGCATGAACACCAGCAGGGCCCAGATCTGGCGGCTGCGATCGAGCTGGCCGGCCTTGTGCTCCTCCAGCAAGCGCAGCACGGTGGGCTTGTCGAGCAGCTCGTCGGTCTTCGAGTCGTTGATGATGCCGCGCGCCCAGTCGTACATCTCGTTGCGCAGCCACAGGCGGATCGGCACGGGGAAGCCGAGCTTGCGGCGGTTGAGCACGTGGGCGGGGATGATCTTCGCGAGTGCTTGGCGCAGCGCGTACTTCGTGGTGCCGTGCGCGAGTTTCTGGTCCAGGGGAATGGAAGCGGCGACCTTGAACACCTCGGCGTCGAGGAACGGCACGCGCAGCTCCAGCGAGTTGGCCATGGTGACCTTGTCGGCCTTCACGAGGATGTCGCCGCGCAGCCAGGTGAACAGGTCCACGTGCTGCATGCGCGCCACCGGGTCCCAGCCGCGCGAGACGTCGTACCAGGGCGCGGTGACGTCCTTGAAGCCCACACCGTCCTGATAGGTCCGCAGCACGTTGCGCAGCTGGTCGTCGCGGAAGTTGCGGGCGTTGCCGTAGTAGCGGTCCTCCAGCGGCAGCGCGCCGCGGCGCAGCAAGTCCTTGCCGCGCGTGCCTTCCGGGATCTTCGTGGACACCTTGCCGATGAGCTTGCGCACACCGCCGGGCACCTTCTCGAACGGTGCCAGCGAAATCGGCTCGTTGTAGATCGTGTAACCGCCGAACAGCTCGTCGGCGCCCTCGCCCGACAGCACGGCCTTCACGTGCTTGCGGGCCTCGCGCGCGATGAACCACAGGGGCACCAGTGCCGGGTCGGCCACCGGGTCGTCGAGGTACCAGACGATGAGCGGCAGCGCCTCCATCATCTCGTCGGCCGAAACCGTGCGCACCACGTGCTTCACGCCAATTGCTGCGGCCGACTCGGCGGCCACGTCCACTTCGGAGTAACCCTCGCGCTCGAACCCGGTGGTGAACGCGATGAGGTTCGGGTTGTGCTCCTTGGCCAGCGTCGCCGTGGCCGTGGAGTCGATTCCGCCGGACAGGAACGCGCCGACCGTCACGTCCGGGTCGGAGATCATGTGCTTGCCCACCGAGTCGCGCATCACATCCGCGATGCGCTCGTACAGCGCTTCGGCCTCGGCGGCGCCGTTCACCGGCTTCGCCGCGAACTGCGGGTGGAAGTAGCGGGTGAACTCGACCTGCCCGCCCGGCACCACGCGGAACGACGTGCCCGACTCGACGCGGCGCACCGCCGTGTGCAGCGACTCGGGCTCCGGCACGTACTGCAGCACCAGGTAGTGCTGCAGGGCCTTGCGGTCCAGCTCCTGGGCCAGGCCGAGCGTGTCGGTGAGCTCCAGCAGGCTCTTCTTCTCGCTGGAGAACGCCACCCCGCCGGGGCCGGCGGCGTAGAACAGCGGCTTGATGCCGAACGGGTCCCGCGCGCCGAACACGACCTTCTCGGCCGAGTCCCAGATCATGAAGGCGAACATGCCGCGCAGCTTCTTCACCGCGTCGGCGCCGAGGTAGTGGTAGGCCGCGACGATGGCCTCGCCGTCGCCCTCGGTCTCGAACTTCGCGCCGAACTTTTCAGCGAGCTCGTCGCGCAGCTCGCGGTAGTTGTAGATCTCGCCGTTGAAGTTCATGGTGTAGCGGCCCGGCGCCTCCGGCGGACCCCAGTGCAGCGGCTGGTGGGCGTGGTCGACGTCGATGAACGCCAGCCGGTTGAAGCCGTAGACGACCTCGGCGTCGGCCCAGGTGTCCTGCTCGTCGGGGCCGCGGTGGCGCTGGCAGCGCATCGCCGTGCCCACGGCTTCACGGGCGTTCGCCGCGTCGGTCTCGGTGCCGCAGATCAATCCAAGCAGGCCGCACACGCGTACTCACACACCTCAGGGTCTTCGCCGGTCCGGGGAAGGGCACAGTATGCCGCGAACCGTGCACCGCGGACCGCATCGGGTGGACGCGCGCGCGTTGTGGTCACCCCTTGGACAGCGGGAACCGTGAACTCGGCTAGGCTCCGCCTGTCACGAAGATCGGTCGAGGAGGCTCTGGGTGAAAGGGCGAGGCGCAGTGGGAAAACCAGCGCGCACCCACGGGGGTAAGCGGGTCGGCCGGGTCGCCGCGCTGGCCGTGCTGGTGGCGCTGACCGCGACGGGTTGCTCCGGGGACGAGATCCTTCGCTTCGGCTGGCCGGTGGGGGTCACCCCGCAGGCCGACGAGATGCGGAACCTCTGGACGTGGACGGTCATCGCGGCGCTCGCCGTCGGTGTCATCGTCTGGGCCCTGATCTTCTGGACCGCGACGTTCCACCGGAAGAAGAAGAACTCCGCGGTCGAGGGTCCCGAGGACCTCCCGCGTCAGTTCCAGTACAACATTCCGCTCGAGATCTTCACGGTCGTCGTTCCGACGATCATGGTCTGCGTCCTGTTCTTCTTCACGGCGACGACCGAGAGCGACGTCCTGGACAAGAAGCCCAACCCGGACGTGACCGTCGACGTGGTGGCCTTCCAGTGGAACTGGGAGTTCAAGTACGACGACGCGAACGCGAAGCGCCCGGACGGCAGCCAGGTCAGCACCGTCGGTTCCTCCGGCGAGATCCCGCTGCTGGTGCTCCCCACGAACAAGACGATCGAGTACCGCCTGCGGTCCACCGACGTCATCCACTCGTTCTGGGTCCCGGAGTTCCACTTCAAGCGCGACGTCTTCCCGGACCCCGAGAAGAACAACCAGGACAGCTCCTTCCAGAACTCGATCGACCGCGAAGGCTCCTTCGTCGGCCGGTGCGCCGAGCTCTGCGGCACGTACCACTCGGTGATGAACTTCGAGGTCCGCGCGCTCTCGCCGGACAAGTACGACCAGTACATCAAGCTGCGTACGGAAACGAACCCGAAGACGGGCCAGCCGAACACGGCTTCCGAGGCGCTGGCGGCGATGAACTGCGGTGAGCTGTGCACCCCGCACGCGGTGACCACGCAGCCGTTCAACACCGACCGCACCGCGCGCACCGCGTCCAACTGACCGGTTCCGGCGAACCAGAGGAGTAGGGGAGAAAGTCCCATGAAGGTCGAAGCCCGGATTTTCTACATGGTGGCGGCGTTCGCCGTCGTCATGGCCGTCATCTACTGGGTCATGACCGCCCTCTACGCGACCGACCAGAAGGCCGAGCCCGTCGGCATCGTCTCGCTCTTCCTGACCGGTGGTCTCGCGTTCCTCGCGGGCAGCTACATGCAGTTCGTGTCCCGCCGGATCGAACCGCGCCCCGAGGACCGCGAGGACGCCGAGATCAGTGACGGTGCGGGCGAGCTCGGCTTCTTCAGCCCGGGCAGCTACTGGCCGATCGCCATGGCGGCCTCGGCCGCGCTGGGTGGTCTCGCGCTCGCGTTCTTCCACATCTGGCTGCTGGTCATGGCGCTCGTCGCCCTGCTCATCGCCGTGGGCGGGCTGGTGTTCGAGTACCACACGGGTCCGAACCACGAGTGACGCTTTCCCCGGTCGTTCGTGACCGGGGCCTGCCGCCGCGCTGGGGTGCCAGCGCGGCGGCGAGCACCGCCAGCATTCCCAGGCCCTCCGGCCAGGACAGCCGGTGGCCGAACGCCAGCACGTCCACCACCACCGCGACCACCGGGTACAGGTAGGACAGCAGCGCCACCGTCGTGGTGGGCAGCTTGCCGATGCTCGCGTACATCAGCACGTACATCACCGCCGTGTGCACGGTGCCGAGCAGCACCAGCCACAGCAGTCCCGGAACCGAGTGCGGTAGCGGCGTGAACACCAGCGCCGGGGCCAGCAGCACCGTTCCCACCACCAGCTGCACTGCCGCGAGCAGGTGCGGGCGCACGTGGGTGAGCTGCTTCGCCACGAACGACGTGCCGGCGTAGAGTACCGCCGCGCCCAGCGCGAGTGCGATCCCCGCGAATCGCACCGGTTGTCCGTCGTCGCCGTGGGCCGAGAGGGAAATCACCACCACGCCGGCGAACGCGACGCCCGCCCGCGCCAGGTGCGTCTTCCCGACTTTTTCACCGAGGAACGCCGCCGCCAGACCGACCAGGATGAGCGGCTGCGTGTGGTAGACGACCGTGCTCACGCCGATCGACGACAGCGCGTACGACGTGAACAGCAGCACCCAGTTCGCCACCAGCAGCGCGCCGCCCAGTGCGGCGAGCAGCAGGTCGCGTAGGGACGGTCGCCAGCTGCGCAGATGGCCGCGCGCGAGGCACCACACCACGAGCAGGACACCGCCGACCAGACAGCGGGCGAAGGCGACGGCGGGCGCGGCGGCACCGCTTTCCAGCACGACCGCGCCGATCGTGCCCGACAGGGCCATGGCGGCCGACCACTGCAGGAGCGGGCGGGTTTCGGGGTTTTTCATAGGCACAGATTCGGCCCGCGGTCCCCGCGCGACCAGTGTCAGAGATGACAACGACCGCAAAACTTGTGACACGCTGGGGTGCATGGACGTGCACCGGGTCGCGGTGGTGCTGGCCGACCGGGTCTCGCCGTTCGAGCTGGGCGTCGCGTGTGAGGTGTTCGGCACCGACCGCAGCGCGGACGGCATCGAGGGCTGGGAGTTCGGCGTGTGCTCGCCGCAGGGACCCGAAAACCACACAGTGGACACCTGGTCCGGCTTCGGACTGACCGGGCTGTCCGGATTGGACTTCGCCGCGTCGGCCGATCTGCTGATCGTGCCGACGTGCGAACCACGCACGGTCGCGCCGCCGGAACCGGTTCTGGAAGTCCTCCGCGACGCCCGGGAGCGCGGCGCGTGGGTTGCCGGTTTCTGCGCCGGCGTGTTCTCCCTCGGCTATGCGGGCCTGCTCGACGGCCGCCGCTGCACCGTGCACTGGGTGTACGAACAGGACTTCCGCCGGCTCTTCCCGAAGGCGCTCGTGGACCCGCAGGCGCTCTACGCGGACGACGACGGCGTGTCGACCAGCGCGGGCACCGTCGCGGCCGTGGACCTGTGCCTGCACCTCGTGCGGCGGCTGCGCGGTGTCGCGGCGGCCACCACGCTCGCGCGGCGGATGGTCGCGGCTCCGCACCGCGCCGGCGGGCAGGCGCAGTTCGTCGAGGCTCCGCTGCCCGCCACCGCCGCGCCGGACGACGCCGTGGTCGCCGAGGCGCTGGAGTGGGTGGAACGGCGGCTGGACCGGCCGTTCACCGTCGCGGAACTCGCGCGACGCAGCGGGCTGGGGGAGCGGACGTTCCTGCGTCGCTTCTCCGCTGCCACGGGCACCACCCCGCACCGCTGGCTCACCGAACGCCGGCTCGACCGCGCGCAGGCGCTGCTGGAGGAGGGCCGGCTGTCCGTCGAGGACATCGCGACGGCCTGCGGCTACGCCTCAGCGGCCGCGCTGCGCCACCAGTTCACTCGCCTGCGGGCAACCACCCCAAGCGCCTACCGCGCGGCCTTCCAGGGCTCCTGAGCGCTTCTCTCCGGCCGCCCTCGCTTCGCTCGGGTCAGCGGGAAACGGGGGAGAACGCGATCCAGCGCTCCAGCAGAGCCGCCGCCGCGCCGGAGTCGATGGCGCGGTTGGCCTGCTCCAGCCCGGTGGCCAGGTCCTCCTCCAGCGAGCCGGAGAACCCCCGGAACGCGGCGAGCGCGGCCGCCGCGTTGAGCACCACGGCGTCGCGCACCGGGCCGGTCTTGCCGGCCACGAGCTGGCGCACCACCTCCGCGTTGGCCGTCGCGTCGCCGCCGCGCAGCTCCTCGGCCGTGGCGCGCGGGATGCCGAGCGCACTGGGGTCGAAGCTGCGTTCGGTCACGGTGCCGTCCGAAACCACCCAGACCGACGTGGTCGTGGTGGTGGTGATCTCGTCGAGGCCGTCGTCGCCGCGGGCCACGAGCACCGAGAAACCGCGCTGTGCGAACACTTCCGCCAGCAAGCGCGTCTTGTCCGCGTACGCGCAGCCGATCAGCGCGCTGCGCGGCTGCGCCGGGTTGGTGAGCGGGCCGAGCAGGTTGAACGTCGTCGGCACGCCCAGCTCGCGTCGCGGCGGGCCGGTGTGCCGGTACGCCGGGTGGAACGTGGGCGCGAAGCAGAAGCCGATGCCGATCTCCCGCAACGACCGGTGCACCTTGTCCGGCGGCAGGTCGATCGCGACACCGAGCGTTTCCAGCACGTCGGCCGCGCCCGACTTCGACGAAGCGCTGCGGTTGCCGTGCTTGGCGACCGGCACGCCCGCGGCCGCTGTGACGATCGTCGCCATCGTGGAGATGTTGACCGAATTGGACCGGTCGCCGCCCGTGCCGACGATGTCGACAGCGGGCGCGTCCAGCTCGATGCGGCGCGCGTGCGCCAGCATCGCCTCGGCCATGCCGGAGATCTCCTCCGGCGTCTCGCCCTTGGCGCGCAACGCGATCGCGAACCCGGCGATCTGGGCCTGCGAGGCTTCCCCGGACATGATCTGGTCCATGGCCCAGGCCGTGTCGTCGGCGGACAGGTCGGAGCGCCCGATCAGCTGCGTCAGCAGGCCGGACCAGGTGTGGGGGACCGGGGTGGTGCCCATCCCCGGCTCAGCCGTTGACGGCGGGCACGCGGCCGGCGCGCAGCACGCCGGCGACGGTCTCCGCCGCGGTCAGCGGGTCGAGCGGGTGCACCAGCACGGCGTCGGCCTGCGACCAGGTGGCGAGCCAGCGGTCGTCCTTGCGCCGCACGGCCACCACGATCGGCGGGCAGTCGGTGATCTCGTTCTTGAGCTGGCGGGTCAGGCCGATGCCACCGGTGGGCTGGGCCTCGCCGTCGAGGATCGCGAGGTCGACGGTGCCGGCGTCCACCTCGGACAGCACGTCGGCGATCCCGGCCGCCTCGACGTACTCCACGCGGCCCAGGTCGGCGGCGGGCCGCCGGCCGACGGCGTTGATGATCGCGTCGCGGACCTCGGCCTTGTGGCTGAACACCAGGATCCGCTTCGTCTGCTCGCCCATTGAGCACGCCTCCGTCTCGTCACGGGTGGAACTTCGCGATCGTATCGGCCGAGATGCATCTCACGCGGACGCGGTGGGCGACTCACCCGGTTGCCGCGCGTCCCAGCCGAGCGCGTCGCCGCCGAGGCGCTGCGCCAGACCTGCCATCCGCGAGCGTTCCTGGGCGCAGTGCAGGGCGTCGAGCACCTGCACCCGCAGGGCGTGGACCAGCACGCGGTCGCCGTCGGGCCCTCGCTCTCGCAGCTCCCACCCGTCCTGCGCGAGGATCGCGGCCGCCTCGGCCACGCGATCGGGCGGCAGGCTCAGGTGGTGGACGAAGACGGCCGGCGCGGAAGCGACCCAGCCGGGTGAATTCGCGAGCACGGCCGAGTCCGCCAGGGCGGGGTCGAACGCCTCCGCGACGACCACCAAACCGGGCGCATCAGGCGTCAGACCGGGACTTTCGCGCTTTCGGGCCAGGTCACGAAGCCGACCGAGCAAACTCACGAGTAGCTCCTGCCTGTGCCGGGTTCGGGTGTGATGCGAAGCTCCCACGACCCGCCGTGGACCCGAAGGGCGGGGTGCCCGCGCGGGAGGACATAATGCGATCCGTGACAACGGCAGCTCCCACCATCAGCCAGCGGGTCCACTCGCTGAACCGGCCGAACATGGTCAGCGTCGGCACAGTCGTGTGGCTGTCCAGCGAACTGATGTTCTTCGCCGGACTGTTCGCCATGTTCTTCACCGTCAAGGCGCAGAACGCGGCCGGCGCGCCTTGGCCGCCGCCCCTGCACGGCGAAGAATTCCACCTCAACATCCCGTACGCGATCCCGTTCACGGTGATCCTGGTGCTGTCCTCGCTGACGTGCCAGTTTGGCGTGTTCGCCGCGGAGCGTGGGGACGTCTACGGGCTCCGGCGCTGGTACATCGTCACGTTGATCATGGGCGCGATCTTCGTCGCGGGCCAGGCCAACGAGTACCACAACCTGGTGGAGGAAGGGCTGACGATCCCGTCCGGCCCGTTCGGCACGGTGTTCTACCTCGCCACCGGTTTCCACGGCTTGCACGTGATCGGCGGGCTCATCGCGTTCGTGTACCTGTTGATCCGCACCAAGCTCAGCAAGTTCACGCCCGCGCAGGCCACCTCGGCGATCGTCGTGTCGTACTACTGGCACTTCGTCGACATCGTGTGGGTGGGCCTCTTCGCGGTGATCTACATCCTCCCCTGATCCCGCCCGCCGCCACCACCATCGGCCTGAACTGACAGCAAGGGTTGCCGCAAGATGACCACCAGCAAGAAGTCCCCGGAGCGCCGGTTCCGCGCGCGTTCGAAGCTGCGCAGGCGTTTCGCCGGCCTGCTCGCACTCGGTGTCGCGCTGGTGGGAGCCGGCGCCCTGTACGCCGTGTTCGCGCCCGAGCCCCAGACCGCGCAGGCCCAGGGTGACCCGGCTCTGCTGCGGCAGGGTGAGCAGGTCTACAACAACACCTGCATCGAGTGCCACGGCAAGAACCTCGAGGGCGTGCAGGACCGCGGTCCGAGCCTCATCGGCGTCGGCGACGCGGCCGTGTACTTCCAGACCTCGTCCGGCCGCATGCCCGCCGCGCGCCAGGAGGCGCAGATCGCGCGCAAGCCGCCGAAGCTCACGCCGAGCGAGATCGACGCCGTCGGCGCCTTCGTGCAGGCCCACGGCGGTGGCGTGCAGCGCCCCGAAGAAACCGGTGCCGCCCTGCGCGGCAGTGACCCGGCCCGCGGTGGCGAGCTGTTCCGCCTCAACTGCGCGTCGTGTCACAACTTCACCGGTCGCGGTGGCGCGCTCTCGGCAGGCAAGTACGCGCCGAATCTCGACCCGGCCACCGAAGAGCAGATCTACGACGCGATGCTCACGGGTCCGCAGAACATGCCGAAATTCTCCGACCGGCAGCTCAATCCGGAGGAGAAGAAAGACATCGTCGCTTATGTAAAGTCGGTGTCGGACGGCAACAACAACCCGGGTGGCAACGGTCTCGGCGGGTTCGGTCCCGCCTCCGAAGGCCTCATCGCGTTCGTCGTCGGAATTGCCGCACTCGTCGGCATTACGCTGTGGATTGGATCGAAGGCATGAGTGCCGAAGGGCCCCAGCCGCCCTCGGAGGCGGAACTGGCTGAGATGGACCGCGATCAGCTGCTCAAGCTGGGCGGTCAGCTGGACGGCGTCGAGATCGTCGACTATCCGGAACCGTGGCCGGTCAAGAACACCCGCGCCGAACGCCGCGCGCAGCGGGTCGTGGCGTTCTGGTTCGCCCTGTCCGCGCTCGCGGGCCTGGCGTTCGTCGTGGTCATCGCGTGGCCGCACTGGTGGGAGTACAAGGACCCGAGCGACGCGAGCGGGCACGCCACTTACAGCCTCTACACCCCGGCTCTGGGCGTCACGCTCGGCGTCGCGGTGCTGGCGCTGGGCATCGGCGTGATCCTGTACACGAAGAAGTTCGTGCCGCAGGAGAACGCGGTCCAGCAGCGCAGCGACGGCCCGTCGGCCGAGGTGGACCGCGCCACGATCCTCGCGCACCTGGCCGACGCCGGGAGCCGCAGCACCATCGCCCGCCGGTCGCTGATCAAGCGCACCGCCGGCGCGAGTGCCGGTGTCCTGGGTCTCGCGGTCGCGGCCCTGCCGCTGGCGTCCTTCATCAAGGACCCGTGGAAGGACACCGACAACGAGAACTCGCTGTGGCACACCGGCTGGCAGCCGCAGCACCCGGGTGAGGTCGTGTACCTGCGCCGCAACACCGGCAGCCTGGACGAGGACGTCGAGAAGGGCGTCACGCTCCTGCGCGTCGAGGACCTCGACGCCGGTGCCATGGAGACGGTGTTCCCGTACCGCAAGACCGAGGCGGGCAACCGCGAGGCGCTGGCCGCCGCGCTGACCCGCGTCGACAACCCGGTGATGCTCATCCGGCTGCGCCCCACCGACGCCGCGCGCGTGGTGAAGCGGAAGGGCCAGGAGGACTTCAACTTCGGCGACTACTACGCGTACACGAAGATCTGCAGCCACGTCGGCTGCCCGACCTCCCTGTACGAGCAGCGCACGAACCGCATCCTCTGCCCGTGCCACCAGTCGCAGTTCGACGCCCTGCACTACGCCAAGCCCATCTTCGGCCCGGCGACGCGGCCGCTGGCACAGCTGCCCATCACGGTTGACGCAGAGGGATACTTGATCGCACGGGGCGACTTCATCGAGGCCATCGGTCCGGCCTTTTGGGAGCGTAAGTCATGAGTTCACTCACCACGCCCACGAAGGGCACGAGCGCGCTCGAGCAACACCTCGGCGAGGCCGCGGACAACGCGGACCAGCGGTACAAGCTGGCCAAGGGCCTGCGTCACCAGTTCAACAAGGTCTTCCCCACGCACTGGTCGTTCCTGCTGGGTGAGGTCGCGCTCTACAGCTTCATCATCATCCTGCTGTCGGGTGTGTACCTGACGTTGTTCTTCGACCCCTCCATGCAGGAAGTCACCTACCACGGGAGCTTCCAGAACCTGCAGGGCGTCGAGATGTCGCAGGCGTTCCGCACCACGCTGGACATCTCGTTCGACGTGCGCGGCGGCCTGTTCGTGCGGCAGCTGCACCACTGGGCCGCGCTGATCTTCGTCGCCTCGATGATGATCCACATGTTCCGGGTCTTCTTCACCGGCGCGTTCCGCAAGCCGCGAGAGGCGAACTGGGTCCTCGGTGGCCTGCTGCTGGTCCTGGGCATGTTCGAGGGCTTCTTCGGCTACTCGCTCCCCGACGACCTGCTCTCGGGTACTGGTATCCGCGCGACTCTGTCGGGCATCGTGCTTTCCGTGCCGGTCATCGGCACCTGGATCCACTGGGCGCTGTTCGGTGGCGAGTTCCCGGGCGACCAGATCATCCCGCGCTTGTACACGCTGCACATCCTGCTGATCCCGGGCATCATGCTCGCGCTGATCGGTGTGCACGTGGGGCTGGTCTGGTACCAGAAGCACACGCAGTTCCCGGGCGTGCGGCGCAAGGAGACGAACGTCGTCGGCGTGCGCATCGTGCCGTACTTCGCCCTCAAGGGCGGCGCGTTCTTCACGCTGGTCACCGGTGTCATCGCGCTGATGTCGGGCCTGTTCCAGATCAACCCGGTGTGGAACTTCGGTCCGTACAACCCGTCGATGGTGTCGGCCGGCTCGCAACCGGACTGGTACATGGCCTGGGCCGACGGCATGCTGCGCATCTGGCCCGCATGGGAGGTGTACCTCGGGAACTACACGATCCCGGCGGTGTTCTTCCCCGGTGCGATCGGGATGCCGGTGCTGATCGGGCTCCTGCTGGCGTACCCGTTCCTGGAGCGGAAGCTGTCGAAGGACAACGCGGCGCACAACCTGCTCCAGCGGCCGCGTGACGCACCGGTCCGCACCGCGCTGGGCATGATGGCGCTCGGGTTCTTCCTGGTCATCGAGCTGTCGGGCTTCAACGACATCATCGCCGACCAGTTCGACATCTCCCTGAACGCCACCACCTGGGCCGGCCGCATCGGCGTGCTGATCGTGCCGCCGATCGCGTACTACCTCACCTACCGGATCTGCCTGGGTCTGCAGCGGGCCGACCGCGAGGTGCTGGAGCACGGCGTGGAGACGGGCATCATCAAGCGCCTGCCGCACGGTGAGTTCATCGAGGTCCACCAGCCGCTGGGCGGCGTGGACAGCCACGGCCACGCGATCCCGCTCGAGTACCAGGGCGCCGCGGTGCCGAAGAAGATGAACAAGCTCGGCACCGCCGGGCACGCCGTCCCCGGTTCGCTCTGGACCCCGGACCCGCCGGAAGAGTCGGCCGCTCTGGAGCGCGCCGCCCACGAAGGCAATGGCGACGGGCGCGGCCAGGCCGCCGAGGGCGACACCTCCAAGCTGGGCAGCCCGCAGCTGACCAGCGCCCAGCCGTCGGATTCGCGCGGCTCCGGGCACTGAGTTCCCGATCAAACGGCGAAGGCCCCTCCACCCGTCTCGGGTCGGAGGGGCCTTCGCCGTTCGCAGGTATCAGGCGCCTTCGACGCCGATCTCGAACGCGGAGTCCGTGTCGGCCCGCGAGTACGAACGGAACGCGATGTGCGTGACGGTGTCCAGCACGCCGCGCACCTTGCCGATACGGCCGGGGATGAGGTCGGCCAGGTCTTCGTGGGCCTTCACGCGCACGGTGGCGATCAGGTCGACGTCACCGGCGCACGAGTAGACCTCGTTGACCCCTTCGAGGTCCGCGATCGCCTGCGCGGCCTGCGGGATCTCCTCGGCCTCTACGTTGATCAGCACGATCGCCGTGATCACAGCGTTCCTCCACTCCCTGGCGGTACCCGACGAGCGCTGATCGTAGCCTTCGTCACCCCGCCACCCGCTCCAGCGTCCGCGCACCCGCCACGAGATCGAGCCACCCGCGCCACCCCGCGACGGCCGTGGGTTCGGCCCACGGGCGCGTGGTGCGCACGAGCCGCACGCCGGGGCGGGCGAGCCAGCGCAGCAGCACCGCCACCTCTTCCCCCGACGCGCCGCGCAATGGACCTTCGCCCGGCAGCACGGTTTCCGCGGCCGCGACGAGGTGTTCCACCACCGGCATCGGCGGCACGCCGCGGCGGGCGACGCCGGCGGACGCCAGCCGGCCGTGACGGATCACGGAGAGCTCCCAGCCGCCGTTGCCGTCCGGGTGGGCGGCGATGAGCTCGGCGATGTCCGCGAGCGCGGCCTGCCGGTGGGACCGGCCGACGGCCCGCACGAGGTCGGCCAGCTCGTCGCGGTGCCGGGCGGCCTGCTCGTAGTGCCGGCCCTCCGACAGCCGGTCGAGCTGGGCGGCGGCCAGCTTGAGGGGACGGCCGTCCTGGCCGGAGATCAGGTCGCGTGCGGCCGTGACGGCGGGGGAGTAGTCGGCCACGCTCTGGCGGCCGGCGCACGGCGCGCCGCAGCGGCCCAGCTCGGCGAGCACGCACGGCGTGGCCGAGCCGCCGCGGGCCGAGATGCGCAGGGTGCAGGTGCGCAGCCCGGCGGCGCCCGCGAGCGTGTCGGCGGCGGTGCGTGCGTCGGCCTGGCTGCGGAACGGGCCGAGCGTGCCTTCGCGCGGGAGGCGGACCACGGACAGGCGCGGGAAGGCCTCGTCGGTGAGCCCGACCCACCACGCGTGGTGCGGGTTCTTCGAGCGGCGGTTGTACATCGGCCGGTGGGCCGCAATGAGCCGCAGCTCGCGGATCTCGGCCTCCAGCGAGTGGGCACACTCGATGGCCTCCACGCGCTCGGCCAGCGCCACCATCTCGCGGATGCGCCCGCGGCTCTCCGACCCCGTGAAGTACTGCCGCACGCGCCGGCGCAGGTCTCGCGCGGTGCCGACGTAGAGGACCTCCTCGCGGGGACCGCGGAACAGGTACACGCCGGGCCGTGATGGCAGGTCGGCCGCCAGGTGGCGTTTGCGCCGCTGCGCGGTGGTCACCTCGGGCAGGTAGTCCACGAGCTCTTCGACCGTGTGCACGCCCACGTTGCCGACCCGCTCCAGCAGCGCGTGGAGGACGTCGACGGTCGCGCGGGCGTCGTCTAGTGCGCGGTGCGTGGGCCGGGTGCGGGAACCGAGCAGCATGGCCAGGTTGGACAGGCGATAGCTGCGGGCCTCCTCACGCGGGATCACGCGCCGGGCGAGCTTCACCGTGCAGATCACCGTGGCGCGCGGCCAGACGTAGCCGTGGCCTTCGCACGCGGCCCGCATGAAGCCCGTGTCGAACCCCGAGTTGTGGGCCACGAGCACGGCACCGGAGATGAACTCGAGGAACGGGGGCAGCACGCGCTCGATGCGCGGCGCGTCGTAGACCATCGCCTGCGTGATGCCGGTGAGCTCCACCACCTGCGGCGGGATCGGTGAACCCGGGTTCACCAGCGTCGCGAACTCGGCCACCACTTCACCGCCGCGCACCTTCACGGCCCCGATCTCGGTGATCGCGTCCGGCCCCGGCTTCGTGCCCGTGGTCTCGAGGTCGAAGACGACGAACGTGGTGTCCCGCAACGGGGTGCCGAGCTCGTCGAAGGCCAGCTGTGCCTGGCCGGGCCGCGGTCGGGTGTCCATGATCGCGCACCTTAGGACCGCCCACCGACAATCCCGGACGGCACGATCCGTGTGACGGGTGTGGCGCGGGTGCCTGGTGGGGGGTTCTCACGTCCGGTGACCAACGGCGCGCGATCCGGCCCCGGGGCCTACCCTGGACCAATGCATCCCCAGCCCGTGGATCCGGTCGCACCCGAGGAGGCCGTCGGCCCCTCGGTCGTGCCGGCGCGGGCTGACGCGGCCACCGCGTCAGCCGGGACCGACGCGGCCGAGCTCACCGAGGCGGACGCGCCGGTGCCCGAGCCCGCTTCCTGGGCGGGCCTGCCCGACGCCGTGCGCGAGCGCATCGTCGAGCTGGCCGCCACCGCCGTCGCGAAGCTGCCGCCCACCGACGTGCCGCGGCAGTTGCGTCCCGTCGCGAAGTTCGCGCCCGCGAAGCGCGCGAAGCTGGGCGGCGCGGCGTTGCTGGCCGCGCTGGGCGACTCCGCGCAGTTCCGCACCGCCGTGATTGAGTGGCTGCGCGAGCACCGCACCGACGCGCTGGACCCCAACGCCCCCGATTCCGTCGTCGGCGCGGCCGCCGCGGTGCTACTGGGCGAATCGGGCGCGGCCGGGCGCGTGCGGCTCGTCGCGAAGAACGCGGAAGAGACGGCGCTGCGGGCCGAACGCGACGCCGCGCTCGCGCGCAACCAGAAGCTCGAGGCGGAGCTGGCCGTGCTGCGGGGGGAACTGGACCAGGCGCGCGGCACCGTGGAGGCCGCCCGCGGCGAACGCGAGGCCGAAGTCGAGAAGCTGCTTCGCCGGCTGCGCGAGCAGGGCGTGCAGCTGCGGCAGGCCCGTGACGCCGCCGAGGAGGCCCGCGCCGAGTTCGCGCGCGGCGCCACCGCGAGGGCCGAGGAGATCGACGCGCTGACCGCGCAGCTGGACCGCGAGCGTCGCCGCGTGGCGGCCGAGCGCGCGCGGGCCGAGCGAGCGGTCGCCGACGCCGAGATCGCCCGTCAGTCGGCCCGTGAGGCCCGGGAAGCCGATGAGGTGCGTCTGGCGCTGCTCGTCGACACGATCGACGGCGCCGTGACCGGACTGCGCCGCGAGCTGATGCTGGGCGACCGCGGCGCGCGGCCCGCCGACATGGTGCGCGGTGCCACGTCGGGGCTCGGCCCGGGCGGGCGCGTGCAGGACGTCGGGGCGCTCGACCGCTACCTCGCGCTGCCCAACGTGCACCTCATCGTCGACGGCTACAACGTGACCAAGACCGGCTACCCCGAGCTGGCGCTGGCCGACCAGCGCGACCGGCTCATCCACCAGCTTTCCGCCCTAGCCGCACGCACGAGTGCCGAGGTCACGGTGGTGTTCGACGGGGCGGGGGTGCTGTCCGTGCCGGCGTCGGTGCCGCGCGGTGTGCGGGTGCTGTTCTCCGACCGCGGCGTGCTGGCCGACGACGTGATCCGCTCGCTGGTGGCGGCCGAGCCGAAGGGCCGGCCGATGGTCGTGGCGACGTCCGACCGGGCGGTCGCCGACTCGGTCCGCGCCACCGGTGCGCACTCGGCTCCCTCGGCGGTGCTGGTCAGCCGCCTGAGTCGCGTCTGAAACCCGTCCGGGGGACGGCTGGGGCCGGCGGGGCGGAAACTGTCGGTGGTGGCTCCTACCGTGCGTCGCAGGAAGCACGACAGCCGACTTGCGGTGAGGAGCCTCCCGTGACCGAGAACACGAACCACCCGCCCGACCGCGACCTCGACAGCGTCGATGTCAGTGAGTTCGACCTCAGTGCTGTCGACGTCGGCGACGTCGATCCGGCGGACCTCGACACGCTGGTCGTCGACTGCGACCGCTGCGCCGTGCGGGGCCACGCGTGCCACGACTGCGTGGTGAGTGTGCTGCTCGGCCCGCCGGTCGCCCTGGCGTGGGACGCGGACGAACGGCGAGCCGTCGACGCACTCGCCGAGGCGGGGATGGTGCCCCGGCTGCGCTTGGTTCCGGAGCCCGAACGTAAGCCCGCCTGACAATTGTGGGTGATAACGGCGCGACGAGTGGTCGATCGGATCGGGTGAACGGTCGGTAGCAATTTCACGCCATTCTGACACCACAGCGTATGACTGCCGTCACACAAACCCTCCCTCGCTGGTCCGATGGTGTTTCGGCGAACTACGGAGAGTTTTTATGTGGGGCCCGGTGGACGCGGTGACGGTCTTTTCGTAACCTGTCCGAGATCTCGCGGCCAGCAGCCGTCGGCAAGACGGCGACGCGGGATCGCCGCCGGAAAAGGCTTTGTCGGGGAGCCAACACCGGAACCACACCGTGCGCGTGAGGCTGTTGCAGTGAAACGCGGCCGGAACGCGCGGGGTGGACGCACGAAAGAGGGCCCCCGACCTCTTCGGCGTCACGAGGTTCCGACGGCGGCCCGACAGCAAAGGAGACACGCGCGACCGTGCAGTCGCATCCAGTCAAGCGCGTGGTGTCAGGTGCCCTCGCGGCAGCCTCGGTGATCGCCATGGTCACCGTCGCCCAGCCCTCGGCCACGGCCATCGCAGCTCCCATCCCCGCCCTCCAGACCCCGCCCGACTCCGGTTCGGACGCCCTCGCGAAGTACCGCGACCTCGCCTCGCAGGCCGAGAAGGCCAATGAGGACCTCCTCAAGGCCCAGGACGACCAAGCGGCCCGCCAGAAGGACCTCGACAAGGCCAACACCGACGTCGAAAACGCGAAGAAGTCCGCGCAGCAGGCCGAGAACAACGAGAAGCTCTACCGCGTCGACGTCGACAAGTTCGCCGGCGCCTCGTTCCTCAGTGGCGTGCAGATGAACAAGCTCTCGGCGCTGCTCGCGGGCACGTCGACGCAGGAGTTCCTCGAGCGCTCTTCCGCGCTGGACCAGATTGCGTCCCAGAAGGACGCCGCGCTCGACGCGCTCGCCGGTGCCGTGAAGCAGGCCCAGGACGCCACGAAGCAGGCTGCCGACGCCGCCAAGCGCGCGACGGACGCCCGTGACGCGGCCGCCAAGCTGGCGAACGACATCAAGGCCAAGCAGAAGACGCTCAACGACCAGATCGCGCAGCTCAAGAAAACCGAGCCCGAACTGTCCACACTGGACCAGGCTCTGCGCGGCGACAAGGGCAGCGCCCCGCCGATGAACATCAAGGCGCCCGGGCCCGAGGCCCAGGCGGCCGTGGACGCGGCGCTGAGCCGACTCGGTGACGCCTACGTGTGGGGCGCCACCGGGCCGAGCACGTTCGACTGCTCGGGCCTGATGCAGTGGGCCTACAAGCAGGCGGGCATCTCGCTGCCGCGCTCGAGCCGGGAACAGTCGACCTTCGGCACTCCGATCCCGCGCAGCCAGCTGCAGCCGGGTGACCTGGTGTTCTACTACACCCCGGTCTCCCACGTGGGCATGTACATCGGCGACGGCAAGATGGTGCACGCTCCGACCACCGGCGACGTCGTGAAGATCTCGCCGCTGCAGAGCCAGTACGTGGGCGCCCGCCGCCCCAGCTGAGCAGCAATCCTTCCCTGCCCACGGGGCGGTACCGCAGACGCGGTACCGCCCCGTGGTCGTCGGTGGGCCACAGCGCCGGCGACCGGGCCCGATAGCCTGCCCGTGTGCTGAGGACGCTGCTCGTGACCAACGACTTCCCGCCGCGGCCCGGAGGGATCCAGAACTACCTCAACTCGCTGGCCACGCGGCTCCCGGCCGACGACCTGGTGGTCTACGCGCCGTCGTGGGAAGGGAAAGCCGGCTCGCACGTCGACTTCGACGCCGAAGCGCCCTTCGAGGTCGTGCGGCACCCGACGTCGCTGATGCTGCCGACGCCCGACGTGCTGCGCCGCGCGAAGCAGATCATGCGGGGCCGCGACTGTGAAGCCGTGTGGTTCGGCGCGGCGGCGCCGCTGGCGCTGCTGGGGCGCCCGCTGCGCCAGGCCGGCGCGAGGCGGGTCGTGGCCTCCACGCACGGGCACGAGGTGGGCTGGTCGATGCTGCCGGGTTCGCGCCAGGCGCTGCGGCGCATCGGCGACACGGTCGACGTGCTCACCTACGTCAGCAAGTACACGCGCCGCCGCTTCGGCGCGGCGTTCGGGCCGATGGCGGGGCTCGAGATGCTGCCGTCCGGCGTGGACACCACGCTGTTCGCGCCCGACACGGGGGCGCGCGAGCAGATCCGCGCCCGCCACGGCCTGGGCGACCGGCCGACGGTCGTCTGCGTTTCGCGGCTCGTGCCGCGCAAGGGCCAGGACATGCTCATCCGCACGTTGCCGGAGCTGCGCAAGCGCGTACCGGACGTCGTGCTGCTGCTCGTCGGCGGCGGTCCGTACCGCAAGCGGCTCACGGAGCTCGTCGCCGAGCTCGACGTGGCCGACAACGTGGTCATCACCGGCTCCGTGCCGTGGGCCGAGCTGCCCGCGCACTACAACGCGGGCGACGTCTTCGCGATGCCGGCGCGCACTCGCGGCAAGGGGCTCGACGTGGAGGCGCTGGGAATCGTCTACCTGGAGGCGTCGGCGACCGGGCTGCCCGTGGTGGCCGGCACGTCGGGCGGCGCGCCCGAGGCGGTGCTCGACGAGGTGACCGGCCACGTCGTGGACGGCCGGGACGTCGGCCAGCTGCGCGACACCCTCGAGGCCCTGCTGGCCGACCCCGTGCGGGCCCGCCGGATGGGCGAGGCGGGGCGCGCGTGGGTCACGGAGAACTGGCGGTGGGACACGATGGCCCAGCGCCTGTCCGGCCTGCTGGACGGCGATCCCGTCGCCGCCGTGCGTTAGCTACGGCTCGTAGACCGCCGGGTGGCGCGGGTCGTCGACGCGGACGGTGACGTCCGCGAGCGCGCCCGGATCGACCTCCGACTCGTAGCGCTCGTACGCGGGCAGCGCCCACGCGTCGTCGTCGGGCAGGCGGCGGCGCAGCGCGGCGGGGGAGAGCCACAGGTGCACCACGAGGTCGAACGCGAGGCCGGCACCGAGCAGGAACTCGCCGTTGACGAGGACCACGCCGCCCTCGGGCACCGGCACGCGCGCCATCCGCGTCGCGCGGTCGCGCTCGGTGTCCCACAGCGCCGGCAGCACTTGGCCGCTGCCTTCGCCGGCGAGCGGGTCGAGGACTTCCCGGCGCAGGGCGCCGAGGTCGAGCCAGTCGGTGTAGCGCGCGTCGGGGTTGCGCTTGCCGTGCTCGAAGCGCAGCGACGCCGGGCGCAGGAACCCGCTCGCGGGCACGCGTACCGCGGCGCGGCCCAGCAGTCGCAACGGGTCCACGAGCGCCTCCGCGAGACCCGCGGTGTCGGTGGCCTGGTCGGCGCCGTCCACGGCGACCGCCAGCCGGCGGTGCGGCAGCGCCGCGACGCGCTCGGTCAGCTCGGCGGCCAGGACTTCGGGGGAGATGGGTCGGTAGCGCACGGAAAACCATCCTGCCCTCGGGCCACAGGCAGCACGCGGGCGCGTGGGCATACTGGGGAGCACGACCAGTCAGCCGGAGACCTTGGGGGCGAAGTGGCCGTCGAAGAAATCCCCGTGATCGACGACGAGTTCATGCAGCACACGCACGAGACGCTGGAGCACCTGCACGAGCAGGGCGCCGTGTGCCCGATCCGGATGCCGCGCGGCACCCCGTCCTACCTCGTCACCGGTTACGACGAGGCGCGGGCGCTGCTCGCGGACCCGCGGCTGAGCAAGGACAACCGCGGCGCCTACGACCTGATGGCCGCGAAGGTCGGGGCCGAGAACATCAACCGGAACTTCGGCCAGCTGCTCGGTGCGCACATGCTCAACACCGACCCGCCGGACCACTCGCGGCTGCGCAAGCTCGTGAACAAGGCGTTCACCCCGCGCGCGATCGCCGGGCTGCGTCCGCGCATCGAGCAGATCACCACCGAGCTGCTCGACGCGATGGCCGAGCACGAGAGGGTCGACCTCATGGCCGCGTTCGCCGGGCCGGTGCCGATCACCGTGATCTGCGAGCTGCTCGGGGTGCGCGAGGCGGACCGCGGCGAGTTCACCGGCTGGTCCAACATCCTGCTGGGTGCGGGCGACGTCGAGGAGATGCAGGCGGCCGCGATCGCCATGCACACCTACCTCGTGGCGCTCGTTGCGCAGAAGCGCGCCGAACCCGGCGAGGACCTGCTGTCCGGGCTCGTGCACGTGACCGACGAGGGCGACTCGCTGAGCGAGGAAGAGCTCGTCTCGATGGCCTTCTTGCTGCTCGTCGCGGGCCACGAGACGACCGTGAACCTGATCGGCAACGCGGTACTGGCGTTGCTTCGCGCGCCCGAGCAGCGCGCGAAGCTGACGGCGGACCCGTCGCTGATGCCTGGCGCCGTCGAGGAGTTCCTGCGTTTCGACGGGCCCATCAACATCGCCACCCTCCGCTACACCGTCGAGGACGTGGAGGTCGGTGACCACAAGATCCCGGCGGGCGAGTTCGTGCAGGTCTCGCTGCTCGCCGCCAACCGCGACGCGGGGCGCTTCCCCGACCCGGCCGACCTCGACGTGACGCGCGCGGCCGGCGGCCACCTCGCCTTCGGCCACGGCATCCACTACTGCGTCGGCGCCCCGCTGGCGCGCATGGAGGCGGAGATCGCGCTCGCGGCGCTGCTCGAGCGGTTCCCTCAGCTGCGGCTGGCCGTGCCGGAAGAGGACCTGGTCTACCGCACGAGTCCGCTGGTGCACGGAGTCAAGACGCTGCCCGTGCTGCCCCGCTGAGCGGGACGGCACGTAGGGTCGGCGCGTGGACACCAGCGCCGACCACCTGCTCGCCCTCGACGCCGCGCACGTGTGGCATCCGTACGCGCCCATGCCGGGACGGGTGGCGCCGCTGCTCGTCTCCGAGGCGAGCGGGGTGCGGCTGAAGCTCGCGGACGGCCGCGAGCTCGTCGACGGCATGTCGTCGTGGTGGGCGGCGGTACACGGCTACCGGCACCCGGTGCTCGACGCGGCGCTGGCCGAGCAGGCCGGGCGGATGAGCCACGTGATGTTCGGCGGTCTCACCCACGAGCCGGCGATCACGCTCGCCAAGACGCTCGTCGACCTCACGCCCGAGGGCCTCGAGCACGTGTTCCTGTGCGACTCCGGCTCGGTCTCGGTCGAGGTCGCCGTGAAGATGTGCCTGCAGTACCAGCGTTCGCGCGGGTTGCCGGACAAGCGGCGGCTGCTCACGTGGCGCGGTGGCTATCACGGCGACACGTTCACGCCCATGAGCGTCTGCGACCCCGACGGCGGGATGCACTCGCTGTGGCGCGGAGTCCTGCCGGAGCAGGTGTTCGTGCCCGAGCCGCCGGCGGGCTTCGACGCGCCCGTCGATCAGTCCTATGTAGACACTCTTGCCGCCGCTCTGGAGGAGCACGCGCACGAGCTGGCGGCGGTGATCGTGGAACCCGTGGTGCAGGGCGCCGGCGGGATGCGGTTCCACCACCCCGGTTACCTGCGCGCGCTGCGCGAGCTCACGCGCGAGCACGACGTGCTGCTGGTGTTCGACGAGATCGCCACCGGCTTCGGGCGCACGGGCCGGATGTTCGCGGCCGAGCACGCCGGCGTGACACCCGACGTGCTGTGCCTCGGCAAGGCGCTCACCGGCGGCTACCTCACGATGGCCGCGGCGCTGTGCACGCCCGAGATCGCCGACGGCATCGCGCGCGGAGACCTGCCGGTGCTGGCGCACGGGCCGACGTTCATGGGCAACCCGCTGGCGTCCGCCGTCGCCAACGCGTCGCTCGGGCTGCTCGCCGACGGCCGGTGGCGGGCGGACGTCACCCGGATCGAGGCGGGGCTGCGGCGCGGCCTCGAGCCCGCGCGGGACCTGCCGAACGTGCGTGATGTGCGGGTGCTCGGCGCGATCGGCGTGCTGCAGCTCGACCACGAGGTCGACCTCGGTGTGGCCACCGACATCGTGACGGGCCAGGGCGCGTGGCTGCGGCCGTTCCGCGACCTCGTGTACGCGATGCCGCCGTACGTCACGGACGACGCGGACCTGGCCGTGATCACCGGCGCGATGCTCGCGGCGGCTGAAAAAGCCTGAATTCACCCGACTGAGTGTGACTGCGGTCATAAGGCGCGGGCTGTATACCGTGAGTCACGCAAGGTCGCCGGAACTCGGGGGATTCCACGCGATCAGGTCTGGGTCGCTTCGTGAGCGTCTGACTTATTGGTGAGCTTTGCCGGAAACATCCTAGTTTTCCGGTTCACAAGCGAACCCGAAGATCGTTCGCGTAGCGGACTTTTCGATCTTTTTCCGCTTTCCTGTCGCCATGATCGAGATCGTTCGCGGAGAACACGACACCGGACCCCCGTCGCGCCGCACCAAGGCCGACCAGACCCTCCAGAACATCCTGCGCCACGACGTGCCGGCCTCGCTGGTCGTCTTCCTCGTGGCCGTGCCGCTCTCCCTCGGTGTCGCCCTCGCTGTCGGCGCGCCACTGCTCGCGGGCCTCGTCTCCGCCGTCGTCGGCGGCCTGGTCGCGAGCCTGCTCGGCGGGTCGGCCCTGCAGGTCAGCGGGCCGTCCGCGGCCCTGACCGTGGTGCTCGCCGACACCATCGCCACCTACGGCTGGGCCGTCACCTGCGCCGTGACCGTCGGTGCCGGCCTGCTGCAGATCCTCTTCGGGATCCTGCGCTTCGCCCGCGCCGCGCTGGCCATCTCACCCGCGATCGTCCACGGCCTGCTGGCCGGCATCGGCGTGACGATCGTGCTCGGCCAGCTCCACGTGGTGCTCGGCGGCCGGGCCCAGGGCTCCGCGCTCGCAAACCTCGCGGCGCTGCCCGGCCAGCTCGTCGGCCACCACGACCAGGCCGTGCTGATCGGCGTGCTCACCGTCGCGATCCTGCTGGTGTGGCCGAAGCTGCCGGCGCCGGTGCGGAAGGTACCGGGCCCGTTGGCGGCCGTCACGGTCGCGACGGGGCTGTCCGTCGCCTCCGGGATGACGGTGGCGCGCGTGGACCTGCCCGTCGCGTTGCCTTCGTTCGGGTTCGTGCCGCAGCTGCCGTCCGGTGGCTGGAGCGGCGCGGCGTTCGCGGCCGTCACGGTCGCGCTGATCGCGAGCCTGGAGAGTCTGCTTTCGGCGGTGTCGATCGACAAGCTGCGCGGCGGCCGTCGCACGGACCTCAACCGCGAGCTCATCGGCCAGGGCGCCGGCAACGTCGCGTCCGGCGCGCTCGGGGGCCTGCCCGTGACCGGCGTGATCGTGCGGACCATGACCAACTACGAGGCCGGTGCGAAGACCCGAGCGTCGGCGCTGCTGCACTCGTGCTGGATCCTCGGATTCTGCCTGCTGCTCACCGGCGTGCTGCGCTACATCCCGCTCGCCGCGCTGGCCGGGCTGCTCGTGTACGTGGGCGCGAAACTCGTGAACCTCCCGGCGCTCAAGGAAGTGCTGCGCCACGGCGACCTCGCGGTGTACACGGTGACGCTCGTCGGCGCGGTGTTCGTGAACCTGCTGACCGGCGTCGCGGCCGGCGTGCTGCTGGCGCTCGCGTTCATGCTGCGACGGATGGTGCACTCCGGCGTGCACGTCGAGGCCGACGAGCGCGGCACGCGCGTGGTGATCGAGGGCGCGCTCACGTTCCTTTCCGTGCCCCGCTTGACGAAGGTGCTCGCGGACGTGCCCGAGCGCGCCGACGTGACGCTGGAGCTGCTCGTGGACTACCTTGACCACGCGGCGTTCGACTGCCTGCGCGGCTGGCAGCAGGCGCACGTGAAGGCCGGCGGCGCGGTGACCGTCGACGAGATCGGGCACCCCTGGTACGGCCGCGGCAGCTCCGGCGAGCCCACGGTGCGGCGCAGCCTCGCGGTGCGTGTGCTGCCGCGGTGGCTCGCGCCGTGGTCGCAGTGGCAGGCCGAGCACGTGACCGTCCCTGGGCCGCGCTCGCCGCTGTTCCGCGGCGCATCGGAGTTCCAGCGCCGCACCGCGCCGCTGCTGCGCGACACCCTCAGCGGCCTCGCGCACGGCCAGCAGCCACACACCCTCTTCATCACCTGCGGCGACGCGCGGATCGTGCCCAACCTGATCACCACGTCGGGCCCGGGCGACCTGTTCGCCGTGCGCAACATCGGCAACCTCGTCCCCGCCGCGGGCGACGGAACCGACTCCTCGGTGGGTGCGGCCGTCGAATACGCAGTGGGCGTGCTGAAGGTGCCCGAGATCGTCGTGTGCGGCCACTCCTCCTGTGGGGCGATGAAGGCGCTCCTCGGGCAGGCCCCCGCGGGCTTGACCCGCCTCGGCAGCTGGCTGCGCCACGGCGAACCCACACTCCGCCGCCGCGCCTCGGAGCCGGCCCTGCTGCTCGACGGTCGGCGACCGCTCGCCGAGTGCGACCAGCTGGCGTTGCACAACGTCGTCCAGCAACTCGACCACCTCCGCACCCACCCGGTCGTGGCCGACGCCCTGGCCGCCGGCGCCCTGACGCTCACCGGTATGTACTTCGACGTCGGCGCCGCCCAGGTGTCCTTGCTGGACGTCGCCCACCGCGGCTTCGTCCCGGCCGGCTCGACAGTGCACTGATCCGCCGGCGCCCGGCCCGGTGTGAACCCGCCTGGCCGGGCGCCGATCGAGCCCGGCACCGGTGCCGACCTGGTCGGGCAGTCTGACCGGCCGGGCGTCGAGCAGCCCAGTCGCGCCCGGTTGGGCGCTGGCCGGGCCAGCGTTGGTGGGCCGGGTGCCGGCCGCCTCGATGCCGATTCGTCACCGGCCGGCTGGAGCGGGACTCGGCCGGGCAAGCTGACCGGTCGAGCCACCGAGCGGCGGTCCTGCTCGGCCGGACGCCGACGATCGCCACCTTCGGGTGGGCCGTCGCGTGCCTGATCACCGTGCTAGCCGGTGCGCTGCAGGTGCTGTTGGGCCTGAGCCGCATCGCGCGGGCGGCGCTGGCGATCTCCCCGGCCATCGTGCACGGGATGCTCGCCGGCATCGGCGTGACGATCGTGCTGGGCCAGCTCCACGTCGTGCTCGGCGGGCAGGCGCAGAGCTCCGCCCTGGAGAACATCGTCGAGCTGCCCGCGCAGGTCGTGGCCCACCACGACGCGGCGGCCGTGATCGGGCTGCTCATCATCGTGATCCTCGTGGTCTGGCCGGGCCTGTCCGCCGCCGTGCGCAAGGTGCCGGGGCCGCTCGCCGCGATCGCGGTGGCCACGGTGATCTCGCTCGTCGCGGGCATGACGTTGCCGCGGGTGGAGCTGCCCGGCGACCTGCTGCAGATCCGCTTCGCGCCGCAGTTGCCCGGCGACGGCTGGACCGAGGTCGTGCTCGCGGCGGTGACCATCGCGTTGATCGCGAGCGTCGAGAGCCTGCTCTCGGCCGTCGCCGTGGGCAAGCTGCACACCGGTCCGCGCGCGAACCCTCGACGGCGAGCTCGTGGGCCAGGGCGCGGCCAACCTGGTGTCCGGCGCGCTCGGCGGACTGCCCGTGACGGGCGTGATCGTGCGCAGCTCCACCAACGTCGCCGCGGGCGCCCAGACCCGCGCGTCCGCCGTCCTGCACGGCGTGTGGGTGCTGGTGTACGTGGTCGCGCTCGCCGGCCTGATCGAGAACATCCCCCTGGCCGCGCTCGCCGGCCTGCTCGTGCACGTCGGCCTGAAGCTCGTGAACCCCGGCCACCTCAGGCAAGTCCTGCGCCACGGCGATCTCGCGCTCTACCTCGTGACCCTCGCGGGAGTGGTGGTGTTCGACCTGCTCACGGGCGTGCTCGCCGGGATCGTGCTGGCCGTGGCCCTCTTGCTGCGCCGCACGGTGTGGTCCGGCGTCCACGCCGAGCGCGACGGCGACGAATGGCGCGTGGTCGTGGAGGGTGTGCTCACGTTTCTGTCCGTGCCGCGCCTGTCGAAGGTGCTCGGCGCCGTCCCGCCCCGGCACGGTCGTGACGCTCGAACTCGTGGCCGACTACCTCGACCACGCCGCCCGTGGCGGCGGGGACGCCTGTCACCCCACACCGTGGGTGATCCCACCCGGACATGGTGCGCACCGGGTGCGGGTGACTAAGTTGATGGCCCGTGACCATGCTGGTGATGACGGGGACCGGGACCGAGGTCGGCAAGACGATCACCACGGCGGCGATCGCGGCGCTGGCGCTCGGGCAAGGACAGCGCGTCGCGGTGCTCAAGCCGGCCCAGACCGGGGTCGCGCCGGGCGAGGCGGGTGACCTCGACGAGGTCGTGCGCCTGGCCGGCAAGGGCGTGACCACGCGTGAGCTGCGGCGGTACCCCGATCCGCTCTCCCCGGAGGCGGCGGCGCGGCGCAGCGGCCTGCCGACGCTGGCCCCGGGCGAGATCGCGGCCGCCGCCTCCGCACTCGACGCCGAGCACGACCTCACGCTCGTGGAGGGTGCCGGCGGCCTGCTGGTGCGCTTCGACGCCGACGGCAGCGGGCTGGCCGACGTCGCGTGGGCGCTGGGCGCGCCGATCGTGATCGTCGCCCAGCCGGGCCTCGGCACGCTCAACGCGACGGCGCTCACCGCGGAGGTCGCCACGCGGCGCGGCCTCAACGTCGCGGGTGTGGTGGTCGGCGCGTGGCCGGCCGAGCCGGACCTCGCGTCCGTGGAGAACCTCCGCGACCTGCCCAACGCGGCCGGGGCACCCCTGCTCGGGGTGCTGCCCGGAGGGCTGGCGGCGACGGATCACGATACGTTCGTGGAACGGGCGCGCGCCGGGCTCTCGCCGTGGTTCGGCGGGGAGTTCGATCCCGAGGCTTTCACCCGGGCCGCTTCCGTGAACAAGTGACGGGCGTCGCAGCCCGTGCGGCGGGCTCTCCGGCACCATGAGCGGAGAGCGCGCCCGTGCAGAAGTTCGACAGACAGGAGACGTCGTGACCGCAGTGGCGGGAAAGCCGGCCCAGGACATTTCGGACGTGCTGGCCGTTGCGCGTGAGCAGGTGCTCGAGCGCGGTGTCGGATTGTCTGAAGAACAGGTGCTGGCCGTGCTCCGGCTGCCCGACGAACGGCTCGGCGAGGCGCTGCAGCTCGCGCACGAGGTGCGCATGCGCTGGTGCGGCCCGGAGGTCGAGGTCGAGGGCATCGTGAGCCTCAAGACCGGCGGCTGCCCCGAGGACTGTCACTTCTGCTCGCAGTCGGGCCGCTTCCCGTCGCCGGTGCGTTCGGCGTGGCTCGATATCCCCGGTCTGGTCAAGGCCGCGCGCCAGACCGCCGAGACGGGCGCGACCGAGTTCTGCATCGTCGCGGCCGTGCGCGGTCCGGACAAGCGGCTGCTCTCGCAGGTCCGCGAGGGCGTACAGGCGATCCGCGCCGACGGCAACGACATCCAGATCGCGTGCTCGCTGGGCATGCTCACGCAGGAGCAGGTCGACGAGCTCGTCGAAATGGGCGTGCACCGCTACAACCACAACCTCGAGACGGCGCGCTCGCACTTCCCCGACGTCGTGACCACGCACTCGTGGGAAGAGCGCTGGGACACCCTGCGGATGGTCGCCGAGGCCGGCATGGAGGTCTGCTGCGGCGGGATCATCGGCATGGGGGAGACGGTCGAGCAGCGCGCGGAGTTCGCCGTGCAGCTCGCCGAGCTGAGCCCGCACGAGGTGCCGATGAACTTCCTCATCCCGCAGCCGGGCACACCGTACGAGAACTTCGAGATCGTCGAGGGCAAGGACGCGCTGCGCACCGTCGCCGCGTTCCGCCTCGCCATGCCGCGCACGATGCTGCGCTTCGCCGGCGGCCGCGAGCTGACCCTGGGCGACCTGGGCGCGGAGCAGGGCATGCTCGGCGGGATCAACGCGATCATCGTCGGCAACTACCTGACGAACCTCGGCCGGCCCGCGAGCGCGGACCTGAAGATGCTCGACGAGCTGAAAATGCCGGTCAAGGCCCTCAGTGACAGCCTCTGAACCAGACCCCGACGTACCCGCCTTCTGCGTCCACTGTGGACAGGCGTCGCCCGGGGGCGCCGATCACGACGTCTGCCACAACCCGCGCACGGCGCTCGAACCGCCGCGGTTCTGCGTGTTCTGCGCCCGCCGGATGGTGGTGCAGGTGACGCCCGTCGGCTGGACGGCGCGGTGCAGCAGGCACGGCGAGACCGCCAGTGGTTGACCGCGGGTGCTGACCGGTTACGCTCGGTCCGCACAAACGCAGGGAGGGAGTCCGGGGTGGTCGATTCCGCGGGCAAGGCAGCACACCGGTCGTCCGCCGTGGCCGACGCCTGGTCGGTGCCGAACCTCTTCCCACCGCACCGCGCGCGGCCCAAGGTCGTGGTGAAGGCCGACCTGCTGCCGGCCGTGAGCGTGCTGTCGACGGCGGGCCTGCTCGGCATCCCGCTCGGCTGGCTGTGGTCGCTGATGGCGCCGCCGCAGCGTGAGCGCGTGGTCACTGCCGACGGCCAGCGCGTGCCGCTGGAGCTGGAGAGCTGGCACCGCTTCGACGACCTCGCCATCTACGGCTTCCTGGCACTGGCCACGGGACTGCTGATCGGCGTGATCGCGTGGCTGATGCGCGAACGCCGTGGCCCGGTGGTCTTCGTGGCCGCCGCCGGGGGCGCCGCGCTCGCCGGCTGGCTCGGCACGCAGATCGGCGTGGCGTTCGTGAACTCGAAGTACGCCATCGACACGGCGCCCGCGCTGGGCGCGGTGATCTCGGCGGCGCCGCAGCTGGAGTCCGGATGGATCTGGCTGGCGGCCCCGTTGGTGACCTCGCTCGTCTACGCGCTGCTCGCGGCGTGGAACGGCCGCGAGGACCTGGGCCGTCGCCTCGGCTGAGGCATTAGTTGAGGTTCGCCGGCTTCGAGAAATCGGCGAACTCGGTCGGCGGCAGCGGTACGGCGCTGAGCGTGTCCAGAAACCACGCCTCGCGCGTGAGCAGCCGGCAGACGATGCGCAGGCGCCGCAACGGGTGCGTCTCCTCCAGCAGCAGCTGGCGGTCCTCCAGCGGCAGCAGGCAGTCGGCGGCGAGCTGGTAGGCGAGTTCGTTGACGTCGGCGTCGTCGTCCGGTGTGCTCCAGTCGTCGTCGTGCCAGGCGGCCTCGCAGTACCGACGGTGGGCGGCGCGCGCGACCTCGCCGAGGCGCTGCGCGGGTTCGGCCGCGCTCGCGGGCACGGCGTCGTCGGGCAGCCAGTCGACCACACCCATCAGGTAAGGCGCCGACGTGCAGTCGAGCTCGCGGAGGCGGAAGCGGCGGGCGGCCTTGGTGACCACGTCGTAGCGCCCGTCCGGCAGCCGCTTCGCTTCGCGCAGCACGGTGCTGCAGCCCACGTCGTACACATGGTCCAGACCACGTACCTCACGTACGAGCGGGGCGCGCAGCGCGACCACACCGAACTCGCGCCCCGGCACGGTGCCGCCCACGAGATCCGCGGTGAGCTGCCGGTAACGCGGTTCGAAGATGTGCAACGGCAGATGCGTACCGGGCAGCAGCACGGTCTGCAGCGGGAACAACGGCAGTGTCGCCGTCCCGCTGGGGTTCTGCTCCTGCTCCGGCTCGGTCACGCGTCCACCGTACGGGTACCCGGGCACGCTCGCAGTCCGTCACCTTTTCGGCGGCGGCTTGAGGACTGCGAACGGGTCCGTGATCTGCATCCCTTTGCCTGCGAAGGAGAACAGTGCCGCCGGACGCCCGCCGGCCCGGCCGGGTGACGCGGTGTCCCCGGTGGGCACGAGGAGTCCTCGACGCGAGAGCACGCGTTGCAGGTTGGTCGCCGACACCCGGTAGCCCAAGGCGGCGGAGTAGAGCCCGCGCAGAGCGGAGATCGTGAACTGCTCGGGCGCCAGCGCGAAGCCGAGGTTGGTGTAGCTGAGTTTCGAGCGCAGCCGGTCGCGGGCGCGCAGCACGATCGCCTCGTGGTCGAACGCGGTGCGCGGCAGTGCGGTCACGTCGTGCCACTGCGTGTCCTCCGGCACCTCCGGGTCGACGTCCGACGGCACGAGGCCCAGGAACGCCGTGGCTACCACTCGCGGACCCGGCACGCGGTCGGGCGCGCTGAAGACCGAGAGCTGCTCAACGTGCTTGAGCTGGCGCACGTCCACCTTCTCCGCGAGCTGCCGGCGGATGGACGTTTCGACGTCCTCGTCGGGGCGCAGCCGCCCGCCCGGGAGCGACCACCGGCCCAGGTGCGGATCGAGCGCGCGCCGCCACAGGAGCACGCGCAGTGTGTCCGAGCGCACTTGCAGGACGGCGCACAGAACCTCGTGGGCCAGAGGGGTCTGGGTGTTAAGATGACTCCGCACGGTTTTCGATTATAAGGCGAAAACCCGTCGACGGTCCAGGAGGGCCACACATGACCACTACGGTTGACCAGGACACGCTCGGACAGGACGCCGGTGAGCCGGACCTGACCCCGTACGGCGGGGTGGAGGCGAACGCGGACTGGGCGGAGGAGGTGCGCGAGCTCGCTCGCAAGCGCGACGCGGTGCTGCTGGCGCACAACTACCAGGTCCCCGAGATCCAGGACATCGCCGACTTCACCGGCGACTCGCTGGCGCTGAGCCGCATCGCGGCGAGCAGCGACGCGTCCACGATCGTCTTCTGCGGCGTGCATTTCATGGCCGAGACCGCGAAGATCCTGGCGCCGCAGAAGACGGTGCTCATCCCCGACGCGCGGGCCGGCTGCTCGCTCGCCGACTCCATCTCCGGCGCCGAGCTGCGGGCCTGGAAGGCCGAGCACCCTGGCGCGGTCGTGGTGTCGTACGTGAACACCACCGCCGAGGTGAAGGCGGAGACGGACATCTGCTGCACGTCGTCGAACGCGGTCGACGTGGTGGCTTCGATCCCCGCTGACCAGGAAGTCCTCTTCCTGCCCGACCAGTTCCTCGGTGCGCACGTGAAGCGCGTGACGGGCCGGCAGAACATGCACATCTGGGCCGGCGAGTGCCACGTGCACGCCGGCATCAACGGGGCCGAGCTCGCCGCGCGGGCCGAGGAGAGCCCCGACGCCGACCTGTTCATCCACCCCGAATGCGGCTGCGCGACGTCGGCGCTCTACCTCGCGGGCGAGGGCGCGGTGGCTCCGGAGCGCGTGAAGATCCTGTCCACCGGCGACATGGTGCACGCGGCTCGGGACACCAAGGCGCGCTCGGTGCTGGTGGCGACCGAGATCGGCATGATCCACCAGCTGCGCAAGGCCGCGCCGGAGATCGACTTCCGCGCGGTGAACGACCGGGCGTCGTGCCGGTACATGAAGATGATCACCCCCGCCGCGCTGCTGCGGAGCCTGCGCGAAGGCGCGGACGAGGTCCACGTGGACCTCGAGACCGCCGCCCGGGCGCGGGCGTCGGTGCAGCGGATGATCGAAATCGGGAAGCCCGGCGGCGGCGAATGACCAGCCCAGTTAACGCCTCGCAGGCGAAAACCCCGGTGTGGGAAGCCCGTGCGGACCTCGTCGTCGTGGGCAGCGGGGTGGCCGGGCTGACGGCCGCGCTGCGGGCTCAGGAGCTCGGGTTGCACGTGCTCGTGGTGACCAAGGCGGCGGTGTCCGACGGCAACACGCGCTGGGCACAGGGCGGCGTCGCGGTGGTGCTGGAGGGCGAGCACGACCGCGACGACTCGGTCGCGAAGCACGCCGAAGACACCTTCACCGCGGGCGCCGGCCTGTGCGACGAGGACGCGGCACGGTCGATCCTCGACGGCGGGCCGGCGGCCGTGGCGTGGCTGCGGGACAGTGGCGCGCAGTTCGACGCCGGTGCCGAGGGATTGGCTCGGGCGCGAGAAGGCGGCCACAGCGCGTTCCGTGTGATCCACGCGGGTGGCGACGCCACGGGTGCCGAGGTGGAGCGCACGCTGGTGGCGCAGGCGGGCGACCGGCGCGTGCCGGTGCTGCAGCACCACATCGCGGTCGACGCGTTGCTCACGCCCGTGGGTGAGGTGGCGGGCGTGACCGTGCTCGACCGCCACGGAGTGCCCGGCGTGGTGCGGTCCTCGGCCGTGCTGCTGGCGAGCGGCGGGTTCGGCCAGCTCTACCAGGCGACGTCCAACCCGGAGATCGCGACCGGCGACGGTCTTGCCCTTGCCTTGCGGGCGGGTGCGACCGTGGCCGACGTCGAGTTCGTGCAGTTCCACCCCACCGTGCTCTACACGCCGGGCGCGCGTGGCCGGCGCCCGCTCGTCACCGAGGCCGTGCGCGGTGAGGGAGCCACACTCGTCGACGGCGCCGGTCGGCCGGTGATGGCCGGCGTGCACCCGCTGGGCGACCTGGCTCCGCGTGACGTCGTGTCGGCCGCGATCACGCGCCGGATGGGGCTGGCACCAGGCGGCGTCGACGACCACGTTTTCCTTGACGCCACCGGCATTTCCGGCTTCGCGAAGCGGTTCCCGACCGTGCACGCGGCGTGCGCGGCGCTGGGGCTCGACCCGGCCGTGGACGCGATCCCGGTGACACCTGCGGCGCATTTCGCGTGCGGCGGCGTGGTGACCACTGTGGACGGACGATCGAGCGTTGCCGGGCTGTATGCGGCAGGCGAGGTGGCCCGCACCGGGCTGCACGGGGCCAACCGCCTGGCGTCCAACAGCCTGCTGGAGGGCCTCGTGGTGGGGCACCGCGTGGCGCAGGCCGTGGCCGCCGACCTCGCCGCTGGGTTGCTGCCGGATCCGTCGCGTGGGCGGTTGCCCTCGCGGACGTCGGCGCCGGCGGCCGAGCGGGATGCCTTGCAGCGCGTGATGAGCCGCTACGCCGCGATCGGCCGTGACGCCGACGGACTGGCGGCGGCGGGTTCCGTGCTGGATCTGTCTACGCAGGACAGTCCGCTGTGGACGCACGCGGCCGTGGAGGACGCGGCGCTCACCGTGGTGGCGCAGGCGCTGCTCGCGGCGGCGGCGCGGCGCACCGAATCGCGCGGCTGCCACGTGCGGTCCGATTTTCCCGAGCGGGCCGAGGGCTGGCGGCGCAGCCAGCTGATCCGGCTCAGCCCCTCCGGTCAGCCCGTGCTGGCCGACCCGATCGCCCTGGAAGGTGCGGCATGACCGAGTTGTTCCCGTTTTCCGGCACCGTCTCACGCGCCCTCGTGGACGCGGGCCTCGAGGTGGTGGACGTCCGTCGCGTCGTGACCACCGCGCTCGAAGAAGACCTGCGTTACGGGCCGGACGCCACCACGGCGTCGACGGTTCCGGCCGACGCGCGCGCGGTCGCGGAGCTGACGCCGCGTTCGCCGGGTGTCGTGGCCGGGCTGCCCGTGGTGCTGGCGGTGTTCGACACGGTGCTGGGTCCGGACTACGAGGTGGTGTCCAGCCGGCCCGACGGGTCGAGGGTGGCGGCGGGTGAGCCCGCGCTCGCGGTGCGGGGCACCGTGCGCGGCCTCCTGACGGCCGAGCGGACGGCGCTGAACCTCGTCTGCCGCCTCTCGGGCATCGCGACGGCCACGGCCCGTTGGGTGTCCGAAGTGGAGGGTTCGGGCACCGCGATCCGCGACACCCGCAAGACGACGCCGGGCCTGCGGCTGCTGGAGAAATACGCCGTGCGTTGCGGTGGCGGGGTCAACCACCGCATGGGCCTGGGCGACGCGGTGCTGATCAAGGACAACCACGTCGTCGCCGCGGGTTCGGTCACGGCCGCGCTGGCGGCGGCGCGTGAGCACGCGCCGGAGCTGGCGTGTGAGGTGGAGGTCGACAACCTGGCTCAGCTGGAGGAGGCGCTCGCCGCGGGCGCCGACGAGGTGTTGCTGGACAACTTCACGCCCCAGGACTGCGCGAAGGCCGTGGAGCGGCGCAACGCCGTTTCGCCGAAAACGCGGCTGGAATCCTCTGGTGGCCTCACCCTCGACCGTGCTAAGGCCTTCGCCGCGTCCGGTGTGGACTACTTCGCGGTGGGGGCGCTCACGCACTCCTCGCCCGCGCTGGACCTCGGGATGGACCTGCGCTGAACCTGTTGCCGCGGCGCCCGCTCGACTAGGATCCCGTTGTCCGACAGCGAGATTCTCCGGGAGGGCGCCGCGGTGAGATGGCCAGCCGTCTTCGCCGTGGCCGGTCTCGTGCGGTCGGTCTGGCGGACGGCGGGCCGGGGCTGCCCGTGCTCGAGCTGGAGCACCAGCGGCGGGGATCTGCGGATCCCGCACTTCGTGGGCATCCACGCGATCCAGGCGCTGCCGTTGATCGCGGGCCTGGCGGCGCTCGCGCGGCGGTATCCGGTGCAGTCGTCGGACCTCGTGCGCCGGCGGCTGGTGCGGACCGCGGTTGTCGGCTACGCGGGGGTGCTCGCCCTGGTGACGTGGCAAGCGTTGCGCCGCCAGTCGATCGGCCGGCCGGACTTCTGGACGCTGTCCGCGGCGGCGGCGCTGATCGTGGTGGTGGCGGTGGGAGCGGCGCTGTCGCTGCGCTCACCGAGAGTGCTCGCTCTGACGGAATTCTGAGATCTTTCGGGTAGGGATGGGGTCCTGCGTTTTCCGGGTCGGACGAAGGATGGTGTGATGGTCTTTCCGCAGGCGGTGCTCGACGCGCTCAGTTCGGATCCGGACGCGGTGGCGTTCGAGCACGGCCCGCGGAAGGTGACGCGGGGCCAGGCGCGCGACTTGATCGGTCGCTTCGTCGCCGCCCTGCGGGGCGCGGGCGTCTCGCGCGGTGACGGCGTCGGGGTCGCCACCGCGGTGACGCCCGAGGGGTGGGCCGCGCAGATCGCCGCGCAGACGCTGGGGTGCCGCACCGTCGGCATCCGGGCGGGCCTGCCGGTGGCGCACCTGCGGACGGTGGTGGGCGACCTGGCGGCGGTCGTCGTCGACGAGGTCTCCGAGACGCCGGAACTGCGCGCGACGGTGGTGAGGGCGAAGATCCTGCGGGTCGGGCCGGAGCTGTTGGAGGTGTTCGAGGAACCCGTGCCGAGTGGGCGGCCGTCCGACGTCGGCTGGGTGGTGTTCACCAGCGGCAGTACGGGGTTGCCGAAGGGCGTGACATACAGCTTCGAAGCATTGACGGCGCAAGGGATCGAGCAACGTCCTGAGGAGACGCCCGCGGATCTGGTCGCGCGGTACCGGCGTTTCCTGCTGTTCGGCACGTTGACGAGTGCGGTGATGATCACGCACTTGCGCTCGTGCCTGCTGGCGGGCGGGACGGTGGTGATCCCGGAGTCGCTGCCTGATTTCCCGTGGATCCTGCCGCGGCTGGACATCACGGCGGCTCTGACGACGGTGCCGCGGCTGTACAAGATCCTTGATGTGCTGCGGAACTCTGAAGAAGACCCCGTGGATCTCAGCTCCGTGCGGATGCTGGTGGTGGCCGGCTCGCCCGTCGCTCCGGGCCTGATGGCGGAGGCGTTTTCCCGCGTGGGGCCGGGGATGCAGCAGGCCTACGGCCAGACCGAGGTGGGCAAGCTGACCGTGCTGACGCCGGCCGACGTCGCCGCGTTCCCGGACGCCCTGGGCTCCGCCGGACGTCCGTGCGCGGGCGTCGAGATCTCCGTGCGCGACTCGTCGGGAGCTGTGGTCGCGGCCGGCACTTCGGGGGAGATCTTCGTCCGGTCGGCCGGCCAGTTCTCCGGCTACTGGGGCAATCCTTCGCAGACGGCCTCGGTGTTGCAGGACGGCTGGGTCCGCACCCAGGACATCGGCCACGTCGACGCTGCCGGCTTCCTGCACCTGACGGGCCGCACCCGCGATGTCGTGATCGTCAACGCGGTCATCCACTACACCGGCCCGATCGAACGCGCGCTCGCCTCGCACGCCGACGTGGACCAGGCCTACGTCGTCGCGGCCCCCGACCCGGCCACGGGCGAAGCGGCGCACGCTTTTGTAGTGCCGGCGCCGGGTCGTGTCCCGGACGTGGCCGCTCTGCGTGGTCTGGTGGCCGGCTTCGTCGGCGAGGAAGCGGCGTTGGTGAAGGTGATCGACGAGGTGCCGGTGGCCGCGTCGGGGAAGCCGGACAAGGCGGCGTTGCTGGGGCCGGCCTGACGGCTGTCGTTGTTGACGCAGACGTGTGGCGTCCGTCCAGCCGAACCCCCTTCTAAGATGGAACACCGAACCCAAGTTGCAATTTCCCCTGAAGTTCCATCGTGTGTTCCAGTTGTAGTCCTACGAGGTCAACCACAGCGTGCTTCTGTTGCGCGCCAACCGAGGGGTTGGAAAGTCCTTTTGAGCGACGAACCGAAGACGTTGTGGTCGAGTGACCGAGATCTTCGGCTGTGGCACTACGGGGTCGGCCACTTGCAGCTGTCCTTGCGGACTCCGTGGTCGGACGACTACCCGGACGTCGTTCGACTGGCGTTCTCCAGTGTTCTGAGAGTCGAGTTGTCGACGCACTACCGCGGTCCGGTCCGGCCCTGTTGGTTGATCGGCACGGGCCTTACCCGGAAGCATTGAGCAGGCCCGCGAAGCTCGTGGAGATCCACGGCGCCGACGCCGAGGGCTTTCTGGCGGCGGGCACGATGCGGATCACGCGCGAGACGCGCGAGGGCGCAGTGCTCGAGGTCCTCGTGTCGAAGACAATGTCGTCGGAGTGGTAGCGGCTGTTCAGGGTCGACCGAAGACTGCGCGGAGGGCCGCGACGTCGGCGAGGTCGTGGAGGCGGGGTTCGTAGCCCTGGTGGAATCGGAGTTGCTGCGCTAGCGACAGACACGGGACGGTGGCGCCGTTGATCGTCCCCGTGACGAAGCAGTCCGCCGGATAGCGGAAGAGGCCGCCCGCGGAGTCGGCGGCCTGGGTGGCGGAGCCGTCGGCGTTGAAATGCAGCGGGTGCAGGTCGAGGGACGCGCCGTCGGGGCGGCTGAGGACGAAACGCACCGGGCGGAAGTTCTCGGACTCCGTGAAATCGTTCAGCACCGCGAGAACCGTCGGCTCCTCCGCAACCCGGTGCAGCAGGTCGAGGTCCGAATGCCCGCGGGTTTCGCGGCTCAGCAAGGCATCGTCACCCCAGCCGCCGGCGATCCAGACGTGGCAGCCGGCGCCGCGCAGACGGGACAGGACATCCAGGGCGATCTCGGCGGTGAGCACGAAGGGGAGTGTGCCGAACCTGCCTGGGCGGCGCATCGGAATAACAGAACCGCCCGCCGGGGGTGCGGCGGGCGGTTCGACACGGAATCAGACGCCCGCGGTCTGCTTGATCCAGTCGCGGCTCGCGGCGACGCTGGCGTAGTTTTGGGTGCCGTTCTTGTCGCTGCCGGAGTTCTCACCCGTGGAGCACACGCCGACCTGGACGCCGTCGGCGAGCTGGGGGCCGCCGGAGTCGCCGTGCCACGAGGCGCCGGTGACACCCTCGCTGGTGATGGCCGTGCCGTTGAACGCGTCAGTGCCCTGGCCGGTGACCTTGACGTCGGCGGTCTTCAACGTGTCCGACGGCGGGTTGTTGCCCTCGGTGCGGCCCCAGCCGTAGATCTGGTTGGTGGCGCCGGTTTCGGGGTCGGCGTCGCCGAGTTTCATGAACGTCGCCTCGACCGCGGACGACAGGTGCAGCAGCGCGATGTCCCCGCTGAGCGAGGCCTTCTGCTGGTCCACGGCCGCTTCGGTGCCCTGGCCGAGCGCGACGTTGCCGACCTTCACGTGCATGCCGGGGGCGTTCAGGCAGTGCTGCGCGGTGAGCACCCACTGCGCCGCGATGATCGTGCCGGAGCACTCGAACCCACCGAAGTCCGTTGCGTCGTCCCAGAACACCTGCGCACCCCAAGGCGCCGAGTCCACGGTCTCGCCGCCGATGATCCGCGGCCCGGCCGCGCTCGCCGCCCCCGCGGACACGACGCCGAACACCGCGGCCGCCACCGCCACCATGGCCACTGCCTTCGCGAAACGCATGTGTGAGCCCCTCTGAGCCGATGAAATGTTTTCACCAACGTAGGTGGCATGCGGAAACTTGATAACCTACTTCCGTTGGGTCTCGGCCCGACGGAAGTAGGGGTGTGCCAACAGTGTTGTGTCACCGGGGGATCGTGATCGTAGGCGTGGACGAGCTTGCCTCAGAGGGACCCGCGGTGATGGGCGCGCACGGATTCACAGTTGTGTGGGTCCGTATCGTTGATTCTGGCGAAGGCGTTTGCTCGGGGGTAGTGGTGAGTGGGGGTAGTGGTGAGTGAGTTTCGTTGGCCAGACTGGCTGCGTTGGCCGCGGAGACCGAACATGGAGGCGGTCATCGAGCCGGTGGTCTGGCGGTCGATCAAGGTCTCCGCTGAAGCCCGGGCTTGGCCGCTCTGGGTCTACGACCCGAACCTGTCCGGCGTCGACAACGTCGACCCGGCCTCGCCGGAACTCGGGTTGACCCCGGATCTGGCCCGCGACCTCACGGCCTGGCAGCACGACTGGGACGCCATCTTCGACTGGGACGATCCAGGCTCGGCAGCCTTCCCCACGAACGAGGCCGAACGACTCTTCTATGAACGCGGCTGGGAACTGGCCCGGCGGGTGCGGCGCGAACTCGACGAAAACTGGGACGTCACCTACAGTAGCGGTTCACCCCACGGCGAGGTCGACATCCGGAACACGTCGACGCTCCTCTGACATGACTCGACAGATACGGCTGGCCGATGCTTGAGTTTCATCGATGCCTACGCCTTGCGGTGGCGGGTCCCATTCCCGGCCGCCACAAGGGTGTCGTGCACCGGTGCGGTGCTGCTGTCCGGGGTGAAGCCGGTCGCCGCGGCGGCTGTCGCGGCGGTCTTGGCGTCCGTGGCGCCGATGCTCGCGCTGTGCCTGGGCAGGCTGCCGCTGCCGCGGATGCCGGACGACATTGAACCCTTCCGGGCCAACGAACAGCCGTCCCTCGGCGCGGAGGTCATCGGCCGGACCACGTACGCGCAGATGCTGCTGACGGCGTTGCTCGTGGCTTTGGGCCTCGTCGTGTTGGCGTCGGCGGTGACGCTCGCCGCTTCGGGTGGGCCCTGGGAGGCGGGGCTGGCGGCTTTGGTGGGTGTGGCCTGGGTGCAGCGTTCGCGTTCGTACGCGGGCCGTCGGCAACGTGTGGTGCTGGCCGGTTTCGGCGTGGTCACACTCCTCACGGCGGCCGCATGGCTGATCGCCACCCACAACCGCACGCTGCTCCCCGCGGCCGGCGCGGTGCTGCTCATCGCCGCCGTGGTCTGCCTGGTGTCCGCGACGCGCGTGGCGAAGGGCGTGCGGTCGCCGTACTGGTCGCGATTGCTGGACGTGTCGGAGTTTCCTGGTGCTGGTGGCATTGGTGCCGTTCGTGGGGATGATTGCGGGGGTGTACGAAGCCGTGCGCGGTTAGGTTGCCGCGGTCACGAAGTGGGTGCGGCCGGGGACGACGCCTTCGGGCTGGGGTGGAGGCCTCCGCGGCGCCGGGGCGGTGCTGCGATGCGCGGTCCAGCCGCCGGATTAGGGACATCATCGTTGGGTTCCGCAGCCTCAGCCGTCAGTAGAGCTCGGCTTCCCAGCTTGGAAATTCTGGTTCGCCCGGCGGCGTGTTCCCGTGCAGTACCGGTAGATCCACCCTGCCGCTCGCCGCTCGGTGTACTGTTCGTTCACGGGTTCGCCCTCATCGTGGAGTTCCAGCACGTTGGCGAAGATCGCGAACAGGGTCTCCATCTGGCTCGGCGATTCGCGCAGATCGTCCCAGTAGTCGATCCCGTCGAGAAGCGGATGCCCGACCGAGCCGCGAGCAATTCAGCCCGCGACGCCGCAGCGCGCCCGATGCCCCGTGGGACAGTTTCGTAGTCACAGCGGAGATTGTGGGCTACCGGCGATTGCTGCGCCGCACGTTCAGAGACTCGCCCTCGACCACCAGGTGGCCGAGCCGACCGTCGTGAAGCCGAGCGAGTCGTACAGCGGTTTGCCGGGTTTGGCGGCGGTCAGCGTCACCGTTCGTCCGTCCACTTGGGACAGCACGGTGTGCATGAGCGCACGGCCGACGCCGCGGGAACGGTGGGCCGGCAGGGTCGTGACCCAGTAGAGGCCGACGGCCGCGCCGTCGTCGATGACGAGGCAGGCGCCGGCGGGTTCGTCGTCGCGGGTGACGAGCCAGGTGGCGACGCCGTCGCGCTCGAGCAGGGCCGGCGGGAAGACCTCGCCGCGGACGTAGGGCTGGTGGCGTCCCAGCGGGAAGCCGTGGACGACCACGGTTTCCACCGTCGCGAGCAGGTCCGGGGTGTCGGCCCGCAGGGCGCTGAGCTCGCCGAAGCCGGGGCCCGTGCGGGTCATCACGGGCAGCTGCCGCGAGGTGAGGCCGAGCAGCGACATGTCGACAGTCCCGTACGCGTCTTCGACCAGGACCGTCGGCGCGTTCTTCGCCAGCTCGGTGAGCTCGGCGACCTCGTCGGCGCTCGGGGTAGCGGTCCGCAGCACGATCCGCATCCCGCTGCGCTCGCTGCCGTGCACGCACACGAACCCGGGCCGTGTGGTCACGGCGTGGCCACGGCTCTCGGCGACGATCGTCCAGAAAGCGGTCGCGTTCGCCACCACGAGGTCCAGCGTCATGCGTTCGACCCTAACCGGCCGGTGGCACTCTCAGAAGGGCCGATTCAGGCACCGTACGGAGGGCCAATCGGCTGGCGGACTTGAGCGGAACACCAGCAGCAGCACCGGCGAAGGCACGAGCGTGCAGGCCGCCGACGCGAGCGGGGTCCTGACGCTGCTTTTGCCGACTCGGGCGATGGTTGACGGACCCGTCCGGCGCCGTGCCGTCATTCCAGGCAAGAGGATGAGGCTGCACGGCTGGGAGTGCAGCCCAGCCGGGACGGTTCCCTGATCTCCCGCGTCGACTCCAGCAACTCGATCCGCTCGGCGGTCAGCGGGCGAACCGAAGGATATGCTGCGCGACGCCGCGCTCGCCAACTCCCGGATCGCCGGGCTGGGAGAGGGCGAGGCCGACCCCAGGTTCACCGTCCACGCCGCCGTCGCCCGATCGCTGGTGACCAAACGCGACGGCACCGATCTTCCGGAATGGAAGGAAGAACTCAACGCCGGGCATCGCAAGGTCCGGGCCCGTGTCGAGCACGCGCTGGCGCGGATGAAGTGCTGGAAGATCCTGCGGGATTACCGGCGCGCCGCCATCACGCTGGGCGACACGGTGTCCGGAATCGCACACTTGCACAACATCCTCCTCGCTGGCTGATCGCAACACCCAGCAACACCAACAACAGCATCAGTTACGAGACATCACTTAGCGGTCAGAAGGTCAGGCGTTCGAGTCCCTGGGCTCCACATAGACGAAACACCGCCTGAATGCGGTTCAACACTCTGTCGGCTCGACGAGCTGCGGATGACACGCGCTTTATCCACCACCTCACCATGAGAGCCGAAATCTCCAATATGGGACTGTAAGACGAGCGGTGTAACTCCCGATCATGGAAGTGCACCTGATGACCGAGATGATGTCCGGCGTGGAGAACGCTGAAGAGTCGCCGTC